>NZ_OY764902.1:1710000-2362500 GCF_963668665.1 uncultured Anaeromusa sp. | reverse complement strand
ACTCATCAGGCGAACCAGTTTCCTCTTCCGCATCAAAATAGACAATCAGTTCGCCATATGGTTTTTCCTCAAGCGCCTGAAATGCTTCTACTGCATACAGCATCTGCAATGCCGACGCCTTACAGTCGCCTGCTCCCGGCCCGTAAGCAATGCCGTCCTCTCCTAGCTGAAAAGGATACCGCCCCTCTTCCGTGTTGAGCACGGTATCGGTGTGCACTACAAGCAACGCTTTAAGAGTTCCCTTCCCAGGAAAGCGAGCAATAACGTGTACGCCTCGTTCATTAGCCCGTTCTTCCATTCGTCCGCCCAGTTTGGCTACCCGCTGCGCCAAGAGCGCCGCAATTTGACGGCTGCCCGCAAGATTTCCCGTATCCGAATCAATGTTAGTCCAAATTTCCAAGTCCCGAATGAACGCTTCCCTGCGTTCCTGCAAAATTTCTTTAACGCGGCTCCCTACAATCATAAACCGGCCACCTTTCCCAGGCGCTTTACAGCCCTTATTTCTTTTTCTACACATTCGACGCCTTGCAAAAAAGTCCTCCTCAAAAGAACAAGCCCCTGCTTTCGTTCACGAAAGCAGGGGCTGCTATTAGTCTTGGGCCTGCCGCATATGCGGGAATAACAAAACATCGCGGATAGAGTGGCTGTTGGTCAGCAGCATTACCAGACGGTCAATGCCGATGCCCAGGCCGCCTGTAGGCGGCAAACCATATTCCAAGGCCGTTACATAGTCACGGTCCATCATATGCGCCTCGTCATCACCGGATTCACGCTGCGCCACCTGGGCCATAAAACGTCCTTCCTGGTCAATGGGATCGTTAAGTTCGGAAAAGCCATTGGCCATTTCACGCCCAAAGATAAACGCTTCAAAACGATCCGTAATTTCCGGATTGTTTTTATTACGCTTAGCCAGCGGCGAAATTTCCGTTGGGTGTCCTGTAATAAACGTAGGCTGAATTAAATGCTCTTCCACCAATTCCTCAAAGGCGTTATTTAAAATACCGCCAATACCATCCTTGGCTTCGTATGGTATGTTATGGGCATCTGCCAAACGGCGCGCTTCTTCTAAGGTCTTCACCTGGTTAAAATCAACGCCGCCAATTTTCAACACCGCTTCCGGCATCGTCATGCGATTCCAAGGAGGAGTCAAGTCGATTTCTTGATCCTGGTACACGATTTTAGTCGTTCCCAATACCTGTTGCGCAATGCCGGCAATGACTTCTTCGGTCAGACGCATCACATCTTCATAATCGGCATACGCTTGATACAACTCCACCATGGTAAACTCCGGATTATGCTTGATGGAAATGCCTTCATTCCGAAACATCCGGCCCAATTCATAAACCTTGTCAAAGCCGCCGACAATCAATCGCTTTAAATACAATTCCGGTGCAATGCGCATATACAACTTCATGTCTAGCGCATTGTGATGCGTCACGAACGGTTTGGCTGTAGCCCCGCCGGGAATGGGATGCATCATCGGGGTTTCCACTTCCAAAAAACCTTTGTCGTCTAGTTGGCGTCGCAAAGACTGAATAATGCGACTTCGCAACACAAAGGTCTTTTGCACATCCGGATTGACAACCAGATCCAAGTAACGCTGGCGATAGCGAGTTTCCACATCTTTTAGTCCATGCCATTTCTCAGGCAATGGCCGTAACGCCTTGGACAGCAAGGAAAAGCTTTTAGCCTTGATGCTAATTTCACCTTTGTTCGTACGAAAAATCTCGCCTTCCACGCCAATGATATCGCCCAAATCCAGCAGGCGGAATAGTTCGTAGGCCTCTTCCCCCACTGTATCTTGACGGAAGTAAATCTGAATGCGTCCGGACATATCCTGAATATGCACAAAGCTGGCCTTGCCATGACCGCGCAGGCCCATGACCCGCCCGGCTACCCGCGCCGTTGTTCCTTGCAGTTCTTCAAAGCCTTCTACTATTTCCATTGCCTGATGCGACCGGTCAAAACGACGTCCAAAGGGCTCTAGTCCCTTTGCAGCTACTTGCTTCATCTTTTCCCGACGCACCAGCATTTGCTCGTTTAGTTCTTCCCGTTGCTGTTGTTCTGTCTGTTGTTCTGACGTTCCTTCCGACATACCTCTGCCCCCACTTCTTTTCCTTACTTGCCGTTGAGCTGCATAATCTGATACTTCAGTACGCCTGCAGGCACATGCACTTCCACAACTCCCCCGACGCGCTGCCCTAAAATGGCTGCCCCCACAGGAGATTCGTTGGAAATTCGGAATTCCATGGGATCTGCTTCCGTCGAACCAACAATTGTATATTCGGCCACATCATCCATTTCTAGGTCCTTCAGTAATACCGTCGAACCAACAGTCACTACATCTGCATCATTTTTTTTAATGATTTCCACATTGCGCAGTTTCTTTTCCAAGTCGGCAATTTTGCCTTCAATGAAAGCCTGCTCATTTTTGGCATCTTCATACTCTGAGTTCTCGCTGATATCGCCGAAATCAATAGCCTGCTTAATGCGCTCCGCTACTTGCGAACGACGTTCGGTCTTCAAAAACTCCAGTTCTTCTTCTAATTTACGTAAGCCCTCTTCTGTAAGAATGGTCTGTTTTTCCGCCATGTTTCGCGCTCCTTCTGTTTTATACTTGCTTCAACCAACGGCATTACTACAAAACAATAGAAAGAGTGTCAAGTTTGCCTTGACACTTAAAACTTCTTCATGCTATTGGATAATATTATAGGCCCAAAGGTCGGTCGCGTCAATATGGCACGTCAACCCCAGGGAGAAAAAGGGAATTGCTGCAGCACTCGTTTGCACACAGCCACCGGTAGAGGCGTGTCGTCATGGCTCATGCCCTTCTTCAGTCCCTCTAGCGCCCTCAGCTGTGGATCTCCAGTCAAATCCAAGTCCTCCATCACCTGAGACATGGCGCTTTTGCGCGCTCTTGCCACAGCGTCAGCGGCATTTTCTCCCGCTTCCAGCTGTTCCAAAAAAGTTTCGCTAAAATAGGCCTGTGCCAAATAGGTCATGGGATTGCCGCAAGCCCCACCTTGCGTCTGCCCCAAGATTTCCGGCATCGCAAAACGAATGCCGGCTTCCACGGACCACTTCAACTCTTCCGTCTCATGAGCTATGGCGCTAAGCAACGTACGCACCGTACACAAGCCGGCTTGCTGCAAAGCGCGGATAATGCCATGTTCAATGGTATGCGCCTGTTCTGGCGTTACCAGCCCTCCCAAATTGGCCGTAATGGAGATCTCGCGTCCTGTTTCCACGTCCAGTCCATAAATGGTTACCGGTAAATCCTCGGGACCGCGAAATTCCGTATACCCCCCTGCAGGCTGCCAGCCCGCGCCGGAAATAGCCGGATACTTTTTGCGCATCTGCCGCAGCGGCACAGTTTCCACGCCTTCAGCCAGCACCAATTCCTGACTGCCGCGAAAAGAATGCCAGCGCATGAATTCTTGTCCCTCTAAAGTCGCCAAAAAGACGGGCACAGCCTGACCGTCCTCGTCAAAAGCAGGCTGCGCTTCTACGTCCAACACACGTGCAGACACCCCTACTGGATACAAGCGCTCCTCATCATTCAGCCAAGGACAAAGAAGTAGATTGTTACGCGTTCCCGCCAGCCTTGCCAGCCAACTACCGCCTTGATCCGGCAAAAAAATGCCCTTAGCCCGCCCGCCTCCCGGGCGCGGCAAAACACCGCTCATCAGCGGAAATAAAATCATGCTGTCACTCATCGTCAGCCCCCGTTTGCAGCAGACAACTCCGCTGCCAGCATTTCCTCCAGCAAACGCTCAAAGTCATCCCGGCAGAGCGCCTGATTCAACATTTGCCGCCATCTAGCCGCGCCGCGCACGCCTTTCGTATACCAGGCAGCATGGCGACGCATCTCCCGAACGGCGACATATTCCCCTTTCAAGGACATAAGCATGTCCAAGTGGCGTAAAATAAACCGACGCCGTTCTTCTAAGGACGGCGCCGGCGGTACAACGCCGGTTTGCAAGTAAGCTAAAATATCGCGAAACAGCCATGGGTTTCCCTGACAGCCACGTCCTACCATAATACCGTCGCAGCCGGTTTGCTCCAACATGCGCGCAGCATCCGCAGGACTCCAGATGTCGCCATTACCGATTACCGGAATGGAAAGAGCCTCTTTGACTTCGCGAATAATCTGCCAATCAGCTTTTCCTTCATAAAATTGTTCCCGCGTCCGCCCATGGACGGCTACCGCCGCCACGCCGGCCTCTTCTGCCAAAAGCGCCAGCTCTACCGCATTGACTTCCTGTTCGGACCAGCCCTTGCGTATTTTCACCGTTACCGGTACCTGTACCGCCGCCACAACAGCGCGCAAAATACGCTGCGCCAGTTCAGGCTTGCGCATGAGCGCCGAGCCCTCGCCATTTTTGACAATTTTCGGCGCCGGACAGCCCATGTTAATGTCAATAATATCCGCTCCGGCGGCTTCCACCTTTTGCGCCGCCTGCGCCATCAACTCCGGGTTGGAGCCAAAAATCTGCATGGCCACCGGACGCTCCGCCGGCTCCATACGCAGCATTTCCAAGGTGCGGTCATTGTCAAAAAGCAAAGCATTGTCGCTGATCATTTCCGACACAACCAAGCCACAGCCTGATTCCTTGCATAAGAGGCGAAATGGTAAATCCGTTACACCGGCCATAGGGGCCAAAATAAC
This sequence comes from uncultured Anaeromusa sp., assembly GCF_963668665.1. NCBI lineage: Bacteria > Bacillati > Bacillota > Negativicutes > Selenomonadales > Sporomusaceae > Anaeromusa > uncultured Anaeromusa sp. The sequence continues at coordinate 2,357,831 of NZ_OY764902.1, read as the reverse complement.
AGGATTGGCGAGCACAAGCCCGCCAATCGTCAGTTTAGGAGTTCCGTTCATAGAGTATGCGTAGTCCTTCCAGTGTCAAGAAATGTTCTACTACATTAATGGTGGTTGAGTTCTGCGCGATAAGATTCGCCAAGCCGCCAGTTCCTACTACATAGGCGTCGCTGCCGAGTTCTTCCTTCATACGCCGAACGATTTCATCCACTTGGCCCGTAAAACCGAAGATAATCCCCGATTGCATGCTGCTTACCGTATTGCGGCAGATCACTTGTTTCGGCTGCACCAACTCGATACGCGGCAGCTTGGCCGCCCGTTGGAACAGCGCTTCTGTCGAAATGCCAATGCCTGGAGAAATAGCTCCTCCTAAATAGTCGCCGTTGTCGGCGATGGCGCAGAAGGTTGTGGCCGTGCCAAAATCAATAATGATCAGCGGACCGCCAAACATTTCATAGGCGGCCACAGCGTTAACAATACGGTCAGCGCCGACTTCGCGAGGATTTTCGTATTTAATGCAAATGCCGGTTTTGATGCCAGGGCCCACAACAAGGGGATCTACGTTAAAGTAACGCCGGCACATCCGGACAAAAGGCACAATAATCGGCGGCACTACCGAGGAGATAATAACAGCAGTAATATCCTTCATCGTCAAGCCGGAATAATGAAATAAATTATTCAACAGCATGCCGTACTCATCACCGGTTTTCTGGCGGTCTGTCGAAACCCGCCAATGATGTTGCATGGTTTTTCCTTCATAGGCTCCCAGAACGATATTGCTATTGCCAATGTCAATCACTAGTAGCATGTGATTTCTTCCTCCATTTTTAACGATCTACCCTTGCAGGCGCAGCGACACATCTCCCGCCAGTACGCGCCGCAAGCCATTTTCCGTGCGTACTAAGAGAGAACCGTCTTCCGCCAGTTCTTCCGCCACGCCATCATAGGTTTCCTCGCCAGCCAGCACACGGACCGGCTGTCCCAGGGTAACCGACTCGCGCCGCCAAGCTTCCAAAACAGGTTCAAAGCCTTCTTGTTTCACCACTTGGTACCAATACTCCAAACGTTCTAAAAGCTTTTGCAACAGCTCTACGCGGGAAACTTCGCGCTCGGCTCCCATGGACACGGAAGCGCCTATGTTCCGTAACTCTTCAGGAAAATCGCTTTCCTGCAAGCTCACGTTAATACCGATGCCCAGTACTACAAAATTAATGGCATCCATTTCTGCGCTCATTTCCGTAAGAATGCCCACCAGCTTCCGCCCCTGCCAGAGAATGTCGTTAGGCCATTTAATGCCGCAATTAAGACCGCTGGCCTCACGAATCGCCTCTACGGTCGCTACCGCCGCCATAAGCGTACATTTCGGAGCTTCTTGCGGCGGGAACGGAGGCCGAAGAATGACAGATACCCAAACGCCGCCTCCAGGAGGAGAAAACCAACCGCGATTCAAACGTCCCCGCCCCAATGTTTGCGCCTCTGATACGACAATCGTTCCTTCAACAGCGTCATCCGCCGCTAGACGTTTGGCTTCATTATTGGTAGAAGAAGTATCATAAAAATGCACAATCTGTTTGCCTAAAAGCTGTGTAGCCAGGCCGGCTCTAATTTCTTCTGGCAATAATAAGTCCGGACGGCTTTTCAAGCGATACCCCTTGCGCGGATGCGCTTCAATTTCATAACCGTGATTTTTCAATTCCTGAATGTGTTTCCACACAGCAGTACGAGAGACCGCTAGTTGCCGGCTGATCTCTTCCCCGGATAGATAATCCTGGGATTGCTGCCGCAGCAGCTTTAGTATTCGCGCTCGCAAAACCTCGACCTCCCAGTTTCCGATGTATTCATTCTTACATCATAAACTACGGGTCTCTTCATTGTCAATCAACCGATTTCACCATGCTGCTCTGCGCCTTTGATGGATTCAATACGGTTTCCTTCGCCCAGAAAAACAACCTTGGGCACATGTGTCCGCGCCTCGGCCTCCTCCATCCAAGCGTAGGCCATAATAATCACGACATCCCCCGGCTGAGCCCAGCGGGCGGCGGCGCCATTCAAACAGACAACGCCGGAGCCGCGCGGTCCGGGAATAATATAGGTTTCCAAACGAGCGCCATTATTGTTGTTGACAATCTGCACCCGTTCATGAAGGTACATGCCCACAGCATCTACAAGATCTTCGTCAATGGTAATACTCCCCATATAGTTTAAGTTGGCTTCGGTCACCGTCGCCCGGTGCAGTTTAGAAGTAAACATATGTCGCATCATCTTAGCATTCCTCCCACAGTAAATTATCAATCAGTCTTGTCTTGCCGATGCGTACTGCCAAAGCCAATACCACCGGCTGTTTGATCTCGGTCACCGGCTGCATGCTGGCCGCATCCACCAACATCACATACTCCACTGCTGCCAAAGCCTCCTGAGCCAGTTCCTCTTTTGCCGCAGCTTCCACGGAGGCGCTGCGCCGTTCCCCGGCTTGCAAAAGAGTTTGGGCCTTCTGCAGCGCCCGCGACAGCACTAACGCCGCTGTACGTTCCGCTTGCGAAAGATACACATTGCGCGAAGACAAAGCCAAACCGTCCGCTTCGCGCACAATCGGCACCGCCACAATGTCCACCAGCCAGTTCAAATCCATCACCATTTGTCGAATGACCGCCACTTGCTGCGCATCCTTCTGCCCAAAATACGCACGATCCGGCTGAACCAGATGAAAAAGCTTGGCCACTACTGTCGCCACACCTTGAAAATGACCGGGGCGAGACGCGCCGCACAGCCCTTCGCTGACGCCGCTCACGGTTACTAAGGTTTTCATATTTTCGTACCCTTGGGGATACATTTCTTCTACCGAGGGAGTAAACAGCACATCCACCCCTGACGCTGCAGCGGCGGCCGCGTCACGCTCTAAATCGCGCGGATACACGGCAAAATCCTCGCCAGCGCTAAACTGCAAGGGATTCACGAAAATGCTGGCTACGACCAGGCCATTTTCTTTTTTAGCCTGCTGCATCAGCGTACAATGTCCTGCGTGCAAATAGCCCATCGTAGGAACTAACGCAACACTTTGCCCCGCCCGGCGCGCTCCGCCTACCAATTGACGCAGTTCTTCCACCGTTGTGACCTGTTTCATAAAAACCACTCTCCTCAAAAAAATAAGCCTCCCGGAAACCCGGAAGGCATAGTACGGCAGACAGAACGGCTTTGGCGTCTCAGTCCCGTAGGATCTAAGCGGCAAAAAAGCCTGATGAAATTGTCGGCAAAGCTGGCTGTCTGCGGTGCAGTTCCCCAAAAGGATACCGCCCTGGTTCTTTGGTCATTGTAGCATGGCTAGGGCCGGCCTACAAGCCAAAATTACAAGTCAGTCTCTACTTTTTTCACAAATATTTTTTTACTGTTCGCTCTGGAAAAGAGGCGTTGAGAGATAGCGTTCCCCGGTGTCCGGCAACAGCGCTACAATGGTCTTACCGGCAAACTCCGGCCGCTTGGCCAGCTGCGCAGCCGCATAAACCGCAGCGCCGCAAGAAATCCCCACCAGCAAGCCTTCGGTTGTCGCCAGTTCACGAGAAGTAGCAAACGCGTCGGCTCCTGGCACTTGGAAAATCTCATCCACCACGCCGGTATTTAAGATGTCCGGCACAAAGCCGGCGCCAATGCCTTGAATCTTATGGGGTCCTGCTGCGCCGCCGGAAAGCACCGGAGACTCCGCCGGTTCTACCGCCACAATATGAATGTTGGGGTTTTTCGCCTTCAGGGCTTCCCCGACGCCGGTCACCGTACCGCCAGTGCCGACGCCAGCCACAAACACATCCACCTGACCGTCCGTGTCAGCCCAGATTTCCTCGGCCGTTGTCGTCCTGTGAATCGCAGGATTAGCAGGATTTTTGAACTGCTGCGGAATAAAAGCTTTGCCGTGTTCGGCGGCCAGTTCTTCCGCGCGGCGAATCGCGCCTTTCATGCCTTCCGCACCGGGAGTCAAGACGACCTTGGCGCCTAACGCTGAAAGAAGCAGACGCCGTTCAATACTCATGGTCTCCGGCATCGTTAAAATCAGCGTATAACCGCGCGCCGCCGCCACAAATGCTAGGCCTACGCCGGTATTACCGCTGGTAGGTTCGATAATGACCGTATCCTTGTCCACAAGGCCTTTTGACTCTGCATCCGCAATCATGGCGTAAGCAGCTCGATCCTTCACGCTGCCCAGAGGATTGAAGTATTCCAGCTTGGCCACAATTTTCGCCGGCAGTTTGTTGTTTTTTTCGTAATTCGTCAGCTCCAACAGCGGGGTGTTCCCAATCAGGTCAATTAGACTTTTTGCAATTTTCATTTTTCTTCCTCCTGTTCATACCTTCAAAATGACTCTTTTCACCTTGTTACTACAACAAAAAAGACCAAGGAAGACTCTCTCAGCATAATGCCGCGAAACCTCCTTGGCCTTCAGTCTTTCTGATCAGCCAAACTCGACTATTTAACTCTGAATTGATTAAAGAATACCATGCTCGCAACGGCCTGTCAAGCTCCTTTTAGGCAATAACGATCCTAGATGCCGTCTCCATCCATGCCTTGCCAATCGCTGCCGCGCAGCTTGGCCGTAGTTTCCACTTGAGTCACCTTGCCGCCTTGCACCTTCAACTCCATTCGACCGTACGCCAAGGTCCCCAAAGCCGCTAAAATGCGCTTGACCACCGGCTCCGTGTCCGGAGATGCCGCCGCTGCAGATTTAGACGCCGCATAAGGCAACCGAAAGACCTCTCTTTTCTCCACCTGCAGTACCCGCCCGTCCTGAAGCGTAAGAATGACACTGCCAAAGCTCAGCTGTTGCAACACTTGCTGCAACAGCTCCTGCAACCCTTCTTCCGGTCTCATTGGCCCAGTCCCTCCGTCTGCTCCGATGACAGCATTTCATTCATACTGCCCAAGCGATATCCGGCTAAGTCGAGCACTATATACACGAAACCTATGCCCTGCAACGTTTTCGTCAGCTTCGCCGCTACCGCCGGCTCCGCCAGCTTAGCAAACCATTCCGGCGCCACTTCAATGCGCGCGGTTTCGCCATGATGACGCACCCGCAAATTGACTGGACCGGTTATTTCTTTAATAGCTCGCTCCGCCTGATCTACTTGTTTTAACCGTTCCGCTGTAATCGGCAAACCATAGGCCAGCCGCGACACCAGGCAGGCCGCACTAGGTTTATTCCAAGTAGGCAGGCCCCATTCCTTTGAAAGCGCTCGCACATCTGCTTTAGTAAAGCCCGCATCCCAAAGCGGGCTTTTTACCGAAGCCGACAGCTCTTCAATGGCCTTCATGCCCGGACGAAAGTCGCTGGCATCATCTAAATTGCTGCCTTCCACAATCCAAGGTATACCTTGACTTTCGCACCAGCCCACAAGCGCTGTAAAGCGCTCTTTTTTGCAATGATAACAACGCAAAGACGTATTTTCCACAAAAGCGTCCTGCGAAAATTCCTGTGTTTCCAGCACCACGTGCCGCACACCGATCATTTCGGCAATGCGTTTGGCATCATGTAGCTCCCACTCCGGCAAAGACGGTGAAAACGCCGTAGCCGCCAAAGCCTGCGTCCCCAGCGCTTTATGCGCCGCCGCCGCTAAAAGAGTACTGTCGACGCCGCCGGAAAAGGCAACGGCCACCTTGCCCATCTGCCGCAGCAGTTCTAAAAGCCGCGCCTCTTTTTCATTTAATCTCTGACTCACTCAGTACACCCCCTTTAGGAAACCGTTACCTCTAAACTACCGCATGAACTTTACGCCGTTTTTACCAAGCAGACAAAGCTGAACCCTTAAAATGCTCGGCTACAAATTTTTTCACTTCCGCAGACTGATAGGCTTTGAGCAATTTTTGCACAGCCGGGTTATCTTTGTCCTGAGTGCGAACGGCAATCACGTTGGCGTAGGGAGAATTTCCGTCTTCGATGAACAGCGAATCCTTAGTGGGAACTAAGCCTGCTACCAAGGCATAGTTGGTGTTGATAACCGCCAAATCCACATCTTCCATGGAGCGAGGCACCTGAGCGGCCTCCAGTTCTCGCAGCTGAATGTTCTTAGGATTCCCCACAACATCCGCTACCGTCGCTTTCAGGCCAGCGCCCTCTTTCAACTTCAACAGCCCCTGCTTTTCCAAAAGCAGCAGCGCTCGGCCCGCATTGGTAGGATCATTGGGAATAGCTACAATCGCGCCGTCTTTCAATTCCGCGGCGGATTTCACTTTCTTAGAATACGCAGCCATCGGGAAAATTACGGTTTTAGCCACGCTGGTCAAGGCATATTTTCTTTCTTGAATCTGATTGTCTAAAAACGGCTGATGCTGATAGCTGTTCGCTTCCAATTCCCCTTGATTCAAGGCAATATTCGGCTGAATATAATCGTTGAACTCCACAATCTGGATGTTCAAGCCATCTTTAGCCGCTACCTTTTTAACTTCTTCCATGATTTCCGCATGGGGGCCTGCGGTTACCCCTACCCGCAAGGGCTTATTAGCATCTGCGGCCGGCTTAGAAGCGCCGCCGCATCCTGCTAGTAGAGTTCCTGCCAAAACAACACCCAGAGCTGCACTAGTCCACTTTAACCATTTTTTATTCATTGTGATCTTCCTCTCTGTTCACGCATGATTTTGTCCTCTATCGGCAGCGAACTTCCGGCCGTTTCATTCCCCTCTCACGCCCGGGCCCTGGGTATGGTTCAGGAAGATGACACCCTAAAATTCGTTGACTGCTATTTTTTGCGCCACTGACGCAAGCGCTCCGCCGCTGCTTCTAAGGTCTCCATTTTTTTGCAGAAGCAGAAGCGAATGAAGGTATGGCTGTCCGGCTGCTCCGGACGATAGAAACTGGAACCAGGCACTACAGCTACGCCGATTTTTTCCGCCAAATGGAAGGCGCAGGCTACATCATCATCCCAGCCCATCGGCCGGATATCCGCCATAATATAGTACGCCCCCTGGGGCCGCACACAACCCAAACCGACCTCCTGCAGCACCTTTAGCAAATAATCGCGGCGCTCCCGATAAAAAGACGCCAATTCTTCATAATATTGAGGCTCAAAGCGCACCGCTTCGGCTACTGCCATTTGCAGCGGCGCCGCAGCACCTACGGTTAGAAAATCGTGAACCTTGCGAATCGAGGCTGTCAGCTCCGCAGACGCCGCTACAAAGCCGATACGCCAGCCAGTAACACTGTAGGTTTTGGAAACGCTGTTAATGACAACGGTCCGCTCCTCCATGCCCGGCAAGGTCCAAATCGGTTCATGCTTCGCGTCGTCATACAAAATGTGCTCGTAAATTTCATCGGTGATCGCCAAGGCGTCATAGCGCTGACACAATTCAGCAATAAACTCCAGCTCTTTCTTATTGAACACTTTACCTGTAGGATTATTGGGAGTATTAATGATAATAGCGCGCGTCTTTTCATTAAAGGTAGCCGCCAATTCTTCAAAGTCGAAGGAAAAATCAGGCGCCTTCAACGTCACATAGCGGGGAGTGGCTCCGCACAAAACCACATCAGCGCCATAATTTTCATAGAACGGTTCAAAAACAATAACCTCTTCCCCTGGATTGATCGTAGCCAGCAAGGTGGCAATCATGCCTTCGGTGGAGCCGCAGACAACGGTCAATTGCGTCTCCGGATCCCAAGTTACGCCATAGTCTCGCTGCGTTTTCCAGACGATGGCGTCCCGCAGCGGCTTAGAACCCCAGGTAATGGCGTACTGATTGTGATCGGCAAAAATGGCCCGCTGCGCCGCTTCCTTCAATTCTTGAGGCGCCGGAAAATCAGGAAACCCTTGGGCTAGGTTAATCGCGCCATGCGCCGCCGCCACGCGGGACATCTCCCGGATGACGGATTCCGTAAATTGTTTGGCTTTCAAAGATGCAAAATTTCTCATTGTAATAATCGTCTCCTTCAGTTGTTTTCAGCTAGTTAAATAAGAAAAGTCCTTAATAGGGAACGAACACAGAGTAAAGGAGTAACAGAGGGTACGCAGAGGGTTACGGCGGCATGGAACAAAAAAAAGATCTCTTCGCGCAGCGAAGAGATCCCGGTTTCATAAAGTTGCCGTCTCTCTCTTCATCTGCCAGGATTTCCCCCTGCAGGAATTGGCACCGTTCATTTCCGCTCTAAAACGAAAATGTGGTTGCCGCGGCGTCATAGGGCCAGTCCCTCAGCCAACTCATGATGAAAAGAAGTTATATGGAGTTGTTGAAATCAATACTATCACGACTACCGACACGCTGTCAACCGCTTATCCGCAGTTTTCTTATCATTTTTGTCTGGATTAGAAAAGAACCTCTATGGTCCCGATGATATCGCCTCGGTGGTTTTTAAGCACCGGCGGATATTTAGCCCACAACGCGGCCTCTTCTTCCTTGGTCAAAAGGCCTGCCCTCTTCAGTACGCCGATGACCATGGGGTTGATGCTGCGATAAGAGCCGTCCTCTACTTTGAAAGTAATCCCCAAGCCGCTTTTTGTATCCGCCAAGCAATAAACGGCTTCCGAGCCAATTTTGGCCACAAGACGGCCTTTCGTCAATTCCATAAGCACCGTATCAATACGACCGGTTCCTGCCACTGCATGAGGATACGCTACCATTGCATTGCGCACAGCTGTAATGGACGCTTCATCCGCGCTCCAGCCAGCTCCCTCCGGTTTAGCCAAACGAGCATAGCCGTAAGCCATGCGATCTAGCGGCAGCCAAAACACCGGCACGCCACAACCATCAATCCCTAGCTCCACCTCGTCCTGCTTCAACCCTACTGCCGCTGCTACCTCCTGGTGCATCACCTGCTGCACCGCATGCTCGGCTAATGTATAACCGTCGATGGACAATCCCCGCAGCATAGCTAAAGCAAGCATGCCGCTGTGCTTGCCGGAACACGCGTTATGGACGGCTTGAAATTTTTCACCAGCCAGCAGTACCGCCGTGGCCGCCTTGCCGCTCATGGGCTTAGCCGCGCCGCAAGCCAAAGCTTCCGGCGTCAAGCCCACCTTAGCCAGAACGCTTTGCGCCAAGGCTACATGTTCTTTTTCGCCGCTGTGAGAGGACACCAAAAAAGCCAATTCTTCTTGGGTCAAGCCAAAATGCTCTACCCCGCCGTCCCGGACAAAGGGCAGCACCTGAAAGGGTTTAGCAGCGGACCGCCAAAACATGGGCCGTTTAGCGTCGCCTACAGCATCTACAATTTCACCCTTTAGGTTCACAAAGGCAATATCCGCGCGATGCAGGCTTTCCACCTTGCCAGCCCGGGTATAATGCAATACTACTTCACTCATTGTTTTTTCCTCCTGCCTCTAGGGAGCAACCCGCTCATTTCTTTCTGTTTAAAAGTATACATGCCTCCGGCGCTTCCGTAAAGACTCATTGCGCCTGTCTTTATTTCCCGCTACACTAGAGGAGATCACTTTATAGTATGAAGGGAGTTTTTTCATGCGCCACTATCTTTGGGTTGTATTGCTGCTTTGCAGCGCCTTTCTCGGACCGCAAAACGCGGCAGCGGAAACCCTGCATTTTATCAATGGCTATGCGGCTGATCCGGCAAGCCGCCAAGCAACGGACGACTACAAAACGCTGGGGGACGCCAGTGACGGCTGGCAGCGTTACCAAGATTACGCCAACGGCTATGCTGTAGCTGTTCCCGCTGGCATGAATCTTGATATCAGCCTTTCCGCGGTACGCACCGTTTTTCAGACTCCGGCTCATAAAATTGAAATTTACCGGGATGACTTACGCCATACCGGCAGCACGATCAGCGAGTACATGGAATACGGTAACCGCTTTTTGCAAAACACCAAAGACCACGAACTACTCCAGGACAGCTACACCACCGACGCCGCTGGCCGTCTCGTACATATTCTGCAGTGGCAGCGCCGCTCCTTAAAAGCCGTGCCGCAAGACCGCAACCACTACTACTGCGCCGAAATCGCCACAGGCGGCAGCGAGGTGTACACCATCCTCATCAAATCCACCGAGCCCATTGACTGGGGCGACGCCGTACGCCGCAGCTTTCAGCGCATTTCCAGTGAAGGCAATGCCGGTATTTTCCGACGCGACAACTCTACGGCAAAAACCTTCAGCCATCAAGAACTCCAAGCCTTCTGGCAGCGTTACTTTTCCCCCTCCAGCACCTGGACTTGGGGCATTTTCGAACCTTCCGCGCCGGAAGTACTGCGCCCGTTAAACGCTATCGAAGAAAGCACCAAACACAAATTCCCCTTCTTGCTGCGCTATCAAACGCTGGAAGAACGCGCCCCCATCCGCGGCCTGCAGCAAGCTTACGAAGAAGGACGCTATGTAGAATTAACCTTAAGCACCATTCGCACCAGCGATGAAGCGAATGCGCTCTGGACCGGAGGCAGCAGTAACGCCAGCTTCGTCTACGAAGTGCTTGACGGGCAGCACGACGAGTACTTTCGCCTTCATGCCAGGCAGCTGAAATATTTCAACCACCCTGTGCTGCTGCGACTCAACAATGAAATGAACGGCGACTGGTGCTGGTACTCCGCTTATCATCTTTCCAAAGACGCCGACCTGTATATCGCCCTTTGGAACCATCTGCGCCGCTTGTACGCCGAAGAAGGCGCCGACAATGTTCTTTGGGTCTGGAATCCCCATGACTTGTCCCGCCCTGACTTTGGCTGGAATCACTCCTATGTCTACTACCCGGGAGATGACGCCGTCGATATTGTCGGCATGACCGGGTATAATAACGGCACCTATTTCCCTGCAGAAAAATGGCGGACCTTCCAGGAAATCTACCAGCCGCTATACCAAGGCTATAGCACCGCTTTCCCCGGCAAACCCTTTCTTATTGGCGAATTCTCCAGCAATTCCGTCGGCGGCGACAAGCCCGCCTGGATTCGCGACATGTTCTCGCATTTAAAGGAATATCCCAATATCAAAGTGGCTATCTGGTGGAGCGGCATCGATTACGATCAAAACGGCCAGCCTGGCCGCATCTACATTTTGGACGAAGACGAACCGACCTTGCAGGCCTTCCGCGAAGGCGCGGCCAAGCAAAATCCGCCTAAACCAGTTCCCGCTCCCGCCCAGCCGCCTGCTGCCACGCAACCTGAGAAACAAAAAAACAAACGTTAACAACAAGTATTTAAACAGGAGTAGAGTGAGTAAAGGGAGGGAACGAACAAGGCGGCGGCGACCATTGTATTTGAGACTTTTATTGGAGCAAGACGGTCCGCAGGACGAAAAAGCGGACTAAGGCGGATGACAGTTTCGCCTGTTTGAGCGCAGCGAGTTAAGAAACTGCCGACTTAGGCAGCTTTTTCGAGTCGCGCGCAAATCTTGTCTCAAATACAAGGTTGCTAAAACTTAAGTTTTTCATCAAAAAAAGCAGTGGCACAACCTAATTCAAGGCTGTGCCGCTGCTTTTTATATCGCCTTACTGCCTGTTAATACACGGCGTTAGGCTGAGTTTCTCGTTTCGGCTCTTCCGTTACAGGAGCCTCTTCTACAGGTGTTTCTTCGACAATTTCCGCCGCAGCTTCTTCTGCCGGCGCTTCGCTTGCTTCTGCTGGTGCTGTAGTGTCTTCCATTTGCACCAAGCGCAGCAATTCTTCCGCTTCCAGCGTTTCTTTTTCGATCAGCGCAGCAGCAATGACATGCAGCTGTTCGATATTTTCGCGCAAAATGCTTTCTACGCCGTTATACGCTTCTTCCACCATCTTACGGACTTCTTTATCGATGGAATGAGCTACTTCCTCGCTATAGTTGCGGTCCCGGGAAATATCGCGGCCCAGGAACACTTGCTCCTGCTTTTTACCAAAAGCAATGGGGCCCATGGTTTCACTCATGCCGTATTCGCAAATCATCTTGCGAACCAGCTCAGTAGCCCGTTCGATATCGTTTTGCGCTCCAGTGCTAATTTCATTCAACACCACAGCTTCAGCCACACGACCGCCTAAGAAGACTTTCAACTGCGCCAATAGTTCCGAACGAGTGGCATAGTAACGGTCTTCCTTGGGCAGCATTAGCGTATAGCCGCCGGCGCGTCCCCGCGGGATAATCGAAACCTTGTGCACCGGATCTGTATGATCCAACAGCATGCCCACCAACGCATGGCCTGCTTCATGGTAAGCGGTGAGGCGTTTTTCCTTGTCGCTAATGACCCGGCTCTTGCGCTCCGGCCCAGCCACGACACGCTCTACTGCTTCTTCCATTTCTCCCATTTCCACGCGTTTCTTATTGCGCCGCGCCGCTAAGAGCGCCGCTTCATTCACTAGGTTGCTCAAATCCGCTCCGGTAAAGCCCGGCGTCCGGCGAGCCAGAACATCCAGATCCACTTCCTTGGCCAAAGGCTTGCCCTTAACGTGAACTTTAAGAATTTCTTCTCGGCCGCGGACGTCTGGACGGTCTACGACAATCTGCCGGTCAAAACGACCCGGGCGCAACAGCGCTGGGTCCAGAATGTCCGGACGGTTGGTAGCGGCAATAATGATAATGCCTTCGTTGACGCCAAAGCCGTCCATCTCTACCAGCAATTGGTTCAGGGTTTGCTCCCGTTCGTCATGGCCCCCGCCCAAACCGGCGCCGCGCTGACGACCTACGGCGTCAATTTCGTCAATAAAGACAATGCAAGGCGCATTTTTCTTAGCTTGTTCAAAAAGGTCCCGCACTCGGGACGCACCCACACCGACAAACATTTCCACAAAGTCGGAGCCGCTGATGCTAAAGAACGGTACGCCTGCTTCGCCGGCTACCGCCCGCGCCAACAGCGTTTTACCAGTGCCAGGAGGTCCAAAAAGCAATACGCCTTTAGGAATCCGAGCGCCTAAGTCATTGAATTTTTTCGGATGCTTGAGAAATTCCACGACCTCTTCGAGTTCCTGCTTGGCCTCATCGGCGCCGGCTACATCCTTAAAGGTTACTTTGATTTTTTCATCGCCATGCAGCTTCGCCCGGCTTTTGCCGAACGACATCACCCGGTTGCCGCCTCCTTGGGTCTGCTGCATGATGAAGAACCAAACTCCGATCAGCAACAGCATAGGCAAAATGGATGAAAAAATAGTGGTCCACCACGGCGGCTGCGGCGGCTGTTCCGCCTTGATTTCAATATTCTTGGCACGCAGGGTGTTAATCAACGTCGGGTCGTCTGGAGTTACGGTTGTAAACTCCGTACCATCCTTAAGCTTACCACGAATCGTATTTTCCACTATCGTGACTTTTTCCACCTTCTGCTCGTCCACCTGGCGCAGGAACTGGGTATAAATGATTTCCTGCTTGTTCGTCGTCTTCGACGAATAGTAGTCAATGATGGAAATCGCGATAATGATGATGAGCAGGTAAAAGCTCACATTCCGGAAAAATTTATTCAATCGTAGCCCTCCTCTCATTGGAGCGCACACAGCTGTTCACTTTGGCCTCCATAGAAATTAATTATATCATTAACCGTTTCTGCGGACAACAAAAAGAGCCGCCTGCTCATGCATAAATCGCAGGCTTCAAAATGCCAATGAAAGGCACGTTGCGATATTTTTCCGCATAATCCAGTCCATAGCCGACAACAAATTCATCAGGAACCACAAAGCCGTTATAATTGACTTCCAAATCCACCTTACGCCGTTCCGGCTTGTTCAATAATGTGCAGATGCGCACACTGGCAGGCTGGCGGGATTTGATATTGTCTACCAAGTAGCTTAAAGTCAGGCCGGAATCAATAATATCCTCTACAATCAGCACATGCTTGCCGGCTACTTCCTCATCCAAATCTTTTAAAATGCGCACGATGCCGCTGGAAGAAGTAGACGTTCCATAGCTGGATACCGCCATAAAGTCGATCATCACCGGTACGGTTATCGCCCGGGCCAAATCGGCCATAAACATAACGGCGCCGCGCAGCACGCCAATCATCAAAATTTCCTTGCCTGCATATTCCTTGCTGATTTCTTCACCCAGTTCGCGGACGCGCTGCCGCAATTGCTCTTCACTCAGCAAAACGCGTTCAATGTCTTGCAACATAACCTTCCAATTCCTCCTACATCATTGAGTATCTCTTTGCAGCCGCACATACAGCTGCTTGCCCGCGCCGGACGCTCGTTCGTCCGCCCGCAGACCCGCCACCCAAAGAATCCCTTGGGCATCGCATAAAAGCGGCAGTTGGTCCCGCTCCGCCTGTGGCACTTTGGCGTCAATTAAATAGTCCTTTAGTTTTTTGCGTCCTCCCAGTCCGACCGGGCGAAACACATCGCCAGGTTGACGAAAGCGCACCACCAAAGGCGGCTCCGCCGCAGCCCAGGCCATTGACAACACGTCTGGCCCTGCAGCATCCTCAAACGCAAGCCAAGAAGTTTCCAAGCAACTTCCGTCCGGCAACTCCGTCACACTTGGTACATCGACTTCCCGCTGCCACCTGGACTCTTGAAGCGGCGCTTTGGCAGCTGCAGCCAAAGGCTCCAGTACCAAACAGGCATAGTCTTTGCGGACTTGCCAGCCTCCTGGCAGCACCTGCACGGCGCCAGTTCGTCCGTCAGAGGCTAACTTTAAGAGATTTTCCACATGCACAAAGCAGATTCCTGTCAAGGCGCCTCGCTTTTTTTCTAAAACCTGCCGCCACAGCTCCCGTTGTACCGCCGGATGATATGCAGAGTAAGCGAGCAACTTTACTTGGCAGGAATTCTCTAGCCAAAGAACACAGTGCGCCTGCGCCTTTAGCGCTTCTTGGCGAACAAACTCATGTTCCTCTCGAATAATATCGGCTGTTCGCGTTAAGGCTGGTACAATTTCCGGATTATAGGCGCTCAAATCCGGCAACAGGTGATGCCTGATACGGTTGCGCAAATACTTGTCTTTTAAATTGCTTGCATCCAAGCGCGGCCTTAGCCCCTGTTCACTGCAGTACGTTTCAATCTCACGGCGGCGCACCTGCAAAAACGGCCGTATAAGGAGCGCTTCCTGTTCCGCCATGGCTGCCAAGCCTTCCGCGCCTGCGCCGCGGAGCAAATGCAACAGGAAGGTTTCCGCTTGGTCGTCCGCATGATGCCCAAGGGCAATATACGACGCCCCCAAGGAGCTCGCCGTCTCACGCAGCCACTGATAGCGCAAGCGCCGGGCCACATCCTGCGACGACCCGCCATTCTCTCGCAAATAGCCAGGCACATCAATCGCCACCGCCTGATAAGAAAGCTGACGTTCACGACAAAAGTCCGCCACAAACCGTTCGTCCGCCGCCGAAGCTTCGCCGCGAAAACAATGATCCACATGGGCCACGGCCAAGCGAAACCCTTGTTCTCCGGCTAAGCGCTGCAGCACATGCACCAACGCCAAAGAATCCGGGCCGCCAGAACAGGCAGCCAAAACCAGCGATTGCTCGGGGAACAATTGCCGCCGCTCGCACCAGGAGCGCACCTTAGACAGCAGCATGCTTGCCTGCCCCCTTTCCGCTGCGCCGCAGCATGCGAATCAACGCCGAGCTTAAAAACAGGCCAAAAGCAATAGCGCCGGCGATCAACAGCATGCGCACCGCCATAGAGCCAGCTTCCGCGTAAGTACCTTCCACAAGAAGCCGCATCGTATGGTACGCTTCCGCCCCCGGAACCAAAGGAATAAATCCAGTAACAATATAGATGGTCGCCGGCTTATGCGTACGTCGAGCCAGCCATTCTGCAGCCAAGCCCAAAGCCAGGCTGCCGAAAAAGACCGCCGCCACCAGTTTGCCGCCCGCTTGGCTTACAGCATACATTACCGCCCAACATAACGCCCCGCCCGCGCCGCTCCACAAGAGCGCCGACTGAGGAATGCGGCAGAGAATGCCAAAGGCGGCGGACATCAAAAAGCAAGACAACAACCGCAATAAAAAGATCTCCATCTTTACCCTCCCATGCGCATCGGCAAGGCCAGTACAAGAATAACTCCCATGGCTACGGCCACCGCCGTAAGGGCCGCTTCCAGAATTCTAGCGGCGCCGCTCATTAAGTCTCCCGCCAGCAAGTCTCGTAAGGCGTTGGTAATCGCCACTCCCGGCACCAAGGGCATCAAACCGCCAACAATGATAAGGTCCCGGCTGAGCTCTTCCCAAGCACGCCCCAACCAAGCCCCTAAAAAAGCCACCACCATGGCGCCAACTAAATCAAGCGTAAAGGGCGCCGCATGATACTTGGTTAACCAGGACAACAGCCACCGCATGCCGGCAGCCACAAAAAAAGCAGCCGCGCCTTCTTCCAACGTTCCGCCCAAAAGCAGCACCGTCGGACCGCCCACCAAGCCGGCTGCACAAGCCAGCAACCAAACAGGCACAGCCCTGTGCTCCCGCGCAATACGCTGCAACAACGCCGCCGCCTGCGGGGGCGTTGTCCGGCCCTCTTCCAACCGGCGGGCCACGGCATTCACCTTATGAATCCGGTCTAAATGAATGCTTCGCGCCCCTACGCGGCAAATTCTGGTGACGCACTGTCCGTCGGCCGCCTCGACCTCCAGCACCAAGCCAGTATGAAGCACAAGGCTTTCCGCCCGTTTAGCGCCGCAGGCCAAAGCAATCCGTTCCATCGTTTCTTCCACGCGATAGGTTTCCGCACCGCTTTTGAGCAGCTCTTCTCCAGCTAATACAGCCAAAGAAGCAATATCCTTGCTTTCCATTTTTGCTCCTCTCAGAGCCGTCAAGCTCCTTGTTCGCCTGTAGCACAAACAGAAAAAGAGCATTTTTGCAAATGCTCTTTGCTCTTACGAATTACCTTATTCGCCGCGGCGCGCTCCACGACCGCCCCGCTTTGATTCTGTGCTGCGTTTAAGTTCCGACAGACGCTCGTCGCTGTCTTTGAGAAATTTGCTTAGTTTGTCTTCAAAAGTTACTGTAACCGGACGATGCGGACGCCGGTTATCGTGAAAACCGCCTGGACGACGCGGCGGCGGCGCGCTGGGCGCTACGCTGGGAGCCGCTGTTGGCGGATTCAAGCGTTTTACCGACAAGCCTATTTTCCCGCGTTCATCAATAGAAAGCACCTTAACTTTGATGCGATCCTGCTCTTTCAAAAAGTCACGCACATCGCGCACATATACATCCGCAACCTCAGAAATGTGGATGAGGCCCACTTTGCCTTCCGGCAACTCAACAAATGCGCCGAAGTTAGTGATACCTGTGACCACTCCTTCAACCACGCTGCCTACTTCGATGGCCATACTGTTATATGCTCCCCCTTAAATGATCGCTTGTTTTAGGCATGTCGCCAAATATTATGTTCTCATTATACCTGCCCGCTTTCCAGCATGTCAAGGGAACCGCCCAGGAAATAACCCTATAAAAAGCCTTCTGCTCTATAAATACGCTTCTACCGTTCAACGGCGAGGCGCTGCTAGATATAACGCTTCTTCCGGCTTCGCCAAGCCCAATTCTTCTCGTGCAAGTTTTTCTATGTACTCCGGCGTCTGTAGACGATTTTTTTCCTCTAACAGAGCCTGGCGCTGCTGCTGCAATTGCTCCAGTCTCACTTCCGCCGCCGCCCGCTCTTTGCGCACTTCGCAAAGCTGCTGATAATGTCCGCCAATCAGGTAAATACCATATAAAACCAAAGCGCCGGCAAGCAGACGAAACCCAGACAGTTTTCGGGTCCGGGTTTTCCCCATATGCTGCACCTCCATTTCCGCTTCTGCAAAATAAGCTTTTTCTTTTATTCGCCGCCGGCACGCATTTTCCTGTCATTTATCCATAAATTTGTTACACTTCTCAGACTTCAAACTTACGCACGCCTTCTTCCAGACCTTCCGCCAGCTGCCTTAGCCCCAGGGCCGTATCCGCCATTTCCTCTACAGCTGCGGCCTGCTGCTGGGCCGTCGCCGCTATTTCGCTTACATCGTTACTGCTTTCCTCTGCAAGCTCCTTTACTTCCTGCACTTGATTTTGCGTTTCTATGCACAGTTCGTTTTGACGGAATGCTTCGCTGCGGATGTTGCCTGCCGCTGCATGAACCTGAGCCACGGCGTCAACAATGTTCAAAAACGCCTCCCGGCTTTGCAGCGCACCGGCCACCCCTTCTTCCATCAGCGCAAAGGTTCCCTCCATCGTTTCCAGCGTCTGCACCGTGCTGGCTTCAATGGCGGTAATAATATGCATGATGTTGCCGCTCGCCTCATCGGATTGCACGGCTAACTTGCCGATTTCTCCCGCCACTACGGCAAAGCCGCGTCCCGCCTCGCCCGCTCTGGCCGCTTCGATCGCTGCATTCAATGCCAGCAGCTTAGTAGAACTGGCAATATTGCGAATCAACTGAGTAATTTGGCTGATGGACTGCGCATTATCGGACAATGTTGCTGCATACTGTCTGGTTTGCTGCACCGTTTTTTTGGTCTCTTCCAATTGAGACACCGTTTGAAACAACGCGCCCTGGCCCTCTCTGGCCAAATTGGAGCAATGCTGCCCTTTTTCCTCTGTAACATGGCCTAAGGCCACAATTTCTTGGGAACGACGCGTTATCTCCGCCAAGCGCTCCGCCGCATCCAGCACCACGCTTTTTTGTCCTTCCAAACGGGCGGCAATTTCTTCTACAGACTGCGCCATTTGCTTACTTCCCTCTTGCCCCTGTTCCAGCGCCGTTTCTAAAAAGGAAGCGGACGTCAGTACGTCCCCTGAGGATTTTCTAGTTTCTCGCACAACTTGCTGCAAATTTTCCGTCATGCCATTGAACGCCGCCGCCAATTCTCCCAGTTCATTTCTGGATGCACAAACTGTACGCGCAGACAGCTTGCCCCGACCGACTTCTTGCACGCCTCGCATCAACGTTTGCAAGGGCTGCAGCGTCCGTCGCACCGCCCAAAATCCTCCCGCCAAAAAACAAACAACCAACACGCCTATACCCCAGACTGTGCGCCGCACCATCTCCTGGCTTTGCGCCAAGGCCATATCCTTGGGATAGAGAGAAACAACAACCCAGTCTGTATTGGCAACCGGACGGTAGGATAAAAAATAGTCCTGACCGCGCACCTGCGTTTCCAGATTCCCTGTTTTTTGCTCCAGCACCTGCGTGTAATATGCTTCTTCCAGCGGTCGGCGCTCTTTTACCGCTTCCGCATTGCCAGGATGGAAGAGCGGCACTTTTTGTTGGTTTAACACCACAATGCCATAGCCCGGATTTTCCGAGAGCACCCGCTCCAGCAAGACTTGCAGGTTTTGCAAGGGAAGCACAACGCCTAAGATACCGATAATATCTTTGTTCTCTCCCTGGATCGGCACAGCGCCGACTACGCCCAGCTGCCCGGCGCCTTTGCTGAGCACCGGTTCCGACATAACAACATGCCCTGCCATAACCTCTTGAAAATAACGACGTTCCGCCACATTTTGCAAGTTTAGCCCATCTGTACGCCATACTTGCCTGCCGCTGCGATCCGCTACAAACAACAATTCATTACCGCCATAATAAGGTTGCACTAATTTCAAATATCGTTCCAAACGTTTAGCATTTAAACTGCGTATTTCCTCGTCGCCACTTGTAACGAGCAAAAAATTCCGTTTGTTTTGTATGTAACCGGACACATCATTGGCAACGCGATCGGCAATCTTATCATTATTCTCTACTGCCGCTTTAGTCAGCGCATCGGTAGAGCTGACGGCAAAATAGCCGCCGGCGCCGACCAATGGCGCTAAGCACGTCAGCAGCAGCAACAAAACCGCCTGCGTCGACAGCGAATGCCATGACATGCTACGCAGCTTCAACCCCTGGCTGCTCGCCCGCCGATTCGCCAACCACTGTTTTCCGCATTGAACCCATTTTGTCAAGTGGCGCACCATGGAATCTCCTCCATTTAACTCTTTTTTAACAGTAGCCCCAAAGACTGCGGAAGCCGCCTTCTCAAAGGCGGCTTCCGCAGTCTATTTCATTGTGAGCATCCAACAGTTCTTAATGATTAGCTGCGCCGCGACGCCGGCGCAGGATCTCCACAGGCAGCGTAAAGAGCAAATTCATTACCAAAACCGAAAGTATCAACAACGCCCCGATACCATTGGCAATTTCCACGCGGTCCGGAACCAAGCCCACACCCATGACATACCACATATGCACCGCCAGTGTCTCTCCGGCTGCCAGCAAGTCCGGATCCATCATATGTCTGGACACGGTAGTGCCGGCGGTAAAAATCAAGATCGCCGTTTCCCCAATGGCCCTGCCGGCCGTCAAGGTAACGCCTGTTACAATACCAGGCAGCGCATTCGGCAAAACCACTTTCCAAATGGTCTGCCATTTCGTAGCGCCCAGAGCCAGCGACGCCTCTCGATAATATTGCGGCACCGTACGCAAAGACTCTTCCGTCACTCGTACCAATACCGGCAAATTCAACAGCATCAAAGCTAACGAGCCTCCAATAATGCTAAAACCAAGGCCCAGAATATTGACAAAAATTATCATGCCGAACAAGCCCAAAACAATAGACGGCACCGTGGCCAGGCTTTCCGTGCTCAAGCGCACCAAATCGGTAATCCGGTTATTGCCGGCATACTCTGCCAGATAAATACCGGCGCCCACTGCCAAAGGCACTGAAAAGAGCATGGACAATCCTAAAATGTAAAAAGTGTTGAAAAACTGCGGACCTACGCCGCCCCCAGCGGTAATATCGCTGGGTTTGCCAAAAATGAAGTCGAAACTAAGCACAGGAAGTCCCTTATAAAGCATATATCCCAGAAAAGCGGCTAAAATACCGATAATCAAAAAGCCAGCCAACCAAAGGACCCCTGTCGCCAATTTATTCTGCCACTGTGCCGACATCAAGCCATCCTCCTCTGCGCCATACGGCGAATCAATAAAATCATCCCTAACGACATAAGCAAAAGCACCAACGCCATCAAAAACAAGGAGTTACCCCAGGCGGAACCAAAAGGAGTGTTCCCCATTTCTACAACAATCTCACTAGGCAAGGTAGAAGTTGGCATGAACAGCGATTTGGCAAGCTGCGGCGTATTGCCGATTACCATTTGCACAGCCATTGTTTCACCCACCGCCCGCGCCATGGCCAAAATAACCGAGGTCAAAATTCCCGGCAGTGCAGCCGGAACCAATACCCGCCAAATGGTTTGCCACCGCGTAGCGCCCAGCGCCAGCGAAGCCTCTTCCAACGAACGCGGCACCGCTTGCAAAGCGTCCTCGGAAATGCTAATAATTGTAGGCAAAATCATAATGGCCAAGATGGCTCCAGCCGTAAACAGGCCAAAGCCGGTACTGAGCTGGAAAAACTCTCTCACAAAAGGGACCACTACTGTCAAGCCGATAAAGCCGTAAACCACCGAGGGAATAGCCATATAGAGCCCTACCGCAGGCTTTAAGATATCCCGCAGCCACTTCGGAGCTACCTTGGCCATAAAAACAGCGCCGCCCAACCCCAGCGGAGCGCCCAAGGCTATAGCCAGCAGGGTCACATACACAGAGCCCAGAATAAAACTCAACGCGCCATAAGAACCTTCTACAGGGTCCCATTTAGACGAAAAGAAAAATTCCACAGGACTTACTTCTAAAAAAGTCTGCAGCCCTTGCTGTCCCACAAAAATAATAATCGAACTAATAATGACGGTCATCAGCAAGGCGCTGACGAAAAAGAAATAGCGAACATAGCGATCATATTTCAGGCGGCCTTCATGTCCTTGATTACTCATCGTCTCCAACTCCACAGCTTCCATTTTTCTCGCTCCTGTCATCTTCGTTACTAGTGGCTTATTACGTTTATTATAAGAAAAACGCGCCTTCGCTGTGTTAATCCATTGTTAAGTTCTTGTTAAGAAAACAAACAAAAAAACCCCGCTCGTATCGAGCGGAGTTTTTCAGCTTATCTTATTTCTTCATTTTGGTAACAGGCACAAACCCATTCTTTTCAGCATAGCTTTCTTGGAACTCTTTGCTGGTCACGAAATCAATAAAGGCTTTAATCGCCCCCGTAGGTTCGCCTTTGGTGAACATACGACCGAAGGTAAAGACCGGATACTGACCATTTACAACGCCGTCAATGGAGTACTTCACGCCGTTATACGCAAGAGCCTTGATGCTGTCATCCACATAGGCCGCATCCACATAGCCGATAGCGCCGGGAGTGCTGGCAATAGCCGCCCGTACAGCGCCGTTGGAATCCTGAATAACCGCATTATCCGTAAAGGCTGCATTTTTCAGCACCACTTCGGCAATAGTCGCCCGGGAACCGGAAGATTTAGAGCGATGAATCAGGGTGATTTTCTGATCCTTACCGCCAACTTCTTTCCAGTTCGTGATTTTGCCAGTCATGATATCTGTATACTGCTGTTGGGTCAAGTTATCAACCGCAACATCTTTGTTAACGATGAAAATAAAAGGAATGCCTACCAGTTTATGTTCCACAAGGCCTTTGTCTTTCAGGCTGTCTTGAATGGCTACGTCCGAGTTGCCGATATTGACCGCTCCGGAAGCCACTTGGTTCTGACCGGTAAAGGAACCGCCGCCGGCGATATTCACCGTAACCTTGGCGTATTTTTTCTGGAATTCTTCTTGACCGGATTTCAACAGCGGCAACAGCGCCGTCGAGCCAGCAGCCGTTACAGTACCCTGTACCTCTGCCGTTTTGCCTGCATCCTTGGAACCGCCGCAACCAGCCACCAAACCAACGCCCAACATCAGCGCTAAAGCTGCCGCCCACATTTTCGACTTACGAAATACGTTCATTTCATACCCTCCCGCTAAATTTTTAGGACAGTTTTATTCTAGCGCTGAGGGATCTCTTTTGTGTTACGTATATGTTAAGTCTGTGTTAAGGAACCACTTCGTTCTAAAATATCAGCGTTTACGCCGCAGCAACGCTAGCGCCGCCGTCGCCACTGCCGCAGCCGCAGCCGGACGTCGCAGCGCTTCTGCTTCCTTGCGCAGCTTCTCCACCTGTTCCGGCCTGGTCAATAACGTCGTAACTCCGTCCTTTAATTCCTGACGGTTTTTCGCCCACAAAGCAACGCCTCGTTGCGTCAAAAATACGGCATTTTCCCATTCCTGTCCAGGAATAGGCTCATACAACAGAAGCGGCGTTTCACTCACCAAGGCTTCGCACACAGTCAAAGCTCCCGGCTTAGTCACTAGCATGGCGGCCGCCCGCATCAACTCTGGAATGCGGTCTGTATAGCCCAAAACACGCACGGCATGGCGCAAACTTTTCGTTTCTTCCTGCAATTTCTCCTGCAATTCTTTGTTTTTTCCAGCTAAAACAACAAACTGCAGCGGCAGTTTCAGTTCATCCATACTGGCCAGAGCCTGGCGAATACCTCCCATGCCCAAGCCGCCGCCCATCAAGAGCACCAGCGGCTGATCCGCCGCCAAAGACAACTCCCCTAGAATCCCTCTGCCGCCCGCATTGGCCGTAAACTGCGGATGGACCGGAATACCGCTGGCGTAAATGCGTCTGGCCGGCACTCCCAACGCAGACAATTCCCTCTTGATTTCCGGCGCAGCCACAAAATACGCGTCTACATGCTCATACACCCAGAGGCGATGTACGGCAAAATCGGTAATAACCCCTACCAAGGGCGCTCGCAGGCGTCGGCTGTCTCGCAAGTACGCCGCTGCACCGCAAGGAAAAGGATGCGTAGCAATAATCAAATCCGGCCTATGACGGCGCACCAGCTGCGCCATCCCTCCCTGTAATACCCGCGCCAACAGGCCCTGCGCCTTAAACCCGGGAAGAGGCGCCTGCGACACCCGATACACCAAATCATACATATTGGGAGACAGTTCGAGCATCTTCAAATAGGCTTCCTTCATAAAAGCCGCTAAATAGGAATCCGTATCTTCCATGAAATCGGCAATGGTTATCTGCAGATTATCCTGGCGTCGCGCCAGCTCCGCTGCAATAGCCCTGGCCGCTTGATGATGGCCAGAGCCAATGGATGCTGATACAATTAAAACCCGTTTCTTCGCTGCTGCCATTTTTCACACTCCGTCCGCTAGGGCCGCTCTCTCTTGAAAAAAAGCGCCTGCTTTGACTATACCTTGCTTCACAACAGGAAAAAACCTGCTTACTATTAATTCTTTGTAAATCTTCGCTCCTGCGCTCTTGCGCAGTCCGCTATAGAAGCTTATCATCTATGTAATGATGGTTCATTGCCAAATCTCTTATATTTTACTCCATCAGGGAGGTTAACGCCAGATTATGAGTATAAAAGGAATTAACACTCGTCTTAGCTTGGCCTTGTTGCTGCTGATTCTTGTCACAGTCGGCTCCTTAGGAGGCTACTTGTTATGGCGCACCCACGACCACACCGTACAGCTATTGACAAATTCATTGACCTTGCAAGCCCTCACTACCCGCCAATACATTGAAAAAGATTTGCCGTTTCCTGCACAATACCCCAAGCTGCAGGACGAAGCGCAGCGACTTGCGGCGGAAACCGGCTTGCGCATTACCGTAGTACTGGCTAACGGCACAGTGGTAGCCGATTCTTGGGAACGCCCGGAAACACTGGATAACCACGGCAATCGTCCGGAAGTCAGCGGCGCCCTAGAAGGACATCCGTCACAAACTTCCCGTTACAGCGACACGCTGCGCGAAAATCTTCTCTATGTGGCAGTACCTGTTTTGCAAGACGGCCGCACCATCGGCGTTGTACGCATCGCCGGAACCCTCGCCAGCATTGAAGCCACGTTCCAACAGCTGCAAACCGTCATGCTCTGGGCGCTGCTGCTTACTTCCATATTGGCCGTTTTGGTCGGCATGCGTCTAGCCAAGCAATTCACAGCTCCCATTGAGGAAATTACCGCTGTCGCCCGAGAAATCGCCGGAGGAAATTGGGAAAAGAGAGCCCATATCCGCACTGGCGACGAGGTGGAAGTGCTCGCCCATACGCTCAATCAACTAACTTCTCATTTAGATGACAAAGTGAAAGAAATGGCCGCGGAAAAGCACAAATTAGAGCTAATTCTAGAGCACATGGAGAACGCTGTACTGCTTCTTGATCGTTACGGACGCATTACCTCCATCAATCGTCAAGGCCGCGAGCTCTTCAACCTGCAACCCCATCTTCTGGGACAACATAACTTGCAAGTTATCGGCAACGGTTCCCTGGAGCAAGGCATCCAAAGCGTCTTGCACCTGCAAGAAACGCAAAGCATTGAACTGCAGCTCAACCTGCATGGCCGGCGCCATGTTTTCCAGGTTTTCCTCGCCCCCCTTCCGGAAAGCAGCGGCAGCAAAGAAGGCGTGCTCGCCGTCTTCCACGATATTACCGCTTTGCAGGAACTATATGAGCGGCAGACTGATTTCGTGGCTAACGCCTCCCATGAGCTGGCCACACCGCTGACCGCCATTAAAGGCTTTGCGGAAACCTTACTGGACGGAGCGCTGGAAAACCCCGAATTAAGTCAAAAGTTCATTTCCATCATCCATACTGAGTCAGCCCGCATGCATCGCCTGGTAACGGATTTGCTGCAGCTGGCCAAACTCAGTTCCAAAGAATATCTGCAAAAAGTCACGCTGCAGCCCACCTCTCTTGCGCCGCTTTTTGAAAGCGTCGTCAATGAAATGGGCGGCCTCGCCCAACACAAGGAGCAGCTGCTGCTTTGGGAAGGACCTAGCGAGCCGCTTTGGATACAAGCTCAAGCCGACTGGTTCAAGCAAGCCTTGGTTAACTTAGTCCATAATGCGATTAAGTATACTCCAAAAGGCGGCAAAATCCTGCTTAAAGCCTGGAAAGAAGCCAATGAGATTCACATTTTGATTAAAGACAGCGGCATCGGCATTCCCGCCTCAGAGCTTCCGTATATTTTCGACCGCTTTTTCCGAGTTGAAAAAGCGCGGACCCGCGAGGCCGGCGGCTCAGGCTTGGGCTTATCCATTGTAAAATTCATTGTGGACATGCATCATGGACGCATTGAAGTTCAAAGCCAGCCAGACGCAGGAACCTCCATGCTGCTGCATTTCCCGCTGTTGCGCCAGCCTGATTTCGCTCCTAAACGCAACGCACAAAACGGCGGCAAAATTTATAACATCGAATAACCAAGCCCCTCTGTCAGCTGGGCTCCTCCGGGAGTCCGGCTTTTTTATCTTGAAAACCATTAAGTTACTGGAGCTGCATTACCTTTTTTGACCAAAAAGCTCCTCTTGCGAGCCAACACCCTGCAAGAAGAGCTTTTCTTAACGCCTCACTTGGCGAAAGATGCGCAAATACAGATATACCGAAGCGCTAATGGCGCCTAAAAGGAGCAAGTAGCCGGTCGTACGGATCAGGTCTTCAAAGGCCCCTTGGGCGCTCATCATGATGCCGGCGGTCACCACCAAGCTTGCAATTACCAAGCTGTACGCCACTGTATGCACCGCTCTTTGCAGGCTGTCGCCGATATGCTCCATGCCCCCGATTTCAATGGGAATGCGTTTTTCTCCCCGGGTCAGAGCCGATACATAGTATGGCAGCTCATGACTGAAAATCTGCCACTTTTTCTTCAGTTCCAAGGCCTGTACGCTAAAATCCACTTCCAATTGTTGACGCACATAGGCTTCCAGCACCTCTTCAACCGCCCGTTCCAGATTGATGTCCGGATCCAGCCGCCGCGCCACCCCTTCCGTCATTGCCAGCGCTTTG
This sequence comes from uncultured Anaeromusa sp., assembly GCF_963668665.1. NCBI lineage: Bacteria > Bacillati > Bacillota > Negativicutes > Selenomonadales > Sporomusaceae > Anaeromusa > uncultured Anaeromusa sp. The sequence continues at coordinate 2,331,337 of NZ_OY764902.1, read as the reverse complement.
GCAAAAAAGAGCATCCGCTCCGGCATGCGCACCCCATACCGCTGGGCCACCTTAAACATACTCGTCATAATCCCGCCCAGACCGCCGCTGCTATGACCGGCATCCAAGGCCATAAAAAGCAGTTCCGCCGTATCCTCATAATAGTTCTGCCAAGAAATGTCTCCCATGGGTTTTCCCATGGCAATGGAAACATTCATCAAGCCTTCTACATCCAAATTACGGATAGCCAGGAAGTTTTCAAAAAGCAGCCGCTGCATCCGGCTTTCCATGCGCCCAACCAGGCCGAAATCAAAATAAATGACATCGCCCAGCAAGTCAAAACGCAGATTTCCCGGATGCGGGTCCGCATGAAAAAAGCCATATACAAACACTTGTCCTAAAAAGCTGTCTAGCAGGCTTCGCGCCCATTTTTTCCGCAGCGCCACCGGCTGCTTGAGAGCCTGTTCTAAGGACAACGCTTCAATGTATTCCATGGTCAGCACAGCCTGATTGCTCCATTCCGGCAAACAGGCTGGAATGCGGATGCGCCCGTCTTTAGGCAGCTTCCTGGCAAAGAGCGTCATATTCACCGCTTCTACGGCAAAATCCGTTTCCTTCTGCAGGCCATGAGCAAAAACAGACACCAGTTGTTCTAATGCGATAATACGCTTCACCTCAGGCTGCTCGCCGATGAAGGCCGCGGTACGCTTCAAAATCGCTAAATCCACTTCTATAGTATCTACCACGCCGGGTTTGCGTACTTTGACCACCACAACACGGCCATCCTGCAGCCGGGCGCGATGAATCTGCGCAATAGACCCCATGCCAAGCGGCTCTGGCTCCACCTGCAAAAAATCCTGCCGCCACGAAGGAAGATTACCATCTAGAGCCGCTTCCACCTCGGCAAAGGGAATAGGGGCCACCTGCTCATGCAAGCGTTCCAAGGCTTCCAGTAAGAAATCCGGCAGCAAATCCGGCCGGCTGCTGAGAAACTGACCAAACTTAATGAAAGTAGGCCCCAATTCCTCCAACATCAACGGCAGTCGCTGCGACATAGTCCGGATTTTCTCCTGCTGTGCATCCGTATAAAAATCTTTAGCTACCAGCAAGCCTTCGTCGCCTTTGCCCACCTGCCGCCAATCCAGATCACGCAAAAGAAAGCCAAAGCCATGACGAATGAAAACGCGGGCAATCTCTCGTGTCCGTTCACGCAGCGCCGCTTTTTGCACACTCATAGCTTCGCCCCCTTTTGCCTTCGCTTCTTTAAGAGGAGAATTCGCCCTGCATCTATGTCATTCCTGCTCGTACCGCCAGTCTTCCAGACGATGCAAAAACCAAGTTACCGCCAGCATGTCCGCCGCCCCGCCAGGGCTGATATTCCGCGCAATAAACAGCGCATCCATCTTAGCTAAGCGCTGCTGCCCGTCGGCAGCCAGCATGCCTCCGGAAGCTAAAACCGCCGTCGTCTGCTGGCGTACCCAGCCGCGCATCGTTTCTACATCATGGCGATTCATGACTGTAGTATCATCAACAGTCATAAATAGTTCCAGCAACGTCTGCACTAAAGCGTCGTTGACGCTCAGTCCAGCCGCCAACGCTTCTCGCAGTTTCGGCAGACCGCATAAGCGCACAGCCGGCAGCGCCGCCGCCACTTCGCCGCGAATACCCTGCACGCCATATTCCAGATACAAGCGTTCGCCAGCTGTCAGTTCTTCCGGCTTTTTACGAGCCAGAGACTTCAACTCCGCTTCCACAATACCTTGCACCATTTCTGCCGCCGCAGTTAAAACCGCCTCCGCATGCAGCGGCTCCCCTTTATGCAGCACCCAGGCTGCCGCCGCCACGGCCAGCCCCAAGGAAAAGAGCAAGCCTTTTTGCGTATTGACGCCTCGTGTAGCCGCCAGCATAGACCTTTCCCCTTCCAGGCCGAGCACGCGCAGCAAGGGCAACAGCTCTTCCAGCGTCCCTTTGTGGCGAAAAGCCGCTTCCGCACAGCGGCCCAGGGTATGAGACAACGCCGCAGAGCTAGACAAAAACGTGAAAATATCCATATCTTGATGAGCCCCGCTGTTAGCGCGGTCCACCAATCCCGGGGCCGGTGTGGCAGCCACTTCATACAGCATCGCCTCTACCGCCAAAACAGCCAACTTTTCCGCCGCCGGACGTACGCGCCTGGTTTGTTCCGCCTGAAAGGAAAGCAATTTTTGCTGCACCGCACTCGCCAGCTCCGCTGCCGAGTGTCGTCTCTCCCTCATACACAGCCGCGCGTCAGCCGCGCAGAGCAAGCACGAGCGGTGACGTCCCTGTTGCTGCCGCGACAAAAGCTCTCCATCCGCAGTAAATACGTCAATATCCCATAAGCGCCCGTAACTGCGGCTTTCTTCCAATTCTACCGCCGCCGCCTTAATTTCCGCCGCCGCCGCGTCAAGGGCCAGCAAAATTTCCGGACCTGTAGTCGCATAGGTACGTTCTTCCGCAGCCACCGTAAAAAGCGCGCCTAAAGCATCCGCCGCCGCCCGACACAAGGAGCGGAGAACTTCACTATCCTTGATTGGCCCCGGAATATTCAAGGTAATGCTGACCAACGGCAAGGCAGTGCGCAAACGCAACGCCTGCTGGCGCTCTTGCCTAGCCTCTTTAGCCGCCAGCACCTCTTCTAATGTAAGCTGTTTCACACGATGACCCCTTTACTCAACTGCTGTAAATTCCGTTTCAGCATACTACAACAAAGCTGCCTGCACAAGATGCACGCAGCTTCCTCTTCAAAACACAACTTGTAAATCAATGACGCGAATCGCTAGCGCGAATGGCCGCCAACACTTCCGCCGCTGCCGAAGAGCGCAAATAGCGCAGCGTGCTCTCCGGCACCAACGGCGCTACTTGTTCCCACCCAGCGCCTTGACGCAAGAGTTCCCTGACTCGAGAAGCGCTGATCGGCTCGCTTCCTTCCGCCAGACGCGGTATTTCCACTACCTTCACGCCATACGAAGGCAGTACTTCCTGCAACGCTTGATTATAGGCCCTAGTCACCTCGCAATAGGGCTCCTCGCCGACATAACGCACAGACACGCCCAAACCTGGCGCGATATAGCTGCCAAAAACATGAGCATCCAAACGAGTTTGGGCAATAACCGTATCTTCGCCGCGCGTAAAATAATCAGGAAAAGTCGCAGCGGAAATAATGTATTTACCGGCTTCCACCACTCGTACGTTGGGCAGATGGGACACCCCCTCCTGTACCAAGCGCAGGCGCACGGCAAAAGGAAAGAGCGAACGATCCTCGCTGACTACCAGCACCACTACACCGGCATGAGCCGCAGCCGCCCGGGCAATTACCGCCTGGTGCCCGCGGGTGAAAGGATTGCAATTAACCACAAGAGCCGCCCTGTCGCCTTCAGGCAAATCGCCTACTGCGGCAGACAAGCGTTTTACTTCATCCTGAACAGAACCCAGACCGCCTTCCAGCAGCACCGCCTGAGGCTCTACCCGCGCCAGCTCGCGAAAACCCAAGCCGGTAAACTGAGGCGCCGCCGTCGGCTTCGTGAAAATAAAAAAGTGCCGCACTCCCGCTTCGCCGCCTTGACGCATTAAGGCGGAAACGATGGTCGCCGTCAGCCCCTCGCCCTGCAAATCCGGATGCACGGCGATATTGCGCAGCACTTCGCCGCCCCGAGAGCCAGTGGCAATCATCTGTCCATCTTGATAAAGAGCGATAGTATGCTCCACTGTCGCCGGATCGTAAGCAAGGCCAAAAGCGGTGAGGAATTCCCTCACCGCTTGACTTTGCCTGGGGTTATTGCGATTGATGACCCGTTCTTCCCATTGTCCCCAGGCCATGGCTTACACCTCTTTCGCCTGGCGAACCACGTCGATAATCGTGCCGTCGCGGTATTCCACCACGGCGACGATTTTCTCGCCGGTTTGCACCGCCGCCGGAGCGCCGGCAATGGCTTCCGCCAGCTCTTTAAGCTGCGCGATGTCTTTTACCGGCAAGCCGGCTTCTGCCAGACGCTGGCGCAGTTCAGGCTGCCGCGGATTCACGGCAATGCCGCGCTCGGTTACCAAAACGTCAATGGATTCTCCCGGCGTTGTCGCCGTGAGCACCTTGTCAACAATAATCGGCAGGCGCCCGCGCAGCAAATTCGCGACAACAATAGTGACTTTGGCGCCTGCAGCCGCATCAGAGTGACCGCCGCTGCCGCCCATGATAACACCGTTAGAGCCGGTAACAACGTTGACGTTGAAGTCGGTATCGATTTCCGTAGCGCCTAAAATGACGACGTCCAGCTTGTTTACCAGACAGCCGCCGTTAAAGGGACTGGCGTACAGCCCAGCGCCTACTTCGATATGGTTGGGATTGTCCCGCAGCGAACGCTGCGCTTCCAAGTCAAAGCCCTGGACATCAAAAACGCGGCGGAAAAGCCCTTTTTCCAGCATGTCCACCATATAGCCGGTAATACCGCCCAAGGCAAAGCTGCCTGTGACCTCTTTGGCTTCCATCATTTGACGCACAAAATGCGCCGTCGCCAAGGAAGCGCCGCCAGCGCCGGTTTGGAAAGAAAAACCATCTTGAATAAGGCCGGTGGCTTCAATAACCTTGGCGGCGTTAGTAGCAATTTTAAGACCTACAGGGTCTTTGGTAACCTGGGTCGTACCGGAAACAATGCCTTTGGGATCGCCGATGCAGGGCACAACGACCACCGCATCCACCCGGGTCTGGGAAATGGAGACGGGCGCTAGCGGGTAGGGTTCAATATGGTCGGTAACAGCCACTACATAGTCGGCGTATTCCGCATCAGGAAAGGCATAGCCCAGAGAACCGCAGGCGGTGTCACCGGATACGCCGTTCAAGTTGCCGTAATCATCTGCTGCCGGAGCGGCGATAAAAGCAACGTCGATTTTGAGCTGCCCGCATTCGATGGCCCTAGCGCGTCCGCCGTGAGTGCGCAAAATAACGGGTTTCTCTAGAAGACCTTTAGAAACGGCTTCCGCTACAGGTCCGGACATGTAATTGGCGTCAAGGCCAGTAACTACGCCGTTTTTAATATGCTCAATTAAAGGCTTATGCACCGGAAAGACAGAACTAAGAGCGATTTTCAGGTTTTTAAGGCCCAACTTGGCCGCCACTTCCAGCACTTGGTTCAAAACACCATCGCCGTTGCGGAAATGATGATGAAAAGATAAGGTCATGCCGTCTTTAATGGGCACGCGTTTAAAGATTTCTTCCAGGCTTTCCACCAGCTTGGTCTGCCCGGGCAGCATGCGCTTAATCGGCGGAGCCTGACGCTTGCCGTCCGGAATGGTGGCAAAGGCGCCGGCAAAGGCGTTGACTTTGCCGTACCCTGGGATCGTTTCAGGTATTTCACGTCCAATTTGATTTTTCATTGTTTCGCCCTCCTCAGCCTTGTTCCGCGACCATGCCCAAACGGCGCGCCAGATGCAGCACGCTCTGCGCCCGCTGCACAACAGGAGCGTCGACCATTTTTCCGCCCAGTGAGGCGACGCCGGAACCTTCGGCTTCGGCCCGCTGAATGGCTTCGATCACTTGCTCCGCCCAGTCGACGTCTAGAGCCGTGGGGTTAAAAATGCTGTGGATAGCGTCAATTTGCCGAGGGTTAATAGAAAGTTTCCCTTTAAAACCCAGCGCTTTAGCCAGGCGGGTATCCGCCAGCAGTCCTTCTTCGTCATTGGCGTCGGTAAAAGGCGTATCAATGGATTGAATGCCCGCTGCAGCAGCGGCATTGATCAACAAAGTCCGCGCCGTATAAATTTCTTGGCCGCCTTTGGTTCGAGCCGCGCCTAGCGCTGCCGTATAGTCTTCCGCGCCTAAGGCCAAGGCATCCACTCGGGGATGAGCCACGGCAATACGTCCGGCTTCGGCAATCCCCTTGGGAGTTTCTAAGAGCGCTATCAGCTTAACCGGTTTTTGTCCCGGTTTTTCCGCTTTTTCCACCATAGCCGCCACTTGGCGGATGTCTTCAGCGCTTTCCACTTTGGGCACTACCAAGGCGTCGGGGCCGCTGGCCACAATTAAAGGAATGTCTTGCGCCGCAAAGGTATCCAAGGGATTAATGCGTACTGTCCGCTCGCTTTCGCCGTAGTCAACGGTACGAAGGGAGTGACTTACAAGGTAGCGGGCCGCATCTTTTTCGTTCGGCGCCACCGCATCTTCTAGGTCCAAAATAACCGAATCAGCGCCGAAAACGCCGCCGTTTTGCAGCATCGCCGGGTTATTCCCCGGGATAAACAGCATAGTCCGTCTTAATTGCATGACGCCATCTCTCCTTTCAGCGAAACGCCCGCACGGCTCAACGCCGTCAAAAAGCGAGCCCGAATGGTGCAATCCAGCGCCCCTCTGTCTACGGCTTTGACCTGCACGTCAGACACGCCTTGCTCTTGCGCCACTTCCTGCAGCGTTTGCCGAATGGCTTCTCCATATTGAATCATGACGATGCTTTCTAGTTCTATGCCTAGGCCCTTGCCCGCTTCACCAGGACTGATCTGAATCATGATGTCTCCTGATTCCAACGTGCCAGCCTGCGCTGCTTTCAGCACACTTGCCATGCCAATTCCTCCTTCATTCTCCTATAGGCTGGCGGCATAGCTGACGCCGGCAAACCCATCCAGGTTGTTATCCGACGGCGTGCCAACCAGACCGATAATCAAATAACTCTTGCTCTTTTCATCACGTTTATATTCATGTAACAGACGGAAATTTTCAATTTCCTCCGTATTTTTCACATGAGTTCGCGGCCCCGTGCACAACCAGGCATCATCGCCAATGCAGATGTGGTCTTCGTCGCTGTAGAAAACAGGCAGCGCCTCATCAATCAGACGTTTTACCTTCTTCTCCACTTCCTCTAAATCCACGTCCATGTCGACAGGATACTCCAGCACAAAGCCATGATGGACGTCACGATGTTCAAACGGAAGGATAGCGCCGTAATCACGCAGTAAAATGCGCGCTGTCAAATCCTCCGCCGTATGGGCCATCTTGCGATATTTCAAGGTTTTAGTTACAACATCCTTAATTTCCTGCGGAAAAGGACCAAACACATTCGGGCGTACGACGATCACTTCGCCGCCCACCCCTAAAAGCACGTCGGCGTTAATGTTTAAAGCCGGATACAATAAATCAAAATGTTCGACAATCACTCGTTTGCCGTGCTCCAGCGCCTTGGAAACGGCTTCCGCCAAGGCATGAAGCTGCGTAAAGGCCATTTCAAAGCGCACATCCATATGATAGGTGTGACTGGAAAAAAAACCTTTATCAATATTTTTCAAAAGCGGCAGAGGACGCACATTCACGCCTTCATCGTCATTGGTAAGTTCCAAGCCCGGAAACATACCCTTGATGAGAGACGATTTACCAGCTCCAGGACCGCCGATGACGCCAATGAGCCGATCCAGAGGCGACAAATAACGTTCACTGATTTGCTGTCCTAGAATATACATGCGCTTGCGCCCCCGCGGGGCAAAGTAGCTGGCATACATCAATTGTTCGAGCATCATGGATTTCATCGCTCCACCTCAATTACGCCGGTTTCAAGAAACAGCTTTCCTTAAAAAAAGGCAGCGCGGGCGCGCCGAAGCGCGCCCCGCCGCTGTTGTCAGACGCCGGTCTCGTTACGCCTGGCGTGCCTTGCGCACCGCCAGAATGCGCTCCATTTCATTGTAAACAATCATCAGGCCTTCGTCTACACCCATGCCTGGTTTCGCCAGCATTTGCACCGGCTGCGTAGCCATAGCTACATGGACGCAAACCTGCGCCGAGCGGTCTGTTTCGTTGCAGGTGCCGCCCTGGTAAGCGCCAACGCCTTTTTTCTTGCAATAAATAACCGATTCAATAATATTGTTAATGCCGCCCAAGTCCGGCGTTTTGATCTGCAGCATATCGCCAGCGCCATTGTCGGCAAAGTACTTAATATCGTCAAATGTGTTGCACCATTCGTCAGCCACCACTTGCACGCCGATTTTTTCCGCATGCAGCCGGGCGGTCAATTCTTTCAGCGCCAACATCTGTTTTTCCCGCTCTTCCATGTCCATGGGGCCTTCAATGCGCAGCTGCAAAGGAGCCGCAGCGGCTTCGGCTTTGCGGAAGAAGTCCACCATTTTATCCAGGTCATTATTGAAAGCAATACCAATGGTGCCGTACACGTCAATGTGCAGTACCGGCTGGTATTCTTCACTGGTGCGCAATTGCAGCACCCGGTTTTTCAGCCAAGTGATGTACTCCAACAGCAAGCCGCCATCGTTGCCCAGCTTGGTTTCCACATGATTGATCAACGCATGCGGCAGCACCTGAGCGCCTTTGATAATCATCTTGTCGGAATTCTCATAACGGTTGTCGCCGGACTGCGTGAAGATCGGAATTTCTTTTTCACTTACGGTTGTACCGTATTCTTCGGCAACTACTTCACACATCAGTTTATGTTTGCCTTTAGCCACGGCGTCCAAAATAGCCTGGGTTACGCCGTAACGCAATGCCGTATGGATGGACTTGCCTGTTTTAGCGTCCTTCATGGAGTCGATTTCTTCCGCCAAGGTTTTGAAGGAATCCAATTCACGCCCTACCAGACGAGGCTTGATTTCCTTTTCAATCACCGGAATGAAATCTTTCGCCAAGAACAAGGGATCTCGGCCGCCAGCGCCGCTGTACTGCACCGCAGCGCAATCGCCGTAAGCAATTTGACCGTCTTCCAAGACAAGCATCACCGATACGGCTTCGCCGGACTGGCGAATCGCCTGGAAGCCGGGTGTTACAGGGTCTCCTAAGTAAGTAAAGCCGTCATGATCGGCGCCTTTTTTAATGGCCCGCTGATCGTCAAAATAAAAGCCGGTAAGAGCCTTCGAGCAAACAACATCAACAATTTTCATGAGAACACACTCCTTTTTGTCTTTGGAGCCGCTGGGTAAGCCAGCAGCTTCTCCTATAATTGACAAACGCTGCTGCTAAGCCGGAACTCCCTAAAGAACTCCGGCTTCACAGCCTGGTTCCGAAAACTTTTTGTGTCTTAGCGCGGGCGTCCTACAAGGCGTCCTTTAGAAATGGCGTAAATGTCGTCGATAACCATCTGGAAGCTCGCCGGACGGCGTTCCGCTTTAGCCCGCTCGTCGATTTTACCGCGATGGAAGTCAATGATGTCCTGCGTAAAGGGCAAGTTGCCGCAATCGAAGAGACGCACGGCACCGTGATGGTCGCGAGCCGGCAGAATTTTATTGATGGCATGGTTGCTGGGAGCAAACGGAACATCCAGTACGCCGGCTTCAAAAGCCCGCACCGTACCGACGGCAATATCGCCTTCGCCCAATTCCAGAACCTTATCTACGATGCAGCGGGTTTCCGCTTTGATCATGGCGATTTCGTCTTCCAATTGCTGTGTAGCCGGGAAGCTCTGATCCGCCAGCATGTTAATCATCTGTTTGGTGGTGCGCAAGCCCATAGCATTGGCTTCTTTCGTAGGAATACCCAATGCTTCATGCGGCGTTTTCACGATAACTTTGGTAGCTTTCGCAAATGCAGCCGCCGCAGCGCCCCAGGAGATAACGGCGAACGCCTTAGCTTCATCCTGCGGGAAGCCGCCCATCCACTGATGGAAAACCGTAGTCAGCGTGCAGCCTTCATAGCCGAATTTTGCAAAATACTCTTCAGCCAGCGCTTCTAACGAACGAATGGCTGCGATATCCTGCACCAGGTTGCCGCATTGGCCATAGCCGAGAGTAATGTTTTTAACGCCCTGTTCGGCCGCCAAAATACCTTCGATAATCGCTACAGCATGAGAAATGCTCGGCGGCACCAAGGTACCTGTCAAAGGTCCGAAGGGCTCGCGGTTGATTTCGACGCCATGTTCTGCATAGAGACCTACCAAACGGTCTGTATACTGCCAGTCAAGAATCGTCTGTTCCAGCGATACGCTCTTGGCGTAAGGAATGTTGTAGGAAATACCGCCGCCTTCGTAGGAGGTAAAACCGCCAGCCAGCGTAATTTCCGTCAACAGTCTGGCGTCAGGCGTGCCGTGACGCACCTGAATGGGGCCGTCTACTTTTTCCGCCAGCTTACGTACTGCATGCACGCCATGGTTGACGGCAGGAAAACCGTTGAGCAAAGAACGCCCGGCCTGTTTGCTCTCTTCAATACCTACCTGGGCTTCTTTGTATTGATTTTGACGCGTATAGCTGTCAATCGTAGTCGGCAGCAGATCGGCTTCCCCTTCTGTGCGCAAGAAGTTCAACAGTTCAATATGCTGATCCAAAAGCGCTACGCCAGCCCGGGGCTGCGTCAAAGTGCGGCCTTCTTTTTTAGCTTTGATAAGCTGTTTGGAAAAATGCTTGCGCGCCGGAATGGTTTCATGATATTTGACGGCTTCGTCAAAATCCACCTCGGCTCCTGTAGGCCACTGGGCCAAAATCTCTTTGCGCATTGCGAAAAATTCGTCATGGGACCATTTCTTATTTTTCAATTCCACGCTGATTGCCTCCGTTTCAGATATTTTTTCATCATCCGCAGAGCCACCTCGGGCTGTTCTTCCGACAGAAGCCCCATGGCGGAGAGAATGTATTCACCATCAATATAATAATCACATTGTTTGGGTTTTAGATATTCCGCAGCTGCTGCGTCATAGCGAATGCCTTCAAGAATGCATTCCGGCCGGTCATGATGCACAATAACACCGCCGGTTCCGATGACCTTCTCAACGGTAGTTAAGTCCTTGCCAACCTGTACGAAAACCTCGCCTACACAGCTGAAGACCGATTCGATTTTTCCGACATGGCGCTGCGCCGCTACTTTGGTACACGCCCAGCCAAGAGCGTCCTCAATGGCCTGCTCCCGCGGCGTTTGCGGCAGCGTATCCACTTGGTTTTCCACCAAATGACAGTATGCCGCCACTTCCTCTTCGCTGACCCCGGCTTTTTGAGCCAGCAGGGGTGCGCTGGCCGCCTTTAGCAAAGCGGTAGCGCTGTAGCGCATGCCCAGATCTCCTTCCACCGTCCGTTTGGCAAAAGGCTCTGGCAGCCCTCGCATGGTCACTGTCGGCTGTTTGGGCTCTCCTTTAGCGATGGAATACAGGTCAGTAGTCGCACCGCCGATATCCACAATCATCAGGTCGCCCCAACCTCTTTCATGCGTGGTTCCGGTTCCTAAGAGCTCCGCTGCCTTGAGCACGGCCGCCGGAGTTGGCATCATCATCTTGTCTATAAATTTGTTGGCCTTATTCAAGCCCTTAGCTTCGATGATGCGCCGCAAAAACAAGTCTCTAATGGCGCCGCGCGCTGGATCGATATTCAACTCGCCCAAACGCGGCATGACATTTTCCGTATGCACCACTTCGGTCATGACTTTGCTTAAAATCCCAACCACCTGCGGCGTCACCGACTTATTGCCTGCCACCAGCACCGGTACATCCAGGCCCAGTGTGCACAACATGCGGGCATTATGGAGAATTACCTCCTTGTTGCCCCCATCCGTACCGCCGGCCAGAAGAATAATTTCCGGCTTCAACGCTGCAATTTCCTCAATTTCATACTCGCTGAGCTCGTTGCAGTACACGCCCAGCACCTTGGCGCCGGCCCCTAAAGCAGCTCGCTTAGCAGCTTCAGCCGTTAATTCCGGCACCAGGCCAATGGCCACCATTTTCAGGCCGCCTGCAGCACTGGAACATCCCAGCACCCGCTGAAACTCCAGCTTGCCTGTCTGAGCAAAAAGCACATCCAAGCCTTCCTGCAGTCCCTCCATGATATCTGTCTCTACTGTAGTAATGCCTCGTGCCGTGCCCAAAATTTCTTCCTTCTCGACATCTACAGCCGTAAGCTTGGTGTACGTGCTGCCAAAGTCAATGAGTAGCACATGGCTCATGCTCGTCTCTCCTCTCCCGGCTTACGCCCGGGCCAGGTCCTGCTTCAATTCCTCAATCACCTGGTCTGGTAAAATGCCTGGTTCATATACACGGTCATAACCCATGGCAAGGAATTTTTCTTTTACTTCGGTGAAGTCGGTTTTGCCGACAACTAGGTTGCCGCCTACATACAGCTTGATGCCGCCGATGCCGGCTTCTTTGCAAGCGTCCCGCAGACCGCGGCAGTCAATTTCGCCGTGACCATAAAGAGATGCCACCAAGATGGCTTTCGCATCGGTTTCAATCGCAGCATTGACGAATTCCTGCTGCGGCACCAGTACGCCCAGATTGACCACCTCAAAGCCAGCCGCCCGTAAGGCATGGGCAAGAATTTTATTGCCCACCGCATGACAGTCGGCCCCGATAACTCCCAAGACGACCTTATCACTGTTTTCCATGGTTTGATCGCTCCTTACTTTGTGATTACTATTGTATCAGTCGTCGTACTGCTGCGCATAAGCGACAGCCAGCTGTTCGTCAGGAAGCTCATGCTCCCAACGCGCTACAACGACTGAGGCAATACAGTTGCCAATAAGATTGCACGCCGTGCGCGCCATATCCAAAATTCGGTCGACTCCCAAAATGATTGCAATCCCCTCTACAGGCAGTCCAAAAGCGGCCGCCGTCCCTGCAATAACAATCAGCGAAGCCCCCGGCACAGCCGCAATGCCTTTTGTAGAAAGCATCAACGTCAATACCATAAGCAGCTGTGTCGTAAGAGGAAAGTCAATGTTGTAGACTTGTGCGATGAACACTACCGCCAACGCGCTGTACAAGGTAGATCCATCCAAGTTGAAGGTATAGCCTGTCGGCAGTACAAAGGTAACGATATGCTTAGGCACTCCGAATTTTTCCAGCTTCGTCATTGCTACAGGCAGCGCCGCTTCACTAGATGCTGTTGAAAACGCAATCAGCAGCGGTTCTTTCAGTGCTCGCAGCAGGTGAAAGAAGTTAACGCGAATTAGCAGGGAAGCTATCGTAAGAACCAGCAAAACAAAAACAATCAGCGCAAAATACAACGAGCCAATCAGTTTTGCCAACGGCACCAGCATGCCTAGACCAAACTTTCCTACAGTAAAACCAATCAAGGCAAATACGCCGATAGGCGCCAGACGCATGACATAGCTCGTAAACTGGAACATGACTTCCGCAATACTGACTGCGACTTTCACCACCGGTTCGCCTTTGCTTCCCACCGCAGCCGCAGCTACGCCGAAAAAGACGGAAAACATGATGATTTGCAGCATATCGCCGCGTGCAGCCGCATCTACCACATTGGTCGGCACAATATTAATCAACATATGTGACATATCAATGCTTTTCTTCGATGCCGCCGTTACTGCAGCAGCATCGGTCGCGGTAATTTGCAGGCCCTGTCCTGGTTCGAAAACATTTACTACCGTCAAGCCGACAACCAACGCCAGCGTTGTGGCGGCTTCAAACCAGATAATGGACTTCAAGCCCAGCCGCCCCAGTTTTTTGAAATCGCCGGTTCCGGCAATCCCCATAATCAGTGAACTAAAAATCAAAGGAACCACAATCATTTTGATCATCCGAATAAACATGTCGCCGATAGGTTTGAGATCGACGGCAAGGGCTGGAAACAGATGTCCGAAAAGCACCCCCAGAATTAATCCTAGAAAGATCTGGGTGGTCAGACCCAATTTCCATTTGCCGTTTTTCATTGTCAAGGCATCTCCTTTTTCGCTCCGGCCTGCCTCCTCTTGTGTCGGAGTGTTACTTTTGCCGCCCCCGGCAGCGAACTGTGCTGCAGCCTCTACTATCATTATTGTTAACAAAATACAGAAAACTACAGGACACGACAAAAGGTTTTTCATAACATTTGTAAAAAAAGTTCAAGCAATACAAACTTTTGTATTCTCCATCAAAGGACTAAGTTAACATTTAGTCCTCCCCGCGGGGACTTGTCGCTTTTTTGGGTTTTGAAGGAAAATTCCGTCTTCGCCAGCCTTAATATAAGGCTGGCCTGCCTCCTTCAGGGAGTCTTAATTCACAGCAAAAAGTGTAATCATTACACTTTTAAAGATGCTCCTGGCAAAACTCAGACTTCCAAGAAAGTCACCCCTCCACGGGACAGCGACATTTTACAAATGTTTTTTCCGATATTCAGATTTTTTTGATATATCCGGCGACTGTATTTATTATACTACTCAGCTCTTTCACAGTAAAATTGGACATTTTGGTGACTTACATCAGTTTTTTTGATGTGTTATTTTATGGAAAACGAGGGGAAATCTAATTCATGATGTTCCTCCAGCCACGCACGCGTACAGTTTACAAAATTACGCGCCGCCGGCGATAAGTATTTCAAGGAAATGGCGGCTAAACCAATGGTTCGGTAATCTTCATCATGAGCTAACGGCACTAACTGAACTCCCTTCGGCAAATGCACCAGCATTAACTGGGGCAAAATACTGATCCCCAGACCCATTTGAACCATCGCTAAAATGGTCCGTTCTTCCGCCACCTCATACTGAATGCGAAAATTCACTTTGCTTTTTGCTAATACTTTGCGAATATTGTCATCACTCCCCCATAAGGGCATGATCAGCCGTTCATTTTCCAGCTCTTTCAGCATCAGCTCCCGCCGCTTCCCTAGGGGATGCTCCGGCGGGATTACCACCATTAATTTGTCGCGTTTCAACGGAATGGCGTCAAATTGTTTGGACGCCGGCAGCGCCACAAAACCAAAATCCACCACCCGGTGACTGATCCATTCGTTCATTTCATCATACCCGCCCATGCGCGTCTTGACTTCCACCGCAGGATGCAGCCGTTGAAATTCGCCTAAAATACCAGGGAGCCAGCGCATAGAGACACTGGCAAGCGTCCCGATAGACACCGTACCGATATCTACGCCTTTGATAGCGGCCGCCTCTTGCCTCAACAGCTTTTCTTGATGCAAAATCCCGCGAATGCATTGGAGAATCCGCTCGCCATTGGGCGTCAGGGTCACTCCGGAACGATCCCGCTTGATCAAAGAAAAGCCTAATTCCGACTCCAGCGTAGTCACTGCATAGCTGACCCCCGACTGGGTCAGATTTAAGCGTTCCGCCGCCTTAGTGAGGCTTCCCGCATCAACAATAGTGGAAAAAATTTCATACTTTGCCAACGACATACCATCACCCCTTATCAAACTAACTCAACAAGCTCTTAAAAAAGCCTCCTGAGGGCACGATCTTTCGTTACCACCCAGGAGGCTCACTTGTTGAAAGCAAATTCTTTACGAAAAAACAGAAACCAATTTTCCGAACAGCCCAGCCTGCTCTTGCAGCTTGCCGGCATTACCGACTACGCAAATATGATTTCGCGCCATGCAGGCGCCTACCACCTCTGCCAATTCCTTAAGCTTGGCGGCATTGGTGCTAAGCACAGCATCCCGCTCCTGCTGGACTTGTTCCCAAGTCAACTCGATAAGCCACATTAGCTCGGCCTTCTCTCCCTTCATCGACGGCGTAAGGGGCGCATCCAGCTGGCTCATCGTACCGATGATGTATTTGGTCATTTCCCGTTCCGATACGGCAAAAGACCGCAAATAGTCTTCCATTTCTCCATACACCTGCAGCGTTTCCTGCAGGTTCGGATCCCGATAGGAAGCAAAGGCTAGATTCCCGTTGCGATCAAAGCGCGCAAACGCCCCATAGGCCCCGCCCTGAACACGAACGCGGTTCCACAGATAGTCGAAGCGCAGCACCGTTTCCAGCACCTTCATGCTGCCTGTATACGCATAGTTTAGTTTTGCAAAATTATAGGCCTTGGCTACATACTGCACCTTGCCCGCCGTCATCAGCCCTTCGTTGGCCGCATGCAGCTCAAAACGATAGGAAACGCTAGGCAGGCCTCCTGCCGGCAGTGTCGCGGCGAACTGTTGCAGCAAAGGTTCCAATTCTGCATACTGCTCTTCTTCGCAAGTAACGCCCCATTGCAAACGATCCAGACAAAATACGCGCTGCGCCACTCGCTGCAAAGCCGCCGACGTTTGCTCCGCCTGGTCCGCCCAATTCCGTTCCAATTCTTCCAAAAAGCGATAATACGTAAAAACGCCGCTCTCATTGTAACTTTCTACGGGAGATACATACGAAAGCACGCGACTAAGCGCTACCGTATGGCCGTATTCCAGCATGACCAGCCCCATGCGAGCCTTGCTTTCCGCCACAAGCTCCTTGAGCCGCGCCAGATTGTCATAGCGACTGCCTTGGCAAACGCTGCGCAGCAGCCGAAAAAGCTGCGGCGCTTTTTGCAGCAGCGCCTTCGATTTTACAAGCAAGCGCGGCTTATAGGCCTCTGCATCATATGCTTTCGGCAGCGCCATCGTTTGGTAGGAAATCCCCCCTGTATGCAGATTGATCTCCTTGGCCAATTGCTGATAGGAACCATCGCAGGTATCCACCTTGCCCAAAACGCCGGAAAGCAAAAAGAGATACGGCAAATCCGCCTGATCCACAGCGGTAGTGTCAAAGTAAAGATTGACATAAGCAATGCGATTCGTAAAAATAGGCTGCAGCAAAACCGTTCGCCCTTCCACTTGGCGCTGTTGCTGCGGAATACGGGTTACCTTCTTTTCTATGTCCTTTAGAGCCAAGAGTGGAATAGACGCCAGCGCCTCCGGGCTGTCCGGCTTGGTCTGTCTGGCTTTAAGCTGTTTGGTCTGCTCGCAAATGAGCTGCACTTCCGCAGGAGCAAGCGTTCCCTTGAGCTGAGCCAGCTTCTGCCGCAGCTCTTCTGTACGGCGTTCCTCCAGACCGGCTTCCGGTACGGCCGCCACCAGAACCTGGTGCGGATTCTGCAGGAGATGGCGTTCGATAAGCTCCTCAAAATACCGCCCGCCCAAGCCTTCTTTCATCTTGGCCAGCAGCGGCTCATAAGTCAGATGCAGCAACGGATCGCCGCCATAGAGCCAGCTGTCCAGCATGCGGATATGGTATATCAATCCCTTGGGATGCGAACCGAAATTGGCCTCGCGCAGTTCAAATTCCTTGCGGTTGATGGAAGCTTCCAGCAGTTCCTTATCAATTCCTTTCGT
The DNA here is from genome assembly GCF_963668665.1 of uncultured Anaeromusa sp. Lineage (NCBI taxonomy): Bacteria > Bacillati > Bacillota > Negativicutes > Selenomonadales > Sporomusaceae > Anaeromusa > uncultured Anaeromusa sp. The sequence continues at coordinate 2,314,420 of NZ_OY764902.1, read as the reverse complement.
TACTAGCTCTTGCAGCGTCTGCCGTACCACCTGGCGCAGCTTATCGCCAGCATCGGCTGCCGCCCCGCGCACCAGTATGCTAAACACAGGCTGCACCAAGGCATCTTCATACCGCCCCAGTACATCCTGGCCGATACCGGCGGCAATCAGCGCCTGCTTCAGCGGCGCTCCCGGCGTACCCAGCAGCAAATGATTCAAAATGGCAAAAGCCAGTCCCAGCTCCGCGTCGCAAGCCTCGCCTACCACTTGGCTCAGGCCAAAAAACGCCTTGCCCTCCTGGCTTTCACTGGCATCCACCGGATAGGGCACTACCACCTCGAGCGGCGCCGCAAACGGACTCTGCCGCTCGATTTCCGCCACAAAGCCTTCCTGGCGCTGAAACCGGCTTAGGTAGGCCTCATCCAGAAAAGCCAGCTGCTCTTCAATATTCATCTTGCCATATAAATAGATGTAGCTGTTCGCCGGATGATAGTAACGGCGGTGAAAATCCAAAAACTGCTCTTGCGTCAGCTGCGGAATAAAATCCGGATCACCGCCTGACTCAAAATGATACGTCGTATCCGGAAACAAAACCTCCAAGGTCTTGCGTTCCACCAGCGATTCCGGCGAAGAAAAGACGCCTTTCATCTCATTGTACACAACGCCCTTGTACGTAAGCTCCCCTTCCGGCGCTTCCAGCTCGTAATGCCAGCCTTCTTGCATCAAAACTTCCGGCTGTTCGTAGATGACAGGAAAGAACACCGCATCTAAATAGACATCCATCAAGTTTCGAAAATCCTTGTCATTTTGACTGGCTACAGGATACATGGTCTTATCAGGGAAGGTCATGGCATTCAAAAACGTATTCAGCGAGCCCTTAATTAACTCGACAAAAGGCTCTTTCAACGGAAACTTGCGGGAGCCGCAAAGAACGGAATGCTCTAAAATGTGCGGCACCCCGGTATGATCCGCCGGGGGCGTCTTAAAGGTAATAGAGAAGACTTTATTGTCATCGTCATTTTCCAAATATACCAACCTGGCCCCGCTTTGCTCATGCTCATACGTATGAGCCTTCGAAGCCAGTTCTGCAACAGTCTGTGTTGCGATTAGGCGAAAACCGGATTTCATCATTATTATCTACCTCATCTTCGTAAAAATGGCGCTTTTAGTAACCAATTCTACTTGAGGCGTCTCTTTCCTGCTTAAGTAACAAGAAAAACCGCTTGCGCGGTTTTTCAAAGCATTCATTCTTTAGTTTTTATGCAAGCGCTGCCCTGTTTGCAGATAGATGACCCATTCGGCAATATTCGTCGTATGGTCGGCGACGCGTTCCAAATAGCGCGCTACAAAGATAAGCTGCGTCGCGTCATTAATGACCGCCGGATTCGCCAGCATGTAGGTCAAAAGCTCTCGAAACAGCTGGTTGTACAAAGCGTCCACTTCATCATCCGCCTGACAGACCTTGTCCGCCAATTCCACGTCCATGTTCACGTATGCCGTTAGAGCATCCCGCAGCATCTGCGTCGCCAAGCCGGCCATACGCGGTATGTCCAAGAGGGGCTTGACATGACCGTTGCCGCCTTCGCCCAGACGTTTGGCAATTTTGGCAATATCAAAAGCATGATCGCCAATACGTTCCAGATCGGTGCTGATCTTCAGTCCCGTGCTGAGTATGCGCAGATCTTTAGCTAAAGGCTGCTGCCGGGCAATGAGCACCACGCAGCGTTCTTCCAAAAGCAGTTCCAGCTCGTCGATGGCGTCATCCCCTTGGATAACCTGGCAAGCCAGCTCCATATCCAAATCCACCAGCGCCTGAATGGAACGTTCAATCGCCGTAATTACCATCTGTCCCATTTGCAAAATATCATTGCGCACGCCTTGAAGCTCATAGTCATAATTATGCCGCGTCGTATTCATAGCCATCCTCCTCAGTTTTTCAGCCAAACCGGCCTGTAATGTAGTCTTCAGTGCGTTGATCCTGAGGACGGGTAAAAATCACATCGGTCTGATCGTGTTCCACCAAGTCGCCATTAAGGAAAAACCCGGTATAGTCTGATATCCGAGCCGCCTGCTGCATGTTATGCGTAACAACAATGATGGTATAGCGTTGTTTCAACTCCGAAACCAATTCTTCAATCTTCATGGTTGAAATCGGATCCAGCGCCGAACAGGGTTCATCCATGAGCAGCACTTCGGGCTCTACCGCCAGCAAGCGAGCGATGCAAAGACGCTGCTGCTGGCCGCCGGACAAGCCCAGCGCCGAAGAATGCAGCCGGTCTTTCACTTCATCCCAAAGAGCGGAACCGCGCAAACTGCGCTCCACCAACTCATCCAGCGCGCTTTTCTTGCTGTTTCCATGGATACGGGGCCCATAGGCCACATTATCGTAAATGGACATCGGAAACGGATTAGGACGCTGAAAAACCATGCCTACGCGTTTGCGCAACATGACCACATCGGTGTCAGGATGATAGATGGAATTGCCGTCAAGCAATACTTCTCCCTCAATGCGTACGTTTTCAATCAAATCATTCATACGATTCAACGTGCGCAAGAATGTCGACTTTCCGCAACCGGAAGGACCAATCAAAGCTAAAACGCTATTTTTTTCAACTCCCAAGGTAACCTTCTTCAGCGCCAGTGATTCCCCGTAATATAATTTCAGCTTGTTAGCTTGAATCTTATTGCTCATAGTATGGCATCCTCCTGCTTATTTAGCTAGCACTAAACTCTTCTTATTTGCACTATACCATAAAACAATTGACGCTACTGTTAAGTTTGGATTAATAAAAAAGGACACCTGATTTCTCAGATGTCCTGAAAACGATAGCCTACGCCTCGCACGGTTTCGATGGCCTCTGCTACTTCCGGCGCTGCCGCCAGCTTGGCCCGCAAATGACGCACATGCACATCTACGGTTCGAGTATCCCCAAAATATTCATAACCCCATACCTTTTCCAGCAGTTGTTCCCGGCTGAACACGCGGTCTGTGTTGGTAATAAAGAGCTTTAGCAGCTCATATTCTTTGGGAGTCAATTCTAGCTTCTCTTTGTCCAGCCAAGCCTCATAACGACTGAAATTCATCTTTAAAGCGCCCATGGAGATCTCGCTATGTCCATGGCTCCCTTTTTGGCTGCGCCGCAACACCGCTTTGACGCGAGCCATCAATTCCCGCAAGCCAAAAGGCTTGGTCTGGTAATCATCCGCCCCCAGCTCCAGGCCCAGCACCTTGTCTACTTCCTCATTCTTAGCGGTCAGCATGATGATAGGAATACCGGCAGTTCCCTGTTGTCCCTTAATTCTGCGGCACACTTCCAAACCATCCATGCCTGGAAGCATTAAATCAAGGAGCACCAAATCGGGCCGCTGCTGCTTAATTTGTTGCAGCGCCTCCAAGCCGTCCGCCGCTTCCGACACCACATATCCTTCTTTTTGCAGATTAAAACGCAACAACTCCCGAATGGAAGCCTCATCATCTACAATTAAAATGCTGCCCATCATGCCATTCACTGCCTTTCTTGCTCTTTGCCATGTTCTCCTGAAACCCTGCTGTACTAACCAAGCTTATCCTCTCTGCATCAGGCGCCTCAAGGCAGCATGACATTCGCAACTTTCGAGAAAAAAACCAGGCCATGACAGCCTGGTTTTTTGACAATCACGATTCCTTATTTATTAACGCTGTCTTTAAGAGCTTTGCCAGCTTTAAATACAGGGTTTTTAGACGCAGGAATTTTAATTTCAGCGCCGGTCTGCGGATTACGGCCGGTACGAGCTTCACGAGCTTTTACTTCAAAAGTGCCAAAGCCAATGACCTGTACTTTTTCTTCCTTGGCAAGAGCTTCTTCGATGCTGGCAAATACCGCATTCAGGGCTTTTTCCGCATCCTTTTTGGTCATGGCTGTTTTCTCGGCCACACTGGCCACCAATTCAGTCTTGTTCACAAATCCATCCCCCTTGTCTTTTTTTGACGGCAATGCCGTCAGCGCGCTTTAGTAAAAAAAGCGCCTTGATTTCATGATTGCGAATAAGTGTATTCGCTACGCGCCGCCAGATTCCTCTATCCTTTGAAAAAAAAACGCTATTTCATCGCATATTTTCTCTATTCTAAGGCTTTGGCAGCATTCCAAAGAGCATCCAACTCTGTTAACGAAGATTGCTCCCAAGAAACTCCTTTTTCTTGTAACTGTTTCTCAATAAAGCCAAAGCGGTTTTCAAACTTCAAGCAGGCCTTTAAAAGAGCGGTTTCCGGTTCCACATGCAAGAACCGCGCCAAATTGACCATCGCAAACAAAACATCGCCTAATTCATCTTCCCGAGCCGCTTCGCTGGCCGCCTCACGCAGCTCCTGAAGCTCTTCGTCAACCTTTCCCCAGACCGGCGCCACATCCGGCCAGTCAAAGCCCACCTTGGCCGCTTTGCCTTGCAATTTGCAAGCCTTAAGCAATGCCGGAAATTCTCGGGGAACGCCAGCCAGAACACCGCCGCGATTCTTTTCCTCGCGTTTGATGCGCTCCCAGTTGCGCACCACCTCCGCCGCATCATCAACGGTAATTTCACCAAACACATGGGGATGGCGGCGCACCATTTTATCGACTACGCCGTCAATCACCTCCTGCATGGAAAAACGTCCGTTTTCCTCGGCAATGCGAGCGTGAAACACCACTTGCAGCAAAAGATCGCCCAGCTCCTCGCAGAGAAGTTCCATATCGTCCTTTTCAATGGCTTCCAAGACCTCATAGGTCTCCTCCAACAGATACCGCCGCAGCGAGCGGTGATCCTGCTGCCGATCCCAAACGCAGCCTTCGGGCGAACGAAGCACTGCCATAACTTCCGTCAAGGCGTCTACTTCAAAAGGCTGCACTTCAGTTCTGCTTTGCAAAGAAGGCACGTAGATCGAGGTCAGATGATCAATATCCTGCTGCCGATCCAGTTCGCACAAAGGTATGGAGCGAACGCTTTCGTCCGCTAAGCCTAAATGATTAACCAGCTCAACTGGATAAACGTCTCCATAGTGTTCCATCAGCGTCAGCTTGACGTCCGACGCCACTTGACGATTGTAGACTTGCGTAACAACAAGTCCGGTTGGAAGCGCGCCGCAGCAAACACGCTCCAGATCTGCCGCATCCAAAATAGTCAAGCCGTTAATCGGATCCAAGCCTAAGCGTACGCAAAGAATTTCCACAAAGCTCATGCCTGGAAGAACTTCCACGGAAATATTCCAAGCCGGCGCCTGTTCGCAAAGCATCTGCACCGTCCGCTCCGCCACGACCGGACTGCCCGGTACAGCATACACCACATCGGCTGTTTCGGCGCGCCGCAGCACATCTACGGTAATCGTTTGGTAAACCGCTTCAAAAGAACTTTCTGTTTCATATACTTCGTCGTAAGTCAAAAAAGAAAGCCCTAACCCCTCCAGCTCCGCGACCGTAGGATGGCGGCCCGTACGCAACAACAGACAGGAGGTCTCCTGCATGGCTTTTACAGCCCCCAAAGTCAGTAAGTCTGCATTACCAGGTCCCAAGCCGACGATTGTCAATTTACCCATGGTGCACGCCTCCTCAACAGCCACGGCAACTGCGAAACAGCCGCTTGAGGCCGGAGTTTTTCTTTTTTCTTTAGCTTCTAGTGACGCAGCAAGCCTATGCGTTGCAAACACAAAGTCAGCTTAACGCCTATGCGGGGGATTTTCTCCACTTCCTGCGCGGTCACGCCGCCGACGATAAGCATAGAGGCAAAATAGACCGTAGCTCCCAATAAAATAGCCCCCAACGTAGCCACGGTATTGCTATGTAGCGTCTGAAACAAGGCGTCAAAAGAAAAGATAACCGCAATCCCCATTACAGCGGCTGACGCCACGGTCCGCAGCGTATGCCCCCAATCAAGACTAAAACCAACATACCGATGCACAAAATACATATTCAACAGCGCTGCCACGCCAAAATCCACATTGGTCGCCCAGGCCGCCCCTTTGATGCCCAACTCCGGCATAGCCGTCAAATACCAGCTCATACCGATTTTGACAACCGCCGAAGCCATCATGTTCACCAAGGGAATCGTCGTATGTCCCAAGCCCTGCAACACACCAGTTGTAACCTGATGTACTCCCAGTAAAACGATGCCAAAAGACAAAATAGCAATACAGTCTCCGGCATTCGGCGTTCCATAAAGCATCTGCGAAATCGGCGTAGCCAAGAGGCACATGCCCGCAAAACTGGGAATGGTAATTAGATTGGCAATACGCATGGCTGTCGCCGTACGATCGTAAATCCGTTCCTTGCGTCCCAGGGTAAAGGCCTCTGAAATAGCAGGCACCAATCCTACCGCCAAAGAAGCCGTCAAAATCGTCGGCAAGTTAATCAGCGCCACAGCCATGCCTGTGAGATAGCCAAAAAGTTCTGTCGCCGCAGCGACCGTATAGCCCGCCGCTTCCAGTCGGGCAGGCACAATAAACAAGTCGATGCTGGAAACCACCGGCAACATGATATTGGCCAGTGAAACCGGCAGCGCCAATTTTACAATCCGACTGATAATCCGCCAACTGGACTGCGGGGGCAAATCCGGCTGAGTCGCCATTTTTTCTTTAAACTGCGAACGCTGACGCATATAAAAGTAAATCAGCACCGCTAAGCCGGCCATAGCTCCCGGTCCGGCGCCGAAACTAGCGCCGGCTGCGGCATATTCCAAACCATACGGCAACAACATGAATGCCAATGCAATCATGGTAATTACCCGCAGTAACTGTTCAAAGATCTGCGAAACCGCCGTAGGCGTCATCATTTGTAAGCCTTGAAAATAACCGCGATAACTGGAAAGAACGGTCACAAAAAAGATAGCCGGCGCCAAGGCCGCCAAGGCGTAATAGGCCCGAGGATCGCGTACAAACTGTTCCTCAATCAGCCAGCCCGCACCTGTATACAGCAAAATGGTAAACAAGACGCCCGTAAAGGTCAGCAGCGCCAGGGAGATGCGAAATACACGGTTAGCGCCCCGATAGTCCGATAAGGCCACCCGTTCCGCCACCAAAATGGAAATAGCCACAGGAATCCCGGCGGAGGAAACGCTCAACGCCAACAAATAGATGGGATAGGCCATCTGATACAAGCCAATTCCCTCACCGCCCAACAAGCGGGATAATAAGATGCGATTTACAGAGCCAATGAGTTTAACTACAATTCCTGCAACGGTTAAAATCAAGGCGCCACGCAAAAAGGTGTCTTTACTACTCACCCAAGCCCATCCTCTCAAGAAAATGCAATTTTAATTATATCAGAAAACCTTGGGCATTCCTACCTCGAAAGACGGTTTTCAAGCTAGCGTCCCTTCTTCTAGACATTGCATGCTCTTGAACAACAACGCCTCTGCCTTTTCCTGCGGCAGATTTGCTGTTTTAAGACGCAACCCTCCAGCACTGCCTGGAAAGAAGGCGACCCGGGACGGCAAACCCTCTTTTAGCGCCATTATATGCTCCGGTGCAAATTGCAAAGGCTCTTGAAAGGCTACTTCATACCCTTCCGGCTTCTGCACAATACTACGAATCCCTAAGCGACGCACGCGGTTTTTCAGCTTAGCTACCGCTAGCAGACGCAACACAGCCTGCGGCGGTTCGCCAAAGCGGTCAAGGAGCTCATCCAAAAGTTCTTCCACTTCTTCGTCGCGCCGAATTCCCGCAATGCGCTGGTACAATTCCATTTTCTGCATGGCATCGCCCACATACTCTTCCGGCAAATACGCATCCACTTTTATATCCAGCAGCGGCTCCATTTCTTGCTTGGGCTTTTCCCCGGTACGCAGTTCCTGTACTGCTTCATCCAGCAGACGGCAATACATTTCAAAGCCGACGCTGACGATATGTCCATGCTGCTGCGGCCCTAACAGGCTGCCAGCGCCGCGGATTTCCAAATCGCGCATGGCAATCTTAAAGCCGGCGCCTAATTCTGTAAATTCTTTGATGGCCTGCAATCGTTTTTCCGCCACTTCTGTCAAAACTTTGTCCTTGCGGTAGGTGAAGTACGCAAAAGCAGTTCTGCTGGACCGCCCTACCCGCCCTCGCATTTGATACAGTTGAGACAAGCCCAAACGATCCGCGTCATATACTAAAATAGTGTTGGCGTTCGGCACATCCAGACCGCTTTCAATAATACTGGTGCAAACTAAAATATCTTCTTCGCCTTCATAGAAGTCCATCATGACTTGCTCCAGCTGCTCCTCCGCCATCTGACCGTGGGCCACACGTACGCCAGCCTGAGGAAACAGTTCTCCTAAGTGCAAAGCTAAGCGCTCTATGCCCTGAATCCGGTTATGCACAACATATACCTGGCCGCCGCGGCGCAGCTCCCGGCTAATGGCTTCCACTGCAATCTCCTCATGATATTCCGCTACATAGGTTTCCACCGGCAGGCGATCCTCCGGGGGCGTTTCAATAATGCTCATATCACGCACGCCCACAAGAGACATATGCAAAGTCCTTGGAATGGGCGTAGCGCTTAAAGACAACACATCTACTTGGCTGCGCCATTGCTTAATTTTTTCTTTTTGCGCAACTCCAAAGCGCTGCTCTTCATCAATAACAAGCAGCCCCAAATCTTTAAAGCGCACATCGCTTGTCAGCATACGATGGGTTCCTACCAACACATCCACTTTTCCTGCAGCCACTTCCTCCAAGGTTTTGCGAATCTCCTTGGCGCTGCGAAAGCGACTGACAACGCCGGTAGCGACTCCAAAGCCGGCAAAGCGGGAGCTCAAGGTCTGATAATGCTGCTGCGCCAGCACCGTAGTCGGCACCAGCATGGCTACTTGCTTGCCGCTCATCACGGCTTTAAAGGCCGCACGCACCGCCACTTCGGTCTTGCCAAAGCCCACATCGCCGCAAAGCAGCCGGTCCATGGGCCGAGGCTGTTCCATATCCGCTTTGATTTCCTCCAGCGCCTGCAATTGATCCGGCGTTTCCTCATAAGGAAAGGATTCCTCAAATTCTCTTTGCCACGGTGTATCCGCCTCAAAAGCAAAGCCGGCCTCCTCCTGGCGAGCCGCATATAAAGCCACAAGTTCTTGCGCCAAGTCGGCTACCGCCGCCTGTGTCCGGCTGCGCACCCGTTGCCAATCCTTACCGCCCATACGGCTGAGTTTGGGCGCTTCTCCATCCTGGCCAATATACTTTTGCAGCAGCCCAACCTGATCCGTAGGCAAATACAGCTTATCGTCACCGGTGTAACGTATAAGCAGATAATCCTTGCGTACGCCTCCTATGTCCAATATTTCCACGCCGGCGTAACGTCCAATGCCGTGGCTGGCGTGTACCACATAATCCCCAATCCGTATATCCCGGAAATAGCGAATTTTTTCCCCTTGCGTTTTGGCGCGGCGTTGTTTTCTTTTATGGCGTCCCAGTAAATCCTGTTCCGCAAAGACAACTACTTTAGCTTGAACCCATTCAAAGCCGGCGGTAATTTCTCCAAGGAGCAGGCGCACGCTGCCGGAATTCGCTACGCGCGACACGCCCTGTCCCTGCGCCGCCAAGGCCTGCTGTAAAGCCTCCAAACGCTCTTCGCTGCCTGCTAAAAGCACAGTCACAGCCTGCCGAGCCTCTTGCGCACGCAATTCCTGCGTCAACAGTTCAAACTGACCATGAAAGGGCATTACGCCTTTAGCGGCAATGCTAATAATATCCTGTGCTTCTGTATGCGCCACTTTTTGCAGCATCAAAGACCAAAACTGCACCGCCTGAAGACGGCTTGCTTCCACAATTTTTCCCCAAGGCAGCGCCGCGGGCCATTCTTCCAGCAAAGCTTGCGCCGCTTCCCGCAACCGCGCCGGATCGTCAAAAATAACTGCGCCGTCTTGGGCATAGGATAATAAGCACTGTGTTCCCTGCGCCTCCTCCTGGGCGGGCAGAATATCCACCTGTTCTAAACGCTCCAAGGAACGCTGCGTTTCCGGATCAAAGGAACGTAGTAAATCGATTTCATTATCAAAGAATTCAAGGCGCACGGCTGTTGGCAGCTGCAAGGGAAAAATGTCAATAACACCGCCGCGAACGCTGAATTGCCCCCGGCTGTCAACCGCATCTACCCGTTCATAACCGCAGCGGACCACTTCCGCCAACAGTTTTTCCCGTTCCCACATAGCGCCGTTTTTTAAAGTCAGACGTCGACCCAACAACTCTTGCTGAGAACAAACTCCCTGCGCAACCGCTTCGATCGTCGTCAGATACAAAGCAGCTTCACACCTCGCCAAAGCGCTCAGCGCTTCCATGCGAACTGCGGTTCTCTCCCGGCTGCGCGCTGTAAGCGCAAAGGAAACTTCCGGCAATGCCGGCAGCTCATATATAGTTAAGTCCGGCAGCCACAAAGCCATTTCTCGGCGATACTCCTCCAAGTGAGCATCATCCACCGCAACCACCACGATTGGCTGCATTTTTTCCACCAAAGAAGCCGCCAAAAGAAATGGTTTTTGACTGCCTGTCAGACCGTAGACCCAAGCAGCCCGACCGGGCTTTTGCATCAGACGCATCGCCTCGGCGCAAGCAGCATCGCCCTGCACTAACGAAAGTAATTCCCTCATCGTATATATCTCCTATGAAACCTGTCAATGCTACTTATAAAACCCTTTCGCGTCTTTCGTGTATTTCGCGGTTCGTTATCAACGTTCCTCCAATTTATGATTCAACCGCGAAAATCGCGAAAAGCACGAAAATGGATTTGTCGTTCTGATTCTAATAAATTCTCAATACAAAAGGACGGCTTGCGCCGCCCTTTTCATCAAAAATCCTTTAAACGTTCTAATCAGGTCCGTTTAAAAATCATACTCTTCCGATCCAGCTTATGAATGGCGTCAACAAAACGAACCGTGCCTGATTTGTAGCGCATCACAATAGAGTGCGTCCGCACGCCGCCGCCAAAATAATGCACCGGATTTAACATATCCCCTTGGGTAATGGCCGTCGCTGCAAAAATCGCGTCCTCGCCATGTACCAAGTCATCAATGGTCAGTACCTTATTGATGTCGCCAATACCCATTTTCTTCGCCCGAGCTATTTCACAGTCATCAGAAGGAAGCAGACGGCCTTGCATATCTCCGCCCAGGCATTTAAGAGCCGCCGCAGCAATAACGCCTTCCGGCGCGCCGCCTGACCCTACTAACATATGAATGCCGGAGCCTTCGATGCCTACATTGATAACCGGCGATACATCGCCGTCGGTAATCAGCTTGATCCGAGCCCCAGCATCACGCACATCCTTAATCAAACGGCTGTGACGATCGCGATCCAAAATAACAACCGTCAAATCTTCAACCTTGCGCGACAAGGCGGAAGCAACGGCTTTCAGATTTTCCTTGACCGGAGCGTCAATGTGAATTTTACCGGCCGCCTTAGGCCCAACGGCAATTTTGTCCATGTACATATCCGGCGCATGCAGCAACCCGCCTTGCGGCGCAACAGCCAGCACCGCAATAGCTCCAGGCATCCCTTTCGCCACCAAATTAGTTCCTTCCAGCGGATCCACGGCAATGTCTACCGCCATGCCGCCGGCGCCAACCGTCTCGCCAATATACAACATTGGCGCTTCATCCATTTCGCCTTCGCCAATAACAACGGTACCGCTGATGTTGACAGAATCGAACATCGTCCTCATCGCATCCACCGCCGCCTGATCCGCAGCAATTTTGTCTCCTTTGCCCATCAGTCGCCCACAGGCAATCGCCGCCGCTTCTGTAACCCGTACAAATTCTAATGATAACTCACGATCCATTTTGTCTGAAAACCTCCTGTTTTTTTCTTTATTCAAATCAACTTGCGGAAAATTACTCTTATAACTCTCTTAGGGAGCCGATGCTCCACCGGCTCCCTAGCTCCATGAGAACAGGGCCGTCATAATGACTGGCCCTGAGCGCTGTAACTACTTTGATTTATTCCAATCGGCAAGAAAAGCTGCCAATCCTTTATCAGTCAGCGGATGTTTCGTCATGCCTTGCAGCACCTTGTAAGGAATCGTGGCGATATGCGCCCCAGCCAGGGCCGCCTGCGTCACATGCAGGGGATGGCGAATGCTGGCGGCAATAACTTCGGTAGTAAAGCCGTGGAGTTCATAAATCTGTACAATCTCTTGCACCAAGGCCATGCCATCATAGCCAATGTCATCCAAACGTCCTACAAAAGGGCTGACATAGCGTGCGCCTGCTTTAGCCGCAAGCAAAGCCTGGTTGGCGGAAAACACCAAGGTCACATTGGTTTCAATGCCTTCAGCCGAAAGCTGCTTAACAGCCTTTAAGCCTTCCGGCGTCATAGGAATCTTCACGACCAGGCTGGCAAAGAGCTTCGCCAACGCGCGTCCTTCTTGCACCATGCCTTCCCAATCTGTTGCAATAACCTCGCCGTTGACGGGGCCGGGCACAAGTTCGGCAATCTCTTGCAAAACCGTATTTAAGTCCCGCCCTTCTTTGACAATTAAGGAAGGATTTGTAGTTACGCCGTCAATAACGCCCCATTCCGCCGCCGCACGGATTTCCTCCACATTAGCCGTGTCCAAAAACAGCTTCATCGCCATTCCTCCTCTATTCGTTTCATCCTTCCGCCGGCAGGCGCCGGTTAAGAATGGAAATACGCATAAGAAGCTGAATACAGTTCAATTTCCCTTAGCTGAGCGGCCTTGGTCAAATCCCGCTCGTTACGAGCGGGAACCAGGTGCTTAGCACCGCAAGAGCGGCAGGACAACAATACGCCGCTATCCAACACTTCCGCCGCTAATTGCGGCTGGCGGCAGGCACAAGAAATTTCCCCTTGCGCCGCCAAGTCGTGAACCATATTCAACACTTCCAAAAGAACCTGCGGGTCCTCTATCGTTTCTTCGTCCTCTTCACCCTGCAGACCTTGGCAAATCTGACGATGGCGAAGTTGCTGCTCTCGCAGCAATTCAGGATGACCTATTAAACCTAATTCCAGCGTATGGCTCGGGCAATAGAGACGATGCATTTCGACCTGCCAAAACTGTTGCGGAGTAAAACAAAGCAGATGATCCTGTCGGCATAACAGACATGGCAGCCGCAACAAGGGCTGGCTGTGCGACGCAGCTACGATCTCCCCTTGCCATTGACCGCAATGGCAATACAGCTGCTGCCGTTCATGACGCAAGGAAAATCGAGACAATTCATACAGCTCTAGTTTGCCGCACCGTTGACAAAACAACGCCAACGACGTCCAGGTCCGAGCAACCATCTCCACTCCTCCTTTTAGTAATAGGTTCGCCAGTGAAAAAAAAAATCCTGCCCGGACATACACGCTTTTGAAATAAGGACGCCGTCACCACCTGACAAAGCTCTTTAGCAGCCGCAATCCGGCTACCGCTTTACGCAGCCATGGTTGATGATACACGGTCAACGTATACGTTGCCTGCGGATCGTCCCAGACGAAAGCAAGAGCATTATCGGCGTTAGGCAAATTCCAAGCGGAACTTATCATCTCGCCGTTTTTGCGCACTTCCGCCCGAAAAGCCTGTTCGCGAAGATACAAGGGGATTTTGACACTAACCGCCTGAGGCCGCTCCGCCGAAACCGACAAATCGCGCCCCAGCAGCTCTATTTCATAGTGACTGCTCAGCCAGCCGTGTTCCAGGCGCTTTCCGTACAAGGCGGTTGCTTCCAGCTTTTCTTCATCCAAGAAAGCGCGCACCAATTGACTGGCCGTCGCGAAGCGCAATAATCCTTGCTGTACATAGCGCTGCTTTAGATACGCCAGATGCGCGTCTAGGGCGGCGAATTGGCCGCCGGCCAAGCTGCGCCAGTCCCCCTCGCCCTGCATGAACATGGCATGGGTGAAGCCAATAATGCCATGCACTCCAGGAACAACAGCGCCATTGCGAACAAAAGTTTCCATGCCTGCATCCGCTTTGGCATTCATCACCGCCGCCGTTTGTTGGTCATAAAAGATAGGCGGCTGCGGTGTAGGACGCAGCTCCACCACTCCGGCTTCAGAAGCTTCACTCGCGGGGCGGCCAATATCTGTTTTAGCGGCCAAATACAACTCGCCGCCATAAGGCGCAGACGTTTCCCTCCCGCTATTGCCGGCGGCGTCACTGGAACCCCACAAACCCAAACGTCGAAATACTTCACTGCTCATGTCTTGCGACTCGCTGCTGGCGCCAAAATCAAAGGAACCGGCTCTTGCCGTCAACAACTGTCCTTGGGACGAATCGGCGGCCAATTCATCCACAAGCCGCTGGTACGCATACAAACTTCCCAGCCTGCTGCCCCGGTTTCCGTAGTCGCCAAAACTCCCCAGCGAATGCGCCCAGCCATGCCGCAAATGATTGGCCCAAAGGCCGTCGGCCGGCTCATAGTATGATAATACATTGCCAGGTATGTACGGATCATAATCCGTGTGCATATGTACGCCATATTCATGTCCTTTGGCGCTTTCCTGACGCACGGAACGTTCTATATCGGCCACCGCTTCCTGCCATTGCTTGGTCGGCGATTGGCTTTGCGCCCACTGCGCCGCGGCTACCGCAGGCCAAGCGATATAATGAGTCCAAAAAGCGCCATGACGCGCGGCAATGGCATTAAGAGTTTCCGCTTTCTGCACCATCTGCACTTGGTATTCTTCCGGATTGAGCCAGCCGTCCTGATTACCCCAAGGTTTGGCATAGCCAGCGCCGTCAATCGGCTCCAAATCTTCCGTCATCACATAGTAGACGCTCCCCTGCCGGGCTGCAGCCACAGAAACCGCTGTCTGCGCCTTTTCTTCTCCATTTAAGGATAACTGCAGCTGCCAAGGCTTGCCAAAATTAACACGCTCGGCCCGACGCCCCTCTAAGACCCAATCCAATTCAACAGTCTGCCCTGGAGTCAGACGCACATGTCGCACCCGGTCTCCTTGCACGGTCACGCCGTATCCTTGCGGCTCCGCTATAGCCGCCGTGATTTCTACTTCCGGCTGCGAGCCGTTATACTGCAAACGAGTACGCCAGTGAACTTCTTCTCCTTGGCGCACCGCAAGCGCTTGGGGCGCAGAAACAGCCACTGCGGCAGCCGGCTGCGCCGTCAGCGAAAAGCGACTCACCAATACATGCTGCCCCTCGCCGGCTTCCAGCACCCAGCGGTAGCGATGGGCCGCGCTAAGCGGCTGTCCTGGAAAAAACTCGTTCCAAAGGCGTTGTACGCTATAACGAGCCTCTACCCAATTCGCTTCATAGTTGCTGCGATAACGGGCGTCCACCCAGCGCTGTTCACTGCCAGCCGCCGGCCACGTTCCAGTATAAACCCAGCCCACGCTGCGCTTCACCTGCCCGTCAAGGCCCAATTCTTCCAAAAGCAGTCTTCCTGTTCCTTGGGTCGAGCGCCAGAGGAAGCGGCTGTCCGCCACCAATTCCGGGGCGGCGCCAGCCTCCAGATAGTAGCGCACCATGCCGGCTCCCCCAGCGGCAATATCCATGCCATTGGTTCCTTCCAGCGCTGTCCCTTGCACCAGACGAACCATATTGCCAGCGCCATTTTCACTGACACTGCCAGTGATTTCACCGCCTTGCACCTGCAAGGGCGCCACGGCCGCAGGCATCTTAAGACCGCAGCCGGCCAAAATTCCCACCAAAGCAATCCCTGCCAGCAAGCTCCTGCTCTTCATGCTCCCGCCTCCTTAGTAGGCAGCCGGCAAGGCCATGGGCGCCAGCACAGGAGCTGCTTTAGGCGCCGTCCCCAGCGCCTGCCAGACGGCTTGCTGTACCAAGCTGCTTACTGTAGTTCTGCCAAAAATGGCGTCCCAAGGAGAAGTCTGCCCCATCTCCCGAATCATAGGGCGTTCCGCCAAGCCTAATTTGTCAACCGTGCCGTCAATGGCATCATACAAGTTGCCCATTTCGTCCACCAAACCGCTGGCCAAGGCTTGGCGTCCAGTGTAAATACGCCCGTCCGCTAACAAGCGAACCTGTTCCGGCGGCAAACTTCTCCCCTCGGAGACTACCGCTACAAACTGCTCGTACATATCGTTCACCATGGCCTGGAGCAACGCTTTTTCGGTTGCCGTCATCGCCCGATCCGGCGAAAGAATATCCTTATGCGGCCCGCTTTGAATGCGTTCATTCCGAATGCCGATTTTTTGATATAGTTCTTCCCAATTTGCATAAGGCATATATACGCCAATACTGCCGGTAATCGTTGACGGATTGGCGTAAATTCGCTCCGTGCACGCTGCCAGCCAGTACCCGCCGGACGCCGCTATGTCTCCCATGGAGGATACCACTGGTTTGCCGCCAGCCCTGACTTTTAAGATTTCTTCCCCCAATTCCTGAGACGCCGTGGCGCTGCCGCCCGGGCTATTAATACGCAAAATAATCGCTTTAACCGCGTCATCATCGCGAGCTTCATGCAATTGACGAATAATGCCGTCTACGCCGCCGTTTTCTCCCCATAGGCCGCTTTGACCGCGTCCGCCTAAAATGACGCCTTCCACATGAATCACCGCAATTTGCGGTTCCGCTTTTGCCGGCGACCATTTCCACCAGCCCGCAAGGATTACGATAGCAAGCAAAACTAGCCCCCAACGTTTCTTCGTCATATCTTTCTCCCCTTCTCAATCAGCGTTGTTCTCAACATTTCGCGTCGCGACGCCGTTTTCCTGCTGCAATGCCAAAAGCCGCCCCGAAGGGCGGCTCCATCTTATTTACCTGCGTGATAGTTTACCGCGGCTTTCACAAAATCGCGGAATAACGGATGCGGATTGGTCGGGCGGGATTTAAATTCCGGATGGAACTGGGTTGCCACAAACCAAGGATGCACATTCCGGTTCAATTCCACAATTTCCACCAATCGGCCATTGGGCAGCGTGCCGCCCAAGATCAAACCGCCTTGCGTCAATTGTTCACGATACGCATTGTTAAATTCAAAGCGATGGCGATGACGCTCATAAATCAATTCTTCTTGATAAGCCGCCTGCGTCAGGGTATTCTCCATGACCTTGCAAGGATATACGCCCAACCGCATCGTACCGCCTTTTTGTTCCACATCCACTTGATCCGGCATCAAATCAATTACCGGATATGGCGTTTCCGGCGCAAACTCCGTGCTATGAGCGCCAACAAAGCCCATCACATTGCGGGCGAACTCAATCACTGCCGTCTGCATACCCAGACACAGGCCAAAATACGGAATTTTATTTTCCCGCGCATAACGAATGGCTTCAATCTTGCCTTCTACGCCGCGATCACCGAAGCCCCCGGGAACCAAAATACCATCCACTCCAGCGAATACTTCCGCCAAATCAGTACCTGGCTCTTCAATCTCCTCGGCATTAACCCAGCGAATGTCAATAGCGGCGGAATTAGCAATCCCTGCATGACGCAGCGCTTCGGAAACACTCATATAAGCGTCCTGCAGCGCTACATACTTGCCCACCATCGCAATCGTCACCTTTTGCGTGGGGTTCATAATTTTTTCCACCATAGCAGTCCATTCCGTCAGGTCCGCCTCGCCGGCTTGCAGCTTGAGTTTTTCCATGACGATACGGTCAAGGCCTTCTTCATGCATCATAAGAGGCACTTGATAAATGCTGGCAGCATTGCGGTTTTGAATAACTGCATTGACATCAATATCACAGAACAACGCCAGTTTATCCTTCATATCCTGAGAAATCTCATGCTCTGTACGGCAGACAATAATGTCTGGATGAATACCGATGCTGCGCAGTTCTTTCACGCTATGCTGCGTCGGCTTGGTCTTCAGTTCGCCTGCTGCCGAAATGTACGGCACCAGCGTAACGTGAATATAAAGAACATCATCACGGCCCACTTCTTTTTTCACTTGCCGGATGGCTTCCAAGAAAGGCAAGCTTTCAATATCCCCGACTGTGCCGCCGATTTCCGTAATGACCACATCCGCATTGTCCTCGCGGCCAACACGATAGATACGCTCTTTGATTTCATTGGTAATGTGCGGAATGACCTGTACCGTACTGCCCAAATAATCGCCTTTGCGCTCTTTGTTGATAACCGACAAATAAACCTTGCCGGCGGTAACATTAGAGCTTTTGCTCAGATTAATATCAATAAAACGCTCATAATGGCCGAGATCCAGATCGGTTTCGCCTCCATCTTCGGTGACGAACACTTCCCCATGCTGATATGGGCTCATTGTGCCAGGGTCGATGTTGATATACGGATCGAATTTCTGAATGGTCACCTTCAAGCCGCGACTCTTCAGCAAACGCCCTAAGGATGCAGCGGTGATGCCCTTCCCCAGGGATGAGACGACCCCACCGGTAACAAAGATGAATTTGGCCATGCTGGTATCCTCCTACTCGTTCTAAAAACTGTCCTCCATTATAGCACGCACGCTGGCACTCCGCCAGCTGGAAAACCAATTTTCCTTACATTTTTTCAGGCGCATCTACGCCGAGAATGCCCAAGGCCCGACGCAGCACCTGCTGCGTCGCCGCAACCAGACCCAGACGAGCTTGCTGCACATCCGGCTCTGCGCCAATAATACGGCATTGATTATAAAAAGTATGAAACAGACTTGCCGCCTCATGCACATAGCGAGCAATGCGGTGCGGCGCCCGTTCCCGAGCCGCCTGATCGATTTCTTCGGGAAAATCTCCCAGCTTTTTAATCAGTTCAATCTCCGCTTCCTCACGCAAAGCCTGCAGCGGCAAAGCGGCAAGTTCCCCCATTACAATCCCGGCTTCTGCGGTTTGACGGAAAATGCTGGAAATCCGGGCATGTGCGTATTGCACATAATAGACGGGATTTTCATTAGACCGGGACCGCGCCAAGTCAATGTCAAAATCCAGTTGGCTGTCAATGGAGCGCATAATAAAGAAATAGCGCGCCGCATCCCGGCCAACTTCCTCCATCAACTCGTCCAACGTCACGCTTTGGCCTGTCCGCTTCGACATCTTCACCAGTTGACCATCCCGATACAAACTAACCATCTGCAAAATCAAAACTTCCAAACGCTCCGCTTCATAACCAAGGGCTGCCATGGAAGCCTTCACTCGGCAGATATAGCCGTGGTGATCAGCGCCCCAAATATTAATGATTTTATCGAAGCCTCGTTCCGCTTTATTGCGATGGTAGGCGATATCCGCCGCCAAATACGTAGGCACGCCATTGTCGCGAATAATAACCCGATCCTTATCATCGCCATAGGCAGTGGACTTCAACCACAAAGCGCCTTCTTTTTCATAAGCCTGGCCCTTTTCCTTCAAGATGGCGCAGGCCTCGTCTACAGCGCCGCTTTGATGCAGGGTGCGTTCGCTGAACCATACGTCAAAATGCACATTAAATGCCGCTAAGTGCTCCTTTAAAATCGCTAGTTTTTCCGCTAGCGCCACTTCTTTAAAGTGAGCTACCCGTTCCTCTTCACTCCAGGACAAATATTTGTCGCCGTCGCGATCAAGCAGGCCCTGGGCCGTAGTGATGATGTCTTCGCCCCGATAGCCGTTTTCCGGAAAGGCTATCTCTTGACCCAACAGTTCCAAATAGCGAGCGTTGACAGACGCCGCCAAATTGTCAATCTGGTTTCCCGCATCATTGATGTAGTATTCCGCCTGCACGTCATAGCCGGCGGCGCGCAGCACATTGACCAAAGCACTGCCGAAAGCAGCGCCCCGTCCATGTCCCACATGCAACAAGCCTGTCGGATTGGCGCTGACAAACTCCACTTGGATCTTCTCACCGTTGCCGGTTTGCGTACAGCCGTAAGAATCTCCTTGAGCCAAAATATCTGCTAACAGGTCATGCACCCATTCCGGCCGCAGATAAAAATTAATAAAACCGGGACCGGCAATCTCACAGCGCTCCAGCCAGGGACGCTGCAGATACTTTACCAGTGCCTCGGCCACTTTACGCGGATTCGTGCGCGCCGCCCGCGCGGTCTGCATGGCAAAATTCGTAGCATAATCTCCAAATTCCTTTTGCGGCGGCACCTCTAGCAGCACCTCCGGCAATGTGTCCGCCTGAAAGTCGCCAGCGGCCATAGCCGCTGCAGCCGCTTCCCGAATGGCGTTCTCTAGGCTTGTCTTAATGTCCACAAATTTGCTCCTCCCGTATCATGACAGACAATTGATTGGTACTTTGCCATTGTCCGTCAATTTCCAAATCATAGGTAATGTCCACCGCGCCGCTTGCCTGTCCAAAAAGCCAAGAATATTCCTTCGTCATAATACCCAAGGACAATTTGCCGTACGGCGTAGCATAGCCGCTTTCCGTACGCTCGCCGCGTCGAAACTCCTGTTCCTGTTCCACATCGCCGCGCCGCACCAAAATCGTTCGATCTTCATATATCTTCAACAAGGTTGTCGTTTGTCCCAAGCCGTCTTCTTCCCGTTCCCGGTAGGAAATGTAATCGACCCCGTTCCGCCGATAATACGTGCCTGCAACCGTCATTTCCTGACATTGTTCCTGGTCGTATACATCTTTTTGGCGTCCTGTAATAGTAACAAAAACTCGTTTCATCGTGAGTCTCCTTTAAAACTAGGAACACGTGCATCACACCATAATAATCTATTATACTCGAAGTTCTCCTTTTTTGCCAAGCCTGCCCATAAGAAAAAACCGGCTTACGCCGGTTTTTTAATCAATTTTCAAAACACGTCTTTTAGTTTTTGGCTGGTATCTTGCATGGCTTCCACCATATGTACAATTTCTTCCATCGCCTTCGCCTGTTCACCGGAAATCTCAGCAGATTGATGCACGCCGCCAATAACATCCTCGTTGGCCTTGCGTATTTCCGCCAAAATCTTGTTGATTGTTTCTGTCGCCTCAGCACTGTTCTGGGCCAGCTTTTGCATTTCCTGGGCCACTACAGCAAAGCCTCGGCCCACTTCGCCCGCCCGCGCCGCTTCAATGGAGGCGTTAAGGGATAATAGTTTCGTTTCGCTGGCAATGGCTCGGCTCATATCCAAAATATGGGCGGTTTCCTTCACTCTTTCTACCGCATTCTCAGCCAGACGCGACACTTTTTCCGTCGTCGCCGCCAATTCCTGGGAAGAAGCGGAAATCTCCTCCACCGCCGCCGCCGCTTGCTGCGCCTGCGCCGACACCTGTCCCGACATAGTTTCAATCAGCTGAATCTGCTGCTGCTGCCGCAGTCTCGTTCCAAAAAGCGCCGCCACCACCTTGGCTATAGGCCGCGCTATAGTGAGCTCGCCAGCCACGCCAAAGCTTCCTACCCGCGCACCGTCAAAAACGATAGGGTAGTTTTGGCCTTCTTTCATTTGCCCCTGCGCAGCCTGCTCGGCGGTCACAAAAAATTCGTCAATTTCGCCGAGCATCATTCTCCTGGCCCCGTCATGGACCATGCCATAGCGATTTTTGGCTGAATCGCCGATAATAACGCCGCCTTCGCCACACACAATCGTATGACAACCAGTAGCGCCATAAACAAAATCCGTCAGTTCCTGCGCCATTTCTCGTGAAATCTCTAATTTAGCCATAGTTCCGCCCCCTGAATCTCAATTACCGATCGTATAAAGACGCCAAGGCCACCGTAGAGCTCTGCATCGTTTCCACCATATTGCTGATGTCTTGCATGGCCTTAGCTTGCTCGCCGGAAATGCCGGCGGATTGATCGACCCCAGCAATTACCCGATTCAACGCGTTTTGAATATCCCCCAGAATTCCATTAATCTGCTCCGTCGCTTCGGCGCTGTTTTGCGCCAGCTTCTGCATTTCCTGAGCCACCACGGCAAAACCGCGTCCCACTTCGCCCGCCCGCGCCGCTTCGATGGATGCATTCAGCGACAATAATTTCGTTTCCGTCGCAATGGCCCGGCTCATATCCAGAATTTTCGCCGTGTTTTTCACTTTATCCATGGATTCTCGCGACAGCTGCACCACATTTTCTGTTGTCGAAGCCAGCTCTTGGGAAGAAGCGGATATTTCCTCAATAGCAGCCACCGCCTGATGAATATCGCCGGAAACGCGCTTAGCCATGCGCTCCGCTTCACTGCGCCGAAAGTTTTCCCTCACCCGATAGCTAACAACCGTTGCCGCTACCAAGGTCAGCGGTTTCACCACATCAATCGGCCCAGTAATGCCAAAGGTACCGACGCGCTCTCCTTCTACGTCAATCAGACAGCTATAGCCTTCCTTTACATTTGAATTAGCAGCCGCCTCTTGAGCGGTCACCGCATACTCATGAGCCAACCCTTGTACGATCTTTTGCGCACCGGCATGCACCTTGCCAATGCGAGCCCCGCCATAAGTATCCCCGATAATGGTACCTGTTTCATTGCAGATAATCATGTCATAGCCGGTTTTCCCCTTTACAAAAGAAACCAATTCCTGGGCCAACGACACCTCGATGTGAAAATTGCTCATGCCTGTTCTCTCCCCATTCTTTCTTTCCCGCAACAACTTATCTTCTCTATGTTTATAAAATTACATATATATATTTTTGATTACATTTCCACATCGTTCTTCTCTTTTCCTGCTTCAGAAATCACCATAAAAAAGAAAAGCGTTTGGCTGCAATTCCTGCTGCCAAACGCTTCTGCTCATTATTTAGGCGTAGCCACATATTTCTCCAGCAAAATAACCGGATGATAGGATTCTTTGGCCTTGCGCAGGCCCTCCTCGCCCATATCTTCCTCGCGATTGATGAAGGTTACTCCCTCCCAGGCTTGACGACAAAATTCCCAATTGATAGCCGCATAAAGACCGCGAATCTCGCCATTCGCTTTTTCCACATGAATAACCGCAGTATCTTCGTTAATTTTCTCGCCAAAAGAGTATGCCTCCACTTGGCCGTTAAGCAAGATGACTCCGCCTACGAACCCAAGGCGCTCCATATTCTGCAACCCATCATGAATAGCCTGACGTTCGCAGTCAATGGAATCCCCCTTTTCACAGCCCTTCTGCGCACACCAGCGATCAGTAAACGCCTCACAGGCATCCACCAATTCCGGCGTCAACGGAACATACTCATAACCGGAATTGTTTTTCAAAAACTGATTCAAATGGTTCTTTTTGCCGTGATAACGCCGTCCCGCTAACGTCGCCAAAGCCGTCTGCTCGTAAACATAGTCAAAATTGTCCCGGTCAGCTGTCAAATTAAAAAACCCGGGCTTCGCTGCTTCTACCACAGGCACCAGCGTTGCTTCGATGCCTCTGATAATAAGCGGATGTTCTGTTTCTTCACAAAAGGCCATCAGCTCTTCCAAAGCAGCCGGCATTGCCTCGTCGCGGCAAATAGGCGGCAGCACAAAGGCTTCCCCTGCCCACTCCGCGCGCAAGAATAAAGCTTCACCAGCTTCCGCCCAGCGAATGCGGCAAACATTGCGCCACATAAACAGATTCGTAAAGTTGAAATGCGCATTATCATAACGGCGCTGCTGAAAATACGTTTGAAACGTTTCCTTATCGTCTAATTGGATCTCACGAAATTGTAACATTAGGATCTCTCCTTGTATCGAAACCACTTGATTCCAAAATCTACTCACAGTATACACTACGCTCCGACTCGCTGACAATAAAGACGCTTATAGACGCAACTTCCTTATAATTCAGACAACACAAACAACACTATTTTTAAGAAAAGAACAGGAGCTGAAAGCACGATTCAAAAGCGTTCTTCCAACCCCTGTTCTCTTTGTCCCTGTGTGTAAAAGTCCGCAGCTCGTTCTTATAAAACGCCCACAGAGTGCAGAAAAATCAAACCAAGCAATACCGGCGTCACATAGCGCACGCTAAACCAATAAAAGGTAAACATGCCCCCTAACGGCAAGGCGCCGCCATTAGAAAACTCGCGACGCAGTTCCTCCCAAGAGAGATGGCGCCGCACAAAAATGACAAAGCACAAACCTCCCACAGGCAGCATAACATTCGAGGAAAGATAATCGAACCAATCAAAAAAGCCTCGACCCAACCAGGTGTAACTTCCTAAAAGGCTGGCTTTATCCACAGAAAGGGTAGCCAATATACCTATGCAAAAAATGATCAGAGCGTTCAGCGCCGCTGCTTTTTTACGATCAACGCCATATTCTTCGCTCATCCAAGCGGTAGGCACCTCTACCAACGACAGCATCGCCGTTGTGGCTGCAATAGACGCCAAGAAGAAAAAGGCTACAAGAAGCAAGTTGCCAAAAGGAATTTGTGAAAAAACTAACGGAATCGTCATAAACAGCAAGCCAGGACCTGCGCCAGGCTCTAGGCCAAACGAGAATACAGTAGGAAACACCGCCAAACCAGCCAGCAACGATACCATGGTATCGGACACGGCTACCTTGGCGCCTGTACGGAACAGATTATTATCAGCCGTAAAATAACTGGCATAAGTCGTCATCGTTCCCATGCCCAAAGACAATTTAAAGAAGGCCAAGCCCATCGCCGTCAAAATCGCCGCACCGCTCAGCTTGCTAAAATCAACCTGGAAAAGAAAATCCACGCCGGCTCCAGCACCAGGCAGCGTTAGCGCCCGAAAGTCACAGATTAAAATTAAAACAAATAATAACGGCATCAAGGTCTTGGTCATACGTTCAATCCCTTTTTGCACACCGAAAGCAATAATGCTGGAAACAACCACCAATACAATAAACTGCCACAAAACCGGCGATAAAGGACCGACTACGACGGCGCCAAATTCAGCCTTGGCCGCCTCCATGGTTATGCCCACAAAATCACCTTGAATTGCCTTGAACAAATAGTAGTATACCCAACCGGCTACGCAACTGTAAAAAAACATAATCAAATACGCTGACGCTACGCCCATGGTACCCACATGTTTCCAAGGCGTGCCGGGACTCAGCATGCTCATCGCCCCTACAGGATTTTTACGCGTTTTGCGCCCCACGTAAAACTCCGTCCACATCACCGGCAAACCGATAAAGGCCACGCACAGCAAATACACCGCCAAGAACGCACCGCCGCCATATTCTCCCACCAAATAAGGGAATTTCCAAATATTCCCTAAGCCGACAGCCGATCCAAGGGTCGCAAAAAAGACGGCTAAGCCGGAAGAAAAGGTTTCTCTTTGTCCGTTCATTTACCTCACTTCCTTCCTTAAATTTAATGGCTCTTTTTTGTGGTTACACTGCCTGCACCTTACTTGTATTATCATATATTGTCAGAATAATCGCAAACATTCTCTTTTACAAGGCGCACCTAGCAGCAATACTAAAAAAAATTAGACAAGACCGTCTGGCGCGTACGCCAAACAGCCTTGTCCATCCTAGCAAAGGTTGCCTATGTTGTCAATTTACAACATTACACTTCCTATTTTGCAAAATAGGCTACACCGGCTTCAAAAATATGCTGATCCTTCGCCCCAGGCACATTGGCGAATACATTCTCCCCAATTCGCTCGGAATGGCCCATTTTCCCCAACACCCGGCCATCCGGACTTGTAATGCCTTCAATTGCATCTAAAGAGCCATTCGGATTATGCGGCAGCGCATGCGTAGGCTGGCC
Organism: uncultured Anaeromusa sp.; assembly: GCF_963668665.1. Taxonomy (NCBI): domain Bacteria; kingdom Bacillati; phylum Bacillota; class Negativicutes; order Selenomonadales; family Sporomusaceae; genus Anaeromusa; species uncultured Anaeromusa sp. The sequence goes on along the minus strand of NZ_OY764902.1, from coordinate 2,289,050 downwards.
CGCCAAATCCACGTACTGTGTCGCTACTTGTCCAGCGGCGTGCAGCGTCTTCAGCCACTGCGGCGAGGCGTAAAAACGTCCTTCGCCGTGAGACATCGCCACTACATGCTCGTCGCCGCTTTCCGTCAGCGCCAACCAGGGCGAACGATTATTAGTGACGCGCGTGCGAGCCAAACAAGAAATATGCCGTCCCAAAGAGTTAAAGGTCAAAGTAGGGCAAGAAGCATCTAAAGGCCGAATTTCGCCAAAAGGCAGCAGTCCCAGTTTGATTAGCGCCTGGAAGCCGTTGCAAATCCCCAGCACCAAGCCATCCCGTTGCTGCAACAGCTCGGTCACGCCTTCGCTCAGAGCCGGATTGCGCAGCATCGTCGCAATAAACTTACCGGAACCGTCCGGTTCGTCGCCAGCGCTGAAGCCGCCGGGGAGCATCAAAATATTGGCCTGCTTTAAGGCCGCCGCAAAAGCTTGCACCGATTCTTCCACCGCCGCCGGCGTCAGATTACGAATCACCAGCGTTTGCGCCACAGCCCCCGCTTTTTCAAACGCTCTGGCAGTGTCGTACTCACAGTTGCTTCCCGGAAAAACGGGAATAAGCACGCGGGGCTTCGCCAAACGCAGCGCACTGCGCCGCCGCTCTTTCGCAGCCCCCAGACTGCCTGCAGGCGTTCCAGCAGGAACGGAAGCCTTGGTAGGAAATACCTTTTCCAGCGGCGCTTCCCACGCAACTTGAGCCTGCTCAAGACGCAGACTCCGTCCTTGCAGCTCAAATTCCGGTTCTGCCGTTACCGTTCCCAGTTCTACCACGCGGCAGTCGGAAAGGGCCTCCGCCACATCCAGATCAGCCGCTACTTCGAGGAGCAAGCTGCCGTATTCCGGCGAAAACAAACCTGCCGGCTCCACTTCAGCGCCAAAACGCACTCCCAGGGCATTGCCAAAGCTCATGCGGCTGACCGCAGCGGCAATGCCTCCATAACGCACCGTCGAAGCCGCTTTAACAAGGCCCTTGGCTGTCAATTCGCCTACGCGGTCATACATGGCGGCCATACCTGCAAAATCAGGGATTTCTTCAGCGTCCCGCGCTACAGAGAGCCATAACAATTTACTGCCAGCTTCCTTAAACTCTGGCGACACAACCTGCGCCGCATGAGCCAGAGATACCGCAAAAGAAATTAAAGTCGGCGGCACATCCAATTCTTGGAAAGAACCGGACATGCTGTCTTTGCCGCCGATAGCCGGCAGCCCCAATTGTACCTGCGCTTCAAAAGCGCCCAGCAATGCCGCCAAAGGCTTGCCCCAACGCTGCGGGTCCGTCCCTAAGCGTTCAAAATACTCCTGGAAGGACAAGCGAATGCGCCGCCACTCACCGCCCATGGCCACTACTTTCGCCACAGACTCCACCACCGCATACAGAGCGCCATGGAAAGGACTCCAGCTGCCGATCGCCGGATGGTAACCAAAGGTCATCACCGTGGCTGTTGTCGTTTCCCCCTGCAAAACCGGCAGCTTAGCCGCCATGCCTTCGGCAGGAGTCAACTGGTGCTTGCCTCCTAAAGGCATCAGCACGCTTGCTGCGCCAATAGTGCTGTCAAAGCGCTCCACAAGCCCCTTCTGACTGCATACATTCAGCTCGCCCAACAAAGCCAGCCAGGTCTCGCGCCAATCGACCACCGCCGCAGTTCCAAAGAAAGAAACATCCGACGGCTCGGCCACAAAGGCCTTGGTTGACTGCTTGACTCCAGCGGTATCCAGGAAATCCCGGCTCAAAGAAACAATTGCTTTGTCGCGCCACAACATGGTCAAACGCCGGTCATCGGTAACCGTAGCCACCACGGTAGCTTCTAAATTTTCCTCATCCGCATGACGCTGGAAAGCTGCGGCATTCTCTGCAGCAACAACGACCGCCATACGCTCCTGGGATTCCGAGATGGCCAGTTCGGTGCCATCAAGGCCTTCATATTTTTTGGGCACCCGGTCAAGCTCAATCCGTACGCCGTCGGTGAGCTCGCCCACCGCAACAGAAACGCCGCCAGCGCCAAAATCATTGCACCGTTTGATCATCCGGCTTACTTCGCTGCGACGGAACAAACGCTGAATTTTACGTTCTGTCGGCGGATTTCCTTTTTGCACTTCTGCACCGCAAGTAGCCAAAGACTCTTCGGTATGCGCCTTAGAAGAACCGGTAGCGCCGCCGCAGCCGTCGCGGCCAGTTCGCCCGCCTACGAGAATCACTACATCTCCTGGCTGCGGCTGCTCACGAACTACGTTTTCCTTGGGCGCCGCCGCCATCACCGCGCCAACTTCCATGCGTTTAGCCACAAAGCCTTCGTCATAGAATTCGGCCACCTGACCAGTAGCCAGGCCAATCTGGTTGCCGTAAGAGCTGTAGCCTGAAGCCGCGCCTGTAGTAATCTTGCGCTGCGACAGTTTCCCAGGCAGTGTATCCGCCAAGGAACACCGCGGATCGCCGCTGCCGGTTACCCGCATGGCTTGATATACATAGGAACGACCGGAAAGAGGATCGCGAATAGCCCCGCCCAGACAAGTAGCGGCGCCGCCAAAAGGCTCGATTTCCGTCGGATGATTGTGAGTTTCATTTTTAAACATCACAAGCCATTCTTCGGGTTTGCCGTCTACTTCGGCTTCCACCACAACGCTGCAGGCATTGATCTCCTCAGACGCATCCAGATCATCCAACAAGCCCCGCAGACGCAGTTCCTTCATGCCCAGCACCGCCACATCCATCAAGCAGATATCGCGATCTTTCTCCTTGGCGCCGTAAACCTTGCGCCGCGTAGCCAAATACGCATCATAAACGGCTGCAATCCGTTTACCATAACGACCTTCGCCGAAACGAACCTCTTCCAGGCAAGTATGAAACGTCGTATGACGACAATGATCTGACCAATACGTATCCAGTACGCGAATTTCCGTCAGCGTAGGTTCTCGTTTTTCCTGGGTTTGAAAGTATTCTTGGCAAAAACGCAAATCCGCCGCGCTCATAGCCAGACCTAATTCAGCATGCAAAGCTCCTACTGCCGCCTCATCCAACGCCAAAAAGCCGGTCAGCACCGCCACATCGCCCGGCTGCACCAGCTCTTCTTCCAAGGTAGACGGTTTTTCCAGAGCCGCTTCACGCGCTTCAACAGGATTGATGCAGTACGCCTTGATTCGCGCCAATTCTTCCGCCGTTACAGCGCCGCCCAAGGCCAGCACCTTGGCCGTCCGAATTTGAGGCCGCTCGCCTGCCGACAAAAGCTGTAAGCACTGCGCCGCGGAATCAGCGCGTTGATCATATTGACCAGGCAAATACTCCATGGCGAAAAAGATGGTTTCCGGCCACACCGGCAAGACCTCTTCATAAACATCATCCACCATAGGTTCAGCAAACACCAGAGATTTCGCCTGTTCCCATTCCTTCTCGCCCAACCCGGCCACATCGTACCGATTGAGTACGCGCACGCTGCGCAAGGAAGACAACCCGAGATTTTCACGCAAATCCGCTAAAATGCCTGCTGCCTCCACCGCATGGTCCGCCCGTTTTTCAACGAAAATTCTTTTTACTGCCGACACGCAAACGCCTCCTAAACCGAACATTATAGTACTCTTTGTTAAGAAAAAAAGCCAACTTTACCCTTGTTGCACCGCCAGTTTATCATGAATGTTCAGGCCTTGCAAGAGAGATACGTTCGCTTTATTCCGTGCTTTTTCGTGAAAATAGCGTTAAACTTTCGGTATTCTCCGTCCAGAAAAAATTTCCGCCATTTCTTTTTTTACGCGTTGTTTGATTTTTTTCTTTTCCCCAGGCAACAGTTCGTTTTTATCCGTCCCGAACAGGTACGTATCCAGATCAAAGTCCTTCAGCAGCATCTTCGTGTGAAAAATATTCTCTTGATAGACATTCACATCAATCATCTGATACAAATTACGAATTTCCGGGTCAATGTAATTTTGAATGGAATTAATTTTATGATCAATAAAGTATTTTTTCCCTTTAATATCCCTTGTAAAGCCGCGCACCCGGTAATCCATAATGGCAATATCCGAACAAAAGCTGCGCAGCAAAAAGTTCAAGGCCTTTAACGGCGAAATATGGCCGCAAGTCGATACGTCAATATCGGCGCGAAACGTGCTGATCCCTTTGTCCGGATGGCTTTCTGGATACGTGTGCACCGTAATGTGGCTTTTATCCAAATGCGCCAAGACGGTCTCCGGTTGAACCTCCATGTGTTCTTCCGCAATCAGCATAGTCACGCTGGCGCCTTGCGGGTCATAATCCTGTTTAGCAACATTCAGGACATTGGCGCCAATCATGCGCGCTACTTCTTCTAAAATGCTTGTCAGCCGTTCTGCGCTGTACTCTTCATCAATATAGGCAATATAATCCCGCATGTGCTGCGGCGTCTTAGCGTAACAAATATCATATACATTAAAGCTCAACGTTTTTGTCAAGTTATTAAAACCATACAACTTAAGCTTTTTTAGACTTTTTATCTCCATTTGCGCTCTCCTTCTTCGGGTCATCCCCTGCTAAACCTTAGTTCTCTTCCATTGTAACGAGATCTGAACAAATACTCAATATCATGCCAGCATTTTCTGAAGGAGCCGCTGCCCTTTATGACGAATAGTACCGTTATTGACTCGTTATACTGCCCGCAAGAAAGAGGAGACCTATATGCAAAAACTTCCGATTACCGACCTTAAAGCCGGCATGTTGACAGCCCGCTCTATTTTGGGCACCGATGGCCGCCTGCTGCTGGCACAGGATACAGTACTGACAACCGCTTATATTGAACGCATGAACGAATTGGGAATTGCAGCCATTTACGTGCAAAATCCCTATTTAAAAGATATCAAAGTGCCTGAACTGGTCCGCGATGAAACACGCTATGTCGCCATGCAGGCGGTGAAAGAATGTTTCGCCACCTTGAGAGACCGCCAGGTTTTTTCCGCGTACGCCGTCATCGCCGCTGCTGATCAATTGGTTGAAGAAATTGTGGCAAACGGCAATGTACTTGTGCACCTTACCGATATCCGCGTACATGACGATTACACCTTCGCCCATAGTGTTAATGTCGCCATCTTATCCGCCCTTACTCTACTGCACATGGGGTATAAGGAAAAAGACCTGCGCATCGCAACCTTGGGCGCGCTGCTTCACGACGTGGGAAAAATGCATATTCCCTTAGAAATTTTGGTAAAGCCAGGCGGCCTTACCACAGCAGAGATGGATATTATGCGTCAGCACGCTGAGCTTGGTTTTGATATTTTGCGGCATGGTGAAAAAATCCCCCTCTTATCCGCCCATGTCGCCTTGCAGCATCATGAAAAAAACGACGGCACCGGCTATCCGCGCGGCTTAATCGGTGACAGCATTCATCCTTTCGCCCAGGTCACCAGCATTGCCGATGTCTATGACGCAGTCACAAGCGACCGTCCTTATCGCTTAGGCATGGCCCCTGACCACGCATATGACCTGCTGCAGGCCTTGTCGGGCAGCCATTTTTCACCGCAAGCTTTAACAGAGTTTTTCGCTCATTTGGCCACCTACCCCATCGGCTCCTTTGTCTGCCTGAACACGGGCGCTTTCGGCATTGTGGTGGACGTCCCCTCCAAGCTTCCCTGCCGTCCCTTGCTTCAGTTGGTTACCGACGAAACCGGTCTGCCTTTAAGTGAACATGTGACATTAGACTTAACGGAAAATTTGACTGCCAAAATTATTCGGTTGCTTACGCCAAAGGAAATTTCCGCACTCCCCCTTTGCCAAGCCTAAGCATTCAAGGAGGCTAGCGTCCATGCAAGAAAGAATACGCCTGTTGCGCAATACCTTGCCTGATTCCGGGCCTGTTGTTTATTGGATGAGTCGCGAACAGCGCTGTCGTGATAACGCCGCTCTAGTGCATGCCGCCGCGCTTGCTTCGTCGCTGCAGCGTTCTTTAGTAGTCGTTTTTTGCTTGAGCCCTTCTTTTTTAGAAGCTTCCTGGCGTCATTACGAGTTCATGCTTCAAGGTCTAGAGGAAACCGAACAAGAGCTGGCAGCCTTAGGCATTTCTTTTCAGCTGTTGCCAGATGCTGCTCCAAAAACCTTGCCGCCTTTTCTAAGCCAACAGAAGGCGGCTTTTCTAGTTTGCGATCTAGATCCCCTTCGCCTAAAGCGGCTATGGTTAAAGGAGATCTTAGCACAAACAAGCCTGTCTGTGGCAGAAGTAGACGGTCACAACATCGTGCCTCTTTGGCTGGCCTCAGGCAAGCGCGAATACGCAGCCTACACGCTGCGCCCCAAAATCCACCGTCTTTTACCTCATTTCTTAACCGCCCCTGCAAACATCGCGGTCCAAGGTCCTCCACTTGCACCGCGCACCCCTTGGGGAAAATGGCGAAACATCGGCATGCAGCACAGCGGCCCTCCGCCGGTAACCTGGCTAAAATCGGGCAGCAACGCCGCCTTGCGGAGACTGGACTATTTTCTTGAACATACCCTGTCCGGTTATGCGTGGAGACGAAACGATCCAAATCAGCCCGGTCAATCCCAGCTTTCCCCTTATTTGCATTTTGGTCAGCTTTCCCCTCAGCGCGTCGCCTGGGAAGTGAGGCGGTTGTTCCCTTCGGGCAGCCCAGACAGCGACGCATTTCTAGAAGAGCTTATTGTGCGCCGCGAGCTGGCGGACAACTATTGCTTCTATACGCCGGACTATGATCAAACAACCGCCTTTCCTTCTTGGGCGCAAGCAACCTTAGCAGAACACCTCAGCGACCCCAGGCCGGCATCCTATCTTTTTGCGCAACTGGAAACCGCCGCCACCGCAGATCCGCTTTGGAATGCCGCTCAGAACGAACTGGTGCAAACCGGAAAAATGCACGGCTATCTGCGCATGTATTGGGCCAAAAAAATACTAGAATGGTCTTCGCAGCCCCAAGAAGCCCTGGAAGCAGCCATTCTCCTTAATGATCGTTATTCCTTAGACGGCCGCGATCCTAACGGCTATGCCGGAATTGCTTGGAGCATCGGCGGCGTCCATGACCGCCCTTGGCCCAGCCGCCCTGTTTTCGGCAAAGTTCGTTCGATGACTTTGGGCGGCGCCAAAAAGAAATTTGACGTAGCCAAATATATCGCTACCCATGCGCCGGATAGCCCGTAAGAACGGAGCAAAACAAACAAGAGTAAAAGGAGAACCGGAGGGTACGCAGGAGGATTACGGAGTGCGAATTTTTTAACAGGAGTACAGGGAGTAGAGGGAGGGCTGCTGCCCTTTGATGCATGTACTCCGGGCACTTAAGATACAATAAAAGAACTGCCTTCTGCGGGATGCGCCCGCAGAAGGCAGTTCTTTTTAGTTTCACTTACTCTTTTTTCTCGCCCACAGCCATGGCGCCTTCTTCACCGGTGCGAATGCGGATGGCATTTTGAATGGGATATACGAAAATCTTGCCGTCGCCTAGTTTGCCTGTCCGCAACGTATTGCGCATCACATCCATGACGGCTTTCATTTCGCTTTCTTTGACCACTGTCTCGACTTTAACTTTAGGCAGCAAGTTGACCGCGTATTCTGTACCGCGATAAACTTCAGTGTGTCCTTTTTGGCTGCCACAGCCATATACCTGGGTCACGGTCATGCCGGTTATGCCGATTTCCGCTAAAGCATCCTTCAGATCCTCCAGCTTGCCCGGACGAGTGACCACTTCGATTTTAATCAAATCGCCCATATCATCAATCCTCCTTCAACTCGCACTTCTCATTCTTTACTATCAGTTTACGAGAAATGCGCCTTCGTGGCAACAGGCTGTTCCAGCCGTTCGAACGCCATGGCTCCGGCGCCCATCGGTACGCCTGATCCAAACTCCTGGCTTACATAGCCATTTTCGCCGTGTTCGCTGATATCGAGTCCCACCACTTCTGCATCTTCGGAAACACGCAGTTCCGTAAAGAGGGCGATAACTTTCAGAATTACAAAGGTCATCACCGCTGCAAACAGAATAGCCATACCTACGCTGGCCGCCTGAATCCAGAACTGCTCCAGACCGCCGCCATAGAAGAAACCATCCGCTCCGGCGGGATTCACTTCTTTTGTACAAAACAAACCAGTGGCCAAAGCGCCCCAGGTGCCGCCCACACCGTGCACGCCAAAAGCATCCAGGGAATCGTCGTAACCCAGCCGACGCTTGCAAATGCTGACTGCGAAATAGCACAACATGCCTGCGCCTAAGCCGATAATTACAGCCGGCACAATTTCCACAAAGCCTGCTGCCGGAGTAATCCCTACCAAACCAGCGATACAGCCGCTGACAATACCTAAAACGGTCGGTTTGCCATTATGCATCCATTCCACAAAAAGCCAGCCCAGCGAACCTGCTGCTGCTGCCGTATTGGTCACAACAAAAGCGCTGGCGGCCAAACCGCTTGCTCCTAACGCGCTGCCCGCATTGAAGCCGAACCAGCCGAACCACAGAAGCGCCGCGCCTAAAACCGTCATCGGCAAGTGATGAGGCATCATCGGAGATACGCCGTAGCCGCGACGTTTTCCCATAACCAAACAAGCAACTAAACCGGATACGCCAGACAGAATGTGAATAACCGTACCACCGGCAAAGTCCAGCGCGCCTAAATCGCGCAGCCAGCCGCCAACGCCCCATACCCAGTGCGCAAAAGGATCATAGACCACAGTCGTCCAAAACAGAACAAATAAGGCAAACGCCGGAAAACGCATTCTTTCCGCAATCGAGCCGGTTATCAGCGCCGGCGTAATCACCGCAAACATGCATTGGAAGATCATAAACGCCAGATGCGGCACAGTCGCCGCATAATCAGCGTTGGCCTCCTGGCCGACACCGCTTAAACCGGCCCAATCAAGACTTCCCAGTAAATGATTGATATCAGGTCCGAAAGCAAGACTATAACCGAATAATACCCATTGCACTGAAACGAGAGCTAAAACGAAAAAGCTCAGCATAATCGTATTGAGTACGTTTTTGCTGCGTGTCATACCTCCATAAAACAAAGCTAATGCCGGCGTCATCAGCATAACCAACGCAGCGCTTAAAAGGACAAAAACCGTATCACCTGTATCCAATTTTACTGCTTCTGCAGCCTCTGCGGCCGCTGCCGCGCCTTCTTCCGCCGCCAACGCCAGAGACGCGGGCAAGCTGCCTAGCAACGCCAAGCTTAGAGTTTTCCACCATTTTTTCATACCCTTCTCCCCCTTTTCTCTGCTCAAACCGTCTCCCAACAGTCTGCTTTTACAGCGGATTTCCGCCACACCATCACACAGACAAAAACGGCGACAAGGAATCTTCATTCCCTGCCGCCGTCGTTGGCCGCCATCAAACAAAAAGCCTTCTTCTTCCCTAAATAAGGAAAGAAGAAGGCTTCATCGCCTGACGATATTCTTGGTGTATGGCGTTAGTATAGCAACTTTCTGTAACTCTGTCAACCAGGAATTGTATTTTCTTTATCCGCCTTTCAGAAAAATGTATTTTCTCAAGCTTGCCTTCCTGCAAAAGACATGATAGAATACAAATCAAATCTATACCTTACGGCAATGAGAGGAAAAGTAGCTGTTACACGACCTTACAGAGAGCCGGCAGTTGGTGCAAGTCGGCGGCGCTACGCAGTGAAAGCCATCCTTGAGCCGGAAAACGCAACGCCCGCCTAGGGGGCTAGTAGGTTTTCCCGCTTTCCCGGCGTTATTGGGTTCAAGAGGGTCGCCATGCCGGCGGCTAATAAAGGTGGTACCGCGGAACCGTTTCGTCCTTTTTCAGGATGGAACGGTTTTTTTATTTGTCTCTTACTAAAGAAAGGAAGTGCTACACATGCATCCGAAACAAGCTTTATTGGAATTAGTAGAACGCCATCCTCGCCTTAGTTCCGCCCAGCTGGCAGCCATGCTTGGCTGCAGCGCCGAAGAGGTGGACGCCGATTTGCAGGAACTAGAAGAAAAAAAGGTGATTTTAAAATACCATACTTTTGTTGACTGGGAAAAAGCAGGCGTACACAACGTTACCGCCTGTATCGAAGTCCGCCTGACGCCGCAGCGAGAAGTCGGTTTTGACGGCATTGCCGAAAACATTTACCGCTATCCGGAAGTCTGCGCCATGTACCTCATGTCCGGCAGCTTCGACTTAATGGTTTTCGTCGAAGGCCGCACGCTTAAAGAAGTAGCGGACTTCGTCGCTACCAAACTATCCACTATTGAGGGCGTCATGGGAACCTCTACCAATTTCATGCTAAAAAAATACAAAGAAGCCGGCATCGTTTTAGAAGATGATGAAGAAGATCGCCGCTTAGCGGTGACGCCATGAAGAACTGGCAAGAACGAATTTCTCCTACCGTGCAAGCGCTGCCGGCTTCCGGCATCCGTCGTTTCTTCGATATTGTCGCCGAAATGAAGGGCGTTATTTCCTTGGGCGTCGGCGAGCCAGACTTTGTCACGCCCTGGCACATTCGTGAAAGCTGCATGTACGGCTTGAAGCGAGGCTACACCAGCTATACCTCCAACTACGGCCTATTGGAGTTGCGTGAGGAAATCGCGCAGCTTATTCAGAGACGCCATGACATCACCTATAACCCCCGCGATCAGGTTTTGGTCACAGTCGGCGTCAGCGAAGCCTTAGATCTGGCGATGCGGGCGCTCTTGGCCCCGGGAGATGAAGTACTGATCCCCGAGCCTTGCTATGTGTCCTATAAAGCCTGCGTCCATTTGGCCGGCGGCAAACCGGTACCGGTTGCTACCAGCGCCGCCCAAGAATTTAAAGTGCGGGCCGCCGACTTAGAAGCGCTTTTGACGCCGCGCACCAAAGTCTTGATGATGGGTTTCCCTAACAATCCCACAGGGGCCATTATGAACCGCGAAGATTTGCTGGAGCTGGCGCTTTTTGCGGAAAAGCATGATTTAATCGTGATTTCCGATGAAATTTACGGAGATTTGACTTACGAAGGCGAGCATGTCTCTTTCGCCTCTCTTCCGGGCATGCAAGAACGCACGCTGCTGCTCAACGGTTTTTCCAAAGCCTACGCCATGACCGGCTGGCGCATTGGCTACGCCCTGGGCCATGCCGAGCTCATCGGCGCTATGAACAAAATCCATCAGTACACTATGCTGTGCGCACCGATCACCGCCCAAATCGCCGCCCTGGAGGCGCTGCGCCACGGCGACAAGCAAATGCAACAAATGGTGGCAGAATACAACAACCGCCGCCGCCTCATGGTCAACGGCTTTCGCCGCATGGGCCTGGAATGCTTCGAACCTAAAGGAGCCTTTTACATCTTCCCTTCCATTAAAAAAACCGGTCTGACCTCTCTGGAATTTGCCGAGCAGCTGCTCAAGGCGGAAAAGGTAGCCCTGGTGCCAGGGGATGCCTTTGGCGCCAGCGGCGAAGGCCATGTCCGCTGCTCTTACGCCGCCGGCAGCGCCCAGCTCGCCGAAGCTCTGGAGCGCATTGAACGCTTCGTCAACACCTTGCGCAAATAACCAACCGCATGTAATAAAAAAACCCCGCCTTCCGGCGGGGTCGTTTTTATTACATGCGGTTTTTGGAGTAGCAGTCGCGGCAGTAAACCGGACGATCGCCACTGGGACGGAACGGAACCTGAGTCGTGACGCCACACTCGGCACAGATGGCTTCGTGCATTTCACGCTGGGGACGGTCGGAACCGCCGGTGCGCTGTTTACGAGCAGCACGGCAGGTAGGGCAACGACCGGGTTCGTTCTGAAAACCTTTTTCAGCATAGAAATCTTGTTCCGATGCGGAGAAAATGAATTCAGCGCCGCACTCGCGGCAAGTCATAGTTTTGTCTTCGTACATTTAGGAATCCTCCTCAGAGCATTTTTGCCCGGAACGGCTTTGGGTCTTCTGGAATGTCTGAGAAGAACAAACCCGACCTCATTAGACCTATTCTCTTGAGCATGGCTTTATTGTATCGTTTACCTCCGCAAAAGTAAAGCTATTTTTCAATCTACTCACGCCTGATTCAACTCCGCTTACCTTTTTGCTAAGGTTTTTCGAAGCTGCGCAGTCAAGTTTTCCGCCGTCAGCCCAACATGCTCAAACAATCTTTCCGCTGGCGCCGACGCGCCAAAGCCGTCCACAGTTACATAGACACCGCCAGCGCCTCCATAACGCTCCCAGCCGAAGGAAGAAGCCGCCTCGACCACCATGCGAGGCACCCCCTCCGGCAGTACGCTCCGTTGAAATGAAGCCGGCTGCAAAGCAAACCATTCTTGACAAGGCATGCTGACAACTCGAATCAAGCGGCCTTCGGCCTCCAGCGTTTTCGCCGCCTGCAACGCCAAGGACACCTCGGAGCCGCTGGCAATCATGATCAACTCCGGGCGTTCCGCCCCTTCATGCAGTATATAGGCGCCTCTAGCCACACTTTCCTCCGGACAAATTGTCGTCTCCTCAAGCACAGGAAGGTTTTGCCGACTGAGCGCCAAGGCCACCGGCCCCTCATGCTGACGCAAAGCATGTCTCCAGGCAGCCGCTGTTTCATTCGCATCGGCCGGACGGACCACCGCCAGTCCCGGCAAGCAGCGCAACGACGCCAAATGCTCTACCGGCTGGTGGGTCGGCCCGTCTTCGCCTACGCCAATGCTGTCATGCGTAAACACATACACCACAGGCAGCTTCATCAAAGCTGCCAAACGCATGGCAGGACGCATATAATCGGCGAAAGATAAAAAAGTGGCTCCATACGGGCGCAAACCGCCAAACAAAGCTAAGCCGTTCAAAATACTGCCCATAGCATGTTCGCGTACGCCAAAATGAAGGTTTCGCCCTTCATAACTTCCCTTTTGAAAATCACCACAGCCAGACAAGTAGGTTTTATTGGATGGCGCCAAATCGGCGCTGCCGCCGAGCAGATTGGGCACTGCCGCCGCCAGCCAATTTAGAATCGTTCCCGAGGCGGCCCGCGTGGCCTGGCCTTTGGCATCTGGAGCAAACGGAATGACGTCTGCATCCCAATCTATCGGCAGCTCCCCTTTCAGCCAGCAACTGCATTGCAGCGCCGCTTCTGGATGGCAGGACGCAAAAGCATCCCATTTTTGCTGCCATTCTTTTTCGGCTTCCTCGCCTCGTTCCAGGCACTTGCCCATCTCGCAGCGCACATCCTCAGGCACGAAAAAGCGAGGTTCTTGCGGCCAATCCAGCGCTTCCTTGGTACGCGCCAGTTCCGCCGCCCCCAACGGTTCGCCATGGGCCGCAGCCGTATTCGCTTTCCCCGGACTGCCGTAGCCGATCTGTGTTTTAACAGTAATCAATACGGGCTGACCGGAACTTTGCTGCGCTTTCGCCAGCGCCGCTTCCAGTTCCTCCAGGTCATTGCCGTCCTGTACCTGCAACACCCGCCAACCGCAAGCTGCAAAACGAGCCCCTACTTGCTCCGTAAATGCTATGTTTGTACTTCCCTCAATAGAAATCTTATTATCATCATACAGACAGATTAAATTATCCAAACCTAAATGCCCAGCCAGCGAAGCCGCTTCCTGGCTGACGCCTTCCATCATATCGCCGTCGCCTGCAAGGACATAGACCTTATTGTCAAACAAAGGCTCCTCTTTGCCCGGAAAATGGGCGTCCATAAATTTCGCCGCCATCGCCATGCCCACGGCATTGCCAAAGCCTTGTCCCAACGGTCCGGTAGTCGTTTCCACCCCCGGCGTATGGCCCCATTCCGGATGCCCGGGAGTCAGCGATCCCCACTGACGAAAGTTTTTGATGTCCTCTAATGCTACCTGATAGCCTGTCAAATGCAAGAGTCCATATAAAAGCATCGAGCCATGTCCTGCAGATAATACAAAGCGATCCCGCCCCGGCCAAGCGGGGTTACGCGGATTGTGCCGCAAAAACTTCGTCCAAAGCACGTAAGCCATCGCTGCCGCACCCATCGGCATACCAGGATGACCAGATTTCGCTTCTTCCACCGCATCCGCCGCCAACATTCGCAAAGTGTTGATTCCCAAGTGATGAATGTTTCCTTTCATACGTCGCATGCCTCCTTTTTATCCTGGAATACGAAAGACAAACTCTCCCTTTTGCGCCGTTTCACTCAGTTGGCGCAGAGGTTGTAAAAAACCGCCCATTTGCAAAGCCAGCTTCTTACCAAACCAGGCCGCAGCCACCTCGGACAACAGGCCTTGTACCTCTAGGGAAAACCGCAATATACAGCCGTCGCCAGCAGGCTCTATAACGCCAACAGCCAGCAGCGACCACCATAAATAACGGAAACGCAAAGCGATTTTGCGCTCCGGTTCCAATTTCTCCACGCAAAAAGAACGCCCCCAGGCCGATGTGCGCCGCCATTTTCCAGCAGCGCCTTCTTGGAGCGGCACGGTTACGCGCACTTCCTGCAAATCCGGCTGCCAACTGCGCCAATAATGCGGATCCGCCAAAAATGGCCACAAAAAGCCAGCCTGCACCGCAAATTTTTCTTCATATTCTCCGCAAAGGCATTGCTGCTTCTGCATATCTCCACTTCCTCTTCCTTCCAAATTCTTCAAATGCAAGAAGGATGGACTTCTCCATCCTTTTTCGTTCTATGCCCTTAAAACTCCTCTTTACCTCGGCAGCGAAATACAGCCACCTGCCGTATGCCTTCGCTTAGTTGCGCCACTTTCTCTACCTCGCGGAATTGCTGTTTTAAAATTGTTTCGTCTTTTGCCGCGCCGAAATAAAGAGCCGTGCCGCCTGCCAAGGGCGGCAAATCCTGCCGCCAATAGTCATACATAGAAATACGCGCCGGCGTCACCACATGGACAGCGGGTTTGCCAGGCAAATAATACCACACCAGAGAGGCGTTCTGATAAGAGTCGCTCAGCACCCAGCGCACATCCTCCTGCAGCCAGGGCCGCCCTTGAGCGAACACGTCATTTCCTATAAATTGCTGCACCTTCAAATTGGCTTTAGGCGGCAGCCATGGCGCGACTTCGGGAAATTTAGCCAAGCCAACAAGCAGCAGTGACAACCCTAAGCCCGCAACCAGCCATTTTCGCGCTTGTTTTTTTTGCAGCCAGTACGCCAAGAGCGCCATGCCGCCCAAATAAGCCGGCACCGGCCAATTGGCTTCCGCCTTTTTAAATAACGCCGCATAGCCAAAGAAACCTAGCGGAATCCAGCAGGAAAGCCACAGCAGCGCGCTCTGCCACTTCTGCACATTCGATTTAAGATAGCGCCAGCTAAAATAGAACAGAGCGAAGAAAAAAATCGGATTAACAATCGCCGTCTGGGCGCCCCAAAAATCAAAAAAAAGCGGCAATTGCAGCACCTTGGGGGCATCCATGCCATGGCCGTACTGAAATCGAAAAGAAACCCAGTCATGCAGAAAATTCCAATACAGCACCGGTGAAAAAACAAGCACCGCTAAAACCAGCGCGCCCCAAAACACAGGCCTCCGCAGCGTCCGCGGCTGGTAAACCAAGACAGTCAAGAGCAGCACAGGTAAAAGCAGCACCGCCGTGTATTTGGAAAGCATCGCCGCGCCTCCGGCAACGCCAGCCGCCAGCCACCAAGCCGAACCCTCTTTCTGCAAAGCCCGCTGCGCACTATAAAGAGCCGCCGCCCAAAACAAGGCCAGCGGCGCATCTGGCGTCGCCAGCAAATAACCGATTTGCAAAATAGGCAGCCCTATTAAAAGCAGCAGCGCGTACTGCGCTACAGCACGCCCCCACAAGTTCTCCGTCAGCCTCCACATCAGCCATACCGCTCCGGAAAGGCATGCCACCGGAACAATACGCAGCACCGCCTCCGTCTGTCCCACCTGGCCCACAACCCAAAGCAGCCAGGCAATCATCGGCGGATGGTCAAAATAGGAAAAGTCCAGACGTTGTGTCCAGACCCAATAATAAGCTTCGTCATAATGCAAAGGCAAGGTTGCATTATAGGCAATATTTGCCAAGGCAATCGCCAGAATCAGCCCATTTTCCCAGCGCATCAAAGGCCCTCCATCCTCAGTTTCCATACCATCAGCACGGCTTCCAAAAAGATGTGTTTAGACATTTTAGATTTTCCCACTTCCCGGTCTTCAAAAACAATAGGCACTTCCTTTATTTTGAAGCCTTTACAGTGCGCCCGATAGGTCAGCTCAATCTGAAAAGAATAACCATTAGAACGAACAGCGCCCAAATCGAGAGTCTCTAAAACCTCTCGCCGAAAACATTTAAAACCGCCAGTCAAATCTTGATAAGGCAGCCCTAAAAGAACCCGGGCGTACAAGCTGCCGCCCCGGCTTAAAAAGCGCCGCCAAAAACCCCAATTTTTCACTCCGCCGCCAGGTACATAACGGCTGCCCAACACCAGGTCCGCTTCTTCGGCTGCCGCCAATAAGTCCGGCAAATACCGTGGATTATGGGAAAAATCGGCATCCATTTCCAAAATACGTCGGTACGAGCGGGCTAAGGCCCAGCGAAAGCCCGCAATATAGGCGGTCCCTAAGCCCAGCTTGCCTGCGCGGCGCAATAAGAACAACCGCCCCTCATATTGCGGCGCTTCCGCCCATTCCGCGACCAATTGCCCTGTACCGTCCGGAGAGTTATCATCGACTACCAGCACATGAATATCCGGCCGAATTTCATAGATAGCTTCCAGCAAAGGCCCTAAATTTTCTTTTTCATTGTACGTCGGTATAATAATCAGGTCGTTCACTATATTGGCAGCTCCTTCTTTTCTCGGAAAGTCAAAGTATAATTCAGGAAGAAATTAAAAAAGCTGACTACAGCTACGGCAACAAGCTGTGCCAGAGTCTTATCCATGCTCCAGGCGCTGACCAAATAATGCAATACCAATAAGTTAAGCCCCAAGCCCCCTAGGCTAACGCCAAAAAACTCCAGGTATTTCCGCTGCATACTTTTGTCTGCAGCCGCCCCTTGAAAGGTCCAGGAAAAATTCCACCAAAAATTATTGCTTACAGCCACTAAAAAAGCGCATACTGCAGCGGCTACGTAAAAAAAGCCCCCCCATAGGCACAGCGAATAAACTAACAGATTCACAATCACGCCCGAAGCGCCTACCAGACAAAATTTGCATAACTTGGCAAACAAAAGCCTCTCTCCGTTCCTTTCAATACTTCCTGCATTATACCCTATTCTTCTCGTTCACTTCAACCAAAAGACAGAAACTTCCTATTTCAGCTGTAAACAAGGTCTATAGCCTACAAAAAAGAACACGCCTGGCTTTCCGCCAGGCCCATATTGTGATTTCAATACCAACGAACCGCTAATAAAGCAATATGCTCTTTCAAGGCCAAACTGGTATCAGCCAGCGAATCGGCGCTGGGAACTAATTTGCGCGGTTCAAAAATCGCATGCCGGTTGACCATGTATCCGGCTGGATAAGGATGCGTCGCTACGCCAATTTTTGCAAACTGTTTCACTGATCGATCCATATGAAAAGCGGACGTAACCAACACTGGCTGCCGAAACCCTTTTTCTTGCAGCAGTTTTTGCACAAACAAGGCATTTTCCGTCGTATTACGGCTTTGGTCCTCTACCAAAATGTCTCTCTCCGGCACGCCTAAACTTTGCAGGATGTGTTTAGCTACCGCCGCTTCACAGCCAGTGCCGGCAAACACCTGTCCACCGGAAAAGATAATAGGCCTCGGTTCTAAACGATACAATTGGTAGGCCGTCAGAAGACGGTTAGCCGCGTGGCCGGCCAAATGTCCTTCACCTTGGACATTTGGGGTGTCTTGCGTGGCGCCGCCTCCGAGTACTACCAGCACATCGCCTTGCGCCATCGCCGCTGTAGGCTCATATCGTTCCTCCAACGAGCGTACAAGAGCCTCCGACACCGCAGGAGTCGAAGCTGCATACAACAAAAAGGTCATCCCTAACAGCAGCCCTGCCGCCGTGCGTTCTTTTTTGCGCCAAAGCCACCATCCCAGCCCTGCAAAGCAGACTAAAAAGCAGCCTGGAGGCAATAAAAATGTAGCATATACGATTTTCAGCAAATACAACATCGTGATCAAATAAGCGCTACGTCATCAAGACGCCCGTCGTAAATCATGTTCAAAAGTTTTCTCATTTCTTCTGCATTGATTTCCGCTGGGTTCACCTGCGTCGAACCCAACAGCGCCTTTGCAGTAACACTTTCCAAGCCATCCTGCCATTCTCGAAGCGACAACACATCCGCAAAGGAGTGCGGAATGGCCACGGCACGGCGCAATTTTAGCAACGCCTCCGCCAAATCCGGCACTTGCGCCGCCTTGGCCAGCTCTTGCTCACGCCCTTTGGCCCAGTCGTCGCGGCGATTGTAACGCAAAACATACGGCAGCGCAATGGCGTTGATCAGACCGTGTCCCAGGCCGTAACGCCCTCCAATAGCATGCGCAATGCCGTGAGACAGGCCCAGACCGGTATTGTGAAAGGCCAAGCCAGCCATACATTGCAAATAGTGAACTTCTTCCCGCGCTTCTTCATCGCCGCCGCAAGAAGCTCCCAAGTGCCGCAGCAATCCGGCAACCGCCTCTTTCGCCAGGCAATCGCTAAAAGGATTGCGTTTTTTATTTAAGTAGCTTTCCACCGCATGCGTCACTGCATCCATGCCGGTCTCCGCCGCCACGGCCGCCGGCATAGTCAGCGTCAATTCCGGATCCAAGATAGCGATATCCGGAATAAACGCATTGCTCTTCAAGCCAATTTTAATTTCGTCTTCCCGGAACGTGACTACCGCCGCCCAAGTGACTTCGCTCCCTGTACCGGAAGTAGACGGCGCCACCACCAGCCGGGTCCGCTGCCTTTTCTGCGGCAGCCTGCCTTCTCTGGCTGCTGCAAAAGTAAGCTCCGGATACTCGTAAAACAACGTCATCACTTTAGCCGCGTCAATAGGCGATCCGCCGCCCATTGCCAGCACCAGATCCGGCTGAAACTCCCGCATGGCCCGCACGCCGGCCAAGACAGCTTCCGTATCCGGATTGGCCGGAACGCCCTCATGCAAATAGACTTCACACCCCGTCGAACGCAACGCCACTTCCGCCTGTTCTAAAAAGCCGTAGCGTTTCATGGAAGAGCCGCCGGTTACAATAAATGCCCTTTTAGCCTGCAGCGTCCCCAATTCCTTCACAGCGCCGCGCCCCAGCCATAAGCTGTCACCGCCCAAAATGATTTGTTGCATATTGCCTACCTCCTTAAACTAACACCTTGTCATCATACCCATAGCGTCGTCTTTCCCGATAATACACAGGCTGCAAACCGGCAAACTCCGCTATCGCCAGCCCCTTGCGCAACCAACGCCCCACATCCTCCGGCTTGTGCGCATCAGAGCCAATCGTCACAAAGCGGCCTCCTAAAGCGGCAAAGCGCTCATAAATAGGCAATAGCTGCCGCAAGCGCAGCGGCGACTCCAAGCGTCTCGTGTTGATTTCTAATGCCGTTTCACGCCCGGCAACGACCAGAAGAATCGCATCAATCAGATCCATATATTCGCCGTAATACACTTCCGTATCCTCATACCGCGCATAGCGGGCAATATAGTCGATATGTCCCAAGGCGTCAATAAAATCATATTCTTCCACGCATTGCAGCATAGCTTCAAAGTAACGGCAGTAAACATCCCGTTTGCTGCGTCCTTTATAAAACGCCGCATCATAAATATCCATGCCTTCCACGACATGAATCGAACCGATAACTTGATCAAAAGGATGGCTCTCAAGCAGCGTCCGATTGGCCGCCTTGCACTCGGCGCGCATGCCGATCTCCACCCCCAGCATCAGCTTTTCGCTGCGATAGGGCGCATAGGCTGCCAAATACTCTTGCGGCTCAAAAAGAAACGCTTCCGGCTGGGGATAATCATAATCCATGTGTTCCGTAATAATCAGGCCGATTTCCTTTGTCGCCGCAGCCTCCATAGCCTCCTCCAAGGTCATGCGCGAATCCGTAGAAAATACGGTATGACAATGACTGTCAAAAACCATCTGCCCCTCCTTGTTTTTCGCCAATTTCTCTTACTTTTTACAGTTTAGCCCAGCAAAAGCAATATTCGCCAGTAGAAAACCGCCTAAAACAGCGACCCCTGCATAAATTCCACCCGTTCTCCATCTGGCCCTAAGAAGAAAAAGTTCTGCAAACTTTTCCCTAACGAAGCCGGCTGCTCGGTTAACGGCATAATGCCAAGCGAACGCAAACGCTCCATTTCTACCACCACATCCGGTACCCAAAACGCCAAATGATCCACTACGCCATCCTGGCGTTCCGCCGGCTCTTGCTGCAGCCGCTGCACCAGTTCTATGATTTGTCCTCCCGCGTTGAGAAAGACTAATTTAATCCGCTCGTCTTGATACACATTTTCCACTTCACAACCAAGCGCCTGTTGATAAAAGGCTTTAGAAACATCTGCATTTTTCACTACAAGACCGACATGAGCCAATTTATACATGTTTCCACCCCACCATGATCATCCGTCATTTCCTGACACTATTATTTTATCATAATCCCGGCCTGAGAGCCGACGTTTTATGCAAATCGAAAAAGAAAGCCGCAAAAAAGCAGGCGGAGATGATTGCTCTCGCCTGCTTTGGTTAATCAATATTCTAAAATGGCCGCGCCCCAAACCAAGCCGCCGCCAAAAGCCGTTAAAAGCACTTTTTGGCCGCGCTGAATCTTCCCTTCCTTAATCGCCAAATCAAAAGCCAGCGGGATAGTAGCCGCCGAATTATTGCCATACTCACGAACCGTGCACACAACCTTGTCCATCGGCAGTGACAAATGTCTGGCAACCGCATCAATAATACGTTGATTGGCCTGATGAGGCACCACCCAATCGATATCGTCAATCGTCAGATTGGTAGCCGCCAAGGCTTCCTTTACCGCCTGCGTCATGGCGTTGACCGCCAACTTGAAAATTTTATTTCCATCCATGGCCATTTTATTTTTTCCGGCCGGTTCGCGGCTGCCGCCGCCGGGAATGTAGAGCAGGTCAGCGTATTGACCGTCAGCGCGCAGTAACGTATGCAAAATCCCTGCGCCGTCTTTTTCCTCGCCCCTGGATAGAATAGCTGCGCCAGCGCCATCGGAAAATAAAATACAAGTGCCGCGGTCCTCATAATCAGTAAAACGAGACAGCGCTTCCGCGCCGATTACCAATATGTTTTTATGGGTGCCGCAACGTATATACTGCTCGGCAACCTGCAACGCCGTCAAAAAGCCCACACAAGTTGCGCTGACATCGAACGCAGCCGTACGGGGCAAACAGCCCAGTTGATGATGCAAAAGGCAGGCTACGGCCGGAAACGGATAATCACCGCTTACTGTGGCGACCAAAATCAGATCCAAATCCTGCGCCGCCATGCCGGCGTCTTCTAAAGCCGCCCGAGCAGCCGCCAAAGCCAGATCGGATGTAGCCTCTTCCGGTGCGGCGATACGCCGTTCGGAAATACCGGTACGCGAAAGTATCCACTCCTCGGTTGTATCGACCATACGAGTCAAGTCTTCATTCGTCAAGCGCCTTTGCGGCACGTAATGCCCAGTCCCCCGGATCACCACTCGTTGCATGATTACACTCCTTTATTCCTACCACGATGAAGCATCCAGGCAAATAATCATCTGCCGGAGACGCCTTCTTTTAGACCTGGTTTTAGAACCAGGTCTTTATTTATTATCCGGCACATCCGCCATTTTGTAAAGCTTTTTCTCATCTTACACGATCGTAATTTCGTTTAACGCGTAACCCGCACCCAATTCCGCTCGATGATTTGCGCCATAAGTTCTTTACCCTCCAAGCCGGGATGAAGTCCGTCAATGGCTAGGCGGTTTTGCATTACGCCCTTGGAGTCAATAAAATGAGGCTCCAAATCAATATAGTACGGTTGCCGGCGAATAAACTGATTGACTTTAGTAAAAGCGCTGCGCCAGCCTTCTGACGTTGGCTCGTCAAACACCCGCTCAATGGCCGCCGGATTAATGGACGGCAAGGTGAGGAAAATAGGCCGAATGCCCTTAACGCGGCATTTTTCGCCAATTTCCGTTAGTTCTTGGATAACCTGCTCTGCCGGCACGCCGCCGCGCAGACTGTTGGTGCCGCCCAAAATCAAGAGGTATTTCGGATTGTAAGGCAATACGTCCGCGTCAAAGCGAGCCAGCATGGTTTCTGTGGTATCGCCGCTGCGCCCCAGGTTCACATGTGAAAAGTGAAGATACGTTTGAAAATCATATTCCTTGTCAGCCGGCGAAAAAGAAACCGAACCGCCGCCATGGACAATACTATCCCCAAAAGAAGCCGAATACCAGCCGTCATTGGCAGGATCCACCGTAAAGCGCCCCGTCTCCGACCATACGCCTACAGGGCCTCCTTGCTCGTCCAAACCGCGCACCCGCCAATAATACACGCCTGGCTTGCTGCGCGGCAGCTCGTCATAACAATCAATAACAGCGCCCACCCGTTGACTCCAAATACGGTATGTCGACGCTTCCGTTCCTATCGGATTTTCCGGCTCCGCCGTCAAAAGCTCCACTTCATACCCGGAGGCTCCAGGAATCATGACCCAGGTATAAACCGGATACAACAGCGAGGCCATACCGCCGGCGTTGAAGTCTGCGTTCAGCACAGGCCGAAGCAGTCCTTTGTTTTTAGGATTTACCTGCAGCACTTCGCTCTGAGAAAAACGGCTGATCGGCTGTCCGTCCAAATCCAGAGCCCTCACCCGCCAGTATAAAGTTTGTTCTTCGTCCCATAAGGAAAAATCAGCCTGATACGCAGCCTGAAAAACCTGTTTGGTTTTTAAAAGCGGCCCGAATCCTTCAGGAGCCTCTTCTGGCGAGCGAGTCCAAATTTCCAATTCGTATTGTAGCGCATCTGCAATGGGCGTCCAGCGAAGCAACGGCTGCGCCACCGCCTCGCGGCGCTCCTCCGACGCCAAACTCTGCGGTCTCGGCAATGCCGGCTCGCCAAACAGAGAAGCCGACGCCAACAAAAACAGCAAGCAACATACAATTATTTTCCCTGCGCGGTACATGCCAGCCGCCTCCTCGCCTCACCGATGTATCTTTCATAGTAAAATTGCATCTTCATTGTAGTAAATTGTATCATAGATAGTCTCATTTTGCACCTTTCCTAACGACAAGGAAGCAGTCCAGCGCCATGCGCCGGACTGCTTCCTTGCAGCCTTTTATTGCTCGTTGCCGCTCTTAGCCGTCTTCATAATCTCCAGACGTTCCAAACCATATTGGGCAAACTCCTCATCATAGCGCACCTGCATTTCCGACTCTGTCTGATAGCGCTCCTCCAAATTCATTTGCTTGATACGCTCCTCGCCATAAAGACGGATAAAATCTCTTCGTCCCAAGCGATGCACCAATTCCGCCCAAAAGGTATAGTTTTCAAAACGCTCAATTTCTTGCATCGGCCGGCCTTCTTCCCCAAAACGGCGAGTAAGATAATACTCTCCAGTTCGATCATCACGGCCCACTGCTTCTTCCAAGTTAAAATCCTTGGCAGCCTCCAATGCTTTCTGCATAAGCAAACGATACTCTTCCGTAGACTCGCCCTTTTCTTCGGAATGGGCATGAAGCACCCAATCTGCCATATACAGCATTTCCAATAAGGCAGCGTATTCTTTCTTGCTAAAATTTAATTTCACCGTCTATTCCTTCTTTCCCTGCTACTTCTTCCTTACGCCTAAGAGGACTTGCTTTAATCCGCTTGCGGCTGTACTTCTGCACCAACAACATCAGCCAGGCTGGCCGCTGCTTGCTGCTCCTCCTGTCCCGGCCGCTGCCGGCGACGCTGTTCGTCGCGCAATTGCTTAAACGCAACAGACATCATTAACTTAATCCGGTTCAATTGATTCACTTCACTGGCGCCAGGATCATAATCAACGGCTGCTATATTGGCCTTAGCATAACGGCGCTTCAGCTCTTTCATTACGCCTTTGCCTGTAATGTGATTAGGCAGGCAAGCGAACGGCTGCATGCAGATGATATTAGGAGCGCCGCCCTCAATCAATTCCACCATTTCCGCGGTCAAAAGCCAGCCTTCACCGGTTTGGTTTCCTAAGGAGACAATGCCCTTGACCTTCTGCGCTAACTCATCAATGGGCTCAATATGACGAAAGCGCGAACTTTGAGCCAGAGCTTGAATCACATCTTTGCGGAACCAATTGATTAACTTAATATAGCCTTTGCTGACAAGTTGGTCAATACGGCTCCCCGATAAATACTGGTAACGATATTCATCATCGTATAGGCAGTACAAAATGAAATCGGTCAAATCCGGCACAACCGCCTCGCCGCCTTCGCGCTCAATAATGCCGACAACGTCATTATTGGCATCCGGGTGAAATTTAACAAGAATTTCGCCAACAAGGCCTACTTTGGGTTTTTCCTCCTGCCTCAAAGGCAATTTTTCAAAGTCCGCCACTAAGCGCCGGACATTATCGCGAAACTGGCCACGGTCACCATTGGCCACATTTAGTTTGCACCGTTCCACCCATGTCGCATACAGCTTTTCCGCAGAACCGGCCACCGACTCATAGGGCCGTGTGCGATATAGTACGCGCATCAGCACATCACCGTACAGCATGGCCAAAATCAGCCGTTTCACCATGCCCGCTGATACATTAAAGCCGGGATTACTTTCCATGCCGCCAAAGTTGGCGGAAATAACTGGCGTGTTGGCAAAACCAGCTTCCCGCAAAGCCCGCCGCAAAAAGCCGATATAATTGGTAGCCCTGCAGCCGCCGCCAGTCTGGGAAATCAGCAGCGCCGTCGTCTCTGGATCGTACCTCCCGGACTGCAATGCTTGAATAAGCTGTCCCACCACCATCACCGCCGGATAGCAAGCGTCATTGTTCACGTACCGCAAGCCTTCTTCCACCGCTTGCTTGTTCGCCGACTCCAATACTTCTAAATGATAACCTGACGAAGACATGGCCGCCTGCATAAATTGAAAGTGAATCGGAGACATTTGCGGACACAAAATAGTATGGGTCTTTTTCATGGCTTTGGTAAAAGGAGATTTAATAACTAACGGCGTTTTTTCCGCCACAGACGCCCCAAGGCGTTCCCGTTCACGCACCGCCGCCAGCAAGGACCTGATCCGGATGCGCACCGCGCCTAGGTTGCTGCCCTCGTCGATCTTCAGGACCGTATACACCTTCCCGGCCCGTACGAGAATATCGGAAACCTGATCCGTCGTAATGGCGTCCAAGCCGCACCCAAAGGAATTCAACTGTACCAGTTCCAGCTCCGGCTGCTGCGCCACCAACTGCGCCGCCCGGTACAAGCGAGAATGATACACCCATTGATCCACAACGCCCAGCGGTTTTGGCGCTGCCGCCATGTGCGAAACGGCATCCTCAGTCAACACAGCCAAACCGTTAGCTAAAATCAAGTCTGGAATGCCATGATGCACTTCCGGATCAATATGATAGGGATGACCCGCCAGGACAATTCCCGTACGTCCGGTTTCCGTCAAGTACTGCAGCGCTTTTTCGCCCATCTCCCGTATATCGGAACGAAAACGATCCATTTCCAGATAAGCGCGGCGCACCGCTTTTTTAACCTCGCCGTAAGGCAAGTGCAGAAACGCCAATTCTTCCTGCAGCCGCTTAGCCAAGCGTTTCGGATCATCCAAAGGCAAGAACGGCTGCACCAACCGCACGCCTTCTGCTTCCAGCACATCCATGTTATTGCGCACAACTTCCGGATAACTTCCCACGACAGGACAGTTATAATGATTGTCCGCATCTGTAAATTCCTTACTCTCCATAGGAATGCAAGGATAAAAGATGAAAGGCGCTCCCTTATGGGCCAAATCCATAATATGCCCATGCACCAGCTTCGCCGGATAGCAAACCGTTTGGGATGGAATGGTCTCTAAGCCGCGATTGAACAGTTCTTTAGACGAAGGAGCCGAAAGTTCAACCCGAAAACCAAGCTCATTGAAAAAAGTGAACCAAAAGGGATAATTCTCATATAGATTCAAAACCCTGGGAATACCCACACGCCCTCGCGGCGCTTCTTCCGCCGCTAACGGACGATACGAGCCAAAAAGCCGGCGATACTTATAAGCGTATAAATTGGGAAGCTCTGCATTGGTCTTAGCCTGTCCGGCGCCTCGCTCGCAGCGGTTTCCCGAAATAAAACGACGTCCGTCGGTAAAACGATTGATCGTCAGCAGACAATTGTTGCCGCATTGGCCGCACCGGTGGATATCCGTTTCCACTGCAAAACGCTGCAGCTCCGCCAAAGACAACAAGCCGGTCTCCGCCTTGCCGTCCCATTGCTCCAACGCCAAAAGCGCCGCGCCAAAAGCGCCCATTAAACCGGCAATGTCCGGCCGAATCACCTCGCGGCCAATAGACAGTTCGAAGGCGCGCAATACAGCGTCGTTGAAGAACGTGCCGCCTTGCACTACAATATGTTCCCCCAATTCTTCGGGTCTGCTGATTTTTATGACCTTGTACAACGCATTGCGCACAACCGAATACGCTAAACCAGCGGAAATATCGCCAACTGCAGCGCCTTCCTTTTGCGCCTGCTTCACTTTGGAATTCATAAACACCGTGCAGCGCGATCCCAAATCAACAGGATGACCGGATGTCAGCGCCGCAGCCGCAAAGGCCTTCACATCAAGTCCCAAGGAGTTGGCGAAGGTCTCCAAAAAGGAGCCGCACCCGGAAGAGCAGGCTTCATTCAGCAAAACTCGGTCAATAATGCCTTCTTTCACATGAAGGCACTTCATGTCCTGTCCGCCGATATCTAAAATGAAAGACACCCCAGGCAAGAAAAAATTAGCCGCTTTATAATGGGCCACCGTCTCCACTTCGCCGATATCCACGCCCAAGGCCGCCTGAATCAAAGCTTCGCCATAGCCGGTCACCGCGCTTTGGCGAATTTTGGCCTCTTTAGGCAGCTTCCGGTATAATTCCTGCAAAATCGAAACCACTGTAGCCAAGGGATTCCCTTCATTGCTGCCATACCAAGAGAATAAAAGCTGTCCGCCCTCGTCAAGCAAAGCCGCCTTCGTAGTGGTCGAGCCCACGTCAATGCCTAAAAAGCAGTCTCCCGCAAAAGAAGCCAGCTCCCGCCGAGCCACTTTCGAGCGACCGTGACGCCGAAAAAAGTCAGTCTTATCTTCCTCCTCGGCAAACAACGGCGTCAACGAAGCAATTTCCCGTTCCACCGCTACATTGCGCAAAGCCAATGCTTTTTCTCTCACCTCGACAAAGCGGCAGACTTCATGTTCCTTGGATAGCAGCGCCGCTCCCAAAGCCACAAAGTACTGCGAATTTTCCGGAAAAACGACTTCGTCTTCCTTCAGCTTCAGCGATTCGGAAAAGCGCTGCCGCAGCGCCGACAGGAAGAATAAAGGCCCCCCTAAAAAAGCCACTCGCCCGCGAATACTGCGGCCGCAAGCCAGCCCGCCCACCGTCTGATCGACAACTGCTTGCAAAATGGAGGCGGCAATATCGGTTTTTGCCGCGCCTTCGTTGAGCAACGGCTGTACGTCGGTTTTCGCAAAAACACCGCACCGGGCGGCAATCGGATACAACGTGCTATGTTGCAAAGCCAGTTCGTTCAGCCCTGCCGCGTCGGTTTGCAAGAGAGCCGCCATTTGGTCGATGAAAGCGCCTGTACCGCCGGCGCAGGTTTCATTCATGCGCTGATCCACGCCTTGATCAAAAAAAGTAATCTTTGCGTCCTCGCCGCCCAGCTCAATAGCCACATCG
The DNA here is from genome assembly GCF_963668665.1 of uncultured Anaeromusa sp. Lineage (NCBI taxonomy): Bacteria > Bacillati > Bacillota > Negativicutes > Selenomonadales > Sporomusaceae > Anaeromusa > uncultured Anaeromusa sp. The sequence goes on along the minus strand of NZ_OY764902.1, from coordinate 2,261,401 downwards.
GTTTGCGGAATGTAGCGTCCGATGCTTTCCGTACAGGCTACTACTTCCTGAACAAACGGGATTTGCAGCCATTCCGCCACGGCAATGCCGCCAGAGCCAGCAGCAGCAATGGTGATTTCAGCCTCAGGAAACTCCGCATACGCTTCGTCCACTAATGAAATTACAGTTGTACGCACATCTGAGAGATGGCGTCGGTAGCGGCTATATACAAGACGATCATTTGCATCGGTAATGACAATTTTTACTGTTGTTGACCCTACATCAAGCCCGGCCTGATAATGCTTACGCAAAACCATTCCTCCACCTCCACGCATTTCTCCAGCTTCCCCTCAGGCAAGCACGCTCTACCTAAAAATCCGTAGACTAAGATTCCCCAAAAACAGTCAAATTCCTGCTTATATGTGCAAAAACAAGCAAAAAATAATTCCTTTTGCTCCTTTTCTCCCTTTGAGCACTATATATTTACCAAGAACTTCTGCCAACAAAGAGATTACCCATAAATTGCAAGCAAGAGTTATTAATGCATTATGGATATATTCCTCCACACAGGTCCATAAATCCTGCTAAAACAGAAAAAAAGCGTGCTCGAAGGCACGCTTTTCTACTATTTATGTCATCCTTGGTTCTTTTGCACCTTGGCCCAGGAATCACGCAAGCCAACAACACGATTGAACACCAGGGCGTCTGCTTTAGACTCTACTGTGTCCACGCAGAAATATCCGGTACGCAGGAATTGATAATGAGTTCCCGGGGCCGCTGAAGCCAGCGACGGCTCCACCATGGCTTCCACAATCTCCAAAGAAGCCGGATTCATGCGATTTGCAAAATCAGTGCTGTCTACGCCCTCTTCTTCGGGCAGCAACAGATAATCATACAAACGCACCTGCGCCTTTTTCGCATGCGCCGCCGAAACCCAATGCAGTACGCCTTTGACTTTTTTCGCGCTGTTGGGACCGCCGCTTTTGGTATCCGCATCATAGGTGCACCGCACCTCTAGGATATTGCCGTTTTCGTCTTTCACTACTTCTTCGCAGCAAATAATATAGGCATGCTTGAGGCGCACTTCTTTGCCCGGAGCCAAACGGAAAAACTTTTTCGCCGGTTCCTCCATGAAATCCTCTTGCTCAATATACAGTTCTCGGCCAAATGGAATCTGCCGCTCGCCCATCTCCGAATTTTCCGGATTATTCTCCGCACTCAGCCATTCTTCCTGGCCTTCCGGGTAGTTGGTGATAACCACTTTGAGCGGCCGCAGCACCGCCATGGCCCGTGCCGCCTTGGCATTGAGGTCTTCCCGCACACAATGCTCCAGCATCGCCACATCGACTTGGCTGTTGCTTTTCGCCACGCCAATGCGCTCGCAAAAATCACGAATAGCTGCTGCCGTATAGCCTCTGCGCCGCAAACCGGAAATGGTAGGCATCCGAGGATCGTCCCAGCCGCTGACGCGGCCTTCCTCCACTAAACGCCGCAAATAGCGCTTGCTCATGATCGTCCGGGTAAGATTGAGCCGAGCAAATTCAATCTGCTGCGGCCGCGGGTCAAAGCCCAATGCCGTCAGCGTCCAATCATAAAGAGGCCGATGATCCTCAAATTCCAAGGTGCAGATGGAATGAGTAATGCCCTCTAACGCGTCAGAAACCGGATGGGCGTAATCATACATCGGATAAATGCACCAGGCGTCTCCTGTGCGATGATGGTGCGCCCGCATGATCCGGTACAATACAGGATCGCGCATATTCAAGTTCGGCGAGGCCATATCGATTTTCGCCCGCAGCGTCCGGCTGCCGTCGGCAAATTCTCCGGCCCGCATACGTGCAAACAAATCGAGGTTTTCTTCGATGCTCCGGTTACGGCAAGGGCTTTCCTTGCCTGGCTCAGTCAAAGTCCCCCGATGTTCGCGCATTTGCTCCGCCGTCAAATCGCAAACAAAGGCCTTGCCGTCGCGAATTAATTGACAGGCGCATTCATAGAGCTTCTCAAAATAATCGGAAGCGTAAAAGCGGCGCTCTTGCCAGTCAAACCCCAGCCAATGTACATCTTCTTGAATCGAGTCAACATATTCGGTTTCCTCTTTACTGGGATTTGTATCATCAAAACGCAAGTTGCATTGCCCGCCATACTCCAAGGCCAAGCCAAAATTCAGGCAGATGGACTTGGCATGACCGATATGTAAATAGCCGTTCGGCTCAGGCGGAAAGCGGGTATGCACCTTCTGACCGTACTTATTGGTTTTATTATCTTCATTAATAATAGCTTGAATGAAATGCGTAGAGACAAAAGATTCATCTGTGCTCATTATGCTGACTCCTTTATTCTGTATTCTATTATAGTATTTTAGCATAGCTTTTTAGGCCAGGGCCAGAGAAAAAATATTGAACAAGAGTAGAGGGAGTAAATGGAGGGAACGCAGGAAGGTTACTGAGTACGAGTTTAACAGGAGAAAATGGAGATTCTCTAATGGCCAGCCGCCGGTTTTTTTTGCGGCTTTTGGAGAGCAAGGCAGTCCGCAGGACGCAAAAGAAGCCTCGGTCATCCGAGGCTTCTTTGCAAACCTTCTTGCTTAACAGTTTCTTACTTCACTAACAGTTTTTTGCCGGCAATACCCGGTACGGTCATTTCTTCCGGTGACAGGATAATATCCATCGCTTCTTGGGTCAAAAGCTTCTTCTCCAGAATCAAATCGCGGATAGGGCGGCCTGTGGCATACGCTTCTTTGGCCAGCATCGAAGAGTTTTCATACCCAACATGCGGCAGCAACGCGGTAACAATACCCACGCTGTTATCCAGCCATTTCTGGCATTGCTTTTCATCTGCTTCCACCTTTTCCACGCACAGCGTACGGAAGGTATGCACCACATTGGTCAGCATCGTCATCGAATTGAAGATATTATACGCCATGACCGGCTCCATAACGTTGAGCTCAAACTGACCGTTCTCTACTCCCAAAGTCACCGCCAAATCATTGCCGATAACCTGGTAGCAGGTCTGATTGAGCACTTCCGGAATAACCGGGTTCACTTTGCCGGGCATAATGGAAGAACCGGGCTGACGCGGCGGCAGTTTCAGTTCGCCCAAACCGCAGCGAGGACCGGACGCCATCAAACGAAAGTCGTTAGCCATCTTAATCAGCGGCAGCGCCGTGATTTTCATCGCGCCGGAGATATCCGCAAAGCCATCGGTATTTTGGGTGGCATCCATCAAATTGCCAGCCGTAACAAAGGGTTCGCCGGTGATTTCAGCCAGTTGTTTCACTACTTCTACAATATACTCAGGTTCGGCATTTAAGCCGGTACCGACGGCAGTAGCGCCCATATTGACGGCATGCAGGTGATCCAAAGCCGTTTCAATACGTTTAGCGCCGCGACGAACCGCCGACGCATGCGAAGCAAATTCCTGGCCCAGCGTAACAGGCACGGCATCCTGCAAATGAGTCCGACCCATTTTCATAACCCGCTTGAATTTCTCGGCCTTAACTTCCAGCGCCTCCGCCAATTCACGCAGCGCCTTCACCAGCAAACGTCCTTTTTGAATGGCGCAAACTTTAATGGCTGTCGGGAAGGCGTCATTAGTAGACTGCGCCATATTCGCATGATTATTCGGCGATATCCGGTCATAGTTCCCTTTTTTATCGCCGAGAATCTCCAGAGCCCGATTGCAAAGCACTTCATTGGTATTCATATTGATCGAGGTGCCGGCGCCGCCCTGAATGGGATCCACCGGAAATTGATCATGCAGTTTTCCCGCAATAATTTCATCTGCCGCTGCAACAAGAGCCTTGCCAATCGTTTGATCCAAGCGTCCTGTCGCCATATTGGCCTTAGCCGCCGCCTTTTTCACCATCGCCAGGGCAACAATGAAATCGCTGTCCAGATTGTGGCCTGTGATACGAAAATTCTCCATGGCTCGCATGGTTTGCACTCCGTAATACACCTCGTCCGCTACTTGCAATTCTCCGAGAAAATCATGTTCTAAACGCATAACCATTTCCCCCTTTTCATTTCTCCCACAGTTGCTTTTCAAAAGCGCCGTGTTTTGTACAACTTATTGTATATTTTGTATACATGTATGCTCAATTGAAAAGGCAGATTTTTCTGCCCTCTTTCTTGAGTTCATTATACCTCTCCAAAATCTCCTTTGCAAGGCAAAAGTTACACTTATTTTCAAATAAATCGCTTATAATTCCTGCAAAATCCATGCATATGTTATTTTTTTGATTTTACCAAATTCCCAGCAATTTCATCCAAGGCATCCCAATACCGAGCCAGATCAAAATGTGCACGGTTGCCAAAACAAAGCCTATTTTCCAAAACTCGCCCATAGTAATATAGCCAGCGCCAAAAAATATCGGTGTTACCCCGCAAGCAAAGTGAGTCAGCATGGAGCAAGTATTAGCAAAAACGCCTAATAAAATGGCTGTCAACAGCACAGGCGCTCCCGCCGCCACGGCTACGGTCGCAAACGCTCCGAACAAAGCCATAACATGAGCCGTATTACTGGCGAAGCCGTAGTGAACGTAATTATAAACAATGAAAAGCACAATTAACATCGTCAACCATTCAATCCCGGCTAACTGCGCACCTACAGCCGAAGCAAACCAACTCATCAAGCCGAACTTAGCCAAATAGGAAGCCATATTAACCAAAACGCCCATCCAAATGAGCACATCCCAGGCGCCTTTTTCGTCCAATACATCTTCCCAGTCAAGCACCTTGGTCAGCAGCATGGCTGACAAACCGGCAATCGCAATAAAAGCGGAATCAAAATTAGTAATTGAGGTGGTGGCCCAAAGCGCCAAGGCCGCGCCAAAAATCACCGTGAGAATTTTTTCGGCAGAACTCATGGGTCCCATGCGCTGCAGCTCATCCCTCGCCAGCGTCTTCGCCTCCGGCGTTTCTTTGATTTCCGGCGGATAAAGCTTGTAAATCAAATAAGGAAAGAAAATCGTACAGATCGCACCTGGAAGCGAGGTAGCTAAAAACCAATCCATCCAGGTGATGGTCTGGCCAAACAAGTCTTGCGTCAATTTCACGGCCACTACATTATTGGAAGCCGCCGTCATAAAGATTGAAGCGCTGATAATTACCGCGCTATAGGCGCTGAACATGAGGTAAGCGCCTACCCTGCGTCGTGACGGCCCCGGTTCCGAGCCAAAGGCGGTACACAAGCTGCGCGTAATAGGATAAATAATACCGCCGCCTCGCGCCGTATTAGAAGGAGTAAAAGGCGCCACAATCAAGTCAGTAAAAGAAAGCGTATAGGCCAGTTTTAAAGTACTGCTGCCGAAACGTTCCATCAAAACGAAGGCAATCCGTCGTCCCAAGCCTGTTTTTATAAAACCTTTGGAAAACATAAAGGCAGCTACAATCAGCCAGATAACCGTAGCGGAAAACCCTTCCAGCGCTTGCCCCGGCTTCAGCACGCCTGTAAATACAACGGTAGCTAAACCAATAACAGCTGCAGAGCCAATAGCAACCGGCTGTAAGATAAAGGCGGCAATCGTGGCGATAAAAACGGCTAACAGATGCCATGCCTCCACCTTGACGCCTTCCGGCAGCGGCGCAAACCAAATTCCCAGACCGATCAACGCACACAACACACCGCGAATCAACTTACCCTTCACGTTTTACACCCTCCTGTCTTCTTTCCAACCATCCACACGTAGCAGAATGTTTTACTTACGATTGATAGCTCATCCCACCTCCCTACGATACTTTCTATTTTTGATTCTGAATTACGTATTATGTATACATTATGCTGCTAAAAAATTCAGACACTTCTGTGTCCGTTTTTTATTATACGAGATTCTTCTCCACGGGAAAAGCCGTATATATCCTCATTTTCATGCATTTTTTATCTTTTTCACTTATAAACCACTGCTTTTCTGCATTTTATTTGATTTTATTTTTTATTTTTTTCCGTGATATACTGAAATAAAAGATTTTGATCGTAGGAGGGATTTGCATGTATCGTTGGTTTGCTTTGCTGCTTTGCCTTTTCTGCCTCTGGATAAGTCCGGCCACAGTCGGCGCTTTCCCTGTCGAACGCATTGCCCTCGTTCCAGTTTCCGGCGACATCCCCCCGCAAGTTGCCGCAGCGCTTACGCAAAAAATGGAGCGTGCCTACCGACTCCCGATTTACGAACGCATAACTACGTCTCTCCCTGCCAGTTGGGATGCAGCCGCTTTGGAAGAATTGCGTCGCAATAGCCAGGCCTCCTTGCTGCTGGCCATCCGCCTTGATACAGTCCAGGAGTTCACGTACAGTCACGGGATGTATGATGACGAGACCTTTGTTTCCATTCGTTTACAAGGGACCTTGTTTTGTCTCTCCGGCAATCCTCTTTTCACCAAACAGACCCGCAAGCTCAATATCTGGGAAGTACAGCCGCTTAGTGTGAACAGCGGCGTTGAATACCGCCTTTTTTCCGAAGCAGACGACTGGCTGCTTCGCATTAAAGAAGAACAGCTGCGTTTGCGCGCGGCTCAGCCTCTTGCCGTTCCGACGGAAAGCTAGTAAATATACTTCTTTTTTGCAGTCTCTTGCCAAGGACTTTCTCTAAAGTCAGCAACTTGCCCCAACCCGCAAGCTCCGCGCTGCGGGTTCTTTTTTTGAGGAAACCACGCCTCCTTTTAACCGTTTCTTCGCTTTACGTCCTAATAAGCTGTATTTTTTTGCTTCTGTACGGATTTTTTCAAAAATTTATGCTCATGCGTTATTATCGCATTTTTATACGCTAATTTACGAAAATACTACTTTTGTTCTTTTATGAAATTTATAATAAAATGTTGATGCTATCCAGCTTTCTATTGAGAAAGTACATTGGAAATGTTAATGAAGAAGGTGTTTTCTCGTGTCGGTAGATTGGTTATTTTTTGCAGCTCTTGCTTTTTTTAGCCTAGGCTGTCTTTCAGTTCTGCCACCGCTCCCCGCCCGGACTAGAATGGCTTATCTGTGCAGCATAGCCGGAAGTATCTGCCTGATTGCCCTAGCAGTCTGCCTGTTACAACCAAATATGTCTTTACTTCCTGTCTCCGTGCTGCCTGGCAAATCCGAATTACTAAAATTGGATTGGTTGGCAGCTTCTTTTTTTCTGCCTTTTGGCCTGGTAGGCGTTTTTGCTTCCTGGTACGCTATCGCTTACACCAGTTCTCTGCAACAGCCGCGCCGCCTCGCCTCCTGCTGGAATCTATTTCTCGCCGGCATGGCTGGCGTCTTTGCCTCCGCCCAGGTTTATTTCTTTTTCTTTGCCTGGGAAATCATGGCCTGGACCTCCTTTCTCCTGGTCCGTTACCAGGATCAAAAGAAACGTTCTATTCGTACTGGTTTTCTCTACCTGCTGATGACCCATATCGGCACAGCCTGCCTTTTAGGTTCTTTTCTTCTATTAAGCGCATCCAGCGGCTCCCTGGATTTTGCGAGCTTCGGCAGCTTGCTGCCAGGACCGCTGAGCAGCCTTATTTTCTTGCTTGCATTCTTGGGCTTTGCCATCAAAGCCGGTTTAGTCCCGTTACATATCTGGCTGTCCCGGGCGCATCCGGCCGCCCCCTCTCATGTGTCCGCCTTGATGTCCGGCATCATGTTGAAAACGGCGGTCTATGGCATGTGCCGCTTCTTATGGGATTTTCTGCCCCTTGCCGCCGCCGCCTGGTGGGGGTGGCTGCTGGTAGGCGCCGGCTGCCTTTCAGCGCTCATGGGCGCGCTATACGCGGTCACGGAAGGCGACTGGAAACGCCTGCTCGCTTTTTGCAGCGCCGAAAATTTAGGCTTAATTTTTGCGCTTCTCGGCGCTGGTCTGCTCGGCCAATTCTACGGAGATGCTTACTTGGCGTCTCTTGCCTGGAATGGAGCGCTGTTGCACGTCTTTTTGCACGCTCTTTATAAAAGTTTGCTCTTTTTAGGCGTCGGTTCGGTTATTCATGCCGTAGGCACAGGCAGCCTTGACGCCTTAGGCGGCCTCTGGCGCCGCATGCCGGGCGTCTGTCTTTGCCTGGGAATTGGCAGCTGCAGCGCCGCCGGCCTGCCTTTCTTCGCGGGATTTCCCGGCGAGTGGCTGCTGTTTCAAAGCATTTTAGCCTTAGGCAGCGGTCCTGTTGACGCTCCCTTGCCCGCCGGCATCGCCCTAGCCGCCTTAGGCCTAGCGGCAGCCACTAGCGCAGCCGCTTTTTTAAAGACCTTGGCGCTGCCTGTGTTTGGACCGGAAAAGAGGCCCTGGCGCTCTGAGTTCCACGCCCCCAAAGGCGCGCTTGTTCAAGCTCCCTTGGGACTGGTTATTTTGACGCTTCTAGCTACATGGCAAGCAGACGGACTCCGCCTGCTCTGGCTGCAAGCAGGCCCCCTTCCCTCACTGCCGTATTCTAACACCGCCTGGCTCTTGGCCTTGGCTGCTTTACTGCTTGCCTGGCTGCAAGCGCGGCGGCAAACGGCGCAGCGTCCTACCTGGACCTGCGGTATTGTGCCGGAAGCTCATTTTGGCTACAGCGCCACCGCGCAAGCACAGCCCTTCCAGCGCGCCTTCGCCAGCCTTGTTGGACCGGCGCAAAGCGTTCTGCTCCGCCAAGGAACGCATCCCTATTGGGGAGGATCCTTGCAGCATCACTTGTCGCGCACGCGCTACCTTATCGAATACCTTTACCAGCCCCTGCAGCATTTCATTCTCCGCGCAGCCGCACGTCTGCGTCCTATGCAGGCCGGCTCGATTCAGCTCTATATGGCTTATATTTTGACGGCAACAGTTGCTTGCCTGTATTACAGCATTAGGTGGTGATCCCATGGATACAACGTCGCTTTTCCTACAAACCCTCGGCTTGGCTTTACTGGCCCCCGCCTTTACCGGGATAGTCCGCAAAACCAAAGCGTGTCTGCAAAACCGCAGGGGCGCTCCGATCTGGCAGCCTTACTTAGAGCTGCAACGTCTTTTTCGCAAACAGCCGCTGCGCTCTACTAGCGCTTCCCCTCTCTTTGGAGCCTGGCCGCCTCTTTACGCAGCCTGCGCCTTAGGAGCCGCCGCGATGCTTCCTATTCTCCCGGGCACTGGCAATGATTTGCTTTTTTTAGGAGGTCTCTGGGCGTTAGGCCGCTTTTGTCTGGCCATCGCCGGTCTGGAAGTCTCCAGCGCCTTTGGAGGCATGGGGTCTTCCCGCGAAATGTACGTCGCCGCTTTAGTCGAGCCGGCGCTGCTGCTCTCTTTTTTCCAGTTGGCCTTAAGCGCCGGAGCCACCAGCCTCGCCTCGCTACAGGCGACGGCGCAGCTGCGCGCCTTTGGTTTGCCGGAAATTTTCGCGGCAACTGCTTTTTTCACTGTACTTTTAGCAGAAAGCGGCCGCATTCCAGTTGATAATCCGGATACCCATCTGGAACTCACTATGATCCATGAAGCCATGGTCTTAGAATACGCAGGTCAAGATTTAGCCCCCATCCACTGGGCTTCCATGATCCGGGAACTCACCTTGGCCTTCCTCTTTGCCGCCCTTTTTTTGCCGGTCCTGCCAGCTCCTTGCGACGGCTTGTTCGGTTTATTTTTAAAAACGCTGCTCACAGCGCCCTTTATCGGCTTAGCGGAAATGGTCACCGTCAAAATGCGCCTCTTCCGCGTGCCGCAATACCTGGCGCTGTCGGCTGTTTTTTCCTTACTTTCTCTCTCTTCTAGACTCTAATCAAACTAAGGAGGCGCTTTTCTTGTCTTTGCTTTCCATGCTTTTACTAGCATCAGCCTTGACTCTGCTGCGTGTAACCGCGCTTAAAACCGCAGTTATCATTCTTTTTTTACAATCGCTGCTCCTTAGCGGCGTATGCTTATATGCCGGCCTTTCTCAAAATGAAAGCCATCTTTTCATCGCCGCTATTTTGACTTTGCTCATCAAGGGGCTGCTTATCCCGTACAGCCTGCGCCGCCTGGTGCTGCGCCTTAAAACGGAAAAAGAAACGCATCCCATTTTATCGCCCAATATGTCTTTTTTCGCCGGCGGCCTCTTGCTCATGCTTTCGCACGGCCTGCTGTCTGGCGCTTTGCCCGCTTCCAGCGGCAGAGACATTCTCTCTACCGCCATTACTTTAGTATTGTTAGGTTTGCTGCTTTTGATGATCCGCCGCCAGGCGCCGCTGCAAATCGTCGGCCTTGTCACATTAGAAAACGGGCTCTATCTGCTGGGGCTTTCCATCACCGGCGGCCTGCCTTTAGTGATTGAACTGGGAATCTTCCTGGATCTTCTGGTAGCTGTCATTGTGCTGGTAGTCCTCACGCGCCGTCTAAAATACTCCTTCCAAACCACAGATACGTCCGTGTTAAAAAATCTCAAAGGATGATAGCCACATGTATTTATTTGCCTTATTCACCATGTTCTGCCCTTTGGCAGCGGCCATAGGCAGCATACTTCTTTTCAAAAATTCTCCGTGGCTGTATCGCTTCAATGTAGCCGCCGCCGTTCTCTCGTTAAGCGCCGTCGGTTGGCTTTGGCTGCAAGGCCCGCTGCCGCTCTCCTGGGATAATTGGTTGTATGTCGATGCGCTCAGTCTGATTTTCTCCCTTTTGGTCGCTTCTTTGGGCCTGTCCGCTTTAGCGGTTTCCGGCCCGTACTTAGCTGCCGAAATAGCTGGCGGCCATCTGCAGCCTCGCCGCTTAGGCCAATATTATGCGCTGCTGCAATTGTTTATTTTCACCATGCAAAGCGCCTTGTTTTTGGAAAATCTAGGCTTTGTCTGGGTAGCCATTGAGGCCACCACCCTGGCCAGCACCTTGCTTGTAGCGTTCCAGTCCAACCGCTCTTCCTTGGAAGCCGCTTGGAAATACGTGCTCCTTTGCACGGTCGGCATCAGCTTGGCTATGCTCGGCGCCATTTTGTTGTACCAGGCCCAAGCCACAGCTGGCGTCGCGCTGGACCAGCCCCTAAGCCTTGTCGCGCTCAGCCAGCCTGGCGTCCTTTTAGATGCGCCCTTGTCCCGTTTAGCTTTTGCTTTCCTGCTGATTGGTTACGCCACCAAAGCCGGCTTAGCACCTATGCACACCTGGCTTCCAGACGCCCACAGCCAAGCGCCGGCGCCTGTAAGCGGCCTTTTGTCTGGGGCGTTGCTCAGCTGCGCTTTTTATGTACTGTTGCGGCATATCGCTATCTTGCGTCCGTCTCTGCCTCCGGAACTGCCGGAAACAGCGCTGCTGGCTTTAGGCATTTTATCGCTGGCAGTGGCGGTTCCCTTCTTGCTGCTGCAGCATGATCTCAAGCGTTTGCTCGCTTATTCCAGTGTGGAACACATGGGTATTCTCGCCATCGGCGCTGGCGTCGGCACGCCTGCCGCCCTCTTTGCCTGCCTGCTGCATGTATTGACTCACGGCTTTACTAAGTCCGCTCTTTTCTACGCAGCCGGCTTTATTACGCAGGAATATCATTCGCGGCAGCTTTCCCGTATCCGCGGCCTCTTACAAACCTCTCCTTTTCTGGGCTGGATCTTCTTGGCCGCCATGCTGTCCATTACCGGCACGCCTCCCTTTAGCGTTTTCCTCAGCAAGTTCTTGCTGCTCCAAGCGCTTTTCGCCGCAGATCGCCCTTGGCTGGCGGCTTTGCTGCTGCTGCTTTTAGCAGGCGCTTTTGCCGGCTTAATGCATTATGCCGGCCAGCTCACAGGCGGCACGGCGCCGCACAGTCACCACTCCGTGCCTTTAAATCATTTGACTCGCTTCATCCTGGTCGGCTCTTTGCTGCTGGTTGCTATCGGCGGCCTCTTCCTGCCGGATATGCTGGTCCAACTGCTGAATGACGCTACTTTGATCGCCCTGGGAGGTGCCCCTTATGCAAAGCCATGATGTATTGCCCGTAAATTGGCAGGCGCAAACCGCTCAGCTCCACGGGCGCGATTATCAATTGTCCGCCTTATTCGCAAATGACGAGAGAGCGCTGCACGGCGTTTATGCCATATATGCCGTGTTCTTCCAAGCCCAAGAGCAGGATTTGCAACTGCTGCGTCTGCCGCTCTCCGCCTCCTCGACCTCTTTCCCCAGCATCACTGCGATCTTTCCCGGCGCAGCCTGGTACGAACGGGAAATTCACGATTTATTCGGCCTGTCCCCGGCTGGTCATCCTGACTTGCGACCGCTGGTACTGCATCATGCGCGCGGTGTCTTTCCGCTGCGTAAAGATGCGGGAGCGGCGATACCGCCCGAAGGCGAAGCCTTCCCGGTTCCGCGCGCCAGCGGCGAAGGTCTTTTTGAAACGCCAGTCGGCCCCATTCACGCCGGCATCATTGAACCGGGACATTTTCGTTTCACCCAAGCCGGTGAAAACGTACTGCATCTAGAAGCGCGTCTTTTCTACACGCACCGCGGCGTAGAAAAAGCCATGGAAGGCCGCACCGTCAGCCAGGCTCTTCATGGCGTAGAACGCGTCTGCGGCGCTTGCAGCGTTACCCATGCCATGGCCTTTTGCCAGGCGATCGAAACGCTTTGCCGCCAGGAAATCCCCCCTCGCGCCGCTATGCTGCGCCTTATCGCCTGCGAGCTGGAGCGGCTGTACAACCATCTGGGGGATATGGGGAATCTTTGCGCCGGCGTCGGCTTCCACGCAGGAGTCAGCATCGGTAGCCGTTTGAAAGAAGATTGTCAGCGCTGGAATGAACGACTCACCGGGCACCGTTTCTTGCGCAGCTGGATTACGCCAGGCGGCGTGTCCCGCGATATCAATGACAAAGACCAGCAAGAGCTGCTGCAGTTTCTAGGACAGCTTGAAGAAAAAGTAAAAAACTTCATTGACCTCTTAGCTGGACATGACGCCTTAAGCCAACGCACGGAAACCACGGGCATTCTGCCTCATAAAGCCGCCCTGGAACTGGGCGTAGTCGGCCCTGCGGCGCGCGCTTCCGGCGTAGATATTGACTTGCGGCGCGACCTTCCCTACGGCGCTTACCAAGCCTTGCAGCCGCACATCCCAGTGCGTAAAGAAGGCGATGTAGCCGCCCGGCTTTTTTTGCGCGCCGACGAAGCCCAGGAAAGTCTGCTGCTTTTAAGCAAAGCGCTGCGCCAATTGCCGCCCGGCCCCATGCAAACGCCCATTCCGCCCTTGCCGCCGCCAGGCAGCGCCTTGGGTTGGGCGGAATCGCCTCGTGGCGGCGAGTTCATCTGGCTGCAAATTGACAGCAGCGGTCATCTGTCCCGTCTCTTCCTGCGCTCTGCGTCGTACCCCAACTGGATGGCCGTACCGCTGACGGTGCCGGGAAACATCATTCCAGACTTTCCTTTAATCAATAAAAGCTTCGAGCTGTGTTACGCTTGTCTCGACCGTTAGGAGTACAATCATGTGGAAATTGTTAAATACCATTTTTCAAACCGGTTGTGTTACTGAAAAAACAGCAGCCCCCTCGCCGCTCACGCTGCGCGGCCGGCTGCAGCAAACAGAAAGCTGCAGTCAATGCCATCATTGCGTATCCGCCTGTCCCACAGGCGCCCTTACCACGCAGCCTGACTGGCAATGGAATCCGGAGCGCTGCACTTTTTGCGGCCTTTGCTTGGAATCTTGCGAGCGTCATTTGCTGCAGCACGTTCCGGAAAGCTATCACGCCTTTCATACGGCTTTAGGTAAAGAGCTCGCCGAAGAAACGCATCGTATTTTCGGCCGCTCTCTGGCGATTCGGCACCTGGACGCAGGCTCCTGCAATGCTTGCGATTTTGAGATGGCCGCCTTGGGGAATCCTTATTACGATTTGGCGCGTTATGGCATTTCTTTTGTCGCCTCGCCCCGTCACGCCGACCTGTTAATGGTCACCGGCGGTGTTACGCATCACCTAAAAGACGCCGTTTTGCGCACCTACGAAGCCATGCCGGAACCCAAGCGCGTTCTAACTGTGGGCGCCTGTTCTTCCGGAGGCTGCGTCAACGGCGCTCCTTACGCGTTAGCCGGCAAGGTAGAAGATTTCATCCCGGTACACATGAAGCTTCCCGGCTGTCCGCCCCGCCCGCAAGCTTTGCTATACGCTCTTTTGCTGCTCATTGGCCGCAAGCCTTAGAACGCAGCAGAAGAAACGGCTAAACTAGAAAATGTGAACTACGATAAAAAGCGACTATGCAGCAAATTTGCACAGTCGCTTTTTTATTTTAGGCGGTCCGCCGCGCGGCCTTTTCACTGCTGCGGCAAAATACGATAGTCGCCCCGAAGATGCTGCAGCAGCGGCAGTTCAGCGCGCACCTTTGCCTGCACAGCGCGGTCTATTTCTACTTTCACCAGTTGCTCTGTTTCATCGGCTTGAAACAAAATCCGGCCCCAAGGATCCGCCACTAGAGAGTGACCATATGCTTCATAAACAGATCCCGCCAGTTTGGCCGGCGCCGCCCCGACAACAAATACCTGGTGATCTACCGCCCTGGCCCGCAGCGTCAGCTCCCAATGAGCCGGCCCAGTCGTCCAGCCAAAAGCAGCCGGATAAATCAACAAATCGGCCCCTCGCCGCACCATTTCCCCAGCCATGGCGCCAAAGCGCATGTCATAGCAGATCCCTACGCCCAACACCCCTACGGAAGTTTCACATAAAGTCAACTCGTTTCCAGCGGTCAACGTATCGGATTCCCGAAAGCAAGTGCCCCCTGCAATATCCACATCAAACAAATGCATTTTTCGGTGCCGCCCCAACAAAACTCCCTGTTCGTCAAAAACAAAGGACGTATTATAGACGCGCCCCGCTTCATCACACTCCGGGATAGAGCCGCCTACTAAAACGACGCCGCTTTCCCTGGCCCATGCGCTCATACGGCTTACGGTTTCTCCCTCCGCTGGTTCCGCATACTCCGGGAACAACGCCGCCTGATAGGGGCAGCTGAACATTTCCGGCAAAACCACCAAGCGACAACCTTCCCGGGCCGCCTGCTGCACCATCTGCTGCGCCTGGCGCAGATTTTCCTCCTTAGCAACGCGCGTAGCCATCTGACAAAGGCCCAATAAAAAATTTTCATCTGTTTTCATAACTTCCTCCTGCGAACAAGCTTCTTGTTTTCTCTTGATTCTACTTGTTTGCTCCAGTTCCTGCCCCTTCCCCCTTCTCCGGGAGCAACTCAAAAAGATGTCTCGTCGCAAAATATCTTTTTAACTAACATTCTCTCCAGAATAGACATGTATACCTTGATGTTTCTTCCATTTTTTCCCCCATGCTTGTTTTTCTGTTTTTCGCAATGAATTTATTTTATGGTATACTGAATTCGTTGGTAGATTTCAAATTATTTGAAAAAGGGAGTTGAGTGAATGAATCGGAAAGTTCTTGTCACCTTAGCTGTCCTGGTAGTCTTCCTCTGCAGCATGCAAGTAGCCTTTGCCGCAGAACCGAGCAACAATCATCTGCCCAACGTAAAAATTCTTGCCACAGGCGGCACTATTGCCGGCTCTGGAGCCACCAGCACTACCACTGTTGGCTACACGGCTGCTGTAGTTCCCGTGGACGCGCTCATTAACAATGTCCCGGAACTCAAGAAAGTAGCCAATGTCAGCGGCGAACAGATTGCGCAAATCGCCAGCGAAAACATGACCAACAAAGTTTGGTTGAAACTGGCTAAACGCATCAACGAGCTGCTGGCTTCCGATGATGTGGACGGAATTGTCGTCACCCATGGTACCGACACCATCGAAGAAACAGCCTATTTCTTAAACCTAGTCGTTAAAAGCGAAAAACCGGTTGTCATTGTTGGCGCCATGCGCCCGCCGACAGCCATGAGCGCTGACGGCCCGATGAACCTGTACAATGCCGTCGTCATCGCCGGCACCAAAGAAGCCCGTAATAAAGGCGTTCTGGTCTGCTTGAACGACGCCATTAACGGCGCTCGTGAAGTAACCAAAACCAACACCTCGCTGTTGGACACTTTCCGCGCGCCTGAGCTTGGCTACCTCGGCTACATGCAAGGCGGCAAAGCTTACTTCTACCGTGAATCCACTCGCAAACATACGACTCAAAGCGAATTTGACATTACCGGTCTCACCGACCTGCCTCGCGTAGATATTGTCTATGGCTATGCCAATAATTCTCGCGATGGCCTGGACGCCTTTGTCGCTCATGGCGCTAAAGGAATTGTTCACGCTGGCGTAGGCGACGGCAGCCTCTTCACCGAAGTAAAACAAGGTTTGATTGACGCCCGTAAACAAGGCGTCCTTATCGTCCGCAGCTCCCGCGTAGGCAACGGCATTTTAGCCCGCAACGGCGAAGCCAACGATGATGAACTGGACTTTGTCGCTTCGGATACCCTTAATCCTCAAAAATCCCGCATTTTATTAATGCTGGCTTTGACCAAAACCCACGACACCAAAGAAATTCAACGTATGTTCTGGGAATACTAATTCCCACTGACAAAAATCCTGTCCGGCTAAGCCGGGCAGGATTTTTGTATTTTTTCTTTTTCCCCTTTTTACAAGCAGGGTTTCCTCGCCTAACGTCTAACCCTTTACTTAATATATGTATTATCCCCCAAGGAGGTCTCGAACATGGTTATACACAGCACATCCATTCTTATCAGCTTTCTCGACATACGAGACCCCGGACTGGAAAGCCCGCTGCAAGCCTTATGCCGTCAAATCACGCCGCAAGTGGTATATTTGCTGCCTTGCGCGCCCACGGAAGCCCCCGGTTCCGCTCTTTCCCAAGAGGCGGCAGAGGCCATGCGCGAATGGCTGCATACCGCTTACAGTCCTTCTTTGCCTGTGTATATTCGCCCCATAAACGCAGCCGATCCAACTAGTTTTACGGATATGCTCGCTGCCAGCAAGCAAACCTTACTGACCATCATCCGGCATTGGCAGCAACATCCGACGCAGTTCCATCTCAATACCTCTTCCGGAAGCGAAGCTATGAAAGGCGTGCTTCTGCTGTTATGCGAAGCTGGCCTTATTCCCAACGCTACCCTTTGGCAGGCGCAGCCAGTTAGCAATCATCCCTCCCACCTGAAGCTCTCCCGTCTGCAGCCTACCTTGCTAAGCGAAGAGACGAGCCTGGAGCAGCTCCGCCCCTTAGCTGAAGAAATGCGTTTTGCCGAATTGGCTCGTGAATGCCAGCATATTAAATCGGTAACCCTTTGCGCTGACTGCAGCCGCGCCGCCGGCTTGATGACGGAAATTTTCCAAGCCTATCATTACTGGGACGCCATGCAATATGCCGAAGCGTCCCGCCTGCTGCGCAGCCTTTGCTATAAACTATCCGATATTCCGGAAGCAGAACTTCCTGCTGAGATACTTTCCAAGCAGTTTCTCTTTCTTGTACGCCTGCTTACCAACGAGGAAATGTACAATCTTGATTATTTGACCGAGCTAGCCTTTAGCTGCGAACGCTGTTTTCTGCGCGGCGATTATCAAGGAACCTTCCTGCGTTTCCGCCGCTTTTATCAAGGTCTTTGCACCTATTTACTCCAGCAGGCCCGTCAAGAGATTCCAGCAGCTCTTCACGACCTAGAGCAAGCCGTCCTCTCTTTGACCGAAATGCCTGGACGCGATTTCTCGCTCTTTTGGAATGTCCACTTGGAATCCTGTCTTTTAGGTGATCGGGTTCCCGCAGGCCACATTGTCGCCGCTCTCCACGAGCTATACCAGCGTTCCTTTTTGGGGCAAGGCATGCAGCCCCTCTTAAAAACGGAAAGCGCCGACGCCCTGCTGGTAGTCCAAGAGATGGCTCGCTATTTCCTGCCCGCTTCCGACTATCCCTTGCAACGCGACACGCTCGATAAACTGCTCCCCTTCTTGCAGCAGCCAGGCGTTACCGCGGCTCTGACCTTTTAGAGAGAAACGGATTTTAACAGGAGTAGAGGGAGTAAAGTGAGGGTTGCGACGGGATAGAATTAAACAAGAGTCGCGAGAGTCACGAGAGGATTCGACTGAGGATTACGGGGTAATGGATTTTAAAATTCATAAAACCCTTTCGCGTCTTTCGTGTATTTCGCGGTTCGATTATAATTTATGGCATAAAAAATGGTTCCAGGCTTCGCATCAGCCTGGAACCATTTTTTATGCCAAAGGAATTTCTTTTTGAGGATGTTCTCTCAGCTCATCCACTAAAAGCCGCGCTTGAAAGATCTGTCGCTGCAGGACGACCCCGTAGATCGGCGTAACAGCCGGACAACCGTCCGCCAGCCATTGTTCCGCCACACAGCCTACTGCATAGGTCACGCCGATACTGACGGGTATGCGCAAAGGAGGAAAGGGAATGCGCTCATTCAAGTCTGCCTGCAATACACTGCCCGGCAGTTGCTGCAAAAATTGCTGCGCTTGTTCCGTCGTCAGCTTCCGGTCATAAATGCTAGCTAAGTTGCAAATCAAAGCTACCTCGTTCTCCAGGAGATTGTCACCGTCGGAAACCGCCAGCCAGCCTGCATGCGCTGCCGCCCAGCGGCGCAATTCCTCGGCTTTGCCAGCCACAGCCTGCTTGCCCATACCCTCTCCTCCTTTGCGAACCTATCTCTTACTGACGATTTTCGCTGCCAGCTACTAAAATCCTGCCTTTATAATTCGTGTTTATTTAAATATAGGTTAAAGGTTTTTAGCCCCTGCTTGGCGTCCTTTTATTGGTCCCGTTCCAGCTCCTTTACTCTTCTTTTTCCAAAGAATATACCTTCGAAAAGTAAATATACAAAATCGCCAAGGTCGGCACAATGACCAGCATGCCAAAGACGCCGCTAATATGTCCGGCAAACAACACGCCAATCATAATAAACGCCGGATGCAGCTTTGTCGCCTTGCCGACCAGCGTCGGATAGATTAGATTATGATTCAGCTTAAACATAATCACGTAAAAAATCAGCAGCTTCGTCGCCATCAGAGGATCCTGTATTAAAACTGTCGTAATCGCCAACATCGAAGCGACGATCGGCCCCACCACCGGAATCCACTCTCCCACTGCCGATAAGAAGGCAAACAGCACAATATGATTAACTCCCAACAGCCAACCTACCGCCAGCACCGACAGCCCCGAAATAAGAGACACCGCCATTTGTCCTTGAATATACTTACCCAGCATAAACGTCGTTTGATCGCAAAATTGCTGAATAGCATCGCCAACCTTGGGAAACAATTTTTTCACTCCATTGCGCCCTTTGCTGGCATCCTTCAAAAAATAGAACGTAATAATCGGAATCCCGATCATTTCCGCCAAATTGGAACTGGTCTGTAAAACGGGGCCGATGGAAGCCTTCGCAAACGAAACAGACCATGACGTTGCAGCTTGCAAGACCTGATTGGCCTGCTCCTGAATAAATTCAGCCGACCCTAGCCAAGGATGCTGCGCTGCCAGCACCGCGGCAAAAGAGGCCATGTTTTCGGCTATATTCGGCATGTCTTTTACAAAATCGGTCAACGCTGGCAAAATGCTGCCTGTAATAAAAGCCAAAATCAAAACAAACAAAAGAAAGAAGCCCCCCAACGCTAGGGCAATCGCCAAGGATTCCGGCAGCTTTTTGCGCAAAAACTGCACCAGCGGCTTCAACAACACCGCCAGCAGCGTCGCAACAAACAAAACGATAAACAGAGGCCTGGCCAATAACGATACCGTTAAAATCAAAGCAAGCAGCAATACCCCAAATACAAGAAACTCCTTGGTTCTATTTAAAGAAAACATTTTCACTCTCTCCTTCTGCCACATTCCAAGATCTACATACTTATTTGTTCTAACGCAACCTTTTTCCTGTTTTAGTTAGCTATTTTTTTGCCAGCCTAGGCAGAATCATCATTAAATCGCACACCCACTGCATACCAAAAACCAAAAGAGCCTTGAGCCAAATGGTGTGCTCCCCGTCAATAGGACAATTAAAAACATAAAGATTTTCTTTACAGCTCATCCAGTTGGATGGGCTGTTTTCCCTATGCAGCCTTGTAATGTTCGTGGTATTCACAAGGTGTCATAACACCCAGTTTTCGTTGTAACCGGTCAAAGTTGTAGTAGTGAATATAGCTACGGATTGCATGTATCAATTCGGTTCTG
The DNA here is from genome assembly GCF_963668665.1 of uncultured Anaeromusa sp. Classification (NCBI taxonomy): domain Bacteria; kingdom Bacillati; phylum Bacillota; class Negativicutes; order Selenomonadales; family Sporomusaceae; genus Anaeromusa; species uncultured Anaeromusa sp. Next base: position 2,241,481 of record NZ_OY764902.1, on the reverse strand, counting down.
CTGGTGAATTTCCGGCCATAGTACATCTCGCGCTTTAGTATTCCCCAGAAGCCCTCCATGGGCCCATTGTCAATGCAGTGGGCTACGCGAGACATGCTTTGAGTCATTTCTTGTTTGACGAGTCTATTGCGAAAGCCGAGGCTCGTATACTGAAATCCGCGATCGCTGTGAAACAGTGGATGTGCGGTTGGTTCTGCTTTTATTGCTGTATCGAACGTATCAAACGCCAGCCGGTTATCATTATGGTCGCGCACTACAAACGACACAATTCTGCGATCATAGAGATCCAATATGGCACTCAGATAAAGCTTGCGCATGACTGGACCTTCAAAATATTTAAACTCACTTACATCAGTCAACCATTTTTCATTAGGACAATCTGCATGGAACTTGCGGTTCAGAATATTGTCTGCTATATAAGCCGGATTCGATGCACGACGAGTGCAACAGTTATGCGGGTTCTTTATTGTAGACTGGATATGGAGTTTCCGAGTAATCCGCAGGATGCGTTTGTCGTTTACTTGTTCCTTGTATTTGCGACTTAGATCGTCTCGAATCCGGCGGTACCCTTTATCCGGATGCTGCGCATGGATTTCTATCACTTCTTTGGCTAGCCGTTCGTTTTCTTGTTCACGCAAGCTTTTACCATCATTGCGCCAATGGTAGTAGGCCGACCGGCTGACATGCAGGATTTTACACAATATCTCAACTGGGTAATGCTTTTGATTATCTTCAGCTAAAGCTTTTACCGCTTCGTATTCTCGTTCTTGCCGCGTAAAGCCAAGACATCCCTTCTTTCCAGTTCCTGCAGTTTTTTTAGCACATCAACCTCCATCTGCAGCCTCCAGTTCTTGTGTTTCAACTGGGCAACTTCAGCCTCTAGTTCTTCTTGCGGGGTACGGCCAGGCAAGGTTCCAACCCGATGCCCACGCCGATCTTCCAGACCCATTTTTCCCATTTCTAGATATTTTTTTGTCCATTGGTATACCTGTTGGTATGATACCTGGTATTTTAGGGCTGTTTCGCCATAATTCATATCATGAGCAAGACAGTATTCAACGATTTCTACACGATTAGTCTGCGTCGTTTTTCTAGCTTTCGACATGATTCGACTTCCTCCTGACCGGAGCTTGAACTCCTCATGTCCATTATACTGCTTTAGCCAGCGACTCAATTGGCAATCTGAGTGAATCTGATATTTCTTGCAAATATCTAATAGAGAATCGTTGCCTTGCAGATAATCAGTCACAGCTGCCAGTTTCAGTTTAGGCGGATATACTCGATTGTGTTTCTGTGGTTCTAAGCCGGATTTACCTTCTGACTGGTACTGAAAAATCCATCTTCTTACTATTTTCCCGTCAACTTCTAGGGCTTTTGCTATGTCAGCTATGCTTATGCTTTCTGCCAAATACTTCTTGCAAGCCTCTACCTTCAAAGTGGTCGATACCTTTTCTTTTTGTGGCATAAAATTACCCCCTAGATAGGACAATGTATTTTTTCATTGTCCTATCTAGGGGGAGCATATCAAAAGCCCAAGACCCTTATTGGCCAGCACAAATGCAAGGTTCTCCTACCTGCGATTTCCAAAACACCTATTACCCTAAAACAGCGGCTATTTATTTAGGGTTTCTTCTTAGCGCCATGCGGGCAAACCGCCACACAGACGCCGCAAACCAGGCCGTCAAATTGCGGATAGTTTTTAATTTTCCAAGCGTCGCATTTTCTCACATCAACCAAGCTTTCTCTCAAGACCCCCTGAGACCAGGCATTGCCGACAATGGCCTGAGCCGGACAGGCTTCTACGCACCGCCGGCAGCTGCCGCAAAAATTAGTTTTGGAAAAATCCTGTACCGGCAAGGGCAAGTCGGTAACAACCGTAGAAATCCGAACTCTAGGGCCGAACCTTCTAGTAATCAAAAGCGAGCTTCTACCTAGCCAGCCCAGACCGCTTTTGACGGCAGCCGTTTTATGAGGAAAATCGCCAGCGACATTCACAAAATCCGTTCTTTCGGAAGAGGCAAACGCATGGGCGCGATATCCCGTTTGTTCGATTGCCTGCTGAATCTGGCGGGTCAACGCATCAAGACGCTCATTAACGCTACGATACGCGTCATAATATACCTGATTAGGTCCGTCCACAACTGGATCCATAATCGCATCGGAAAGGGGTATGCCGATAGAAACTGCAAAAGGCAGCTCCTTCAAATCCTTGGGCAAGTCCTCTCCAACGTCAGCAAACCCGTATAGCAAATCCGGTATTCCTTCCAGCATCGCTATAACGCTTCGTTGTTTTTCCGGCTCTCCTTGCATGAAAACAGCCTCCCTTGTTGCTTTATTTCTAAATTATAACCGGAAGGCCTTGCGCTTTTGAAATTCAGAATTCCCATAAGATCATAGAAATCTTTTATATCGAGACTACGGTTCCTGAAGCAATTGAAGCAAGGAGGTTACGGAAGAAGAAAGACTCTTATCCTGCCGAGTAATCGCCCAAAGAGTAATTTGAACCTCCGCCGCCTGACTCAAAACAACTATTTCTCTTTCATCTTTAACAATAACGCGCGGCAACAAAGCGATTCCTAAACCCTCGGCCATGGCGCTTGTTACAGCATCAAAATCGCTATATTCAAACGCATAGGTTAAGCCATGCTTTTGCAGCAAGCCGTCACAGAGCTTGCGAAACGTACAGCCCGGCCGAAAATTGATAATAGGATACTCTGTAAGCTTAGAACGCTCTCCTTGGGGCAGAATACTTTTATGACCGCACCAAACAAGCTCATCCGAACGAAGAGTTACGGTATCAAGATTCTTTTCCTCAATATAGTCGTGCACAAGGCCGATGTCATATTGATTGCTCTTTAAACCTTGCAACACCGCTTTAGAATTGGCGCAAATCTCAACGCGTACCGTTCCCGCGGCCTTGGCGGCTTGCAGTTTCAATAAAGCGGGCGATAGAATGTGGTTAATATAATTAGTGGATAAGGCAATGCGAGTAGGCGCCCCTGCGGCGATGCTGCTAAGATGATGAAAGGTTTCGCTATAAAGGGCCAGCATCTTTTCCGCCGGTTCTACTAAATAGCTGCCCGCTTCGGTTATATATAGTTTTTTCCCAATCCGTTCAAATAAGGGTACTCCAAAATGTTCTTCCAGCGCCCGAATTTGCGCCGATACGGCGGGCTGCGTAAAATTCAGCAGCTCCGCCGCTTGCGTAATATTCCCCAACCGAGCGACCATGCAAAACGTTTTTAATAATTGAATATCCATATGCACCTCAAGGACGCTAAATTAAAACTCACTAGAACTTGCTCTGTCCTACTCTCTACACAATAACACGAACATACTCTGGAAGCAAAAAACCTCATTGCCAGGAAAGCTCCCGCAACCGCTCCTTGGCCAAATGCAAAACATATATTTTCAGATATACAAAAAAGAGCCTTGAGCCAAAGCCCAAGACCCTTATCTTACTGGTGCTCCCGAGACGATTCGAACGTCCGACCAACGGTTTAGGAATGTTCAAAAAGGAAAATCAGCTTATTATTACCCCTCTATAAATTCAGCATTTTAGACACTTTGTAGGCATTTAACCCTCCAATTAAGAACATATGTTCTTAATTGGTTTGAAGACTATCCCCCCTCTTTTTCTAAATAAGGGATTTCCATAACATGCTACTAAAATACTCCGATCTTCCCTTTAAAGCCACACCTTTTTATTGAGGCAACATACTGACTAAAGGCTGCCGGAAAATTAATTTTCTCATATTCATTTAAATACCAAGTTGCTCTTTCTGTATCAATACGGCTACAGATTTCTTGAATATAAATTAAGTCTACTTCTGAGAATGAAAAACCATAAGAATAAATTTCTTTTATTGAATCTGTCATATTCTCGAAAAAATCAAGATTGTTTTCAAGTGCTTCCTTTGTATTTTTCCGTAAAGCATTATGAATCTTAAGCAATGAATACTCAGTCCCTGGCCTCTTTGCAAGATTTTCTTCATATACTTTTTCATCATATTCTTGCCCATGTCCAAAATATAATTCTTCCTCTATTTCCCCATGAATATGACATATATTCATAACGCCATAAATTAGTTCTAATGTTTTAGTGTAATTAAATGTTAAAAAAAAATCATTTTTAATATCAATTAGTCTTTTAAAGGACTCCTTTGGTTGCGCTTTACGCTCATTAATAGTCGAAACCCATTCTATAAAGTAATCACTAATTTTAAGTATCGGTTCAATGATATCTTCAGCAATAGCTTGCCGATTATGCATATTCCCCCAATCGTCATAGTCACCTTCTCTATCAAGAACAGGAAACCATTCTTCAAAGCATTCACTAAAGTCTAGTCTCCCCAAACTATCTTCAAGGTCATTCCATTCTTCGCCATTCACTTCTGCTTGAGAAATAATATACATAAAAAAGTTAACAACTTCTTCTTCCTTATAATAATTTCCTCCCTTAGGCAGTAGTTTCCCCGAGGGTATCACTAGTTCCTCTGAACTGGCTTTCTGATAATTCTTGCGCAAATATTTTTGAAAACAAGAATACTTTGTTTTTAAACCATGAGCAATGTCAAAACCATTCCCAATAATAAATAACCGTTCCATTGCAACTCCCCCTCAAAAATTCATAGCATCCGCTTAAAATATCTGTTTGTGAAGTTGTGAGCATCTACAGGACAGCCAAACCTATTAGTAAATACTAGCCCGTCAGAAGTATTGAATCCCCCCTAAAAACCTGCCAACCCATTCCTGCTCTTTCTTGTACTTCTCAAGAGCTTTGCTTAACTTCTTTTGTATGGCAATCTTGCGTATAGATGTTTTGGTTTTAGGCTCTTGGAATATCATTCCCTTCGGCCTACCTCTCAACCTTATATTTTTTTGAGTATCTACGCAAGTATTCCTCTCTCAATACGCCTTTTATTTACACGTGCAAAACACGTATAGTATAATTGAAGTACCAGGAGGACTAAGAACATGCCAATGAAAGCACGAGAAATACTTAAACTCATAAAAAATGACGGTTGGTATGAAGTTGGGCAAGCTGGTTCACATAGGCAGTTCAAGCATCCCGCTAAACCAGGAAAGGTCACTATAGCCGTTCATGCACTAGGTGACGATCTTACTCCTGGTGTTGAAAAATCAATCCTAAAACAAGCAGGTTTGCTGAAGTAGAGGAGGCTATTGTATGAAACGCGATGTATATGTATATCCTGCCGTTTTTGAAAAAGACGCCAGCGGCCATTATGGAGTATTCTTCCCGGATCTTCCCGGCTGCGTTGCTGTCGGCCACAACCTGCAAGAAGCTCATAAGCTGGCTAAAGAAGCTTTAGGCTCGCACCTGTTCAGTATGTCAGAAGACAACGATGAAATTCCCGAAGCTTCCGCCGTGGATGCAATCCAACAAGAAAATCCCGGCGAAATTATCGGCTTAGTCGAAGTTTCCTTGCTAGCCGTCCAGGCCAAGCTAGATACTCGCTCCGTAAAGAAAACGCTTACCATCCCGTATTATCTAAACAAACTAGCTGAGAAAAAGAAAATTAACTTTTCCCGTGTCTTACAAGAAGCGCTCAAGCAACGTCTAGGGCTTCTCTAGTCAACAAAAGTCCGTGCGGAAGCTGTGTAGTTTCCGCACGGACTTTTGCTTATCCATTTTTTGATTGCCAAAGTTTATGTAGAAGCATATAATAGAATTCAAATGAGCATATGCTCAAAAGGAGGGCCTATGGCGCGTCAACGATGTTGCGGCTTGGTGGAAGAAGAGCCTCTTTGCCGACGCTTTCGGGCGGAAGGCGGAGAGGAAACGGTTATACTAGGGGTGGATGAACTGGAAGCCATCCGTTTAAAAGACGCCGTTGGTTTAGATCAGGAAGCCTGCGCCAGCCAGATGGGGCTCTCCAGGCCAACGTTTCAACGCCTGTTGACACAGGCGCGCCGAAAGGTAGCCGAAGCGCTGGCTGGAGGAAAACATATGCATGTAGAAGGAGGAGTATATCAAATGAAAAATCGACAATTCGAATGCAAAGCTTGTGGTCATGTTTGGGAAGAACCGCCATGCACAGAGGGCGGCAAGCACGGGTATGAACTGCCTTGCCCGCAATGCGGCAGTATGGAAAAATTCAAGCTTCAAGAGGGCGCTCGTCACGCTTGCGGCGGACAAGGCTCGCATGGCGGCGGTTGCGGCTGCGGCGGACACTAAGACCTCGTTTATTTGACACTAGCAATGGCGTGATGATACAATACGTAGCGTAGTGTTGGCTTCCGTAGCTCAGGGGATAGAGCAGCGGTTTCCTAAACCGTTGGTCGGACGTTCGAATCGTCTCGGGAGCACCAGTAAGATAAGGGTCTTGAGCCTTGGCTCAAGACCCTTTTTGTTTTTGTAGGGCAAATCATGGGGCAATAGGATCAAGAAAGAAATTTACAAGCAAAAAGACTGCGCTAAAACGTTGTTTCAACACAGTCTCTTTGCTTCATTTATAGTCTTTAAACAGACGAGCCGCTTTCCGCCGTTCGCCGCGCCGTTGTTCCGGCATGGGGTTGAATCAGGCGAACCAATCGGGTTGCAAACCAATAATCCAAGCCCCAGTTGAAAAATACCGCCAGGCGATTGCGGTTTCCTTCCAGACGCAGCAAGTGAACCAGCAGCCAAAACACCCAGGTCAAAAATCCTTTGCTTTGCAGCGGTCCGATTTTCGCGACGGCAAAATTACGGCCGACGGTGGCCATAGCGCCTTTATCTTGATACGAAAACATCTGCAACGGTTCCTTGCGAAGCAAACGCAAAATATTCCCGACAGCTAATCTAGCCTGCTGCACGGCTACTGGCGCAACCATGGGCAACAAAACTCCCTCTTGTTGCAACCCGGCGGCATCGCCAATGCAAAAGACCCCTTCCGCGCCTGGAACTTGCAAGGTCGGCGTTACCAGCACTCTATTTTGACGGCCTCGTTCCACCTGTAGCTGTTCCACTAGAGAAGAGGCTTTAACTCCAGAAGCCCAAATCATGGTATGCGCCGCCATCGCGCTGCCGTCGCGAAAAGTCAGGCAAGCGCCGTCATAGCCGGCAACAGCCGTTTGCAATCGCACTTCTACTCCTTTGCGGCTCAATGCTTGCCGCGCCGCTTCCGATAAGGCTTCCGGCACCATAGGCAGCAGCCGCTCCCCCGCCTCCACTAAGACCACTTTAATTTCTTCACGCAATAATGCCGGATAATCAGGCAACAGCGTCCGTTCGATCAATTCCGTCAAGGCGCCGGCGCACTCTACGCCAGTAGCGCCGCCGCCGCTGACGGCAAACGTCAGCAACGCCTTGCGACGCTGAACCTGCTCTTCTTGCTGCGCTTCTTCAAACTTCAACAAAATATGATTGCGAATCGCAATCGCCTCGTCAATGTCTTTTAAGCCAAAGGCATGCGCTTGCACATCTTCCATGCCAAAGAAATTAGTTTCTCCGCCTACTGCTACAATCAGGTAATCATAGGCGACTTCGCCGCTGCTGGTTTGCACCGTCTTTTGGGCAAAATCCACGCCGGTGACCTCCGCCATGCGAAACTCTAAATTCTCCTGCTTTCGTAAAAGCGAGCGTGTAGAACTTGCAATATCAGCCGGCGCCAATGCGGCGGTAGCTACTTGGTACAATAAGGGCTGAAACAAATGATAATGACGCCGGTCGATCAACACCACGTCCACATTCTTATCCGCCAATTGGCGTACCGCTTCTAAGCCCCCAAAACCGCCTCCAACGACAACAATTTTAGGTCTTTGCTGCAATGCTTGCATAATGCCACCTCATCTTGTAATTTATGACCAAAATAAATCTTTACCAAAATTCCAAAGGCTTCTCGATCTTTTTAGTGATTTTTTTCACTTTCTTGTGCAAAAAAATATATTTGTATACACAATACAGTACCCTTGTTTGTGATTATTTTACCATAGTCATTTTTCACTGTAAATATATGCATTGCTTTAATTAATATCTTTTATCCTTTAATAAGTATCTTTCTTTTTTACTTTCAACTTTACTTTTAAATCAATTTATTTGCACTATTCTCTTAATTTTCGTTTCAATATGTACATTTCTATCAATAATTCTTTCTACCGCCGTTGAGTCGCTTTTTCTGCTTGTTATTTTCTTTGCATTGATATACAATTTGCTTCTGTCTGCATACGAACCTATCGCTATAATGCAAGTCAAGCTTTCATCAGGGAACTAGGACCATTTATCCCCGAAAAACCTATTTAAGCAGGACTTTTCATCATTTCGACCCAGGACGCCAATGCACAATATATAGTGTCGCTCCTTATTGACCAACACTATATATTCATGTAGAATTAAAATCGGCTTCATACGGAACATCAAAATTCACATCTACATAAGGAGGTGACTGGCGCAGCATTCCATGCTGCCGCCTTGCCCATGCTGACGACTATTGTTAAACGTGACGGACGCCAAGTTCCCTTTAATTTGGAGAAAATAGCCAATGCTATTGCCAAGTCTCTGCAGGCTGCGGGAATTAACGACAACACGAAGGCTTTACAACTGGCTACGGAAGTAGTTCACCAAGCTACCCAAGTTTATACTGAACGAAACACGCCGCCCAGTGTAGAAGATATTCAAGATATTGTGGAAAAGGTCTTAATCAACGCCGACCTGGCCAAAGCCGCTAAGGCCTATATATTATATCGCGCCGAACGCACCCGGATGCGGGAAATGAACACCCGCTTGATGAAAACCTACGAGGAAATTACGCACAGCGCTTCTCAGGAAAGTAATTTGAAGCGTGACAATGCCAACATTGACGGAGATTCCTCCATGGGCGCCATGCTGAAATACGGTTCGGAAGGCGCAAAAATCTTCAATGAAATGTATATTCTAAAACCCGACCATGCTAAAGCGCACAAAGACGGCGACATCCACATTCATGATTTTGATTTTTATACCTTAACTACTACTTGCTGCCAAATCGATATCCAGCGCCTGTTCCAAGGCGGTTTTTCCACCGGCCACGGCCAATTGCGCGAGCCGAACGATATTTCCAGCTATTCCGCCCTTGCCTGTATTGCCATTCAATCCAACCAAAACGATCAGCATGGCGGCCAAAGCGTTCCTAACTTTGACTACGGCTTGGCCGAAGGCGTTAGCAAAACCTTTGTCAAACGCTACCAAGACAATCTGAGTAAAGCCCTGTTTTTTGAGAGCGGTCAGGATAATGTCAAGGAGCTCGTCGTTAAAGCGGCGCAGACACTGCAGAAGCAAGAACAGCTGCAAATCACCTTGGCTAATGACAGCGGCTATCAAGAAAAAGAGTTTGCCTTGCTGCAAAACGCTTTCGACACTGCTTTGCTCAATAAAGCCCAGCAATTTGCTTTCACGCAAGCTGTTGCGGAAACCGACAAAGCCACCTACCAAGCCATGGAGGCTCTGATTCACAATCTCAATACCATGCACAGCCGGGCTGGCGCGCAGGTTCCCTTTAGCTCTATCAATTACGGCACCGATACGTCCCCGGAAGGACGCATGGTAGTCAAAAACATTCTCTTAGCTACGGAAGCCGGCTTAGGCTGCGGCGAAACGCCTATTTTCCCTATTCAGATTTTCAAGATCAAAGAAGGCGTCAGCTATAACCCGGAAGATCCTAACTACGATCTGTTTAAGTTGGCCTGCCGCGTCAGCGCGAAACGCCTTTTCCCTAATTTCTCCTTTATTGATGCGCCTTTTAATTTCCAGTACTACCAAGAAGGCCGCCCGGAAACGGAGATCGCCTATATGGGCTGCCGCACGCGCGTTATTGGCAACCCCGCCGTTCCTTCCCAGGAAATTGTTTACGGCCGCGGCAATCTCAGCTTTACGTCAATCAATCTGCCTCGTTTAGGCATTCTCAGCCATGGAGACAGCAAGCAATTCTATAAAAGCCTGGACGAACTCATTGATCTTTGCATCGACCAGCTTTTAGAGCGCTTTGAAATCCAATGCCGCAAGAAAGTCCGCAACTATCCGTTCCTCATGGGCAATGGCATCTGGTTGGATTCGGACAAACTTTCCGCTGACGACGAAGTGCGCGAAGTGCTCAAACATGGTACGCTAACAGTGGGCTTTATCGGCTTAGCTGAATGCTTAAAAGCCCTCACAGGCCAGCACCACGGCGAATCGGACGCGGCGCAAGAAGCCGGTCTGCGCATCGTTAAGCATATGCGGCAGCGTATGGATGACGCCGCTAAACAATATGGCCTGAATTTTTCTCTGATTGCTACGCCTGCGGAAGGACTCTCCGGCCGTTTCGTAGATATGGACCGCAAACGCTTTGGCAGCGTTCCCGGAGTCACGGACCGCGCCTATTATACCAACTCCTTCCATGTGCCGGTCTATTGCCCTATCAGCTCCTATAAAAAAGTGCAGTTGGAAGCGCCTTACCACGCACTGACCAATGGCGGCCATATTACCTATGTGGAGGTAGACGGCGATCCCCTCAAAAACCTTGACGCCTTCGAGTCCATTGTCCGCTGCATGAAAGAAAGCGGCATTGGCTATGGCGCCATCAATCATCCCGTAGATCATGATCCGCTGTGCGGCTACAATGGGATTATTGACGAGGTCTGCCCGCATTGCGGACGCACCGAAAACGAGTCCGGTTCTTTCGAGCGCATTCGCCGGATTACCGGATATCTTGTGGGCACACTGGATCGGTTCAACAATGCCAAGCGCGCCGAAGAGAAAGACCGTTATAAACACTTAGCCATTAGCGAACAAGCTTAAATTCAAAAAAGCTTTCAACCTCCCAATGATAGGACGCTGCCTATCGTTGGGAGGTTTTTTAATAAAAAACTCCCCATTTTCGATGAATAAAAAGGAAAACTTTAGCAGTACGCTGAATTATAAAAAAGTTCGTTAAAATCAGACTTCACTTGCAGCAACCAACATACATGTTAGAACCTAAGGAGGAGTCCGTTTATGATGCAAAGCAATATCACTTGCAAGCACGACAACTCTTGCTTCTTAAATACTATTGCCTACGAAGCGCTTCTTAACCAAATAAGCGACATCGTTCTCCTCACCCATCTGGATGGCTCCATCTGTTATGCAAATCAAGCAGCTTCTGACGCCTATCAATATTCACAAACGGAAATAGCAGAACTGTCGCTGCAACATCTTTGCACGCCGACCTCTGCAACCTACCTTCAGCATCATCTTGCCGAAGCAAGAGCCACTGCTAAAACTATTCATGTCACACATATTCGCAGCAATCACTCTTGTTTTCTTGCAGAAATCAAGACGTCTTTTTTCCCGCTCCTCGAAAACCCATATTATTTGCATATCGTTCACGACCTTTCTCAGTCCAAAGAAATTGCCCAGTCCTTAACCTCCTTCACTGCCGAAAATCAGGCCCTCCAAACTGACTTATCCGCAGCGTATGAAGAACTGTTAGCCTCAGAGGAGGAATTGCGGCAACAGCTAGATGAACTACTTACGCGCGACTATACCATCCAACAGCAGCAGCTTCTGCTGCAATCACTTCAAAAAAGCATGTTCCAGGTGCTGCACCATTTACAGGAAGAAGATATTTTACAATACATCCTAAAAGCGGCTGCTTCGCTGGTGAAAACTGAGCATGGCTTTATACACAAAACAGACGCTTCCGCCCAAGTACAGTTCCAAGCCCACGGCTTAGGCGTCCATGCTTGCTGCGTCGGTGTTTCCTTTCCCTGGCACGAAGGGTTGGCCGGGGAGTTAATGCGGCGGCGACACACCATCGTTGAAAATGACTATACAGCGTACCAAACGCGTAAAGCGCCCCCTACTGCACTGCATGCACGGTTCAACAAGCATCATCTTTCCTATCCTGATATGCACGCTGTGGTACTGACCCCGTTATGGGACAAGGAAGAAATTGTCGGGATTATAGGTTTGAGCCGCTACGAGAGCGAAGGATGCTTCACGCCTGCCGAAGCGGAAGCGTTGGAACAATTCGCAAGCATGGCGTCTTTAGCCTTAAATAGCTCTAAGCTGTTTCATTCCTTAAAGAAAGAAAATCTAGTCCGCCGCAAAGCCGAACAGCGCTTGCTGAAAAGCACTCATGAAAACCAGGCTCTTTTAGAAGCCATTCCCGACGCGATCTTCGCCGTCGATAAAGACGGGCGGTTTTTGCAATACAAAGCCAGTTCCATGGCTTTAGCTTTCCCCGCGGAAACATTTTTAGGCAAAACAGCCCATGAGATTCTCTCACCAGCTTTAGCGCAAAAAGCAATGCGCTTTTTACGGCAAGCGCTTACTTCTCAACGTCTTCAAACTTTTGATTTTGAATGGAATACGCAGCATTATGAGGCTCGGCTCGTCCCAACAGAACCAGATAAAGCAATCGCGATTGTCCGCAACATCACGGAACGCTACGAGTGGGAAAAAAAGCTTCGCCACCAAAGCTTGCACGACAGTTTAACCGGCCTTTATAACCGTACTTCCTTTGAAGAGAAAATGCAGAAAGTGAGCCAGCTTCAACAACCAACCGGTCTGCTTGTCTGCGATGTAGACGGCCTGAAGCTCTTAAACGACACCTTTGGTCACGCCATCGGCGATCAAGCTTTGCGCCAGGTAGCCGAACTATTGCAGGACGCCTTTCCTGCCGACGCCTTTCTCGCCCGCATTGGCGGCGACGAATTTGCCGCTGTCTTTAATCAACCAACGCAAAGCTTTTTCTCATCTATTTGCACTAAGATTCGTACCGCTTTAGAAGAACACAACCAAGCCCAGAAAGGCTTCCCTGTCAGCCTTTCTTTAGGCTACGCCATCTCTTCCCAAACTCCCCCGGACATGTGCTCTCTCTTCAAGGAAGCGGATACAAATATGTACCGCGAGAAGCTGCTCCAAAAGCAAAGCGCCAAGAACGCCATTGTCCAGACACTGGAACGCGCCTTGGAAGCAAGGGACTACTTGACCGAAGGCCACGGCAAGCGTCTGCATGATCTCATGGAGCAGTTTATTGGGTTTCTAGGCTTGCCTGCTTCTCAGCTAGCAGATTTACGCCTGTTAGCCCATTTTCACGACATTGGCAAGGTTGGCATTCCTGATCATATTCTATTTAAGCCAGGCCCGCTCACGGAAGAAGAATGGACGGTCATGAAAGAGCATACGGAAATAGGCTATCGCATGGCTAAGTCCATTCCCGATTTTGAACCGATTGCCGACTGGATCATCAGCCATCATGAACGCTGGGACGGCCAAGGCTACCCGCAGGGACTGAAAAAAACAGCCATCCCGCTGCCTTGCCGTATTCTCGCTTTGGTTGATACCTATGACGCCATAACCCATGATCGTCCTTACCGCAAGGCGGCCTCCGCGAGCGAAGCTATAGCGGAATTACAGCGCTGTGCCGGCAGTCAATTCGACCCGGAACTGACAACTCAGTTTATCAAACTGCTTGAAAGCGATCATTCGCTCTAGGTCCACTCTAGGATAAAAAAACCGCTGCGCGGTCCTTTGGGGGGAACGTCACACAGAGTAACAGAGAAAGGCCAGAGAGGAGTAAAGTGAGGGATCAATGAGGCTGTGGCGGCCGTTTATACAGCGGCTCCTAACCCCAAAACCCCTTTCGCGTTTTTCGTGTATTTCGCGGTTCGTTGTCCCTGCCATTCCTCATCTCTCAGCCTTTAAATTCCGGTAAATTTAAAAAGGATTTGCAAACGGCCTGTCAACCGTCAGCAAATCCTTTTTCCATTTACCTTCGCAAGGGTTAGGCATGTATTTTTTGCAGCAGCCAGGCCATATTTTCTCCCAAATTGGCCATATTCGCCATTCCTTCTTGATCTTCCGCCACTTCCCCTGCCGCATTTCCATAGCCCATATTCCAATACGTAGAACCTACCAAAAACATTTCTTTACTATGCAAAAAATGATTCAAGGTGTCAAAAGCGCTTATAGCGCCGCCGCGGCGGGCCGCTACGATGGCAGCGCCCGCCTTATGCCGCAATAGTCCTCGGTTGGCGGCCAGCACAATACTGGCGCGGTCAATAAACGCTTTCATCTGTGAAGTAACTCCCGCCGAATAGACCGGCGAGGCCAAAATCAAACCATCCGCCGCAATGATTTTCCCCAAGCATTCATTAAATGCGTCATCCTCCATAATGCAGCGTCTATCTTGGCGCGTTATACAAGCGCGGCAAGCGATACAACCTTTTACAGGATGCTGCGCCAGCGAAATCGTTTCGGTTTCAATGCCCCGGCTGTTTAGTTCTTTATAAACCGTCTGCAAAAGCAGCTGGGTGTTTCCCTGCAGCCGCGGACTGCCGTTTATGCCAATTACCTTCATCAAAGTACCTCCTCTTGCCAAATCATCGCTCTTTTATAGTTCATGAAACGGCACATTCAACAGCGGGTAGCTGCGCCACGCTGCATAATCAAAATGCCACCATTCTTCGGGATACACCGCAAAGCCTTCACCCGCCATCAACAGCCGCAAAAGCTCCCGGCGTTCACGCTGTACAGAGTTTCCCCCGGGATACCAGGAAAAAGCCCGCAGCGAAAACTCATCATAGCCGCTGCCCATGTCAACGCTTTGTCCGGTTTTCCGAGAATACAGCCCAATATCAACAGCACCGCCGCGATTATGCCGCGAACCTTTCGCCGGATCTGCCACAAATACTTTTTGCGCTTCAGGCGTCGCATCCCAAAACATCTTGGTGACATACCAAGGACGATAGGCGTCATAAATAATCAGACCATAGCCGTATTTCTTGAGCGCCTGATTTACCCGCACCAGCGCTTCCGCTGCCGGGCGCTGCAAAAAAGCTCTGCCTTCTTCATACAAAGGCATCCCCATGAAATTATTATCCGTAGCATAGCGAATGTCTAATTGCAGCGAAGCATCCATATTTTTCAGCTCCACCAAATCAGGCTTTAAAAACGCCCCCTCTTCTACAGGCATCTTCGCCTGCAACGCTTTTTGGCGCAAGCCAGCTAGCGGCAGCTGGGGCTGAATCCGAAACGTTTTGCCTTCTTCCTGCGCGAAGCTCTGCTTGCCATATCGTTTTTCTCCCAGCAGGACACCCGTCACCCGCTGCGCAGCATCATAAAAGAAGCGCACTTTAGCCTGCGTTTGTTGAGCCGGACCGAAAAGTAACAATTCATAGCTTCCATCCGCCCCTTTCCTCAGCGGATAGCTGCAGTAACTGGCAAATTCATGGCCTTCTTTATTTTCCGCTTTGTATAAAAGTTCTAATTCTCCGCTCCGTTCACGAATGAGAAACTGCGCCCCCTCGCGCCCGTAAACTCCCAGAAGGTTCTCCTCCGCAGCTAAGCCGCTGCTAGACCACACTAGCAGAAAAAGAAAAAGTATCGCCGCGCAACTCCGGTTAACAAATTTACCCATGCTGATCGTCCTTTCGTGTACATTATCGCCTAACTTTACACCGCCGTTTTAGTTGTCATTCCTTATTTTTTCTAAAAACCCTGCTTAACCAACTAGTCATTCTTGGTTTTCCAATGGTAGTTTTCAAAATGAACATTTGTAAATATTTCACAATAACAAGGACTTAGTTCTATTCCTACAGAATATAACGAAAAGGACAATATCCCTACTCAGGTAAAATGGAAGGAGCTCCAACCTATGAAAAAGACAAAAATGGCCGCCTTAGCTGCCACCCTCTGCTTAACATTAGCGCTGCCCCAGCTTGGCTTCGCCAGCCCGCAGACCGATTCGCCAGAAAAAGCGCAACGCTTTGAATTCTCCAATGCTCTCACAGGCATGGACTATATTCAGCAATATTTAGGCAGCTTCAAAAAGCTGACGAAGCTTACCGCCGGTCAACTTTCTGCAGAAGACCAACAGCAAATCGGTAATTTAGGCTGGGAAATGCAAAATCTTGGCTTCCACAACTGGACGCAAACCGTAGAAGGCGCTCTGCGCAAGCAAAATTACGACATTCAGCGTTTGGAATATGAATTGGCTCAAGAACGCTTCCAAAGCGGCAAAATCACTAAGACTGCTCTTTCCGAAAAAGAAAGACAGTTTCAACTTGCTCGTCAGGAATGGGAACAATTTGCCAGTAAGGTCCATATTGCCGACTAAATCAAAAAAGGGCTGTGTTGAAACTTAGTTTCTTCACAGCCCTTTTTTAATTTTATTCCAAAGACGCCATACGCTTTACCGCTCTAGAACGCGACGCACTTTTGACTGCCCATGGCACGAGCTAATTCTCCTGTTTTTTGCTTTCTTTAGCCGGCGCCGCATACATAGTCGCCGCCATAACAACCACGGTCAATAAAATCCCAGTCGATTGGGCGTTCAAAATCCAAATCCCTTTGCCGGCATTGCCGAATTGCAACGCCACTGTAGAAACAATACCAATGCCAGCGGATAAAAAGGCCGCCAACGTACTGGGCCGCCGCGAAAACAAGCCAAACAACAGCGGCGCCGTCAAAGACACCGACATGAGCGAATAAAAAATAGACAATGCCGAAATGACATTGGGCAGCAAAATCGCCAAGCCCACCCCCACCGCTCCCGCCGCCAGCGTTACAAAACGACTGTGCCGCAACAGCTCCTCATCTGCGATGTCCGGATTGATGAACGTCTTATACAAATCTTTGGTAAAGGAAGAAGTAATCATATACAGCACCGCATCCGCCGCGCTTACTTCTGCTGAAAAAATCGCCGCTAACGCCAAGGCAGACGCCCAAAAGGGCATACATTCCTTCATCACAATAGGCAAAGCCAAATCGCGTTCCACAAGGCCCGGCGCCACTACCGAAGCCGCCATGCCCAAAACGGCAGGAATCAGGGCAAAAGCCAGCATCACCAAACCGCAAAGAGCCGTACTTTTCCGAACCGTGCTTTCATCTCTGGCTCCGTAGATCTTGCCAATCAGTCCTGGCGAGATAAAAAAAGACGGCGTCAACATCAGAAAAAAGCCCAAAATTGTAGTCAACCCTGCGCCATCTAAACTAAAATACGCCGCAAGCAGCTCCGGGTCGCCCAGCCTTTGCGCCACTTGCGTTTCCAGACCATTCCAACCGCCGACAAAATTCATAACCAAAGGCACGGCAACAAAAAAGCCAACCAGTTTTACCGTTGCTTCTAACGCATTTACATACGCCGCCGAAACCAAGCCCCCAGCGCCAAAATACAGCACAACCACTGCGGCGCCAATCAAAATGCCTGTCGTCTTGCTCACGTCGGCGACAACCGATAAAATCCAGGCTATACCCATCAGCTGCCCTGCAAAAATAGCAATGGTCCCCACTGCCATCAGCAAAGAAATTAGGCCGCGAAAATTCCGATGATATCGAAACTCCAAATAATCCCCCAGGGTATAAAATTGATGTTCTTTGGCCAAGCGCCAAATGGCGGGTCCCACCCAAAAGGCCAAAATAAACGTCCCCAACGCTGAAGCCACAATCCACCACATAGCAGAAATCCCGAACTTGTAACCTAGTCCGGCGACGCCAACGGTAGAACCGGCGCCAATATTGGGCGCGATTAAGGTAATAAAAAGAAGCAGCGTCCCAAAATTGCGACCTCCAACAAAAAAATCGGCTGAACCTTTTACTCTTCTGGTCATAAAAAAGCCAATAGCAATCAACAAAAGTGAATATAGCGCAATAACCCAAACGTACCCGTTCATGAGGCGCCTCCTTCAAGCATTTGCAAAAAAAGGATTTGCTGCGTCAGCAAATCCCCTTACTGAATTTCCTTTATTATAGCATTTGAAAGGCGAGGATTGAAGAAATCCCCTGACAAAATGCGCTTCTGAACTCAAGACAACTTTCACCAATAATTCACTTGGGCAAAGGTTCGCTTGATCCCCCGCAAGTATTGCACCTGAGGATGCCCAAAGATGACCATCAGTCCGTCCTTGCGATTAGGCAAAATGCCATATTTTTTCTGCAGCGCCGGTGCATGGCGCAGCATAGGAGCCACTGTGCCAATCATACAGGTTCCCAGCCCTAAAGCTTCACCGGCCAGCATAGCGTACGTTGCGGCAATGGAAGCATCCGCCGGATCGGAGTAGGCAGAGTTCTGAAACAACATCGCCAATGGCGCGCCATATAAAATAGCATCCTGCCCTTGCTCTTTGGCAGTTATCGCCTGCGCAAGGAGCGGCTGCATAAAATCCTCCATCATTTCCGCCGTCTCCTTGCTTACGAACGGGCGCAGCAACCAGGAAATCGGCGGCGCAAAAAGCCAGCGGCGCTTTTCCATAAACTCAACAAAATCAAAAGCAAATTCCCTGACTTTTTCTCTGCCGCGCAAAACCAGCACACTCACATCCGAAGGAGGCAATCCCATAGGAGCGGCAGATGCCGCTGCCACAATCTTTTCTACAGTCTCTTCGACTACCTCGCGCTCCAAAAACAACCGAGTACTACGCCGTCGCAAAAACAAAGATCGTAATTCTTCAAACCTACTCTGAGGAACCAGTTTGTCAAAAGAAATCAGGTCCTCTACTCGCAAAGTCCGCCCATGCAAAGAAATGCAGTCTTGAGGGCATACCGCCAAACACTGACCGCAGCCAATGCAGCCAAACCCTTGATCAGGCTGTATTGCCACCTTGCCGTTTTCCATCCGCAAGGTCATACCGCAAACTTTGGCACAGAGACCGCACGCAATGCAGCATTTTTCATCAATAGATACTGACGCTTCTTCCGAGGTCCGGCTAGTGCGAACGGCCATGCAGACACCTTCTTCATCGCTTTTGTTCTTCATTGATTTCTTTTTTTCATGATTTCGCCGTTTTTATAAAGTATCCTTCTAATTTCCTTCTTCACATCGGCTTAACGCGTCCCCGCCCTTGGCTCGCAAATAAAGGATTTTCTGCACCGCCCGCGAATTTCTATTTTCAAAGACGTAAAATAGGAGGCCTGCTATGGATCTGAAAGTCATTGGCGCTTCTCCATCCTTACAGTACATGGAGCTGCTCAAAATATCCTGGAAATTACTGCGCGAGCATTTTTCCTCCATTACAATTCTTGCCGCTTTAGGCGCCCTACCGGGGATCTATCTTATCCAAACCATGCCGGAAACAGCTTTGGAAAGCCCTCCTTTCCTTCTCATCTTGGCAGGCGCCCTAATCAGCATGTTATCTTATATGAGTATTATTATTTTTATAGACGACGTCGTAGCTGATCGAGAGATTTCTTTGGCGCATATTTTCGAAAGAGCTTCCGCTCGCTTGCCCTTAGCCATCACCACCGGTCTTCTTTGTCTACTGCGCCTTTTCGGTTGGTTTTTACTTCTTTTTATCCCAGGGATCATCAAATCAGTACGCTATTCTTTTTCGCTTCAAGCTGTCGTCTTACGGGAGAAAGCGCATGGCGAAGCCATTGATTACAGTATTAACCTAGTCCGCGGTTACTGGTGGAGCGTCGTCATTGCCGGCATTTGCATTTCCTTGCCACAGTTTATTTTAAGTTTGCCTTTCGCCGCTTCACATCCAGCAAGCGGCTCTATACCATCGCTTTTGCTAGGCATTATCCAAATCCTCACCACGGCCTTTTGGTACGTCGGGGAAACGGTTCTCTTTCTAGCCTTAGAGCAGTTAAAACAACCGCCGGCGACAATACCGGCAATGCCACCACCGCCTCCTACGACAACCGTGGACTAACCACTTCCCCTTTACTTATATTTTTCAATATACCGAACAAAGCCTAAAAAACGGCAACCTTTGCTTGCAGTTTTTTAGGCTTTGTTTTTTTAACAATTTGTATGTTTTTTACCCGCAACATTACAACCATGTAATGTTTTCGTCACAATTCCGACACATTTTAGGAGTAAAATGAATTCATTGCATAAAGAATACAGCATTGGAAGGAAGTCTTAGCAAATGCAATATCAAATTACAGAAACCAATTCTCAAACAACAATTGATTTGTCCGGCAAGCTATATATTCAAGATATTGAACAGCTCCGTTGCGACCTTGTACAATATCTCGAAAAAGGTTCCAAATGGTTAACAGTCAACCTTGCCGAAGTTACTTATATAGACAGCTCCGGTTTGAGTCTTTTCGTGATGCTTCACAAATGCGTCGAACAGCTTCATGGAGGACTAACGCTGAGTGGCGCTCATGGCATGGTTCAAGAAATTTTTAAACGCACTCGTTTAGATACATTGCTTAGCATCCGCTAGCATTGAAACAAAGGACATATCGTTCACACCTTTACGTTGAAAAAGAGGACTGCAGCCAACTTGTTATTAAGCTGGCTGCAGTCCTCTTTTTCACTCCGCCTTGCATAGCACCGACTTGGCGGCTATTGTTTCACCTTTTGAAATTCTTCTTCCCCAATATGGCAATACCCGTGAGGATTTTTATCCAAATACTTTTGGTGGTACTCTTCCGCCGGATAGAAATTTTGGAGCGGCGCCGCCTCAATGGCAAGAGGCTTCTCATAGCGCTGCTGCAAGGTTTGCAGCGATTGCAAAACTACTTCCCGGTCCTCTTCCTGCACATAGTAAACACCGCTTCGGTACTGCACGCCTACATCAAAGCCCTGGCGATTGACCGATACGGGATCGATCACCTCATAAAAAAGCTCTAAAATTCTTGTCAAAGATACCTCGTCCACCCGATAAACAACTCGGACGGCTTCGGCATGACCGCTGCCGCTGCACACCTCCTCATAACTAGGTTCGGCTGTTGGTCCGTTAGCATAGCCGACTTCCGTTTCGACTACGCCCTTGATCAAGGACAAGTATTTTTCCGTCCCCCAAAAGCAGCCTCCAGCCAAATAAATTTCCTTTACGCCAGTTGCACGCTGCGTGTCCATCCTCCGTCCCCTCCTTGCACAAAGATCAAGTTCCAAGCAATTGAGAAGCCGCAATTCCAATAACAGTCCGCCGTTTATTGTCTTCGCATAATTACAGCGTAATTTCCGTTTTAAAGACGATAACCGCTTCGCCCCCAATGCGAACCTGCACGGGTTCCCCTTCAACCACTTTTACATAGACGTCGACAATGCCGCTGCGACCAATGGCGCTTCCTTGCTCGCCTTTGAAGCAAAGCTGGTCATCAACGTAGGAAACCAGCTTGTGTTTCACAAGATACGCCCCCAGAGGGCCATTCGCATTGCCTGTCACCGGGTCTTCCGCAATCCCGATGGCTGGCGCAAACATGCGTCCATGGGTTAACACGCCTTCCAACTGGGAATCAAACGTAAAAACGAAGTACCCATTACAGCCAATCTCGCTACTCAATGCTTTCAAGGCTGACAAATCCGGCGTCAGACTATCCAGCTTGCTTCGCTTGCGAATCCCAATCATAACTTTGGAATGTCCTGTTGATACTACTTGCACTGGGCACCGTTCATCCAAGTCCTCTTCGGTCAGCCCCAACGCCTGTAAAAGACTCTGCCGCTTTTCCTCATTAAATGGGTTGTCAAAAGAAATAGCGCCTTGGGTCATAATGATAGAGCAGCTTCCGTTGTGACGCACAATCTCTACCGGCAACGTTCCTACGCCAATTTTATGCATAATAACGGAGGAATCCATTTGCCCCTCTACGGCACGCACATAATGAGCCGCAATGGTCGCATGACCGCAAACAGGCACCTCGGTCAACGGCGTAAAATAGCGAATCCGCACCTCATGATCCGGCGCGTCCGGCGAAAATAAAAACGCTGTTTCGGAATTATTAAGCTCTCTGGCAATCGCCAGCATCTCTGCTTCGTTCAACCCATCCGCATTCATAACAACGCCAGCCGGATTCCCTTTAAAAATCTTCTTTGTAAAGGCGTCTACCTGATAAACCTTGTATGTACGCATAAGCCCGCCTCCTAGATGTATCAAAAGTACAATGGTTTCACTTCCATTCCTTTTCGTCATCCAAAGGCTCCTTGCCTGCTTTTCAAGATAATTCTTGCATCATTTCTACAAAAGAATCCACCATATCCGGATCAAATTGGGAGCCTGCGCAACGAATAATTTCAGCAATCGCTTCCGCATCTGACAAAGCCTGGCGATAAGGCCGGTCATTTGTAATCGCGTCAAAGGTATCGACAATCGAAATAATCCGACAAGAAAGCGGAATCGAAGAACCCGCTATTCCTTGCGGATATCCTTGCCCGTCCCAGCGCTCATGATGCTGCAGAATCAAATTGGCAACTCCCACTAATTCAGGAATGGATTGGGCGATCTTATGGCCAATTTCCGGATGCATCTTCATTTCCTGCCATTCTTCTTCTGTAAGCGAACCCGGCTTCAATAAAATACGGTCAGGAATGCCCACTTTACCCAGGTCATGAAATTGTGCCAGAAGGCTAAGCATCGCTATTTCATACTGTGTCATGCCAACTCGTTCTCCCAATTTCACAGCCAACTCCTTTAGGCGCTCCGCGTGATCTTCGGTTTCAATATGCCGCGCTCCCAACGTATGCATTACAGCCTGAACCATTTTGCTTTTCGCGCTTTGTCCTTGTGTCAGCTTGAGGCGGTACAGCTTTTTATCCGCTATTTTGAATAAGTCGTCCAACGTTTCTTCCGGCTTGCGGCTTAACGCAATGCCTATAGACAAGCTTAAAGGAACGCCGGAATGAAGCCGATTATACGCCTCTAATTCCACCCGTACCTGTTCTTCAATGCTTTTTATACAATCGTCATCGGTTTGCAGCAAAATAGCCGCAAACTCATCCCCGCCAGTACGCGCTACAATCCCCTTACCGGCGGAAATATTGCTCATAATTTTAGCGGCAGCAAGAATCGCTTGATCTCCAGCCTTAAGCCCCATTGTATCATTAACAAATTTCAGGCCATCAATATCCGCACTCAGCGTTGCAACCGGATAAATAGGCGAGCGTTGCATGCGCTGCATTTCCGCTTCAAAAAACGTACGATTATATAACCCCGTCAGTACGTCATGAAAGCGATTATATTGCAGCTCTTCTTCTTTTCGTTTGCGTTTTTGTATTTCTTGCCGCAACTGTGCTTGCAACCGAATATCTCGTCCTACAAAAATAAAACCAGCTGGTTCTCCTACCTGATCTGCTACAGTAGAAACACGAACCTCGATAGGCAACGGATCTCCTTGCTTGGTCTGCATCTGCAATTCCGCCACCGCTTCCAGGACAACAAGCAATTGACCTTCTTCACTTAGCAACCCTGAAACAAACTGCGGCAGTGCGTTATCAATAGCCTCTTCCTCCGCATACCCTGTCGCAGCTACAAAACCGGAATTCACCTGCAAAATTTTAAAGTTTAAATCGGTCACCGCAATAATACCAGTAACATGTTCTAAGAGCATGTTGGAGCTAATCATCGCTGCTACATTAAACAGCTTGTACCGATGATATGCATACCAAAAGCCAAAAAAATAAAGAAAGACAAAAAGATGCAACGGATCCGCCCGGCCTTCTCCTTCAATAATAACTGGATAATAAGCTTCAAGATAGTAGGCGGTCCCTACGGCGCAAACATTGATCAAAAAAGCCAAGGCTGCCTGAATACGTTTTCGCTTAGCCTTGTTTTGCCACCCCCAGCGAGCCAATATAATCGATACCAGCAAGCCGTAGAAAACATAAAAAAGATTGAATGCTACATAGAATGCGTCCACTTCTTGCCGTCCGACGCCGACGCCCAGAAAAAAGACTTCCCACCCGATTAATACGGCTGCAGGCAAATACAGCAAGGCGACTTTCCATTTTTTATTAACAACCGCTTCGTTTTCGGTCAGAAGCAGATTAATATGAAGAAATACCGCCACAAAGGGAATCCAGCCAAATGCCGAAACCTTATCCGCCAGCCAATAGCTTTCTATGTCTTTCATTTGATATATGTACAACAAACCAATCGACCACAAGGCAATACTTTGAAATAAAATGAAAAACAACCGATGAATCAACTGCATCCGCTCTGAGACATATACGCGCCAACCGACAAAACCGCTTAAGACAGCAGTAATAAGAGACATAATTGATAGCAAATCAAAAATATCCACGTGCTCCTCCTTAGCAAGATTCTTTTTTTGCAACAGCTTACAAAAAAAGTGCCGGGCTCCATGCCGGCACAAAATACGATCTCAAGGTTGAGTCGGCAACTTGGCGACCATAAACAAAACAACGTTGTCCGTAGGCCCATAGCTTTGCGTCCTTGCTTTTCAACAAGTTTGCCCATATAAAGTTCATTGTGACAGTTTTATGTTTATAATACTACATCAAACTCATCATTTTGTACTTTACAAGATTTTCCTACTAATTTCTACATGACTTTTTTCCTATTTTCGCTCTTTTTCGGCATTCATTACACCTATAATTTAACATAAGCGTGCACTTTGTCCCATGACTTTTCCATTTTAATTACGCAATCGGAAACTATCTTTGTCTCCGTTTGAATTAAAATATCGCTAAATAACTTGAGAACCTCCTCCGCAAAACAGCGCAAAACAATCCTTACAGTAAATACATTTTTCTCCAACCAGAAAACAGCCCATATTCGTGTGAGAAAAACAACCATTTTCTAATTTTTTTTGCCCTAAACGCCCCCTTTTTCTCTTTACTTTATCGCCTTCTAATGTTACATTGTAAATTGTCTGTGTCTTTATAACGGACTATTTTGTTGTTATGTTTTCTTTGCTAGTACACAGTCACTCTCAAAAGAATAAAAAGGAGATTGGTATGGATATTTTTCGCACAAAAAGCATTGAAGCCTTTCGAGAGGGCGCCAAGGAAAAGAAGCTCAAAAAGACCTTGGGCGCTTTCGATCTTATTTTGTTAGGTGTCGGCGTGATTATGGGCACCGGCATCTTCGTATTTACCGGCGTTGTAGCCGCCAACTACGCCGGTCCCGCCATTGTCCTGTCCTTGGTTATTTCAGCCGTTGCCTGCGCCTTCGCCGCGTTAGCCTATGCAGAGCTAGCCTCTATTGTTCCCATCTCCGGCAGCTCCTACACGTACTCCTATGCGGTGCTGGGCGAAATTGTCGCCTGGATGGTCGGCTGGAGTCTCATTTTAGAATACTCGCTGGGCGCCAGCGCGGTAGCGGCAGGCTGGTCGGCTTATGCCACCGGCTTGTTTAAATCAGCCGGCTTTAGCGTGCCTCAAGCCTTGACCGCCGTCCCTGCCGACGGCGGCATCATTAATCTGCCGGCGGTTATCATCTCTCTTTTTTTGAGCCTTTTGCTTGTGCGCGGCACCAAGGAAAGCACCACCCTCAATCGCATTTTGGTCGCAGTCAAGCTGCTGGCAGTCTTCATCTTTCTCTTTCTTGCCGGCCCTAAAGTTGATCCCGCCAACTGGACGCCCTTCATGCCCTTTGGCATCTCAGGCGTTGTTACCGGCGCGGCTACTATCTTTTTAGCCTACATCGGCTTTGACATTGTGTCCACCGCTGCGGAAGAATGCAAAAATCCTAACCGCGACTTGCCCATTGGGATCATCGGTTCCTTAATTGTTTGCGCTATTTTGTATGTAGCGGTAGCAGCTGTTCTAACCGGCGTCGTACCCTATACCGAACTCAACACCGGCGAACCGGTTGCTTTCGCCCTCCGCTCCATCGGCTACAATATGGGCTCCGCTTTAGTAGGAACCGGCGCGATTGCCGGTATCACAACAGTACTTTTAGTCATTATGTACGGCCAGACCCGCGTATTTTACGCGATGTCCCGCGACGGCATGCTGCCTGCAAGCATTTGCAAAATCCATCCAAAATACCAAACGCCTCATATTATTACCATTCTATCCGGCATTGTCGTCGCCATTGTATCCGGCTTGACGCCCATCAGCGTCATTGCCGAATTGACTAATATCGGCACCTTATTTGCCTTTGTCATTACCGCCGTAGGCGTCTTGGTCCTACGCCGCACAAAGCCAGATATTCACCGGCCTTTCCGTTGTCCCGCAGTCACCTTTGTTTCTTTGGGCGCTATTCTTTCCTGCGGCTATCTGATGTACAGCCTCCCCGGCGATACCTGGTTCCGCTACGGCATTTGGAGCGCCATTGGTCTTGTCGTCTATTTCGCCTATGGCTACCGCAAAAGCCTGCTTCATCCCCGCAACCAAGAGAAGAACCAAGCTGCATAACAGGAACCGCTGCGCGGTTAGGAAACGCAACTCAGATACAGTTATGCCGCCGTTTATACCACATAATCCTGAAACCCCGTTCGAATTTCCCTCGTATTTCGCGGTCCGTTTTATAAATTCTGGCAGATACGAAAAAGCCACTGACTTGAAGTCAGTGGCTTTTTTCGTATCTGCCCAAGAGCTTACTTGCTGAAATAGCGCTCCAGCAGCCCTTTGAAAGCCGCACCATGGCGGGCTTCATCTTTGCACATTTCATGAACCGTATCATGAATGGCATCCAATCCAAGAGCTTTGGCTTTTTTCGCAATACCTAGCTTGCCTTCGCAAGCGCCGTATTCCGCTTCGACACGAAGCTCCAGGTTTTTCTTCGTCGATGGGAAAACCACTTCGCCCAGCAGTTCCGCAAATTTAGCAGCATGCTCCGCTTCTTCAAAAGCAATCCGCTTATAGGCTTCGGCCACTTCCGGGAAACCTTCCCGATCCGCCTGACGGCTCATGGCTAAGTACATGCCCACTTCGGTGCATTCGCCTGCAAAATTCATTTTCAGGCCTTCAATAATTTCCGGATCTACGCCAGCAGCTACGCCAATACGATGCTCGTCAGCCCAGTTCATAGCGCCTTCTACCTTCTCGATAAATTTAGCCGCCGGCGCCTTACAGGTCGGACAAATGTCTGGAGCCGCATCTCCCTCGTGAACATACCCACAGATGGTACAAACAAACTTTTTCATTTTTAGTTCCTCCTTTTATTTTAAATAATAATTATCTGTTGACATTAACTATATTATCACTATATTTTCTATTTGACAAGAGTCTTTTTATTTTTCTCCATTACAACTGTTTCTTCAGCTAAGCTCGGATTATTTTCAAATTATTCCCAAAAAGAAGGAAATTGCCAGCTTCATGTATAAACTATGTTGCAAATCCTATTCTATAAAGAACACCGTTTTTACAAGGAGCTGCCTGCACGGGAAAAGGAGGTACTTTATGGCTAAGGGAGATCAGCTTGATATTATTTTAGGCGACCCAAATTTAACCTGGGAAGATTGGGAAACTTTGGGTAGCATCTTCGAACTCACCAATATCAACCAAGCTTCCAAACAAGAAAAACGCGAAATTCTTAACCGCGAAATCCGCCACGCTTATGGCAATAGCGCACTTAATCTTTTTCGCAATAACTATGAGCCGGATTATGAAGAGATCGTACGTAAAACGGCGGCAGTATTGAAATTGAGCGCGAAAGTCCCGCTGCAAACAGCTACGGTAGCGCAAATAGAGGAATTTATCGTACTTGAGGTATTAAGTCGCCTCAAAGCGCAGATTATTAAAGAAAGCGGCATCCACGCCTGGCATGCTGTTGAAGACTCCGTGGACTTCGAAATACAAAAATACCTCATTGCCGGAAAATGCCCTTCTTGTATAGCCAGCCGTTTCAAAACCCTGCGCGGCCCTGCTTTGCTAACTGCACTACTAGCCGGGCGCATGGCAGGACTCCCGCAATATATAGCGGCCAGCGAACTGATCTTAGTTTTAGCCCGTCGCTTTGGCTTTCCTGATTTGCCCCCTATGGCCGGCTCTCTTCTTGAGCGTGCAATTGCCGCCCTTTTTGGTCCGCTTGGCTGGACTGCGTCATTTTTCTGGCTTGGCTTAGATATGGGAGATACAAACTGGAAACGAGTCATCCCTGCGGTGTTTGTAATTGCCGCCTTGCGCAAACGACTTCACCACCATCTTAATCCGGCTATATTCCAAGAGCATTATCAAGCTCCAGAATAGCGAGCATAATTTTTACTATTTTTTTATACCTATTCCAACAAAAAACGCTCTATAATCAAAAAGGAAGAAAAAAGGAACCGCTGCTTTTAAAACAGCGGTTCCTTACTACTATGGAGGCAAAGCGCTATGAATATCGCTTTTTTTCTTATTGCCAAAAAAGACACGGTGCATTTACCCTTTCACAGCACGATGCGCCAAGCACTGGAAAAGATGGAGTTTCACCACTATACAGCCATTCCGCTTGTGGATGAAGATGGTAAATACGCCGGTACGCTGACTGAAGGCGATTTGCTTTGGAAGATGAAAAACACTCCGTCCCTCACTTTTGCCGACACGGAACGCATCTGGCTCAAAGACATTCCACGCCGCATGGTAAACACGCCCATTCATATCAACGAAGAAATGGAAAATCTGCTTTCCTTAGCCATTATGCAAAACTTTATTCCTGTAATCGATGACAACGATGTCTTTTGCGGTATTATTCGCCGCCGAGAAATCATTGAGTATTTCGCCCAGCAGCCCAAGACTTCTCTCTAAGATTTCCGTTTACTCATCGATAGGTATTGGATGCGTTTGATTCCAGATTGTCCATTTCAGAGAATATTGATCATCATTAGCTTGGCAATACTGATAAAACCTCTTTATGAATCTCTTACGTTCCTGATCTTTCTCCATTCGCCAGCCCCGATCTTCTCCAGATGCCAGAAGATCAATGCCTCCAATATCTCGCTGTCTCGTTATAATAGCGGCACAAGAATCTTTTTTTGCGTTTTTCATCATATCATACATAGTTAAAAACGTAGTAGTTCTACCATGCCCGGCTTCACAGTGCATATGAAGCCAGGAGTCTGGAGGCAGCACCCGAACAAACTCTATAAAACGCTCCACACTCTCATCATCAGGACGACAATGATCTGTTATAGCTAGGCGAAAATACCCCATCTCGTTCTGCCTCGCTATTTGCTCCTCCGAACTTACGACTTCAATCGGCACCGCCATCGATACTGCCGAAACGAGGCCGCCGCTACTCTTATCTTTTTTAAGTTTACTATACACAATAGCTTGCTGTGCTGCAGCCAGCTCGGATAGTTCTTTTTGCTCAAGCTGTAATACCTCTTCTACGCTTTTGCCGGCATTGGCCCAATTCTTTTCTCCATACCAGCTTATAGGAAGTCCATTAATAAAGCCATGACTCTCTTGGCGTAGATCGACCAAAACTACTTTTACTTCACTTATATTTTTCTTAACTTCCAGCAATTCCTTTTCCGAAAACTGTGCGCTGCCAGATGCTCTCAGCCACTCTACACGACGAAAACTCCCTGGCAACGCAACTTTATCCTCAGCATCTTGCCGCAATACCGTTTGTGTTTCGGACAAAATAGATTCGTGCGCCTCCAAAAGATTAGACATAGCAAATAAAATAAGCGCACAAATGTTGCACATAATCAATGACCAAAAGCCATGCCTTTTCATAGCTTTACCTCCTCGCCTTGCCGGTGCACTGCTCTATACAAAGCTTAACCACCGTTGTCGCGGAGCCCGCTTTTTCGATATAATCTAGTCCTTTTTCTTTAAAAGCGCTTGCATATTTTTCAACAAACGCTTCTAAGGCTGCTTTTTTCTCCTCGTCCGTCACTTCGATCGCTTTCCCTAGGGCAATAACGCTCTCATAATTCGTCGTAAATTGTTCCGGCAACACCACTGTATCTCCTACTATGCAAAAAGCTGCGCGCGAATTCTGTCGCACCAAATCAAGCTTCAGCCCCTCGGTAGCGCTGTGAAAATACAAGGCGTCCCGAAAATAAACAAAACTTAACGGCACTCCATACGCTTGGTTGTTTGCATCCACCAGCGACAGTACGCCATAGGCGGCTTTATGCAAAAGCTCCTTTATATCCGTCTCTCCCAACTGCCGGTCTTTTCTCCGCATTTCTCTAGCCATCAGCCATCCTCCTCACAAAATTGCTTTCTACATTACTGTCTTTTTCCGTTCAAACGTTCAATAACGCCTGAATAATCCGGATATTGCCGCATTAATTCTTCATAAGAACAAAGGCGAAAATCTCGGTAATCAAAGCCCGGCGACACCATGCAGCTGACCAAACCGAAGGAACCTTTTTCCGCGACCTCCGCCCCAAAAATCGTTTGCGCCGGCACCAAAACCTGCGGCTGTTCTCCTCGCTTCACATCCAGTCCCAAGCGCACGCTGGTCAGCGTTCCCTCCGGACTGATCATGTGCAAAACTAAGGGAGAGCCATCATGATAAAACCAAATTTCATCGGACAAAAGCTGATGAAACTGCGAAACGCCGCCAGACTTCAAAAGGTAATAGATCGTAGATGCCAAGGGCCGCTCGCCTGCATAAACATCCGGCAGGATCGCAGCTCCCGCTTTGCGTTGATTCTTGTACAGTTCTTTAAAATAACCGCCTTCCACATGTCCAACTAGTTGTAATGCTGCAATATACTCGTCTGCTGTCCGCTTCTCTTTTACTTCTGCCGCCGCTGCGGTGCCAAAATAGCAACTGCAGCACACCAGCAGCAGTATTAGTCCTGCTCTTCGCAATGCCATGCCTCCCTATCAAGTATCATTTCTTTGATAAATTTCGTGGCTAACGAATAAAAACCTGCTTCTTTCGGAGTCCGAAAGAAGCAGGTTTTTATTTGCTCGTAGCAAAAAGTCATTTTTTAGGCCTGGCAAGCTTCCAGTGCGCGTTCTCCTAAAAAAGCTCGAATCATGGCAATAGCCGCCTCAATGGTTCTGCCGTCTTTATCCAGCAGCGGATTGAGCTCCACAAACTCGGCCGAAGTAACCACTTTATGGGACGCCAAACACCGCATCGCTTCCAAATGCTGCGCCAACGGCACGCCTCCCGCCACCGGCGTACCCACGCCGCTGGCTTCCCTTGGGTCAAGAACATCCAAATCGCAGCTTAAGTGAATGCCATCGCACCGGGAAGACAGATAGGCCACTGCTTCCTCCATAACCGCCGCACTGCCGCTGCGATACATATCTTCAGAAGTATAAATTTTTATCTTCTTTTCTCGCAAAAACTTTTTTTCCCCTGCGTCTAAATCGCGAACTCCAACCAGCACCACGTGTTCCGGCCGAATTTTATGCTTATAACCGCCTACAGCAATAAGTTCCGGGTGCCCTGCGCCCAAACTAGCAGCCACCGGCATGCCTTGTATATAACCGCTTGGCGATGTTTCCGGCGTGTTGCTGTCTCCATGCGCATCATACCAAAGCAATCCTAACGAGCGATAATGCCTAGCAATACCTGCAAGAGAGCCAATAGCCACACTGTGATCTCCGCCCAAAACTAAGGGAATACGTCCACTGCAGACAATTTCCGAAACCTTGATCGCTACCAACTCCAAACTATCGCGAACCGCCCGGAGATTGCACACGCTGCCTGTAGCGCAGGAACTGATGGCTTGGTTCTTGAGATTCAGATTTCCGGCATCAATGACATCCAGCCCCGTAGAACGCAGCATTCGCAGCAAACCGGCAGCACGCATCGCGTCCGGCCCTAGTTGCGTTCCAAACATCTCCTGCCCCAGCCAAGTAGGTATCCCCAACACCGTAATTCCTTTTTTACTTTTCCCCTGTAAACGCATGCTGCTTTCTGCCTTCCTTTGCCTTCATACACTTCGACAAACTGAATTTTCCTTTACACTATTACTTTGTTGACTTTCTTTGGTTCTTCTTTGACTTCTTGATTTACAGTAAATATCCTGCCTGAATACACAGAAAAGAAATTTTATTCACTACTATTAATAAAAGAACCAGTATTTAATTAAAAACACTGGTTCTTTGTGACATGTTTAGTTAAAATTTGTAATCCAGCAGGGATAGCGTCCGATGTTCCCAGGCCACCTGCAGATGCCGTCCGGAAAGATAGTAGCGTTTTCCTACGGGAGCTGCTTTTCCGTCGGTAGATGCCTCTTTTTCTTTGGCCCGCTCTTGTTCTTCCTTCTCGATAAGCTGTTTCAAAATATCCATTAAAGGTGATATTCGCCCTACTTCTTTGCCTTCCAACCATACGGAAAAGCTTTTCGTATCGGTTTCGGCGGCAGAGACTACATACACCTTGGACGCGTCTTTGGACACAATCGACTCGGCCGTTGTCACCTGCACGCTGCTATCCTGCGACGCGAAGGCAACCGCCGCTTCTTGCACGCCAGCCGCCGCTGCATACCCATTAGCTACTGAAAACGAGCTGCTGACAGCCGTCCTGCCTACATCCAGTTTAACCTCCGCCAAAGACTGCATCGTTACCGGCACAAGACGAGGCGCATTGTTATTCGTAATTGCAAGGCCATTCTCTGTTTGCTGTACGCTGATGCGCGCCGTTTCCCCTTCATAATTCACTTGGGACTGCTTGCTTGTATAAATGCCGTCCTGCCCTGTCGAAGCAGGCAAAGCTGCCTGCTCTTTTATCTCGCTAGTCGCCAAATCAAGACGCTGTACGGTACCGACTTCGCCTGAATCTCGCAAGAATAAACCACTCTGCCGCACCTGTCCCTGCAGCTCATTGCGGCTATCCTTTAGGGAAAATTCCGTAGCGACGCTGCCCAAATAAATAGCGCCTACATCCGCTTCCTTCAAAGACAGTAATTGATCCTTTCCTTGATCGTCTTTAGCCCAAATACGCAGTTTGCCGTAAACATCGTCATTTTCATCAAGCCAGCCATTGCCGTCCGCATCGAATTTAGCCAAATCCCCAAAAGCGTCGCCGCTTT
This sequence comes from uncultured Anaeromusa sp., assembly GCF_963668665.1. Lineage (NCBI taxonomy): Bacteria > Bacillati > Bacillota > Negativicutes > Selenomonadales > Sporomusaceae > Anaeromusa > uncultured Anaeromusa sp. The sequence goes on along the minus strand of NZ_OY764902.1, from coordinate 2,208,969 downwards.
TAGCGCCAAAAAGCTCGCTGCCGTCATCGATTTTACCGTCTCCATTCTGATCTAGCGCCAAAAAGCCGGCGCCGGGTTTGACAAAGGACATGCTGTCTTTTTGGCCATCCGCATCCAAATCAAAGACGTATTTTTCTTCGGTCAGTCCTACTCCCGCAGAACTTTTACCATACTGAATGACCAAGGGGTCCTCCAAGGTGGCCGCACTTTGCGTCTGAACCATTTCCGCCGTGCGCAGCATCAACGAGGTCTGATCGATTTGCAGCGTCCTGCCGTCTTTTGTAGTAACCAGCCCCTGCGCTGACCACGCTGTATATTCCGCTTCACTCACGGTACGCGTCCTAGTTTCCACCTCTCCAATCCGCAGCCCTGTTGCCGCTCCATTGGCATTAGTCGTCGCCACAAACACCGTTGATTCTCCTACTGCCGTACTGGTTCCTTGTAGTTGGGCGTTCTCCTGACGCGTCACCGTCTCACCACCTTGGCTTTGCCTCGCAACAACCGCGCCTTGTCCCACCGTCACCTGCTGCGACGCTTCTGTAATAACGCCGACTGGCCGCCAGTTGCCGCCGCTTTGCGGCGGTTTTCCGATCGTAGCGCTGCTGCTGTTTTGATCAATCACAAGCCTGGTGTGACTTTCAGCCGCAACTTCTTCCGAAATTACATCGCTGTCCACGCCCATAAAAGCAGTTACATTTTTCAGCTCATTCCGCTCTTCTTGGGAAAGCTTAGAAAAATCAACTCCTTTGTTCACCGCCGCCGCATCTTTGCCAGCCGCTGCAGCTGTTTGCAAAGCTTCTTCGCTCAATTGCACCTCGTAAGCCCGATCCGTCTGAATTTCCGTGTGACTGCTCTCTTGCTCCAAGGTTGTAGCTGCTGCGGTACTGGAAGCGTATAGGCTTTCTCTTTCTTTCGTGCCTAAAAAATGACTGCTGCTAAACTCTACGGTACTAGAATCAATTCTCACCAACCTCAGCTCCTATATTTTTTTGCTTCACATAACTTGTAAAGCTCCTTATTTATAATATCGTACGCATTGTGAAACTTTTTACATGTTTTTCATTTTTTTTGCGATATTTTTTTGAACTAGCTTGAAAATTAACAACTTTCTCTTTCTTTTCTATCCAGCTAAGTTAAAACATGGTATGCTATGTTCATAGCGTTTTAGACAAGGAGGCTCTTTCATGAAGCATCTTCTTTTCATCTGTGTCCTGTCTCTTGTTGCAATCCTCTATAATCCGGAAAACGCCTTAGCCAGCCCTCAAGAATTCATTATCATCAACAATACAGGCCACACTATTTGCGCATTATACATTGCTCCCTCCAATACAAACGACTGGCAAGACAACTTGCTTGAACAAACTATATTAGGAATCACGGATCAGGCGACTCTTCCGTTTCACCGTAATGAACCCGCTGCTTATTGGGATGTGCGGGTAGTATATGACAATGGGTTCAGCGATAATTGGAAGCGCTGCCAACTGCGCAAGCAGCTTTTTGTAACGCTCAAGCCCGAAGCCGCCATCTAAAAATTTTTCTTTATCTTCCAGCCTGACTAGTAAAGCGCCTCTTCAGAGGCGCTTTTTTTCCTATCCCAGAATTTATAAGTTTTTACGGATTCAAAGAGCCCTTGACCAGTTTTTCTAAAGCCGCTAAGGGAGGCGACAGCCACTTTTCGCGATGCAGCACCATTTGCGCCACTACCGAAATGCTGCTGCTATCCCATGGCAGTCGTACCAATGTTCCCCGCTCCAGTTCTTCGGCCACGACAATTTCCGGCAGCAATGACAGGCCTAAGCCGTTCTTTACACACTGTTTAATGGCTTCCAAGCTTTCAAATTCCCAGAACGTTGCTACAGGCGCCTTGGCTTGCGCCAGCAGCTCTTTCATCTCCGCCGGATAGCCGCTGTGACCTTCGGAAAAAATAAAAGTTTGCCCGGCTAATTGCTGCGTCTCTACTACTTGCAACTTCGCCAAAGGATGCTGCGGCTCCGCTACTAATACGGTCTTTCCTTGAAACAAGGTTTCTTGTCGCAGCTGCGGCTGGCCGGCTTCGTCTTGAAATCCAAAAGCCACATCAACCAGATTTTGCTGCAGCCATTGTCCAAAATCGCTGCAATGACCTACTTTCAGATACAGCTGCACCTGCGGATACAGAGCTCGGTATTCCTTTAATAGCGGCGGCAGCCAAAATGCGCATAACGACTCGGAAGCGCCCAGGCGAATCATTCCTTCCAGCGTTTCCTTGCCGCAAAAAGCTTGCCGCACTTCGTCTTCCGCCTGCAGCAGCCTGGCCCCCAAGCCCACCAGTCTCTCTCCTTGAGACGTCAAAAATATTTTTCGCCCCAAACGCTCGAACAGCCGAACTCCCAGTTCTAGTTCCACCAACCGAACATGTTCGGAAACAGTAGATTGGGAGTAGTTCAACTCCCGCGCCGCCTGCCCAAAGTTCAACGTTCGCGCCACTGCTAAAAAGGTTTCCAGATACTTGCTCTGCATCTCATCACATCCATCGGTTTTTCCGATTATTTTACACTATATTATCGTCTTATCAAATCTCTTTTTTCATGATACGATTTTTTAAAGCTTTTACTACATTTGCAGAGGAGAAACAACGCCGCGATGAAAGAAGCCGTTCAGCTCAAAAAAAGCATCACTTGGCTCCAAGGGGCCTCCTTAACTACCGGAGCCGTTCTGGGCGCCGGCATTTTAGTACTCCCCTCCCTGGCCGCCTCCATAGCGGGACCAGCGTCTTTACTCAGCTGGCTCTTCATGGGCCTGCTCTCTTTGCCCATGGTGGCCGTCATCAGCATGATGTCTTCACGCTATCCTGATTCCGGCGGCATCGCCACCTATGTCCGCCAAGGCTTGGGAGAAAACACCAGCCGTATCGTCGGCCTGTGGATTTTAGGGGCTATGCCCTTTGGCATGCCTGTTACCGCCTTAATCGGCGCCCATTATCTAGGCGACGTGCTGGGCTGGTCCTCGGCGGCCATTTATGGCGTGGCGGCGGTTATGCTGCTTCTGGCTGTAGCCCTAAACTACCGAGGTATTGATCTATCCGGCCGCGTACAAGTCCTTGTCGTCTCCTCCATTCTCGGTATTCTGCTTTTAGCGATTACAGCCTCCTTGCCCCAAGTTCAGCCTGCAGCTTTTTCCCCCTTCTTGCCGCACGGCTGGCTGCCTGTAGGACAGACTATGTCCTTGCTCTTTTTCGCCTTCATTGGCTGGGAAATGATCGGCCATTTGGCGGAAGAATTTCGCCGCCCCCGCAAGGACATCCCTTTAAGCCTGGGTCTTGCCGCTTTGGTCATTAATGTTTTATATTTACTCATTGCCTTCGTCACCATTGGAACGTTGGCTTACCAATCCGCTACGCCGCTTACCGCCATGATCACGTTGGCAGCTTACGGTTGGGGCGAACAGGCGAGTCTGCTGGTTTCTTTTCTGGGTCTAGTCGCTTGTTACTGTCCTGTCCATACGTTCATCGCCGGTTTCTCCCGGCTGGTTTACGCCCAAGCCCGCGACGGCGCCTTACCGCCTGTTTTTTCTCGCCTTCATCCTCGCTTTCAGACACCGCATTACGCCTTACTGTCGTTTCTTCCTGTTTTAGGTTTCGTTCTTGGAGTCAGCTATCTTCTGGAATTGCAGCTGCAAACCTTGATTCAATTTCCTTGCGCTAATTTCTTGGCCGTTTATACGTTGGGCATGATTGCATCTTGCCGGGTTCTTCCCAACCGAACCGGAAAAGTTCTCGCCCTGCTCAGCGCCTCCTTGTCCGGACTTGTCTTCTTGTTTTCAGGCTGGTTTATGCTCTACCCCCTGGGGTTAGCCTTAGGGGCCTGGGTTGCGTACAGGCTTTTTTACATTTAAAGGAAAGGATTTCGCCACCATTTCCAGAATGTATCCTACATATAAGCAAGTTATGCTCACACTACTGCGCAAAGGAAGATGACACGATGAAAAAGTATTGTTTCACCGCCTTTCTGGCGGCCATTCTGTTTTTAACCGCTCCTGCTACGCTTTGGGCTGCCGACAAAGTTCCCGCTCGACAAGACATAGCCCCTCAATATCAGTGGCATTTGCAGGACATTTACGCCAGCGACACCCAATGGCAGCAGGACTATGACAAGCTCAAAAGCCAGCTGCCCCAACTTGCGACATACCAAGGCAAACTTGGCGCCTCGCCGCAACTACTGCTGCAATGTCTAAAACAGCGAGATCAAATGAGCATCACCCTGGGCCGCCTGTACAGCTACGCCAAAATGCACCGCGATGAAAACACAGCTAACGCCGCTTATCAGGCGCTTACAGACAAGGCGGCTTCTCTGGGCAGCGCGTATATGGCGTCCGCCTCTTTTATCGAACCGGAATTACTGGCGCTTTCCCCTAAAACGATTCCCGCCTTCCTGCGGCAAGAACCGGCACTTAAGGAGTATTCTCGCTATCTGCAGAATCTTTTACGCCAGCGTCAGCATATTCTTACCCCAGCCGAAGAGTCTCTTCTTTCTCAGGTGTCCGAAATTGCTCAGTCGCCGGAAAATACCTTTGACATGCTGACCAACGCCGATCTGCATTTTCCAGCCATCACCGACAGTCAGGGAAACACGCTGCCCCTGAGTGAAGGAAAGTACCGGGCCTACATGTCTTTTGATGACCGGCAGTTACGGCAAAATGCATACCTAACCCTCTATCAAACCTATGCACAATATCGCAACACCCTTGCTTCTACCTTGAACGGCAATATCAAAAGCAGCCATTTTTTCGCCTCCGCCCGGAAATACCCCTCTACCTTGGCGGCGTCTTTAGATAACGACAATATTCCAGTTGCCGTCTATGACAATGTCATCACTACGGTTAAACAAAATTTGGCCCCGCTGCACCGCTATGCAGCTTTCAAAAAAACAGCCTTGGGCCTTGGCGAATTCCATCTCTATGACGCGTCTGCGCCAGTGACGACGCAAAAAGCACAGTCGCCTTACACCTACGAAGAAGCCTGCCAGCTCGTACAGACTGCGCTAGAGCCATTAGGCTCGGAGTACAACACCGTACTAAAACAAGGTCTTAGCTCCGGCTGGGTCGATGTATATGAAAACCAGGGCAAACAGTCCGGGGCCTACTCGTGGGGCGCCTACGGCACCCATCCGTTTGTGCTTCTAAACTACGAAGGCACGTATGACAGCGTATCTACGCTGGCCCACGAGCTAGGCCACTCGATGCATACCTATTACAGTTATGCCAACCAGCCCTTCACAACCTCCGACTACTCTCTGTTCTGCGCCGAAGTAGCTTCTCAAACCAATGAGATTCTGCTTGTCGAGTACATGCTGAAGCATACGCAGGATACAGCCGTGCGCAAGCATCTGCTCGAACAGTATCTGGACACCATTTTAGGCAGCGTTTACCGTCAGACTCAATTTGCAGAATTTGAAAAAATAGTTCATGAACGCACTGCCAAGGGCGACGCTCTTACCGCCGACGATTTTGACGCCATCTGGCACGACTTGAATGTGCAGTATTGGGGGCCTGACGCTGTACTTGATAAAGTAAGCGATGTCGGTTGGTCCAGGATTCCCCACTTTTATCGCAACTTCTATGTATATCAGTACGCCACCGGCTACGCAGCGGCGACGGCTTTAAGCGAGCAAATTCTCACAGGCGGCGAGCCGGCCCGTCAAAAATATTTGCAGTTTTTAAAAAGCGGTTCTTCTGACGATCCTTTGCAATTATTGCGCCAAGCCGGCGTTGATATGACGACTCCCTTGCCTCTGGAAATTACACTGCAAAAATTCTCCCGTCTGCTTGACGAATTAGAACGCCTAAACTAAAAAAGGGGACAGGCCTAAAAGGCCCGTCCTCTTTTCACTTTCACCGCAAATTCATCATTACCAGCAAAACCGTCATAATTACGATGCTAATCATAATAGAAACCGAATTCGTCAAGCTGGCCAAGATGCCATTCCCTTGGCATTTTTCCGTAAACAATGGCGCAATCGCGGGAATCGGCGCAAAAACAAGCAACACCAGTACTTGCCGAATCTCCAAGGAAAAAGAAGTATAATAATAAAAAAGCCAGGCAAATACAGCAGAAACAGCGTAACGAAGTAATAAAACAAGGCTCAGTTGCTGCACATGGCGCGCCTCCAACTCCAGTTCCAGCATCATGCCAATCATCAGCATTGCCAAGAAACTGTTGGCGCCGGCAATAACCGAGCAAAGATTCAATACCTCTGCAGGAAAACGGAAACCAACCCAAGAACACAACAGCATCAACATATAAATATCAAAAGGCACGGAAGACAAAAGCTTTTTCGCCAGTCCCGTCAGCTGGCTTTTTCCGCCAGTTCCCGCCACCCCGGCGGCGGCAGCGTAGGTCCCGCCTGTACACATAATTGAATTTCCGGAATCAAACATGCAGGTAGCCACTACCCCAAAAGGCCCCAAAAATCCCTGCGCAAAGGGCATCGCAAAACAGCCGATATTATAACCGGACGCATTCAGCATATAAAAAGCTTTAGTTTCCCCGTTGCTGCGCGCGCCAGCTAAAAAACCTAAGCCAACCATAATCAGGTTGCAGCCCAAGCCAAGCAACGCCAAAATCAACAAAGAAGCGTCCATGTCAAAATTGGCAAAGGCGGTAATTACTGCCGCCGGCAGCGTAATATTGAGTACAATCTTTGAAATCAGCCGATAGTCGGTCGCCGTAAAAAATCCGATGCGTTTTAGCGCATATCCTAAAAAAATAATGAAGACAAACGCGGCTGCCTTCACCAAAACTTCGCCCATGATTCTCGCCTCTTTTTCTTTTTACGAAATCGTTACACATCATTTACTCATGCTATCAAATGCACGCGTGTTCGTCAATATAGCCGAAAATTTTACGAAAGCAATTATTTTTTTGAAAGGTTGTGAAATGCATGCCCCATGCCAATCCCTCCAGGCGCTTATATTTCCTGGATAATCTGCGCGCCGCCGTCATTCTCTTGGTCATTGTTTTTCATATCGCCCTGGGTTACATGGCTCCGCCTCTCGCCTGGTGGTACGTCGTTGACAGTCAAACAAGCGCCGCCTTTATTCCGTTCATCGTTACGGTAGATGTTTTTATTATGCCGGTTATGTTCTGGATTGCAGGCTATTTTACGCTGCCCGTGCTGCAGCGCAAAGGCATCGGTTCCTTCTTCCGGGACAAATTGTACCGCATCGCCCTGCCCTGGGTTGGAGGCGTCCTCGTGTTGGCGCCAGCCATTACCTATATGATCTGGTTTAGCCGGTCCGACACGCCGCCGCCGTATCTTTACTTTTGGCAAAACCTATTTTTTACGCCGCAGGTGTTTAATCATGCTCATTTTTGGTTTCTAGGACTCTTGCTCTACTTTTACTTTTTTGTAGGCCTTCTGCAAGCATTGCGGCCAAATTGGCTGCAAAAGGCGGCGACTCCAGTCCCTCCGTCAGCCTCTTTTTTTTGTTGTTTCACTCTTTTGTGTAGCGCAGCCTTTTTCACGCCCACTCTATTCCTGCCCGCCGACACCTGGTTTAGCAAATTATATATAGTTTCTTTCCAGCCAGCCCGCCTAGGTATTTGTTTTCTTTACTTCCTGCTGGGTCTTCATGGGTGGCGCCATTCTTGGTTTGCTCCCGCTTCTGCCTACCGACCCAGCCTGCGCAACTGGCTGCTTCTTGCCGTGCCGGCGACGCTTCTCTTTACGTTGTATCGCCTCGGCCTGCCTGCTGCGCCTACAGTTCTCTTTAAAGCCGGCCACGCTTTGCTGCACTCTATCTTCTGTCTAAGTCTATTCATGACTCTGCTTTGCCTGTTCCAACGATACTTGAATAGCAGCAGCGTTATCTGGCGGAATTTAGCCGCCTCTTCTTACGCCATCTACATCCTCCATCAACTGATCGTACTGCCTGTTGCCTACACCGTACAAAAATGGAACTTCCCCGTTCTACCGAAATACCTTTTAGTTTGCGCCGTTTGCCTTCTTCTCTGCTGCGCTGCCGGGTACGCAGCTACCCGCCTGCTGGCCCGCCTGCCAAAACAAGGCTAGAAAGCACGAATTTAAGGATTAGAGGTGGGTATTACCGAGTTAGTTGGAGTGAACGAGGAGAATCGGAGAACCAGAGGGCTCGAACGAGGGCTACGGAGGCAACAATTGTATTTGGGACTTTTATTGGAGCAAGACGGTCCGCAGGACGAAAAAACTGGCTAAGGCGGATTACAGTTTCGCCTGTTTGAGCGCAGCGAGTTAAGGAACTGCCGACTTGGACCGTTTTTTCGAGGCGCGCGCAAATCTTGTCTCAAATATAAGGTTGCCTCCCGTTTTATCCAAAGGCTCCTGGCACTTGAGACAGCCGAGTTTCAAACTGTCAAAACCTTTACTATCTGGCATAGAAAAAAAGCCTAGGAGCCGCTAAGCGATTCCTAGGTTTTTTCATATCATTTTCAGTTCAATCTCTTAGCCTTGCTTTAAGAACTGCTCAATCCGATCCAGTCCTTTGGTGATATTTTCCTGCGAGGTGGCATAGGACAAACGCACATGGGTGTCAATGCCAAAACCGGAGCCAGGCACTAAGGCAACGTTGGCTTTTTCCAGCAAAACATTTGCAAAATCATCAGAGCTTTGAATTTTAAGGCCAGCCAGTTCCTTGCCCATCAACTGGGAAATATTCATCATTACATAGAAAGCGCCGTTCGGATTGACACAGGACAAGCCAGGCATGCTGTTAATCCGTTTCACCATGTAGTCACGACGGCTGGCAAAAGCCGCCACCATGGTCGCCACCATATCCTGCGGGCCGCTGATTGCCGCTTCCGCCGCTTTTTGGGCGATGGAATTCGGGTTAGACGTCGCATGGCTTTGCACATTGCTCATGATCTTGGCAATTTCCGGCGTTGAAGCCGTGTAGCCAATACGCCAGCCAGTCATCGCATAGGTTTTGGACACGCCGTTGACAATGATCGTCTGGGCTTTGATTTTCTCATTGATGCTGGCGATGCTGACATGGGTTTTACCGTCATAAATCAGCTTTTCATAAATTTCGTCGGAAACTACATAAAAGCCTTTTTCCACTGCTAAATCTGCCAACTCCGCCAGTTCCTCACGGGTGTAGACCATGCCCGTAGGATTGCTGGGACTATTGAGGATAATGGCTTTTGTCTTAGCCGTTACGGCCTGACGAATTTGGTCTACCGTAAATTTAAAGCCCTGCTCTTCTGTCGTATAAACAATGACAGGCACTCCGTCGGCCAATTTAACCATCTCCGGATAGCTGACCCAAAACGGTGCAGGAATAATGACTTCATCCCCAGGATTGCAGATGGCCTGAAACACATTAACCAGCGAATGCTTGGCGCCGTTGCTGATTACAATATTAGCCGGAGCATAGTCTAAGCCATTGTCTTTTTTGAATTTGGCGCAAATGGCTTCTTTCAAAGTCATTGTCCCCGAAGCCGGCGTATACTTGGTAAAACCAGCTTCAATCGCAGCAATCGCGGCTTGCTTTATATGTACAGGCGTATCAAAATCCGGCTCGCCAGCGCCGAAACCAACCACATCGATGCCTTCCGCTTTCAGCTTTTTCGCCTTAGAATCAATCGCCAGCGTTGCGGACGGACTAATCGACAAACCTTTACGGGATAAGTTCATGGATAACAACCCCCTGAAATTTAAAATACCAATCCTCAGATCATTGTACGAAATAATTTTCACAAACGCAAACAATTTGCCAAGATCTTCCCTGTATACTTTTAACTTTATCCCAAAAGAGAGGCGTTCTTTCTTGTTTTATTGCACGAATGCGAGCCATTATAGTCAATCATTATATCCAGAGCGTTTGTATCCACTTTTTCCATAGTCTCATCAGCAGCTTCTCCCAAAACCAAAACCATCCGCAAGTCTTTGCCTGCTTCCCCCATAAAAATTGCTTTTGCTGAAAACTCTTCAAACCCTAGCTGAGCAGCCAACGATTCTGTCATGAATTCTAAGATATCGTCTTCATTATACTTAAATACCTTTTTTTCTTTCATTAGCATATCCTCCAGGCATGGCACTTTGCAGCATTTTCTTATATTATAGCGCGAATCGTTTAGCCCGTCTTTTAATGTTCAAAAATTGCGACTAAAGGCATGTCCCCTTTGTATTCTTTTTCCCTCAGCTGCTAAAAAGCGGGGCTTATCTCCCATTCCCTCACTAAAAAAGCGCCTTGCAGTCGAGGCTGCAACACGCTTTTTTAGTAATACGCCCTTATATATGCCGAGTTACGCGCCCCACTTTAGGCAAATGGACATTATAGTGCACGCAAAGCAAGCGAATACCCAAGGTCAGGAAAAAGCACAGGTACATAGCCTGCCAGAGAGGCAGCTTCCACTGGGCGTAATAAAGAGCCACGCCGCCGGCAATGGACGCCAACGCATAAATCTCTTGCTGAAACACCAACGGAATCTCCCTGGCAAAAACATCTCGCAACACGCCGCCGCCAATGCCGGTTGCGGCTCCTAGAAAAACCATGATATATAACGTATTCAATTCATACGTAATCGCCAGGCTGGCGCCCACAGCGGTAAAGGCTCCCAAACCCACGGCATCGCATAGTTGCACCACATTGGTGATCCGCACCAGCCAAGAATGAGCAACGCAGGTCAAAATAGCGGAAGCCAGCGCCAGCAAGGTAAAGGTCGGATCTAAAAATGCCGTCGGCGGCGTGTGCCCTACCAGCACATCTCGTAGAATTCCTCCGCCCACCGCGGTCGTCACCGCCAGAACGGCAATGCCAAAAACATCCATCTCCTTGCGAATGCCAACCATTGCGCCGGAAATGGCAAAGGCCACAGTTCCCAAATATTCAAAGCCGCTCAGCACCATACTCTCTCCTTATTTAACAACTCTCCTCTCATCGTATCTGACACCAAGGCGTCTCGTCAAGCAGTCCTCGCTAAAACCCGCCCTTACTTGCGCCAACCTAGACTGTTTCTCTTGGCTTCAGGGACAAGTCTACGCCAAGAATCACCTTGCTTCCTGCCGGGTCGCAGCAGGAAACAGCAACGGTTACGCAAGGATGGCCTGAAATGGCTGAAACATATACCTCCGATACATAGGACCCCTCCGCCAAAGCCCGGCGAAACCATTCTCTGCCATTAGCATTAGCCAAGCCTGCCGGCGGTAAAGAAATGATAAAACTGCCGTCTTCACGATTGGACCAGACAGCTTCCAGGTTTTTATGCTCCCGCAGCCATTGTTCCAGCTTCTTCTCCTGCGCCGTTTCGGGCAAGCGAGAAATCTCCGCAGCCAACGCCGTTACTTCTTGCAGAATTTGCGCCGTCTGCTTTTTCACCTCGCCGTCCGCTTCCGCCAAGCGTATCCGTGAAGTATCTTTTTGCAATCCCTCTGCCACTTGCTGCAGGATCGTTTCCATGGCTAAAGCCTCTTCTTGCGACTCTTTCTGCCGAGCTAACGCCTCCTCCGTCCGTTCTGCGCAGTGACGAAGCTGCTGACAATACTCATTAATCCGTTTGGCGACTTGAGCCATTTGCTGTACTGTTGCCGCTTGCTCCTGGCGCACGGCGCCCGCTTCCGCCAGTTTTAGTTCCGTCGTTCGGCTGGCATCTTGAATGGCTTCCAAATGTTCGAGAGCCTCTCTGACCGCCAATTGTCCTTCGGTCACCGCTTTTTCTTCTTCCGTCATAGCCTGCTCCGCCGCCCGCACGCCGCCTTCAATCTGAGCCAGCAGCACCGCCGCTTCACGAGCCGCTTTACTGCTTCCTTCGGATAAAACCTGAATTTCTTCCGCCACCACCGCAAAGCCTCTCCCATGCTCTCCGGCGCGCGCCGCTTCAATGCTGGCATTCAAAGAAAGCAACTGCGTCTGAGAAGCAATGCCGTGAATCGACGTAAGCAACTGTTGTATAGCCTGCGCCGTCAGAGACAAGGCGCTGATTTTATCTGCCAGTTCTGTCGACTGCAGCCGTATTCCCGCCATGGATTCGCCTACGCCCTGCACAGCCTGCCTGCCTTGTTCCGCTCGTTTGCGCGCATCCACGCTGCTCTCGTGAATTCCCTCCGCTACCTGCAGCATCGTTTGCGACGAAGCATGCACCCCGGCCATAAGCTGCTCCGCCTCTTTGGCCTGTTGCTCTAGCTGCCAGGCCGACTCCCTGCAAGTCTTCGCTTCCTGCGATACCACAGCTCCCTCGGCCGCCGTTTTCCCCAGCGCTTCTCGAGCCTGCCCCACGGCCGCCGCGACCTTAGCCGCCGCCATCTGCGACTGCTGCACAAATTGACGAACATCGTTCACTAACGCATTAACGGACTCAGCTACAGGAAGCAGTTTGCGGTAAGATAACACTGTCAAATTCCGGCTCCACTCTCCTTGGAGAAGTTTTTTGATGAATTGGTTCAAATCCTCTACTTCTTTATTTACTCTTGCAAAATTCCACATAGCAACCGCCTCCTTCGCTTACAAAACACAGAAAAGCCGCCACCCCTCACGGAGTAGCGGCTGCATTGCCTCTAAAAGCATGGCTGTCTTTGGAGCACATGTTTTATGAATACAATTATAAGCGGCCTATAGTATCTTGGCAAGCTAAAGTGTTATGTTATACCCGTATACACACCGCACGTTCTTGTTCTTTGCGTTCCAGCTTGCGCGCCAGCTGAACCGCCCGCTTCGCTAAAAGCAGCGTAGGGTCCACCGTTTTAAAATCCCCCTGCACTTTGGCAAAAAGCAACGGAATTTCCGTACAGCCGGCAATAAACGCTTTCACACCGCTGCGACTATAACACGCCATCATTTCTCTCAGCCGTTCTAAGCAAGGACTGCCATTTATGTGTCCGCTTTTCACCTCGGCAATTGCCTGGGAAATAAGCCATTGTTCTTCCGGCTGCGGCGTCAAAAAGGCCAGGCCTTTTTGACTCAAGCGCTGTTGATACAGCCCGGTGCGTATCGTTGCCTCCGTAGCAAACAACATGATTTCCTGCGCCTCATATTTTTGCGCCTGCAGCAAATGCTCCGCTACGCTATCAATAATATGCAATACTGGAATAGTCACCGCCTTTTGCACCGCTGCAAACCAAAAATGCGCCGTATTACAAGGGATTACAATAAAATTAGACCCTGAACGCTCCAACAATTTCGCTGAGCGCACCAGCTCCGCCTCCGGGCTGGGCGCCCCATGCAAAATAGCGTCAATGCGCGAAGGAATATGCGGATTGTTGTAAATCAAGATAGAAAGATGTTCCTGGTCGGTCTGCGCTTTTGTATTTTCAATCATCTTCACAAACAAATCCGCTGTCGCCATGGGCCCCATACCCCCGAGCACTCCAATCATCGCCATAGGTTCCGCCTCCTTTTGCGTATCTCTGTTTTTAGCTTACACAAAAAGAAAAGCCCTGAAAAATCAGCGCTTTTTATGCCATCCATCATTTATTTTTATAAGCATCCATTTCCCCCAGAAGAGTCAGCAAGCTTTTTTCGGCTGCGGAATTTTTACTCAACTGCCAAAGCAACGCTTGCATAGCGGCAGTAAAGTTCTGCCTGACACGATGTACTAAAAAAATCTTCATCTGTAAAGCCGGCCCCTCGGCCAAACGCAGCTTTCCTTGCTGCAGCTCCTCCTGCACCAGCGTCTTGGGCAGATAGGCCGCCCCTAAGCCATTCAACACCGCTCGCTTGACCGCTTCGGAATCACTGTACTCAGCCACCGTATGATATGGCTGGCTGCCTCGCGCCAACTCCCATTGGGCTCGGAAATCACTGCCTTGCTTAAAATTAACTAAGGGCAATACGTCCCCGTTTTCCCAAGAACAGTTCTGGCCAATCACCCAGCGAATATCTTCTTCCCAAACAGCATGCTCCTTCAGGCGCCGCAAGTAATTCCGTCCGTGAATCAGACCCAAATCAAACTGGCCGTCTTCTACGCCCTGCAGTACGGTCTTCGTATTGGAGCACACTTCCACACTAACAATCAGTTGAGGCATTTTCTCTTGCAGCCGCCGCAGCACATCCGGTAAAAAATAATTAATCAGCTGCGTGGATACGCCTAACACCAAGGACTCGCGATTTTCTGCGTACACAGCCAGCTCTTCCTTAGCCTGCTCCCACTGCAGCAAGATGCTCTCCGCGTGCGCCACCAGGCGCAGTCCCGCTTCGGTTAGCAGCAAACGCTTCCCCTTGCGTGTAAAAAGCCGCGCTCCTAAAGCGCTTTCCAGATTATGAATTTGCGCCGTAATAGCCGGCTGCGTAAAATTCAGGCGTTCCGCTGCCTGAGTGATGTTCATCAACCGGGCTACCAGCAAAAAAGTCTTCAGCAATCGCAATTCCATCCGCTCACCGCCGCCCTTTCTCTTTTCATTGTAGCCGCCGCGGCAAGCTATGGCAACGCTTCGCCATTCGCTTTAAGCAAACCCGCTGCGCGGTCCTTTTGGGGAACGTCACAGAGAAAGCACGAAGATTGAACAAGAGTCGCGGGAGTCACGAGAGGGTATGAATGAGGGTTACTGAGCATTTATGTTTTAACAGGAGTAGAGTGAGTAAAGTGAGGGATTAATTATGCCGCAGTTAAAATGGTTCAGGAGAACCGTCCCCCTGAACCATAAAGCCCTTTCGCGTTTTTCGCGTATTAAAAACAGGCCCGCATTCCTAAGAATACAGACCTGTTTTTAGAGCCTAATTTAGATAACGCCTTCCAAATGCAGCATGAACTGAGCAATGGCCGTAGAAAAGACAAAGGTGCCTGTATAAACCGCCAAAGCTACAATGATAATGCGCCAAGACATCTTTTTGAAAATTTCCAAGTCCTTGCCGACACCCAAGCCTGCATAAGCCAAGATGGGCGTACAAAGAGCCAAAAAGTCAATTTTTCCGGTATAGAGAGTCACCTCTTTAGCCACAGGGGAAAGCTGCGAAGTCGAAAGCAGCGCCACCAGGGACACCCAGAAAACCATTGGCAGTTTTCCCGGCACCACTTTGGCTAAAATCATACCCGCTACCGTAATCACCAGCAAAATTCCATACCCAATCAAGGAATCCCCAAAGGGCTGCTTGTAGCCGATCATGTTTCCCACAACGGTAATCAGACCGAACAGAACCATAACGGCAATTGTTTCCTGCAAACGCATCATGAGGATTTTCCTCCCTTCGGAGACAAGATAGGCGACAAAACGCGATAGAGATAGTTTGTCACCGGCAAGGAAATGAAGAGACAGAAGTAAATGCCCACGATGGTCGTTAACAAGTTAGCAGCACCGGCATACATCAAAATTTCGTTCGCCATTTCCGGATGCACGGCTTTCAGCGCCCCCGACGCAGCCGCCATCATGCTCCCCGAACCAACGCCCGCGCCCATAGCCAGCGCAAAGGGATGAAATATTTGCAACGCAGCTAAATAGCCCGCTAAAAGGCCCAGCCAAACCGCCCCGAAGACGGTACCGCAAATGTACACAGACATAACGCCGCGGCCTTCCGGTGAATCCAAACCGTATTTTTCAGCAATAATAGCGATATTAGGCTCGCGGTCAATAGAAAACGTAGCGCCTACGGCCTCACGTCCCAAACCAAGGAACAACGCCAACGGCAGGCCCAGCACTACCGTCCCTAAGAAGTGCCCCAGCTCCTGAATGGACAAAGTCCAGCCGGATTGAGCCAGTTTCGCCACAGAAGGTCCAATAATAACCCCCAGTTTAGTAACTAACAGCAAAGTCACAACCGTCAGCACCTGCGAAGCTACGCCCATTTCCGGCAATTTCATAACCTTCAGTTTAGGCCAGCTGATAAACGCGCCTAGAATCATAGCGTATAACATAGGTAAAAATAAGAGCACCCCTGGTCCCAGAGGAATTTTGTGCGTTCCGATGCCCTCGCAGACCACAACGAGAAGCAACGCCAACGCATGCACTTTCCAAGACGTCAAAACCTTCAAGATTCTCCGCCCCCTTTCACGTATTGCAAATTATGGTATCACTATCTATTTAACGCGTCAAACTGAGAAAGAAAGAAAATACATCTATTTTCCCTTCTCTTGTTTGTTATTCGCCAATAACCACCTTTTTTCGCCACTTGTTCTCCTTGCATAGGAGCTTTATACTTAAGGAGTATTAATTACGTCTACTTCTTTTAACATGATGTTAAAAAGGGCCAAGAAGCAACGCAAGGAGTGTTCACCATGACTAAAGAGGAATGCAAACAGCGAGTTACCGCCGCCATTCAGGCGCATAAGGAAGAAATATTCTCCCTAGCCGAGTCGGTCTTCTGCGAGCCGGAGTTAGGCTTCAAAGAAACTAAAACTGCCGCTAAAATTGCCGCTGTGTTTGAAAAGCACAAGATCCCCGCCGAACAAGGCCTAGCCCTAACAGGTGTTAAGGGCCGCCTCAAAGGCCGCAGCAGCGGCCGCACCATTGCCGTACTTGGCGAGCTGGATGCGGTCATCTGCCATGAGCATCCGGCGGCTTCCTCGGAAACCGGCGCCGCTCACGCCTGCGGTCATCATGCGCAGCTTGCAGCCATGGCCGCCTGCGCCATCGGCTTGGCCGAGTCCGGCGTCATGCAGGAATTAGACGGCGATGTAGTCCCTTTTGCCGTACCTGCCGAAGAATATGTAGAAATCGAATACCGCAACCGCCTGCGCACCGAAGGAAAATTGGGCTTTCTGGCCGGCAAAGCGGAATTGATCCGCATCGGCGCTTTTGACGATATCGACATGTCCATGATGATGCATCTCTCCACGACTGGCGAAGGAGACCGCCTTATCCAAGTAGGCGGTACCAGTAACGGCTTTATCGGCAAGCTCATTCGCTACAAAGGGCGCGAAGCCCATGCCGCCGGCGCTCCTCACGAAGGCGTAAACGCTCTCAATGCAGCCATGTTGGCGATGATGGCCGTTCACGCCCAAAGGGAAACCTTCCGTGACGAAGACCATGTACGCTTTCATCCCATCATCACCAAAGGCGGCGACTTAGTCAATGTCGTGCCCTCGGACGTTCGCCTGGAAAGCTATGTCCGCGCGCGCACCGTTCCCGCCATTATCGACGCCAACGTTAAAATTGACCGAGCCTTGCAAGCTGGCGCCTTGGCCATCGGCGCCGATGTGGAAATCACCGACCTGCCAGGGTACCTTCCTTTAAGCAATGAAGCCTCCCTCAGCGCCTTGCTGCGAGAAAATGCCGCCGCTTTGGTTGGCGCCGACAAGGTGGAGGAACTGGATCATCACGCCGCCAGCACCGATATGGGGGATCTTTCCCATATCATGCCTGTCACCCACCCTTGGGTTGGCGGCGTTAGCGGCAACGCTCATACCCGAGACTTCTGCGTCTCCGATCCTGACATGGCTTATCTGGTTTCCTCGCAAGCCATGGCTCACACCATTATTGACTTACTTTACGATCATGCCGCCGAAGCAGAAGCGATTCTCGCCGACTACACCCCGCCCATGACTCGCGAAAGCTATGTGAAGTTTTGGGAAGACATCGCCGCGAAAAAATAAAAGCCAACAGCAAGAAACGAACACCCGATTCTAATGAAACAGCGCTAAGGACTATGCCCTTAGCGCTGTTTTTTATGTCTCCGTTTGCAAAAAAACTTCAACCAGCTTCGGGTCAAACTGACTTCCTGCCAAAGACCTCAATTCCTCGATCGCTTCCGCCTTGCTCTTGCCCTCCCGATAACTGCGCGGCCGCTGCATCGCGTCAAAGGCGTCAACAATAGCAATCATCCGGCTTAAAAGCGGAATATCCTCCCCCGCAAGGCCGTCCGGATAGCCGGTCCCATCCCAGCATTCATGATGATGCCGGATCGCTTCTGCTAAATCCATCAAACCCGGCAATTGCTGCGCCATACGCCCTCCAATTTCGGCATGTTTGCGGATTTCTTTCCATTCGCTAGGCGAAAGCAGCTCTCGCTTATTTAGGATTTCCATGGAAATAGCAACTTTACCCAGATCATGGTAGCGACCCAAGCGCCGCAGTCGTTCAAATTCCGTTTCCGCCAACCCTATGGCCGCTCCCAACTTTTGCAGTTTTACCGCTACTTCCTCCATATGCTCTGCTGCGATGGGTTCAGTGATGCGCAACCGTTTTTCGAACATCTGCAGCATTCCTTGCCGCGTCTGGTTGCGCTGGCGGCTTTTCGAGCTGTACATCGCATCATCGGCTTCTCGAAACATAGTCTCCAACGGTAGAAATGCCCCGTGCCGCCAAGACCAGCCGCACGAAATGAACAGAGGCCATGCCAAGGCTCGCTCGTTATGCTCTTTAATTACATTAGCAATGCGCTGTTGCACGCCTGCAATGCCATCCTCTTCCATATCCGGCAGAAAAGCCACAAACTCATCACCGCCGATGCGAAACAACAAATCTTGCTCACGCAAACTGCGCCGCAGCACCCAGGCAGCCGCCCGCAGTAAATCGTCTCCGGCCGCATGCCCCAGCGTATCATTGACCAGTTTTAGGCCATCCACATCACACACAAGTACGGCCAACGGCCCTTTGCCTTCTTTCTTTAAGCGCTCCATTTCATATTCGAAGAAGAAACGATTGTATAAACCAGTCAGTTGATCATGAAAGCTGACGCGACGGAGTTTCTGCTCAAACTCTTTGCGCTCGCTTACATCGCGCACAATAAACGCAACTACATCCTGCAATTCTCCCGCCAATTGCTGTACGCTGACTTCTACAAAAAACAGACTGTCGTCACTGCGACGATGCATCTCTTCAATAACCGGCTTCGCCGAACTCCTCCGAATCTTATCCCAAGCCAACACGTCCTGGCGCACCGGATACAAGTCATGCAGGCTGCCGGTCAATAACTCTTGCCGCGTCTTGCCATAGGCCACCTCCGCGGCTTTGTTGACTTCAATAATCTGCTGATCCGACATCCGTACAAACAAAATAATATCGGTTGCATTCTCCGACAGCAAGCGATATTTTTGCAGCAACTGTTCCGCTTCCGAAGAAAGGCGGTGAAATTCCTGCAAAAGCTCCATTTGCTGCTGAATCACGCCAGTCATAATATTAAAAGAATCGCAAAGAGAATGCAGTTCTCTAGGCACAAAGCCTCCTTCTTGCAGTTCCACAGGCTGCGTATACTCTCCTGCTTGCACTCGTTTTGCCCCTTGAACCAGCGCTTGCACTGGTCTTTCCAAGGTTTTGGAAAAGTACCAAAGCAAAAATCCAGATAAAAAAAGCACCCCTGTCATCACCAATAATACCCATTGCAAAAACTCGTTTATAGGCTTTACCACGCCGCTCCAGGGAATTTCGCTAACAACCAGCCACCCGCCTGGTTCTGCTTTCTGGTAAGCTTGCAGATACTCTTCCTCGCCCCGTTGATAACGCCGAACGCCTTCCCCGCTGGTCCGCATGGTTTCAAAAAAGCCGCTGTTTTCCCAACCTTCCGCTGGCTCTATAGCGCTCGATAAAACCAGATTGTTAGCTGATACTAGATATAAATCGCCTGACATAACAGGTTGAACCTTCTTCAGCATAGACACGATGGAATCCGCATACACTACTACAAGCACCATTCCGCCAAAGGTCCCTTGCGCTTGCACGGGATGAGAAAACACGACTACCTGCCGCTCCAATGCTTGACTGCTCAATAAGCCGGAAACAAACGGCCGCCCTTCCCTCGCCTCCTGGAAATAGGCTCGCTCCCCAGCGAACAACTGCTGTGCCGGCTTTATGCCGCTAGTAAACTTTCCAAAACCGTCATCGCCAACAAAAATAACATCTAACTCCTCCTGAGAGGAAGCTTTGATCGCCAAGGCCTGTTCTTTGAACAACGCCCAGTTCTGTGTTTGAGCCGCCTTGCCCAAAGCCAAATAGGCTGCCAGTTCTGTGTAATGCTGTTGCCAATTCCTCAAAAATTGACTTTGCAACACTACGGCTTGTTGTAAATTACGCACACTGCTTTCACGAAGATGATCGACTTCATGCCAAATAAATACCGCTGTTAAAGCAAGGGAACTGCACAGCAGCAGCATTAGACCAAACAATCCCATTTGCTGCCTAATGGTTCTTTGCATTCCAAACCGCACAGTCCGCCCTCCCTTCTCAATTCCCATTATTATTATAATCTTATACAGGGTAAATTCTTTTTTTTACTGAAAATACCTTCTATACGCCCTATTTTGCGGTACGGCATTTGTGTTTTTCCCTAAAAAGGGTATATAATGGAGCCACACTAAATGAGATTCGCTGCAGATTTACCTGCAACAAAATAGATTGGACAGCATCGGGTAAGTATCTCTTTGCTGATTTTTCGAGGAGGTCGCTATGGCTCGTCAACTTTCTCTACCCATCAATCGCCAACCGCTCAGCGAGCAGGTTTACCATCAAATAAAAAAATTGATACTCACCGGGCAATTAGAACAAGGAACTCGCCTGACTGAGAAAACCCTGGCCCAAGACCTAGGTATCAGTCCCACTCCAGTCCGCGAGTCTTTGCGCCGCTTATACGCCGATGGCCTGGTGGAGCTGCAGCCTTATAAGGGCGTTATTGTTCGCTCCGTTAAACCCGAAGAGGTATTGGAAGCGTTTGCCTGCCGGGAAGCCTTGGAAGGATTGGCTGGCGCCTCGGCTGCAAAAGCGATTGATGCCGAGGGTATTGAACGTCTCCGGGACATCCTGGCCCGGACATTGCAAGAAGAATCCCGCGATGCGTTAGTTAAGTTAAACGAAGAATTCCATCAGGTGATTCTGGAATACGCGCAGAATCGCCGGCTCACTCTCTTATTGGATACCTTACAGGACATCATTCGCTTCCGGCGTCAATTGGCCGCCTATAATCCAGAGTACAAGGGCTCGATTTATCGCCAACACAGCGCCATCGCCGATGCCCTGGAGGAAAAGGACAGCGCAAAAGCTTCCCGCCTTTTGCAAGAACACATTCAAGACAGCGCCGCTTCTTTTGCCCAAGAAATCCATGGCAATAAAAAATCCAGCAACTAAACAAAACTTTTTAAAGCACGCCCGCAAGGCGTGCTTTTTTAACTTCTACTCTTGTATAGCAGAAAACGAGCCTTAAAGGCTCGTTTCCTGCTATACAAGAGAGATTTTTAAACAATAATCGAAACTCATTCGAGCCCTCATGTAACTCCTGTTCTCTTGTTCAATACATATTTACCTGTCGTACCCTCTTCGCCTTACTGAATGCCATGGGCAATGCGTTTGGCCGCCCGTCGCTCCACTTCTGCCGGATCCATTTTCACTCTGGCTACGCCGGTTTCCATGGCCGCCTGAGCCACCGCCCTAGCTACCGCAGGCGCTACCCGTTTATCAAACGCATTGGGAACCACATAATCTTCCCGCAGCTCTTCCTCTTTGACCAAATCCGCAATCGCGTATACAGCGGCCAATTTCATCGCATCGTTAATGCGGCGGGCGCGCACATCAATAGCGCCGCGGAAAATGCCAGGGAATACGCTGACATTGTTTACTTGGTTCGGCGCGTCCGAGCGGCCAGTACCGACTACTTTAACCCCAGCAGCCTTGGCTTCCTCATAGCCGATTTCCGGCTGGGGATTGCACAAGGAGAAAACGATAGCGTCTTTAGCCATTTGGGCAATCAGCTCCGGGGTAAAAGCGCCAGGCGCCGATACGCCGATCAATACATCCGCCCCTTCAATGACCTCCGCCAATTTACCTTGGCGGCATTCTTTGTTGGTGCGCCCTAAGAGCGTCTCCTGCATGGCATCTACTCGGGTTTTATCCATGCCTTGATACATAGCGCCTTTTGAGTTCAACATGGTTACATCGGTTGCCCCTGCTTGCAATAGCAGACGGACAATGGCCGTTCCCGCCGCCCCGGCGCCATTAACCAAAACACGAACCTTCGCCATTTCCTTGCCCACCAGGCGCAACGCCCCGACAACTGCGGAAACCGCGGCAATCGCCGTCCCATGCTGATCGTCATGAAATACAGGAATATCCATCATTTCCTGCAAGCGCGCTTCCACTTCATAGCATTTCGGCGATTCGATATCTTCTAAATTAATACCCGCGAAAGAAGGCTCTAAATATTTGACAGTCTGCACTAAATGCTCCGTATCGGTCGTGCCCAGACAAACCGGCACGGCATCCACGTCTCCAAACACCTTGTACAAGACCGCTTTTCCTTCCATGACCGGCAGCGCCGCTTCCGGACCGATATTACCAAGGCCCAGCACCCGAGTGCCGTCGCTGACAACCGCCACCATGTTGCCTCTACAGGTGTACTCAAAAGATAAGTCTTTGTCGCCGTTGATTTCCTTGCAAGGCTCCGCCACTCCAGGCGTATAGGCCAGGCTCAGATCATAGCCATCCTTCAATTCTACTTTATTAGTCATTTCCAATTTACCATTATTCTCCCGATGGAAATGCAAGGCTTCTTCTCTCAAACTCATATTGTTTCCTCCTTGTTTTTGCACACCGTATCTTGTATACGGGAATACTTTAAAAAAACACGTTGCATCGCTGCATCGTGTTTTTAGTATACGCCTCATCACAAAATAAAACAACCTTATTTGTCTGAATTTTTAAAAAACATCCTCTATTCTATAGAGTGTAGAATCGCCTTCTCAATCTCCCCGATGCCGCCACCGCAATAATAAAGCCGAAGCCAAAGCGGTCAACGGAATGGCCCAAATCAAGCCGACGCTGCCTGTCATCGCCCTGGCAAATTCCGTAACAACACCATTAAAGTTAATTACCTTTTCCACCAGCAGCTTAGGCTGCGCCGCCACGACCAACAGCAACGGCAAACCCGTTCCCAAATAGGCCAAAATCAGCGTATTCGACATGGCGCCCATAATATCTTTGCCCACATTCATACCGCTTTTAAACAGCTCTTGCCAAGAAAGTTCGGGACAGGCTTTGTCCATCTCCCACTGCGCCGACGCAACCGAAACAGCTACGTCAATCACAGCCCCCAAGGCGCCAATAATCATGCCGGCAAAAAGAATGCCGTGAATATCGATCTGCTTGGCAAAATGCAGTTTTAGAGCCACCGCTTCTTCCGTCTCCATGCCTGTCAAATAGAGCCAATCGATAGCTCCCCAAGACAATAAGGCTGCCACTAACACGCCTCCAAGGGTCCCCAAAAAAGCCGCTAAGGACTTCAAATTCCAACCGCTCACAAATAACAGGGTAATCGCCCCGGCTACTATGCAAAACCCAATTACCAGTAAATAGATATTCACTCCCGGCAACAATAGATTGGGCACCAACCACGCCCAGAGCAAATATAGCGTAATGCCGATAACACCCAGCGACTTAACGCCCACCCAGCCTGCCAAAAGAACCAGGCTGAGCACAAACAAGCCTAAGAGTACGTACTGAAACAGGCTGCGATCGTAATCGCTGATATGATAGCTGCGCTTTCCCTGGAATTCTTCCACTGACAAAAGTACCTTGTCCCCGGTATGTACCGGAATATCAAACTGCGTCTGTCCCGAAAAGGCATTATAAACTTCCACCGTTTTGCCGCTTTCCGGACCGGTAGTGATTTCCACCTGCACCATTTGGCCTTTTTTCAAAACTAATTTGTTGTTTTCGCCGGTAGGCTGCAAGTCTACCGCCTGCCGGACTACGCCATGCTGTAAATCCTCCGTAGGTAAAGCCGGCGCCGCCAAAGCCGGCAGTTGCCACAAGACACAGAAAAGTAACGCCAAACAAAAAATTTTATTTCTCATTCCTCTTCCTCCTTCCGAGAGTCGGTAACTTCTTTTCGTCACTCATACTTTCTTCATATTTCTTATGGTATCACAAAAACACCAAAAGAAAACATAACAAATCCGGCAAGACGCTAGCCGTCCTGCCGGATTTGCAAGTTAATCAAAGCACGTTATTACGATGCGATAAAATCCTTAGTAAAAGAAGAAGAACGTTGCCGCCACATTAACAATCAACGCGCCCGCCATAGGAATGGCCGTGCGTTTCACAACCTCTACAGGCGGCAAATTGGCCATGCCGGACACAACGACAATAACCGCAGTAATGGGTGAAACCGCTCGGGCGATACTGGCGGCAAAATGCATAGGCAGCAGCATCAGCACCGGCGCTACGGACATTTTAGCGGCTACCACCGGCGTAAGTGAGGCAAAAGCGAAAAACGGCGCATTACCGGAGCCCATAACAACCGAGGAAACCGCTATAATTCCCACCATGACGATAATCATCCCGGCAGCGCCCATGCCGCTGCTTTGGGCGCCGTTGATAATGGCGTCAATAGCGCCAACCGTGCGCAGACCATGAGCAAAAGTTTCACCCGCCACAATCAAGGTGACTACATTAGCCAGCTGCATCCCCATGCCGTCAAAAAACACTTGAATATCTTGAAATACTTTTTTGCCGTCCCAGGACCGCAAATACTCGATAACCATGGTCAAAAACAAGCTGATCAGCATCGCTTTGACGATATCCATCTTGACGCCTTTAATCAACAAGTCGCTAAATACCAAAATCAAAATCAAAGGTACTGTAGGCAATACTGCATAATACAGCGGCGGCAAGGGTTTTTCTTCTTCCTGGCGTGCACTTGACAATAAAGAAGCGCTTTCCGCCGTATGGCCTTCCTTTTTATCCAGCCATTTCTGCACGGAATAATGCAGCACCGCCACTACCGCCATGACGCAGAGCGCCACCGGTATCTGATACTGCGTCCAATAGGTCGTAATATCCAGCCCCGCCGTTGTAGCGGAAAGAATACTTCCCGTATCCGCCGGACTCCAATCCAAACACATCGTCGTGCCGATTACCGCAGTCGCGGAAACGCGGCTGACTCCTAAGCTGACCAAAATAGGGAACATCGTTACCATCAGCAGCATACCTAAGCCGGAGGCGCTGTTAATGAACAAACCCAAAAATTGCCCGATAATAAAGGCCGCCGCCAATACCACATACGGCGCCTTGAGAACCCCTAACGGTTTAATCGCAATTTTCACCAGCACCCGGCTGGCGCCAATATGTTCCATATAGCGGGCAAAGCCGCCTACTGCCATAATGCTGAGTCCCAGACCCGCCGCTCGGGAGCTGAGAGTTTTGCGGATAAACTCAAACATGTCAAAGGGGACAAAACCAGTTGCCTCTTTAGCCGGCAGAATGGTCCCCACCCCCAGCATCACCGCCCCGGCCATTAATACCATGCCTCCAAAAAACAATACCGGTTGCGGCTTGTACTTCTTGACGATCATATAGCCGACCCAAATGGTCATGACCAACGCCAATAACAATGCCATAATTACCACGTATAAAAACCTCCTTGTTTATTTCAGTATTTCGCTCCTACCGCTTACGCACTTTCTCGGAAATTCGCTGTTCTTGCTAAATTTCCTTCTTAGGCTATTTTTCCGCAAAACCGCTGATTTCCATACACATTCCTGCCACAAAAGACATTTTTCAGTCACGCGCATGCATTTTTATTCGCCTTTTTCGAAAACATTCATTTCTTCCTTTTTCTTGCAAAGACCGTCTTCTGCAAAAGAAAAAAATACCGTCTTCACAAGAAAGCCCTTGCAACTATTTTTTTACTAAGAAAAACCGCTGCGCGGTCCTTTGAGGGGAACTTCACACAGAACAGTGAAAATATTGAACAAGAGAACCGGAGTCGCGAGAGGGTTCGACTGAGTCGGCGGCGGCCGCGATTGTATTTGAGACTTTTATTGGAGCAAGACGGTCCGCAGGACGTAAAAGCTTATAAATTCTGGCGTAGTAAAAAAAGAAAACGCTCGGCTAAAAAGCCTGAGCGCTCTCTTTGGGTTCTTCCACTGCCACAATTCCAAAACGTTCCTCTAAAAATGCCAAAAAGCAATCCGTCAGCACCGGATCAAACTGTCCGCCCCGGCACCGAAGAAGTTCTCGCAAACAAGATGGTATTTCTACTGGTTTTCGATAGCAGCGATGGGTAGTCATCGCGTCAAAGGTATCGCATAAAGCCAGCATCCGGCTATATAAGGGAATTTCTTTACCCTTCATTTTGTCTGGATAGCCGCGCCCGTCAAAACGCTCATGATGATGGCGAATAATATCGGCTACGCATTGCGCTCCTTCTACTTGAAGCAGCAATGTTTCTCCCGCTTCTGCATGCTGGCGCATAATCGCAAACTCTTCGTCGCTTAAACGCCCCGTTTTCGTCAAAACTTCCGCCGGGACCGAAATCTTCCCCACATCATGTACCAACCCGACCAAGTAGGCTAAGGTAATTTCTTCCGAATTTAAGCCCATCTGCGTCGCCAAACCGGCCATCAATTCCCCCACATGTTCCGCATGCATTTCCGTATAGGGATCACAATAGTAGATTTGATGGCGAAAGGCTTCCATTTTTTCCATATTCACTTGTTCCAGCAGCCTTGCATGCCGAACTGCCTGCTTGGCTTTTGCCTTTTGCATATAAAAAGCTGCTCCTCTCTGGAAACCTTTTAAAATATGACCGGCACAAATGTCTTGCAGCGTCTCAGCTTCGCTTCGGAAGAACTTCCAGCCAATAGCCGTCTGGATCTTGAATAAAGTAGATCCCCATTTCTTTGTTTTCGTAGCAAATACAACCCATTTCCGTATGTAAAGCATGAGCCGCTTCAAAATCATCGGCTTCAAAGGCCAAGTGGATCTCGTTGTCGCCCAAATTATACGGTTCCGTACGGTCCTTCAACCAAGTAAGTTCCAGCAAATGCGGCGTTTGGCCGCCATCTCCCAAGTATACCAAGATAAAGCCCGGCCGCTCCTTGCGGCGGCTTTCCTTTAATCCTAATGCTTTCTGGTAAAACTCCATACTACGTTCCAGATCTAAGACATTAATATTATTGTGAAGAAATTTAAATTTCATGGTTCTTCCTCCTGCTGATTATTCTCCCGCCAATTTATTGGCCAAGCCGTCCAGTTCCTGGGCCACTGCCAAGGCTTCCTGCACCGCCTCCGCAATGCCGGATACCGCCTGCGCCACTTGCGCCAAATTGCCGCTAATGCGCTGAATTTCCTCATAGGTCCTGTCGCTATCGGTTGCAACGGCTTTTAAAATCCCGTCAATCTTTTGAATGGATTCGGAGCTGCTAGTAGCCAATTTGCGTATTTCCTCAGCCACCACGCCAAAGCCTCGCCCTGCTTCGCCAACGCGAGCGGCTTCAATGGCCGCGTTCAACCCCAGCAAATTCGTCTGCCCGGCTACATTGCGAATCAATGCCAATACTTGGCCTGTATCTTGGGTTCGCTTCTGCGATTCTTGCGACATTTCCGCCAAGCCACGCGTCACCGCCGCCATCTCCTGGGTCTGCGCCGTCACTTCTTCGCTGGTGCTGGCTAAAAGATTAATGTTATCCATCAATTTGTTGGCCATATCCTTCAAGGCGTCTTGCCGAGCTACTGCAGTCTGAAAAGAAATCGCCCCTACCACCCGGCCCTCTTCCTTCACAGGCAGCGCCGTAGCAATAAAAGGAATTCCCCATATATCTTTCTCCTGCCGTCTGGCAATACGCTTTTGCTGCCGAATCGCATCCATTAATACCATGCCCTCGCGCAGAGGAGCCCCCGACGGAACCTTCAAATCCAACGTCCGCCCAGGGTTATAATAAATAACTTTTTCGCAATCACTGACGCTTAGTCCCACATCCGTATCAGCCATTGCCTCCCTAATTGTCGGCAATAAGGCAACCAGCTTTTCCAATATATCCGCCATTTTATCTTGCACCTTCCTGGCCAGACCGGGCCCTTCGTTTCCTTCTCTTCCTATTCGCAGCAATGCTTCCATTTTCCTGCTGCCTCCCCCTGAAATAGCGGAAAAACCATTCTCTTTTCTAACATCGCCAAGAGTAAAATCGCCCTTCACTATGCGGAGAAGGATTTTCGCAAACGAATGAGAACTCTTATTAAAATACTCTTTGCAAAGAAAGAAGGCGACAACCATGTATGACGTTTGTATTATCGGCGCCGGTGTCGTCGGCGCTAATATCGCCCGGGAATTATCTCGCTATCAACTCAACATCTGCGTCCTAGACCGTGAAGATGATGTCAGTTGCGGTTGTTCCAAAGCCAACAGTGGCATCGTACATGGAGGGTATTCCGATAAGCCAGGCACGTTGAAGGCCGAACTTTGCGTAAAGGGAAACCGCATGTACGCCCAGTTGAATGATGAGCTGCATTTTGGGTACCGGGAAATCGGCTCCTATGTCCTGTCTTTTGATCAGGAAAGCTTAGCAACGCTGCAGCGTCTCTTCGAGCAAGGCCAGCAGAATGGCGTCGGCGGTCTGGAACTAATCGACGGCGAAGAAATGCGCCGCCGCGAACCCCATGTCAGTGCCGAAGTAACCGGCGCATTATATTGCGCTCAAGCAGGCGTTACTTCTCCTTATGAATTTGTCATTGCCTTAATGGAAAACGCCGTGGCTAACGGCGTAGAGCTCAAGCTCCGCCATGAAGTACGGCAGTTGGAAAAACGATCTGATCATTTCCTTATTACCACTACCCAAGGAACGCTAAGCTCCCGCTATGTAATCAATGCCGCCGGCGCGCACAGCGACAACATTGCCGCCATGGCTGGCCTAAATGATTACCAGATCACCCCTCGCCGCGGCCAATACCTTCTTTTATCTAAAGCCCAGAACTACTTAGCAAATTCCGTCATCTTCCAAGTCCCCACCGCTCTTGGCAAAGGCATCCTGGTAACGCCTACGTACCACGGCAATCTTATGCTGGGTCCGAACGCCGAGGAAATCGATGATAAGAACGATGTAAGCACCGATGAGGAAACACTGCGTTTCATCGCCCAAACAGCACGTCTATCGGTTCCTGGATTCGATATGCGCCAAGCCTTGACATCCTTTGCCGGCAATCGTCCGGTATCAAATCAAAAGGACTGGGTAATTGATGCCTCTCGCCTTCCCGGCCTAATCAACCTCATCGGCATTGATTCT
Source organism: uncultured Anaeromusa sp. (assembly GCF_963668665.1). Taxonomy (NCBI): domain Bacteria; kingdom Bacillati; phylum Bacillota; class Negativicutes; order Selenomonadales; family Sporomusaceae; genus Anaeromusa; species uncultured Anaeromusa sp. The sequence goes on along the minus strand of NZ_OY764902.1, from coordinate 2,180,105 downwards.
CCTGGATTGACCTCCTCCCCCGCCATCGCCTTAAAGGTAGTTACGCTGCTCCAAGATAGCGGCCTGCATCTAGAAGCAAACCCCAACTTCCAGGCGCAACGCGCCCCCATCATCCGCCCCAAAAGCGAAGACTTCCAGGGAACTACAACACATAGCGACCCCGCGCTTCATCTCATCTGTCGCTGTGAAAATGTTACGGAAGCGGAAATCCTGGACTGCTTCCGCCGCGGCCTTCCGGTTCTCTCCGTCGACGCCGTTAAGCGCCGCACCCGCGCAGGCATGGGCCTTTGCCAGGGAACGTTCTGCGGCCCCAGGGTCCGTGCGCTTCTAGCGCAGGAGCTGCAAATAAAAGAAGAGGACATCCCCCAACGCGGCCATTCTTCTACTTTAGCGGAACGAGCTCGTAAAACACAATTGAAGAAATTGTAAGGAGTTTTTTATTCATGAATCGTCGTTCCATTACTTGGCTGACTAGCGGCCATTTTTTTACCGACCTCAACCAAGGCGCTTTGCCGGCCTTGCTGCCGTTTCTCATGACGGAACACCAACTCAGTTACGCTGCGGCAGCTGGTTTAATGTTTGCCAACAGCTTGACTTCTTCGATTATCCAGCCACTCTTCGGATTTTATGCTGACCGCCTGGACAGGCCCCGGCTCATGCCGTGGGCCGTCCTCCTAGCTGGTCTAGGCTTAGCGCTCCTTGGGTGGGTAGACTCTTACGCTGCCATGTTCTTAGCGGTGGCCGTAAGCGGTATCGGCGTGGCCGCCTTCCACCCGGAAGCGGCGCGCCTAGCCAATCTGGCCGCGGGCGACAAAAAAGCCACCGGCATCGGTCTTTTCGGCATCGGTGGCAACGCTGGCTTTGCCGTCGGCCCTTTGCTTGGAACCTTCCTGGTCTTAGCTGGCGGCTTAAAAAGTACTGTCTTTTTTTTGATTCCATCCCTTTGCGTCTGCTTTTTTCTACAGCAGCGCATGCGGCAATTCGGCAGCCTCAGCGTCAAAGCCGCCGCTGCCGCCGTGCAAAGCGCACCAGACAACTGGCCGGCCTTCGGCCGTTTGTCTATTGTCGTCATTTGCCGTTCCATTCTTTTCGCCGGCCTAAATACATTCATCCCGCTTTACTGGATTCATGTGCTGCTTCAAAGCCACACCGCCGGCAGCAGCGCCTTGACCGTCCTCTTCAGCATTGGCGTAATCGGCACTTTCTTTGGCGGCCGCTGGGCGGATCGCTATGGTTATCTGAAGGTTATCCGCACAGGGTATCTGCTGCTTATTCCAGTTCTCCTGCTCTTTGTTTCTACAGAAGAGCCCACTCTAGCCATGGCCTTGCTCATCCCTATTGGCCTGAGTCTTTTTGCGCCCTATAGCCCTACGGTCGTTCTCGGCCAAAAGTATCTGCCCCGACGTATGGGCTTTGCCTCAGGCATCACCTTAGGCCTTGCAGTCAGCGTCGGCGGCATAGCGGCGCCAGGGCTGGGATGGCTTGCTGACCAGTACGGTCTTGCGTTTTCCTTCACCATCTTGACCGTACTGCCTGTCATTGCCGCGTTAGCCTCTTATTCACTGCCAAAGCCTGCGGAATAACCATCATCATACAATACAGCTTCTTAAAGGCCCGCCCAACGTTAGACAGTAGCTTGTACTGGAAAACGTTGGGCGGGCCTTTAAGAGGCTATTTTTACTTTTACCTTAAAAAAACCTCCGCAGAAAATTATTCTTCATAGGAACCAGTTAGATAAATACAAACAAATTATCAGGATAAAGTATCTCTTTATTTAATTTACATTTATTTTCAAACTTCTTTGCAAGCTATTGTTTTTCTGTAACTTTACAAGTATACTCAATATTATTGCGTTAGTTTTCTTTTTGTATTCAAACAGTAGAGCTTTGTTTTTTCGCTTGCAGTATCTTCATTTTTCTTCTTATACTATATCCTTTCTGTAATTCTCTCGGTTTTATTTATTTTTCTATTTATTTATTTTTATTTGTTATCGTTGACACTTTCTTTTTGTATACACTATCCTGTAAGTAAAGTTAAAAAAATACTACTTCGTTTTATATTTACCTGCAACGTTGCTCGCAAGACAGAGGAGGTATCCCGGTGAAAGGCTTTCAAGCACAAGAGCAAACTCGGATCATAGCCATTGACAAGCAAAAATGCAAAGGCTGTGATTCCTGTAAGCAATTTTGCCCGACCCAGGCTATTGATGGAAAATATGGGTCCCCCCACCGCATCGATTCGGAAAAATGTATTTTTTGCGGTCAATGCTTAGTTAATTGCCCTTTTGGAGCCCCGCAGGACACCATGGATCCAGTAGATTCTCTCATTGAAAAGCTAAAAGACAGTCGCACAACGGTGGTTGCGACTATTGCTCCCGCCGTACGCGTAGCCATCGGCGAGGAATTCGGCTTTGAACCTGGCTCTCTGTTGACGGAAAAGCTCTATGGAGCGCTCAAAAAAGCCGGCTTTAAAATTTTAGATACCAACTTCACGGCAGACCAAACTATTTTAGAAGAAGGCAGCGAATTAGTAGCCAAAATCCGTCACTCCCTTTTAGGCGAACCGGCCGCTCACCATCTCGGCCCCTTGCCTCAGTTCACCTCCTGCTGCCCTGCGTGGATACGCTACATAGAGTTGAACCACCCCAAACTATTGCCCAATCTCTCCAGCGCCAAATCTCCTATGATGATGGCCGGCGCCCTAGCCAAAACCTACGGAGCTAAAGAAATTTGGAAGACGGCTCCAGAATCGGTCTATGTGGTAGGCGTCATGCCCTGCACGGCGAAAAAGTTTGAAGCTTCGCGGCCTGAATTTCACAGTGCCGCCGCCTACTGGCGCAAACAAGGAAATAGCGCCGATTATCCGGATATTGATACCGTGCTCACAACCCGTGATTTGGCTCGCCTGCTGCGCAAGCTAAACATCGACTTCCGTCAAACCGCCGAATTTACCGATGCCGATAATCCCTTAGCCCAATACAGCGGCGCCGGCACTATTTTCGGGAACACCGGCGGCGTCATGGAAGCCGCCCTGCGTTCCGCCTACTACCTCCTCACCGGCAAAGAACTAGCGAATTTGACTTTAAACCCGGTACGGGGACTCAACGGAGTCAAGGATGCCTCCATTACCTTGACCGATGCCAAAACAGGCAAGGAACTCACCTTGCGCGTGGCAGTAGTCCATGGCTTAAAGGAAAACATTGAACCTCTTTTAGCGCAGGTAGAGGCAGGAACCTCTCCCTACCATTTCATTGAAGTGATGAACTGCCCCGGCGGCTGTATTAACGGCGGCGGCCAGCCCATCTACCCTATGGGCACGTCGTGGATTGACAAATACAAGCCCATGCTGCCCTGGAATTAAGGAGGATTGAACTGTGGCCAAATACAGTTATGTTGAAAAAGCCGTAAAAATCACGCGTCGGGAATTTCTCCAGCTTACCGGCGTAGCCGGCGCTGTACTCTGGACAGGCGCCTACATCACCACGGACTTAGTGCAGGACCGCACAAAATACATAAAAATGCGCACCCAGGGACTCTACAAAGACGACGTCAAGGCAGCTGTGCGGCAAAGCCATAATAACGCCGCTTTGCAGGATATGTATGCGCGGTTTGCCCAAAAGCCGCTCAGTCCCTTGGCGGAAGACTTATTCCATACCCAGTATGTTGACCGTACCGGTTTATCTTGATTTTTAGGAGGTGCTTTTGATGCAACAGGAACCTCGTATTTTACGCCATCCCCTAGCGTCGCGTATCTTCCACTGGTCTTTAATTCTCGGCTTTCTCCCGGCGGCCTTGAGCGGCTTTGTCATTTGGTGGAAACCAGAGGGTGAAGATTTCGTCAATCTAGCCATGCGCATCCATATTATCGGGGCTACCATTTTCACAGTCGCTTCTATTCTTTTCACGCTTTTGGCGACCAACCGCGTCGTAGCATTTATCCGTCATATTTCCGAATGGACCATGAATGACGTACGCTGGATGCTTGTCGGCGGCGGCTATATGCACAAAATTGTGTTGAAAAAGGAAATCCCCGTCCCGCCTATGGATAAAATGAATTCCGGCCAAAAAAGCATGGGCGCCATGATGCTGCACGGCGGCATTTTCCTCATGGTCAGCGGTTGGATACTGTACGCATTCTTACCGATAACGCCCCGTGAAATCGCTTATTGGCTGGGCTTAGGTCACGAATGGATCGGGTTGCTCTTGGGCGTCTCTACCTTAGCCCACATTGGCTTAGGCATTTACAACCAAGCGGAATTCAAGTCGATGTTCGGCGACGGCACCATTCCTTTAGCTGTAGCCGAAAAGCACAGTCCTCTCTGGGTCGAACGCCATGTGGAGCCGGTGGTCTCCGACGACGCCCCCCAGGAGCCGGCGCTTCAGGAGCAAAGCCTCGGTTAGAGGAACAGAGAATAGAGATTAAACAAGAGAATCGGAGAACCGGAGGTCTCGAAAGAGGGCTCCGGTTTTGCTATTGTAAGAAAAACTGGCGCGGTCCTTGAAAGAGACGTAACACAGAACAGAGGAAAACAGAGAGTTCCGTATGTCTGAGCGCCAGCGAGTTCACGGAACTGCCGTCTTCTCCTGCTTTGGCGAGCCGCGCGGAAATCTTCTCTCAAATACAGTTATGCCGCCGTTTGTACAAAAGCTCCTGGCCCGGAAAAAAACTTTCGCGTTTTTCGTGTATTTCGCGGTTCGTTTTATAAATCTAGTATAGTAAAAAAATGCCCTTATCAGCCTTCAAAGCTGACAAGGGCATTTTCATTTTATTATGCAGGCTCGCCGCCAATTAAGGCCAACAGTTCCTGGGTCTTGGCTTCCAGCAGCGCTGCATCGCTTCTTGTTTCCACATTGAGACGCAGCACCGGCTCCGTATTGGACATGCGCACATTGAAGCGCCACTTCTCATATTCAATGCTAATGCCGTCAGTGTAGTCCACTTGGGCTTCGCCAACTGCATAGGCGCTTTCAATACGACTAATGACTTCCTTGCCGTCCGCCACTCGCCGATTGATTTCACCGCTGCAGGGGAATTTTGCCACTCGCTCCGCCACCAGCGCGGATAACGGCTTACCTGTGAGGCACATACTCTCCACCACCAGCAGCCAAGGAATCATGCCGCTGTCGCAGTACGCAAAGTCTCTGAAATAATGATGCGCCGACATTTCACCGCCATAGACGGCGTCTTCAGAGCGCATGCGCTCTTTGATAAAAGCATGGCCGCTCTTGGAAAGCACCGGCACGCCGCCCAAAGCTTCCGTCATTTCCACAGTGTTCCAAGTCAAGCGGGGGTCATGAATGATTTTAGCCCCTGGATTCTTGCGCAAGAAAGCTTCCGCTAAAAAGCCCACCATATAGTAGCCTTCAATAAACGCGCCTGTCTCATCAAATAAAAAGCAGCGGTCAAAATCGCCGTCCCAAGCAACGCCCAAATCCGCCTTGTGCTCCCGTACTACCGCCGCCGTCGCCTCACGATTTTCTATCAACAAAGGGTTCGGAATACCGTTAGGAAAATTGCCGTCCGGACGATGGTTTACCTTGATGAACTGCAAGGGCAGCCAAGTCTCCAAGGCATCCAAAACAGGACCGGCGCAGCCGTTGCCGGCATTCACTACCACTTTGAGCGGTTTTAGCTTCATGCGGTTGATATACGTCAAAAGATGCCGGATATACGACTCCATAATCAGCCTGGGCATGATAAAACCTTTGCTTTTCCCCGGCTCCACTTCATGCTTCCATTCTTCTTCGGTAGCACGCTGCGCAATTTCCTTAAGCCCCGTATCGCCGGAAATGGGACGCGATTCTTTGCGCACCAGCTTCAGGCCATTGTAGTCCATCGGGTTATGACTGGCGGTCACCATAATGCCGCCGTCCGCTTTAAGATGCGACGTCGCAAAATATACCATTTCCGTGCCGCACAAACCGATATTCAGCACCTCGCAGCCGCCGTCGCTGAGTCCCTCACTAAGCGCTATAGTGAGTTTTTCACTGGACAAGCGCACATCGCGCCCTACTACCACTTTTTCCGCTGCATACATTTGCGCAAAAACTCGGCCCACGCGGTACGCCAGCTCCTCGTTCAATTCCTCCGGCACCCGCCCCCGGATGTCATAAGCCTTGAAGGCTGCTTTCGTCAAATTCATGCCTAGTCCTCCTTTTTTATAGTTAGCCTTGTTCAGGCCCTGCCGTAAACGTCTTCAAAACGGACAATATCATCCTCGCCCAAATAGCTACCGTTTTGCACTTCAATAATTGCCAGCGGGATCCTCCCTGGATTCTCCAAACGATGTTTGGTGCTTTGAGGCACGAAAATACTTTCATTTTCATGCACCATGCGTACCTCATCGCCCACAGTAACCTTGGCGGTTCCTCCTGTAACAATCCAATGCTCACTGCGATGGTAATGCATTTGCAAGCTCAGGCAGCCGCCGGGATTGACTACAATGCGCTTCATTTTATATCCAGGACCTTCCCCCAGCACGCTATAGCTCCCCCAAGGACGATACACTGTGGTATGTTCCTCCGCTTCCTTGCGGCCCAAGCTTTTCAGCTCCGCCACTAAGTCTTTTACCTTTTGCGACTCGCCCTTGCCTGCCACCAAAATCACATCGTCGGTTTCCACAACCAACACGTCCTCCAGGCCAATCCCGGCAATCAGACGGCTGCGTCCTAAAAGCAGCGAATTTTTACAATCCAGCGCCATACAGTCTCCGGCTATGGCGTTGCCGTCGCCGTCCTTCGGAAGCACATCGTAAATCGCATCCCATGAGCCAATATCATTCCAATAGCCGCCAAACGGAATGGTCAGCACCTGCGTTGATTTCTCCGCTACGGCATAGTCAATAGAGATATCCGGCATCTCTGCAAAGCGTTCACGCAGCGACTCAAGATCAAGCGCTAAAAGCTCGGCAATATCCGGCTGATGCGCTGCAAACTCTTGCCGCATCGTACCCATCGAAAAGGCAAACATGCCGGAGTTCCAGTAGTAATTGCCGGCTTCCAAATACTCCTGGGCCGTTTTTTCATCCGGTTTTTCTTTGAACGATTCCACGCGAAAGCCGCCGTCGCAAGACTCTCCCGCCTGAATATAGCCATAGCCAGTTTCCGCCTTGGCTGGCCGGACGCCGAAAGTTACTAGATGACCCAGCTTGGCCGCCTTCACGCCTTCCTTCGCAGCCTGCTGAAACGACTCCGGCGGTCGAATAATGTGATCCGCCGGGCAAACAAGCAACACTTCATCGTCGCCGGCGTTCAGCTCCTCCCGGCAATAAGCCATCGCCAAGGCAATCGCCGGCGCTGTATTACGAGGCACCGGTTCAGTCACGATATGAGCCTTAGGCGCGCCACAGACAGCCAATTCCGTTTTTACATGATGCAGCTGTTCCTGATTGGTCACTACCAAAATATCTTCCTGCTTGACCAACCCCTTCAGCCGTCCGACAGCCTGACACAGCAAGGATTTGTCCGTGCCCAACGATAAAAATTGCTTAGGCATGGTTTTCCGGGATAGCGGAAACAGTCGGGTCCCGCCGCCACCGGCCAGAATCACCATTTTCATATGACAAGAAGTCTCCTTCCACAATTGTCCAATAATTGTATCTGAGTTTATTCTTTTCTGCGCCAACCGCGGTAATTCCTTCCCGCTAAGAAAAACCGCTGCGCGGTCCTTTGAGAGCAAAGAGATTGAACAAGAGTCTCGAGAGTCACGGGAGGGCACGCTGGAGGGTTAGGGGGCACGGTTTACACAGAGAAGCAAAGGAAAGGCCAGAGTTAACAGAGAAAAGCCGGATGGAACAGGAGTACGACGGCGCTAGAGGGTACGACGGAGGCTGCGGCGGCCGTGACTGTATTTATACTCTTATAAGCCCCTTTCGTGTATTTCGCGGTTCGTTATCCACACCCCCTTGCCGTGCCTCCTGTTTCAACCTCTCAATTCTGATATTGTAAGAAAAAAAGAAGGGACTGTGCCGAAACTAAGTTTCAACACAGCCCTTCTCTTTATGGGAAGATTATTCTCGCTCTATAATTGTCGCCACGCCTTGCCCGCCGCCTACGCAAAGAGTCGCCAGGCCAATCTTTTTATTATGCCTATGCAGTGCATGAATCAATGTTGTCAAAATCCGAGCGCCGCTGGCGCCGATAGGATGCCCTAATGCAATGGCGCCGCCATGAACATTGACTTTCTCCGGTGCAAAGCCCAACTCTTTGGCCACGGCTAAGCTTTGCGCCGCAAATGCTTCGTTTGCTTCAATAAGCTCTAAGTCCCGCACCTCCAGCCCCGCCTTCGCCAAAGCCTGCCGCGTTGCCGGCACAGGGCCCATGCCCATCATGCCCGGCTCTACACCGCCATCGCCATAAGAAAGAATACGAGCCAAGGGCCGTAACCCCAAAGAATCGGCTTTCGAGCGGCTCATCACCACCAGTGCCGCCGCTCCGTCATTGAGACCCGAAGCATTGCCTGCAGTAACCGTACCGCCGTCCAAAAAAGCCGGTTTAAGCCGCTGCAAGGTTTCCATTGTTGTTTCAGACCGCGGATGCTCGTCACGCTCTACAAGAGTCGTTCCTTTGCGTCCCACAATTTCTACAGGCATCAGCTCCGCCGCAAAAGCGCCTTGGTCTTGCGCCGCTGCCGCTTTGGCCTGAGAAGCCGCCGCCAGCTCGTCCTGCTCCAAACGGCTGATCCCATAGTGTTTAGCCACATTTTCCGCGGTAATCCCCATATGATAGTCATTAAAGGCGCACCAAAGGCCGTCTTGTATCATAACATCCCTCGTTTGCCCGTGCCCCATGCGGCAGCCGCTACGTGCCCGATGGTCCAGTAAGTACGGCGCATTCGACATGCTTTCCATGCCTCCGGCCACAACAATGTCCGCATCGCCAGCCGCAATGGCCTGCGCCGCTAAATTGACGCTTTTGAGTCCGGAACCGCACACTTTATTGATAGTGCAGGCCGCTGCTTCCGTAGATAAGCCGGCTTTAAGCGCCGCCTGACGAGCCGGATTCTGACCTTGCCCCGCCTGCAGGACTTGTCCAAAAATAATTTCTTCGACCAACTCCGGCGCTACCCCAGCGCGACGCACCGCTTCTTTGATCACCATACCGCCCAATTCCACCGCACTCAACGTCGCCAATGCTCCTTGAAAGGAGCCGACAGGAGTGCGTACTGCGCTGACAATAACCGCTTCTCGTTCTCTGCTCATATCATTGCCCCTTTCATCGTCTGCAAATTCGGCGACACTAAAAATTCTGCCATCGTCTTCGCGCGCACATCCTCCACCGTTACATCCGGCGCCAGCTCCTGCAGCAACATGCCTGCAACACTCCAGGAAAAAACAGCCAGCTCCGTTACCAAGACATCCACAACCTGACGGCCTGTCAAAGGCAGCGTACACTGCTGCAAAATCTTAGGCTGCCCTTTTTTCGTGCAATGTTCCATCGCTACAATCACCTTACGGGCGCCGCTTACCAAATCCATAGCGCCTCCCATGCCGGGCACGCGTTGTCCAGGCACCATCCAGTTGGCCAAATTTCCTTCTTGGTCCACTTCCAACCCGCCCAGAACCGTCACATCAACATGACCGCCCCGAATTAGAGCAAAGGACATGGCGCTGTCAAACATAGCCGCTCCCGGTACCAGACCAGCAGGCTGCCCGCCCGCATCTACCAGATTGGCTTCCTGCTTCCCTACAGCCCCCAAACCGACAAAACCGTTTTCCGACTGTACCATCACTTCTACGCCTACCGGCAAATAATGCACTACCTGCGTCGGCAAGCCAATACCCAGATTCACCACATCGCCATCGGTCATTTCCAACGCCACGCGTCGGGCTATGCGGGTTTTAGCATCCATTATCTTTTCCTCCCGCAACCACATAGTCCACGACAATACCCGGGGTCGCTACCGAATCCGGCAATAAAGCTCCTACCGGAGTCACTTCCTCTGCGAGCACCGCTACTACATCCGCCGCCAAAGCCATCAACGGATTAAAGTTGCGCGCTGTTTGGTCATATATAAGATTCCCATACGTATCTGCGCGGCGGGCTTGAAGCAAAGCTACCTCCGCCCGCAAAGGAAGCTCCAACAAATATTCACGTCTTCCTGAAACAATCTTCTTTTTCCCTTCCTCCACCACAGTCCCCAGCCCTACCGGCGTCAAAACGCCTCCCAAGCCGGCGCCGCCACAGCGAATCCGCTCAGCCAGCGTGCCTTGGGGCACCAATTCCACGCTCAATTCTCCAGCCAAATATTGCCGTCCTGTTTCTCCATTCGTGCCGATATGAGAAGCAATGACCTTTTCCACACATCCCGCGGCAATCAGCTTGCCCACGCCTTTATCTACAAAGGACGTGTCATTTGCAATTAGCGTCAGTTTGCGGACCTTTCGGTCCACAAGGGCGTCGATTAACGCTTCCGGCGTGCCTACGCCAAGAAAGCCGCCAACCATAACCGTCATACCGTCTTGTACCAGGGCTGCCGCTTCCGCCAATGAGCAACGCTTGTCTTTTTTCATAGTCCTCCCTCCACGCCCCATATACGGCGCACATCCGCCGGAGTCGCCAAGTCTCTCCCCATAGCGCTGGACAGCGAGGAAATCCGCTTGACTAACATGGCATTAGTGGCCAGTACGCCTTTCTCATAGTAAATATTATCTTCCACCCCAACCCGAACATGACCGCCTAAAGCCATTGCCATCATCGAAAGCGGCACATGCTGCGGACCAACTACCGCGACGCTCCAGACCGCACCAGGCGGCAGCGATTCAACCAAAAAGAGTAGATTGCGAGCGGTAGCCGGCAAAGCTCCTTTCACGCCCAAGACCAGGTTAAACACCAACGGCTCTTGCAAAAGACCTGCCTTCGCTAAAGAAACTGCATTGGGCACCATGGCGGCGTCAAAGACTTCGCACTCCGGTTTGATACCTTTCTGTAGCATTGCCTTGGCTAAATGTTCAATCAACGCTGGCTCGTTCACATTGGCGCTCCGGGGAAAATTGGAAGACCCCGTCGCCAAACTGGCCGAATCCGCCGTAAGAGTAAGCACCTCCGCCCGCTCTTCTCCTGTACGGGCCGCTCTGGCGCCTGTAGAAAGCTGGCGAACAATCGGACAGCCGGAAGCATCCAAGGCCGCCACGATCTTTTGAAATACCTCCACTCGGTGCGTCGGCGCACCAGCCTCATCCCGCGCGTGCAAATGAGCTACTGCCGCGCCGGCGGCAAAGCACGCTTCTACATCAGCCACTATTTCCGCCGCTGTTACCGGCACATGGGGCGTCATTTCCTTAGTCGGCACATTGCCGGTAGGGGCTATGGTAATAATCAGCTTTTCCATTTCAGCGACCTCCCTGTTCCAATTGGGCTGCAAAAACGACAAAACCTTTTTCTAAGCCTTCCAGCAATTCATCGGCTTGCTCTTTCATCAGGATCAAAGGCGGCGCAAGCAAGAAATGGTCGCCGTTTTCTCCGTCGGCGCCGCCAGTACCCGGATAAACAATAACCCCTTGCTCCATCAATAAGTTTGTTAATTTTTCCGCCAAGCCCATGGCCGCTGGAAAAGGCTCTTTCGTCGCTTTATCCTGCACTAATTCAACTCCAAGCATCAGTCCCTTGCCGCGCACATCGCCTACAAACCAGTATTTATGCAACGCTTGCTGCAGCTTCAACAGCAAATATTCACCGACAACTGCAGCATTACCGGCCAAGTCTTCCTCAACCAACACCTGCACGACTTCATTAGCCACCGCCGCAGACAGCGGATTGCCGCCATAGGTATGACCATGCACAAAAACACCGCTGCCTTGACAGAAGGTCTGATAAATTTCTTCCTTGGCCACTACGCCGCCAAGCGGCGAATAACCGGCGCTCATGCCTTTGGCCACGCAAACCATGTCCGGCACTACTCCCCAGGCGTCAATGCTAAACAGTGTGCCTGTACGGCCAAAGCCAGCCATAACTTCATCAGCAATAAACAAAATGTCATATTTATCGCAGATTTCCCGGATAATGCGGAAATAGTCCGGATGCGGCACCAACGCGCCGCAAGCTGCGCCGCCCACGGTTTCCGCAATAAAGGCGGCAATGCTGTCCGCTCCTTCCATTTTGATAACACGTTCCAAATCATAAGCGCATTCCACGCCGCAAGTAGCCTGCTCCTTGCCAAACGGACAGCGATAGCAATAGGCTGGCGCAATATGAGGAAAGTCGAGCAACAAGGGGGTGTATTTTTTTCGCCGTTTATCTCCGGTCATAGAAAGGGAGCCAATGGTATTGCCATGAAAGCTTTTCCAGCGGGAAATCACCCGATACTTGCTGCTTTTCCCATCCCGCTCCAGGTAATACTGTCTGGCCATTTTCAACGCCGCCTCCGTAGCTTCCGAGCCGCCAGAAACCAAATACAAACGACTGAGACTTCCCGGCGCCAATTGAGCCACTCGATTCGACAGCTCCCGAATCGGATCGGATGTCCAGCGGGACAAATGACTGAACGCCACTTTTTGCGCTTGTTCGTGCATCGCCTTGACAATACGAGGATGCGCGTGTCCCAAATTGCTCACCGCCGCACCGGAACAAGCGTCAATATAGCGTTTCCCTTGTTTGTCATACAAATAAATACCTTCGCCGCGCTCCACCTCGGTATAATTCTTTCTTACATTACGATAAAACACATGATCCATTTCGCATTCCTCCAGCATTTGTCGCTTTGTAGTTATCATAGGCGCTGCCGCAGACCTTGAGAAATTGACAATGCCGATAAGCATCATAGAAAAAAACAATATAAGAAAAGACCTGCTACCAACAGCAGGTCCCCTGAGAGTTTGCATGATTATTTTATCTCAATGCCTAGAGCGGCAAAAAGTTCTTTCCGTCCCGGTGTCGGTTCCTTGTCGCGATGCACTGCTGCCCATAATTCCAATTGTCCCTCCGGCGCATCGGGCAATATCATTAGGAGCCCAGCCGCAACATCCGTCTGTACCAGACGTTCCGGCAGGAACGCAACACCCAAGCCATCTAAAACCGCTCGCTTCACACCTTCAGAGTCGCTATACTCGGCTAAGGCTTCCGGCTCCTGTTCCCGCATGACGCCCTTGGATTTTTCGCGCATAATTGTTCCCAGGCGAAACGATAGATAAGGCCATTCCACAAGTGGTTTTCCCTGGCACAAAGAAACCATTTCCGGGCAGCCCACCCAACGCATGGTTTCTTGTCTCCAAAAAAATAGGCTTAACGAAGAAGACACTGGTTTTTCATGGAGCAAACCTACATCAAAGCGATTATTCAAGAGGCCGTTTACCACATCTGTCCCGGAAAGGCATAAATCAACCTGCAAGGACAATTTAGCTTTCTCTCGTCTAAAATGGCGCACTACGGACGACAAATGATAATTCATCAAAGGCGAGGAGATTCCCAAACGTACTTCTTCCGGCCGCCCCGTAAAGTCCTGCATTTGCCCTGCCAGCTTCTCGTAAAGAACAAGCAAATTTGCGCTTTGACAAGCTAAAAACCGCCCTGCTTCAGTAATGTATAGACGCTTGCCCAAGCGTTCGAAAAGGCGCACGCCAAAATGCTCCTCCAGTTGCCGTATCTGCGCCGTCACTGTGGGCTGCGTAAAATTAAGGCGTTCCGCCGCCTGCGTAATGTTTTCCAACTCCGCTACCGCCTGAAATGTGCGCAACAAGCGCAAGTCCATGGTTACCGCCTTTCCGCCGAGCAAGTTTCATCCATGCTCCTGGCACTAAACCTCAAAGCGCCTGCAAAAATAAAGTCATTGTTCCGCCGCATACCATGCCTTCGTCAGCCGCCACGGCATTCAGCATTTCTATCGTGTATACATGCGACTTTCCGGTCTGCAGCGCTAAAAGCGCCTGCTGTTTCGCCTCGGCTTCAGCGCAACCGCCACCAATGGTTCCTTGTACGGCGCCATTGGGCAGCACCAGCATCTGACTGCCCGCCTTGCGAGGCGTCGAGCCTTTAGTTTCAATAATCGTCACCAAAGCGACCGCTTGTCCCGTTTTTTGACACTCACAAATGTTTTTCAGCAACGTCGCGTCCATGCCACCCCTCCCGTGCTAAGCGCAGCGGCTGAGCGCTTTTCTTTTGCAAAACCCCAAGAATTTCCGCCGCAATGCTAAGTGCGATTTCCCCAGGCGTCTGCGCACCCAAATCCAAGCCGATTGGCGCATAAATCCTTGCCAGCCAAGCCTCTGGCACATCTTCGTCCGCCAACTGCCGAAAGAGAGCCGCCACACGACGCCGGCTGCCCAGCATGCCCATATAGGCGGGCGTCGTTCCCTGCAAAAGCCGCAAACACAAAAGATCATGCTGGTGCCCGCGCGTAGCCAGCACGACAGCGGTTTGCGCATCAATACGCCTCGCCAGCTGCAATGTCGCCTTGGCAAAATCCTGACACACCAGTTCCGTTCCTTCAGGGAACCAGGCCGCCGTTGCAAACTCCGACCGATCATCAACCACAATCAGCTCAAACTCCAAGAGGCTCAGCATCTGCGCCAAAGCGCGGCTGATATGACCGGCTCCGAAAATAATCGCCTTGCGAGCCGGCAGCAAGCGATCCCAAAAAACCTGACCGCAACCGCCTGCATGCTCCAAGCGCAACAATTCCGACCCCCGCCAGTTGCGTTCTCCTATATGTGCCGCTGCTTTTTTCGTAAAGTCTTGGTCCCAAAGAACTCCGTCTTGCCGGCCGTCTTGATGCAGCAACAGCATTTGCCCTACAGCCTGGGGTTCCGGACAAGCCACCAAGGTTAGCACGTCAAGGATCTCGCCGGTTTGCGCCGCTTGGGCCAAGACTTCATACTGCCGCATCGTTTTTCCCCAAATACAGCAGTGCTTCCACTACGCCGCCGCCCACAGCGCGAGCTTTGTCGGAAATGCTGAAACAATGTTCCCGACGACAGCGCGGATCGACATCCGCTACCTTCATGCCGGCGTCTACCTGCAGCCCCTCACGCAGCAAGCCGCGCAACACTCCTGCAATTTGAGTACGCACCGGCGCTTCCCCCGCATAGGCTACTTCTTCCCCTACACACACCGTATCGCCAATCGCCCGTACGCAGCGAAACAGTCCCGCCGCAGGCGCGCGCAGCACCCGTTCTTGCGTATAGCCGCTGATAGCGCCCGGGACCCCTGTATTGGGAGCGGCCGCGCCCCCCATGATAACTCTGCCCAAATCATGACCGCGATTGGTTTCGACCACGGCATGCACATCCTGCTGTGCAGTGAACCCTGGACCTACGCCGATGACAAGTTCCGCCTGCTCTTTATAGGTACCGGTATTTCGTTTTGCCAAGGTCGCATCCACCAACGCCCAAGGGCGCAAGGTACGCCACAATGTCCCTTCCTCATCGACTACCACTGGAATAATGCCTCTTGCAGCTACCGCCGTCGCCTCCGCAGCGCTGCTCAAAACAGCTTCGACACCCTCTACCGCGCAGCGTCCTTCATATATAGCCTGCGCAAAAGCCACCGTCCGCCGAATGACAGTAGGCTGGGGCAACTCGCTGATCACTACGGCAAAACCGCATCGAAACAACCGGTGGGCGATGCCGCTGGCCAAATCGCCGCCGCCTTTTACCAATACCAATTTTTTCATTGTTTGTCTCCTAACTGCGCTAAGGCGAAAAATAAGATTCGAACAGGAGAACCGGCGACGGCGCTGGACGCGCCTGACGGTACGTGATGTAGCTAATGCCGGATGCGCCATGGACGGCAGGGCATCCGGTCTCCTCTGAAAATCTAAGGACGGCATGGCAACCGACGTCTGCTGGCATTTAATAGCACGGGAACGACTGAGGCTGCGGCGGTCGTGACTGTATTTGAGACTTTTGTTGGAGCAAGACGGTCCGCAGGACGCAAAAGCAGGAGACGACGGAGAAAAGTTCCGTATGTCTGAGCGACAGCGAGTTCGCGGAACTGCCGTCGACTCCTGCTTTTTGCGAGGCGCGCGGAAATCTTGTCTCAAATACAGTTATGCCGCCGTTTATACAGAAGTTCTTACCCTTTGAAAATCCCTTTCGCGTCTTTCGTGTATTTCGCGGTTCGTTATCATAGTCCCTACAATTTATTATCCAACCGCGAAAAGCGCGAAAATCACGAAATTAAAAATTCTAGAATATAGAATAAGAGGCTGCTCCTTTGCCAGGAACAACCTCCTTCATGTTAAATGTACAAGATTGATTGTATTATATAGCATTCTCGGTTTCTTTTCAACAAATCGGCCCTTTTCTCTATTTTGCGACAGCCGTTTCCGCTTCTTCCGGCACTTCCATTTGCTCCGACTTATGGGCCCAATACCCTGCCAATAGGCTGCCGCTAATAAACTGCCAAATGCTGCAGATCGCCGCAGGCAAGGCCGCCAGGGGATCCAAGTGCGCCAAGGCCAACGCGACAGTCAAACCGGAGTTTTCCATGCCGATCTCAAAAGATACGGCCCGGGATTTTTCCTCCGGCATGCCCAAAGACCGCGCCGAACCATAGCCCAGCAGCAAGCCTAAGCCATTATGCAGCACCACCGCTACACAGAGGATCAAGGCCATAGTCGCCATTTTCGCGGCGTTCAGAGCCACCACCGACGAAAGAATGGTAATAATGCAGACCACCGAAAGCACAGGCACAATTTTGCTGATTTTTTCCACTTGCTTGGGCGCCGCCATATGCAGCAATACGCCGGCCGTTACCGGAATCAGCACCATTTTCACAATATCCCAGAGCAGCGCTTCCGTATCAATGGGAATCATGGCTCCAGCCAACAGCAAGAAAATAGTCGGCGTCAAAAAAGGCGCCAAGACCGTATTTACGCTGGAAACGGTTACGGAAAGCGCCGTATCCCCTTTGGCGATATAAGTCATGACATTAGAGCCAGTACCGCTGGGGCAAGAGCCCAAGAGCACCATGCCCGCCGCCAGAGCTGCTGGCAAGCCTAAGGCTTTCGCCACCAGAAAGCCAACTACAGGCATAATCAAGTAACGCAGCACGACGCCGTAGAATACATCCTTGGGACGCGTAAAAACCAGGCGAAAATCCTTCAAGGACATGGTCAAGCCCATGCCCAGCATAATAACGCCCAGCAAATAAGAAATATACTTACCAATCGGCTTGAAGGGTTCTGGATTAAAAAAAGCCAATGCCGAAAACAAAATAACCCATAATGTCATCCAGCGACAAACAAAGTCCGCTGTTTTTTCCAATGCTTTCCTCATAAAAATGCACACTCCCAAATAAAATATTAATAGTATTTCTTCACGTTTTGACATCTGTTTCCGGAATCCACATATCTAAACATGTATTCTATGCATCCGTCGGCTGCGCATGCCGCCGGACGACAAAAAAGCCCCCTGCCCCCTTCAAGTCCAAAGACTGAAAGGGGCAAGAGGCTAAACTCCTGCGGTACCACCCTTTTTACAGACAATACGTCTGCATCTCATCAGGTCTAACAACCCTAGCAAGATAACGGTTGCACTCCTTGCGGAGCTGAGGCCGGCGCGGCTTACTTTTTGCATTTCAGCGTTGCTGTTCAGGAGTGATTTTTGCCCAATCCTCGCTGCCGATTCGCACCAACCACCGGCTCTCTGAAACGATTTTGATTGACCAACGTTCTCCCTCGTTACATTTATTTTGTATTTATTTTTTTAGAAACATATCTTTGTAACGATTATTACTATACTCGTTTACAAATTTTCTGTCAAGCCTTATTTTTGTCCGGCAAAATACAACGAATGCCTTGAGGATTGAAACAGCCGTTGCAAGATACGCAAGAAGCCTTCTCCTGTCCAGCCGCCAAGCGTTTCACCAAATCCGGTTCGCAAATAAAAGCGCGGCTCATAGAAACCAAGTCGGCCTTGCCTTCATTGATCGCCTCTTGCATAACCGCGCGCGAACGCATGCCTCCCACTAAAATAACCGGCACTTCCACCGCCGCCTTTACCGCTTCCGCTGCCGCCTGAAAATAAGCTTCATCCTTAGCCGTGCGAATGCCTGGTTTGGCCATAACCAGGCGGTTTTCCTTGATCGTGCCGCCGCTGAGTTCAATGGCGTCGACAGAAGCTGCCGCAAATTGCTTAGCGTACTGCACAACCTCCGCCAGCGCCAGCTGGGGCTGCATAGTTTCCGGCAAGCCATCTGTGCTGTTCAGCTTGATCCAAAGGGGAAAATCCGGGCCTACCTCCTGACGGACAGTTGCTACTACTTCTAAGGGAAAACGAACGCGTTTTTCCCAGGAGCCGCCATACTCATCCTCCCGGCGATTGGTATAAGGCGAGAGAAACTGCGCTAATAAATAGCCATGCGCCATATGGAGCTGCACGCCGTCGCAGCCAGCTTCCTTCGCTCGCCGCGCTGCCGCCGCATAATCCTGGGCCAATTGCTGCAATTCCACCTCGGTCAGCGCCCGCGCTGTCCGGGCTCCTGTTTCATCAAAAAGATCGCTTGGCGCCACCGGCATTTCCCCTTCAATAATTTCCGGCGCCGTTTGCCGCCCCGCATGGGCCAGTTGCAACACTAAGCGCGCCCCATGCTTATGAACCAGCCGTGCCAGCTCCCGCCAGCCCTCTACATATTTATCATCCCATATGCCGTTTTGCTTTTGCGCCACCCGTCCATGCGGATGCGCCACATAGGCGTGGCCCGTAATAATTGTACCCACGCCGCCAGTTGCCAATTGCTCATACAAGGCCATCTTTTCCGCCGTAATCCGGCCATCCGGCGTGCCTAGCCAATCCTCCGTCGCCGAACGCACAAAGCGATTTTTAAGCGCCATTTTACCAATCACACAAGGAGAAAACAAATTTTTCATCTTTCACGCCTCTTTTCCTAAGTCGTTATCCGGTTTCTTCCAACCTCAACATGTACGCCTTTTAAGAGAATTAGAAAAACAGGCAAAAAAACCTGCCGTTCTCACCAAAAGAACATAGGATTATCTTGCCTGTTTTAACCAAATCTTAGTCATCATCTCCTTGACGATGGTAACCGTATTTAGCGTTCATGGTCCAGCTTTTCCACGATTTTACCGGTGCAGGCACTACAAAAAGCATTTCCTGCGTTCCTCCCGGCGGAATATAACAAGCCTGCGCACGCATGTCTTTGGCATGAACAGACACTTTGGAACCATCTTGGCAAAAAAGCACTAGATTAGGCTGAAACCACTCAATTCGATCCACCGTCTTACCGGCAGGGCTGTTGCTGAAATAACCTCGAATATACAAAGAGCCCCGATCTTCATCAATAATTGTAGTTTGCCAACTCAACGGCTGCTTCGCTGATGCGATGCCGCCGCACATAGTCAACGCCAGCAAGCAAAGGCACAACGCCCATATGCTTTTCTTCATTCACAGATCCCTCTTCCTGTATTCCTTTATTGAGCCGCTTTCCTTACTGCAGCCCAGTCAATTCCTTGTCCTGCATAAAGATACTGATAGACCGCTTTTTCTTCGGGATTGTTGCCGCCATAGGTTTGAATCAAAAACAGCGTCGCTTCTTTATAAGTCCGCGCCTGAGCGAGCAAGCCGGCACTGGTCGCACCGGTTCCCACATGACGGCCAGCTGGCTCCATCGTCGTATCCGACCAATTTAAACGTTCTACGTCTCCGGCAACCTTGCTCAATTGCTGCACTGCCGCTACATAGGCATCTATCTTCTCTTTATCAGCATCAAAGACATATCGCCCTTTAATAATGCCCCCGGCATGCTCTAGTTCCGCCTTCCACGCCTTGCAATACTCGCTCGTCACATAATTCAGCTCATACGTCGACCGTCCGGTATTTAAATCTGCCGCAAAAGCTTGATCGATCGGGTTGTCTGACAGTTCCTGCGCCTGGGCCACGCCTCCCAGCAAAGTCATTGTCCATAGAGCCATACATAAAATTATTTTTCGCAAAACTATCCCTCCTGTTTATTTTTCTCAGCAACGCCATGTCGCCTTACATCTTGATTCTTTTTTCCAAAGTGAACAACTCATCTGTTTTTTGCTGCATCAACTTCTGGGCATCGGCAATCGCTTGATTGTAAATATAAACGCCGATATCGGACAAGATAAACTCTAACAGCAAGCCTGCTTGGAACTCACTGAGTTCTTCTTCTCGTTCTGTGCCATAATAGCTCTGCAAGTTCGCCAAGAGCAATTTTTTAGTTTCCGGCGTTAGCGCAATTACAGCTTGCTTCATCGGCTGGCGCCCGCTTTTAAGGCTGTCGCAAAAGCATCCACCGCCGCTTCGTCAGTCGCCCAGGAGGTCACAAGGCGAATGGCGGAATGACTTGCATCCACCGCTTCCCAAACATAAAAGGAAAATTCTTCTTCCAGCTTGGCAATTACACTGTTGGGCAAAATTGGAAACACTTGATTGGTCACCGTTGGCGCTAACAGTGAATAGCCAGCTTCCGCAACAGCTTGACGCAGCCGCGCAGCCAGCGTATTCGCCCTTTGCGCCAGTTCAAAGTACAAGCCATCCCGGAACAATTCTTGAAATTGCACGCCCAGCACTTGCCCTTTGGCCAAAAGAGCGCCTTTCTGTTTCATCTGGTAACGAAAATCCTTCTTAAGTTCTTCTTTGACAAGAACCAAGGCTTCTCCCAACAAAGCGCCGTTTTTCGTACCGCCGATATAAAACGCGTCCGTTAAGCGGCAAAGCACCGGCAAATCCACATCGTTTCCCGGCGCGCAAAGAGCGGAACCCAGCCTGGCGCCATCTACATATAAATATAAGTCCAAACGTTCGCAAAGCTTCTTTAATTCCTGCAGCTCCGAGGCCGAATACAAGGTTCCGATTTCCGTAGGCTGTGAAAGATACAGCAAACGGGGCTTGACCATGTGCTCGTCTCCATGGGATAAAACCATGGCCTCCACAGCCGCTGGACTCACTTTTCCGCCCGGCGACGACACGCTCAGCACCTTATGGCCTGTAGCTTCAATCGCTCCTGTTTCATGCACAAATATATGGCCGCTTTGGGCCGCCACGGCCGCCTCATGGGGCCGTAAAAAAGCGGCCAAGGCTGTCAGATTGGTCTGCGTTCCTCCTGACAGGAAATGAATCTGTACTTCGTCATTCTGCAGCTTCTCCTTCAGTACCGCCACCGCCGCTTGTGTATGAAGGTCCAAGCCATATCCTTCGGCCTGCTCAAAATTGCAAGTTCCTAAGGCTTCCAACAACCGTGGATGCGCCCCTTCACTGTAATCATTTTTAAAACTATACACACGCTAACCCTCGCTTCTGTTTTGATAAATATTCTATTATGTTATTCCCGAAAAAGCAAAGAAGCTCCTGCCGGCTGCATAAAAAGCAGTTACAGACGAGCTCCTTTTTCCTCACATATTAGCTATTTTTTTCTTGATTCGTCCAAAACCGGGCCACATCGCCAGTCAAAGAGAACTCCAACTGCGATTCTACTTCCAAATCAATGTATTCATCGCTTCCCGCCAATTTTATCAAAGGACGCAAGGTCAACAACTTGGAAAACTGAATAATATTTCCGTTGCGGTCATCGCCTAAGGTCACGTCAGCACCAATTAACATTTCTTTCAGCCGCTCCACTAACGTCAAGCACAAGACCGGATTCAAACGGATGTGCATCTCTTCTAAAATCATCGCTAATGCCGCTAAAACAGCCCCATTCCCTGTTCTTGAACACAGGGTAACGTACTCATCCACTACCGCGACAATTTGCGCCTCCATGGGAATATCGCTGCCTTCGCGACGTTCCGGGTAGCCGCTGCCATCCAGACGTTCCCGATGATACAGCACTCCTTCTAATACCTTCTCCGGTAAATCGTTCCCTTGCAGCATCTGAAAGCTGTAAAACGGATAGCCCTTAAATACCGATAGTTCATGCGGCAGCAAGGGGTCCTGTTTTTTCAAAATACGCTCTGGAACCCGGATTTTGCCTATATCATGAAGCAACCCCGCCATCAACGCCGCCTTGACCCGCTCTGCGTCAAATTTGCTCCAGAGCGCTAAAAGTCCTGACAGCATCCCTACATGCAAACTATGAACAATCAAATCCTCGTCATATTGCCCCGCTATATTCAGCACATGAAATATATCCGGCTGGTGCACGGCTGCCAACGCTTTCTCCGCCAGTTGTTTTACCTGGCCATCCTGCAATGCCGCTCCTTTGCGCAAAGACTGAAAAATATCCTGCATCCCGCCCAGCAACAGTTGGTACGTACGCCCCGCCGCTTCCTTGGGCATGGCCGGCTGTTCTTCAACATATACGCTCAACTCCATCTGTCCCGCGCGTTTGAGCCACCGAATTAAGCGAGCCGTAACGATACTTCCCTCACTAAAAAACACAGGACGGTCTTCTTCAAAAAAGACGGGTTCTGCTACAATCATGCCTTCATGTATTGCCTCCAAGGAAAGACGCTTTTTCTTTCTTATCGTCACAAGTGCCTCCTCCAAAAATCATGCTGCTACCGCAAACCAGCTACTCAACACGCCAGCTTCCTGCTCCGGCAAAATTTTTAACAACAGTAGTTCTCCCTCTGCAAAAGTCTCGCCTTTGCAGGTCTTGCGACCCATTTCTTCCACCTCTATAGATTATAGCAAAAATTCAACTGTTTCGAAAACGATTCTGGCCTTTCTTTTTCTTATTTTTTTCAATAAGTGTTTCATAATAACTCATCCTACGGTCCACTAGCATCTGCCAGGAATACCGATGCGCTACGTTTAACGCTTCGTCGCATAACAAATTATAGTCTCTAGCATTCATCCGCAATACCCTTAAAATTTGTTCCGCCAAACCTGGGGCATCCTCTGGCTCAACCAATCCGCCTACCGCAAAGTCAGCCAAACCGCCGACGCGGGTTGCTACAATAGGCTTACCGCAGCCCATAGCCTCTAAGGCGGCAATGCCAAACCCCTCTGTTCGCGAGGGCAGCACGCTCAAGACTGCCAGGTTGTGCAGCAACGCCAATTCTTCCTGTGGGCAATGGCCTAAATAAATTACGTTCTCTAAGGAATAAGGACCGGAAATTTCCCGACAAATTTGCTTCAAATCACCGCTCCCTAAAATCAACAAGGCCGCCGGTTGCTGCCGCTGAATGATGCGGTTGGCCTGGAGCAATACGTCGATCCCTTTTGTTTTTGACACTTTGCCGCAAAAGGTAATCAACGGCAACGCCTCCAGGTGAGCTAGACCCAAACGTTCCAATACCTGATGCCGATTCAGACGCAACGGCTGGAAAAGCTGCTGATTGTAGCCGTTGGGAATCGTAACGACCCTCTCTGGCGTCAGACCATACAAGCGCAGCACTTCTTCTTTCACATACTCGGAAATCGCAAAAATGTAGCCGGCTTTACCCGCCGACTCCAAAACAAGCCCGCGCATCCGCTCGTCATAGATAAAACCAAGTTGATCACTATGATGAGCGACCGCAATATAGGGATAGCCAAGTTCATGCACCACTCGATCTAAAGCCCATATATGCTGACACTCCACTATATCCGGCCGAAATTCATCCAGCAGACGTTTCATTTCCTGCTTCATATACCCGAAATACGCCCGCAATTGCGCGCGGCTCAACCTTTTGAAAGTCCAGGCGTCATGATAGTTGCGCGGATTAGGGTCCGGAATAATGAGCGGAAAGGTATACAGCTCCACGCCGGCGTAGGTGGCCGGAAACGGCGCAATCCGATAGCGCTCCGGATGCAAGTAGTACTTGTCATTATCAACGCCAGGCCAACCAATATCAGGGAAAAAAGCCATAACCTCATGCCCTAGACGCATGAGTTCCTGCATCACGCCGTCCGCTACCGTGCCGCTGCCAGTACCCCAGGGGCCTGTATTGGTAAGCAGAATTCTCATTATCTCCCTCCTTCGCAACTATGTAGTTATTTATTTTGAATTTTCTTTCTTCATCTGTTAATCTCCTGCCTAAAGAAATCAAAGCCGCTGCCATTTCTCAAAATATGGCAACGACCTCTTCTCATTCCCAATACTATAAATTTTACTGGTTAAACGTATAATTAACAGTCAAACGCACAGGGGAAACGTGATTCTAGCGAGAAGACATATACATATATTCCCAGGATCCGACTCCTTTCTTGCCAAGCAGCGTAAAACCGGGAGGTGACTACCCCATGATCCAGCAAAATGAAACTCCGCTACAAAAAACACAAAGCCGTTGGAGCAAGAAAAAAGCGTTTTTGATCCTAGCCGCCGTACTTTTACTGCTAGGCTCCTTCTGGGTTCAGTCTGTTGCCGATAAAATTCAGCAAGAAGCAAACGAATCTCTCCTTGCCCAAGCCAATGCAGCTGTAAACGGTCAGATTGTCGTAGCTGCCATTGACTTAACCATCCTCGGTGTCATCGAAGCTAAAAACGTGCAGATTCTAAACGCCGCTGGTGAACAATTGGCTACAATTGAACGGATACAACTACGCTATGAGTGGCTCGATCTCTTGAATAGGCAGCTCGGTCCCCATTTGATTACCAGCGTAACCATAGAAAGACCAGAAATATGGCTCAGCTATGCTCAAGAAAGTTTAAACTGGAACGGCTTGCTCAAACCCAAGGCAGCCGAAGAAAGTCAGTTTGCCGCGCTTGTAGAAATGAGAGATGGCACGGCACATATAAAAACAAATTTTTTCAACAAAACTGTCGAACAACTCCACGGCCAACTCGATTTTCAGCAAAGTGATCTATGCGAACTTTCCGTTGCCGGACTTGCAGACCAGGCCAACTTCCTGCTCTCTGGCCACTGGGGAGCTCTTGATAAGGCGAAACTCTCTTTAACTGCGCGAAATCTGGACCTAAACAAGCTGGGGCTGACCTCCTCAGACGACTCTATTAAAATAACCGAAGGCTTCCTTGACGAACTGCTTATACAGCTTGGTAAAAAACCAGACGGCGCCATAGAACTACAACAATTTTCGGGAAGCTTCTCGAATGTTGCCCTCACTGGCTCTGTCAACTTGACCCAATGCAGCGCCAGCTTTGCCAAACAAGGTAACCGCATCTACTTTCAAGACATCCATACGCTATACCACGAACAACCTGTCACCGCCACCGGAAGCCTATCCACAATACCGAATGAAAAAGAACTGGATTTTACGCTCCAGATGCCGGCTGGCGACCCCGCCGCACTACTGCCCAGCCTAAACGTCAGCGGTCCTTTTGCGATGCAAGCCAGCCTTAGCGGCTCAGCCCTCGCCCCTGTGCTAACTGGCGATTTCACCCTCGGCAGCCTTCGCTGCGGCAACGCAATCATCAACAACATTAAAGCCTCTTTTTCTTATACCGGACAACAGCTGCGTTTGCATTCTGCTTATGGCAACACAACTGGCGGTTTCCTTGCCGCCAGCGGAACGGTTGGCATGGATGATACGAAAGCACTAGACCTTGCCATCTACATGCCAGACGGAAACCCCGCCGCCTTCCTACCAAGCCTGACTGCCAGCGGTCCGTTGGTAATCGACGCGGCCCTTACCGGTTCAACAGCAGCGCCGCTCCTAACCGGCGAGTTCTCTCTTGCCAGTCTTCTACTGAGTGACATATCGGTCCAAAACATCTATGGTTCGTTCTCTTACGCAGGGCAAATGCTGCACTTGCAGTCCACCCATGGCAGCACGACCGGCGGCTCCATTTCAGCCAGCGGCCCTGTCGATACGACGGCGGAAAGTTACTCCCTGTCCTTATTGGGCAGCGGTCTCGACAGCTCACGTCTAACAACCAAAGATGTCTCCGGTCCTTTAGCGATGCGGGGGACAGCCTATGGTCAAGGAAATTCCGCCACCACCCAAGGCCGCTTTTCCATTCAAAACGGTAAAGCTTACGGCATAGCCTTTCGAACGCTTTCTGGCGATTTCATCAAAGAAGGTTCCGCCGAAGCACAAGTCAGCAATCTGACCCTCCATACCGATTGGGGAACTTTTTATCCCGACCAATTAAACCAAGAGATACTGGAACAGCTGCGAAAAAGCAACTTCCCCACAAGCGAAGAAGCATTCAAAGAAGAAGTAACTGAGAAAGTAAAGAAAGCAATTACAGACAAACTGCGCGAAGAACTCTTCCGATGACAGCCGTCCTCAATAGCTGCTTGCCTAAAAAAGGAACTCAACGATTAATAATTTTACCGATATTTTTTAAGGCAATCGAAATCGTCCCATCCGGATTGTTTATAAACTCCATGTACTCTTTGTTCTCAAAATAGTCCACAGGAAAAGAAATCTCAATGCCTGTATCGGTCTTAATCTTGTGCTGCCGTCCTTTTTTAGCGCAAAATTCCCGGTCAATACGCACCGCTTCGCTAATGCCGGCTTTATGGACTTCTTCCAAATACTCCTGCTGCATCAGCGGAGAGGACCGAAACACTTCTCTCCCCACTTGCACTGGGTCCAGATACTCTGAACTTTCCGTATGCTCCACCATCAACGTTTTGGCTTTAGTTACCGCCGCCACAGCGCTTTCCCCATGGTTTTCCGCCACTTTTTTGGCAATGGTGTTGACCAGTTTCATCGTCCGCTGCGGCGAAGTATTGCTGGTGCATAACAGCACTTTTTCCGGCAGAATATAGGCCTCTTCGCCGTTCACCAGACGCTTTTTATCGACAAAGCGCACGGCAAACGAAGACGTATCAATGAAGGCGTATTCATCGAGTTTTTGGGACAACCCCGGCAAAATAGCATAGTGATTGATAATCTCGTTCTTTATTTTATCGTCTTCCTGCACCACCTGGTGGGTAAAACCCACCCTATTATTACATTTCAACAAAACCACATATCGCCGTTCATCGATTGCAACATCACATACAATTAAATCAGCAGACTCCCACTCATCTTCTTCCGACATAGCCGCATGGAGCCGCTCTGCCATAGACATGGAAAAATCAATAAACCCTGTGCGCTGCGCCAAATAATCCTCTACCAGCCTCTGGCAAGGACTCTCCGGTAAAAACACGCCGTTCTTCGCATTCTGATCTTGATGAGACTTTTCCAAATGCTTCGTCAAAAACGAAATCACACTTTCACTCTGTACATCCAATTCCCGCTCGGAGAAGACCGTCACTCCGGAGTTCACATCTAAAATATGCAAAATCGCCTGCCTGATAATTAACACGCAGCTCACCTATTCTTTCATTGCATTTTATTCTTCTATAGATTATACAGTAACCAAGCAACGGATGGAAACAAAGGCAAGGTCAATGGGAACTGAACAAGAGAACCGGCGACGGCGCTGGATGCGCCTGACGGCACGTGAAGTGCCTAATGCCGGCGATGCCAAGGATGGCATAGCAACCGACATCCACTAAAGGATACGACGGAGGGTTACGAGGTATAATTTTCAACAGGAGGAAAAGGGAGTAGAAGGAGAATACGATTGAAGCTGCGGCGGCCGTGATTGTATTTGAGACTTTTGGAGCAAGACGGTCCGCAGGGCGCAAAAGCAGGAGACGACGGAGAAAAGTTCCGTATGTCTGAGCGCCAGCGAGTTCGCGGAACTGCCGTCGACTCCTGTTTTTGCGAGTCGCGCGGAAATCTTGTCTCAAATACAGTTATGCCTCCGTTTATAAAGAAGCTCCTGGCCCTTGAAAACCTTTTTCGCGTTTTTCGTGTGTTTCGCGGTTCGTTTTATAAATTCCGGTATATTAAAAAAGAACGCTTCCGCCATTCAGCCTAGCGAAAGCATTCTTTTCATCTCAGTCCAGATAGTCTTCCCGCACCGGCACGAAAACCTCGATTGCCACTGCATCCTCCAGAGTTTGCGCCGCATGCACCACATCCCCTGGAATGGCCCAGCTGTCACCTGGTTCCATTTCCTGTTTTTCACCGCCGATATCCAAAACAATACGTCCTGAAACCAAATAACCGATTTGCTCATGTGGATGGCTGTGCGCCGGCAGCTCCGCTCCCGCTTTTAGCTCAAATTGAGTCATCAAGCCTTTTTCTACATGAGCCAATGTTTTTCGCCCCAACCCGGGCAACATTTCCTGCGTTGGTTTTGTATGTTTTACAATCACGTTTCGCGCCCTCCCTCGGTTTACTCTAAAGCCACGGCTGACCCTTGCAACTCCAAAGACTTTCAAAAAAGATTTCTTCTTTTTTTGCTAAAAACCTTCTGTATACCTCATACCTGCTATTTTTCCATTTCCAGGCAGGATTAGAGGGAAATTTACAGAATTTAAAAACATTACCTATTTTAGAAAAAAGGAGCTGTATTTTATGAAATTAAAAGTCAAATCATTTCTCTGTCTCGCCGCTGCGCTTTTTCTTTTCGGCGCCGCCACTTGCGCAGCCCAAAGCGCTATTCCCAAGGGCCTAACCGATTCCACACCAAACACGGCTGTCTTAACTGCCTACGACGACTGGTACGCCGCCGAAGCTAAGCCCAACGAAGCAAAAATTGCCAGCAAAACCATCTTCACTTCTCCTCGCTGCGTAGTCATGCTGCGTGACGGCGGCAAAGGAACCTTAGCCAAAAGCCACTTTCATTCCACAACCGATGAAATCGTCGTCGTCATGGGTGGCAGCGGCGAGCTCTTGATCAACGGCGAGTGGAAGCAGGTTAAAGCCGGCGATGTACATATCAATCCGCGCGGCAACATCCACGCAACCCGCGTGGCAGGCAGCGACGATCTGAAATTTGTTTCTATTTTCACCCCGGTTCTGCCTAGCGGCGGCGACGCCAACTTCCTCACCGACGGCAAAGCGCCGGTTATTCCTGTCGGTCTAAGCGATTCCAAGCCGCCGACCGCAGTCTTAGCCAATTTTCAAGAATGGTACAAAGTCAACGCGAAACCGGAAGATCCCAAAATTGCCAGCCAAACCATTTTTACCTCGCCTCGCGTCGTAGTCATGCTGCGTGACGGCGGCAAAGGAACTTTGGCAAAAAGCCATTTCCATTCCACAACCGATGAAATCGTCATTGTCATGGGCGGCAGCGGCGAGCTTTTAATCAACGGCGAATGGAAACAAGTTAAAGCCGGCGACGTCCATGTCAATCCCCGCGGCAACGTGCATGCTACTCGTGTTGGAGCTGACGAAGACTTGCAGTTCGTCTCCATCTTCACGCCCGCTTTGCCTGCCGGCGGTGACGCCAACTTCCTGGAGTAACAAAAGCTCTAAAACAAGCCAGCTATTCTTGTTTGCACAAGAACAGCTGGCTCTTTTTTACTTTCACACCATTATTATCCAAGCCCTCTTTCGTTCCCTCTATCCACTCCGATCCTCTTGTTTAAACGCTTCCTTAATTCCCAGTACTTACGCGGTAAATGCCGCCCTGACCGGCAGTTGCCGCTATTCCCGCCAATTCTTCCAGCGAAACGCCTTCACGCCGGCTAAGCACTTCCAAAAGCATAGGCAGATTGACACCCGCAACTACGCGCAACCCTTCGCTTTGCACCGCCAAGACGGCGGCGACATTGCAGGGCGTGCCGCCGGCTAGGTCTGCCAGCAACAACACCCCTGCTTCCTGTTGTACCGCTGCCACAGCCTGCCGCAGCTGTGCAGCAAAATCCTGCAAAGACACCCCTGCCGCCAATGGCGCCGCCGCGGTTTGCGCCGCAGGCCCCAGAATCATCTCTGCCGTAATTAAAAGTTCCCTGCACAGTCCGCCATGACTGGCAACTACCACTCCTATCAAGAAAACGCCTCCCCACAATACCTCATACTAAAATTTTGAAATAAGCCCCGCCAAAGCCGATGACAAACATCAAGCCCAAAATCCAAAGCACAGACTTGCCTTTTTGCAGCAAATACCAAACCAGCAGCAGCGTCAACAAACTCAATAACCCAGGCATAATGCTGTTCAGCATGGTCTGCAGCTTCACGGCTGTTTTACCTATTTCAAAAGTAATGCCTGTACTTACAGGAATGCGGGTCGCCGCCAAAGCGCCAACGACAATCAAGCCCAATACGGTTAACCCTTCCGTTATCCGGCTGACTAAGTCGCCTTCCAGCATTTTCGCCAAGGCGTCCCGCCCCAGGCGATACCCCTGCATATAAAGAAAGTAGCCAATCCCCATGGTATAAGTTGTAAAGCAGAAGAAAAAGAAAAGCGGTCCCAGCACCGAACCCTGAGAGGCCATATCCACGGCAATGGCTAGCAAAATGGTTTTCACCAACCCTTGGGTTACCGTATCGCCTACGCCGGCTAACGGTCCCATCAAGCCGGTTTTCAGACTATTAATCGTCTCATCAGACAACTCCGCTCCGTTGGCTCGCTGTTCCTCCAGCGCCGCCATGATGCCCGGCACCACGGAACCAATATTGGGTTCTGTATTGAAAAACTGCAAATGCCGTTTAAGACCGGCGGCAATATCTGCCTTATCTTTATATAAGCGCGTCAGAATGGGAATCATTGCATGCGTAAAACCCAGCGCTTGCATCCGTTCATAGTTGTGGCAGGATTGGCAAAAGCTGTGCCAGCATAAGAACGATTTAACCAAATCCCCTTTGGTAAGAGCCACCTTCTCCTTAACGTCGTTTGCCACTTTTTTCTCCTCCAATCCCATATCGATAGGTCACATGCAAAAAGGCCAGCGCCGTACCGATGATGCTTACCGCTAAAATATCCAGCTTGCCATAGGCTGCCATAGCAAAGCCTAAAAACAAAAAGGGAAGCAAATATCCTCGGGAAAGATATTTCAATAGCAAGCCTAAGCCTAGTGCTGACAGCAAGCCGCCTGTCACGCGCAGCCCGTCGACCACTTCCTTCGGCAAGGCCTCCAACAGCTGTTTCAAATAATCCCCGCCCACATAGATCGCTAAAAAGGTAGGAATAAAATACAGTGCAAAGGGAACAATTTGGGAAGCCCCGATATTCATGAGAATAATCCCCCGGGTGTCTCCCTTCTCCGCATAACCGTCTGCTTTATGTACCCAAAGAGAATTCATAGTCAGCTTCGCCTGACGGATAAACAAGCCCAACAAGCCCAGGGCCACCGCAAAGGTAATCCCTGCACTCGGCGGCTGCCCGGAAATCATAGTCAGCGCCACCGCCAAATAGCCAGCCAGCGCTAAATCCGCCGGCAATGTCGCGCCTGTAGCAATATAGCCGATGTAGGCCATTTGAATCATCGCCCCAGTCTGCACTCCATAGGAAACATCCCCTAAAATAAGTCCCACCAGCAAGCCGCCCATCAGCGGCGCTCCCATATAGAGAGTCCAGCTCAGAGATAGCGAAAGAAGTCCTCCGGCCAGCCACGTCAACAGTCCGATCAATACCGCTTCTATAAACAAAGTTTTCGCCTCCTTATTCTTCTAACTCTATTTTCTGGTGTTTAACCAAAAAAACAATTTTTAACGCAGCGTCAATTTCTTGCGTACGCTCCCGACAATATCCCATCTGCTCATAAACATGCAAATTTTTCAGACTTTTTTCTCCTGTAAACAATTCAAAACGTCTCACCCTAGGAAACTTTTTTTCTAGCTCACACAGTAACCTTTTACCTAAGCCCTTATTTTGCAGTTCCGGTTTCACCATCAATTTTCCAACATAGCAAGTCTCTCCCCGCAAACGCCCGCGAACACTTCCCGCTAACATTCCTCCTACGACAGCCTTCAGCACTACTTGTTCATCCCATTCCACTATAAATTCTTTCAAGTTTTGGCGTAAGGGCTCAATATCCCATTTTCCGTATAACGCCGCTTCGCTTACATATGCCTCTTTTTGCAAAATCAAAATACTTTCAGCATCTGACTTATCCGCTATTTTTACAGAAACGTCTTCCTTATTTCCACTCATAACAGCGCCTCAGACAGCGATTTTCGCTCCGTTCCAGGCACTGTCTGCAGATATACTGCATGCCCCAACGACTCAATACGGCGCAGCTCTTCCACCTCGGTTTCCGTTAAATAGACGCTGGAAGACAGCTTATTGCGCCCTGCGGCCATGCCGGCGTTGCCCATGTTTATTTCTAAGGCTGCCCCGCGATATTGTTCCAGTATTTTGCGCGCATTTTCCGGATGCTTTACCACCACCATTACCTTTGCTTCCGCCTCCAGCTCCGCCAGCAATTCTTCCGCCTCCTCCACGGCGGCAATTTGCACGTCGACCTGCGGCGGCACTGCCATCTTCACAATCGAACGCAACAGACTGTCTTGAGCTGTTGCATCATCCAAAACAAAGATTTCCTCTGCCTGCGTATGTCCCAGCCACGCTGTCACCACCTGCCCGTGCACTAAACGCTCGTCAATCCGAAACAAAACAATTCCACTCATCTTTATCAGCCTCCATTTTTTAAGTCAAAATAAAAAAGCCAATTCAATCCCCTGCGAAGGGGCGAATTGACTCGCGGTACCACCCTGATTTGAAAGGCTGCGCCTTTCCTTTTTCGGATACGGGCCTAAGCCGATATCCTAGCCTGTTAACGGCGGCGTCCGGTCTGGCCTACAGTCTCCTTCGGCAGACAGCTCCCGGGCCCATTCCACACGCTCTCAGCATCGGCCATCTCACCTCCGGTCGCCCGGCCGCCGACTCGCTGCACCTGAGAGTGCTGCATGTACTTTTCCCGTTCATTGCTTTTTCATGAAGCATTGTCAGCTCCATTTATATTCTCTGTTTTCCTCTATTACTTTGTAGTTCTCCCAGACACACCGTTCACAGTTATCCTATTCGGACTCCAGGGAGCTGCTGGCTTCGTGAGTGCACCGCCAGAATGCTCCCTGAGCAAGTCAGCAGTCCAGGTCGCCATGGCTTTCTGCGCGCACCGCGCACAGCGAGCAATTTTTTTTGTTTGACCAGAAGGAATGGTTGCAGTAATAACAACGCTATTTCAAGGCCGCTCCGCCGCCGTCAACCGGAAAAAGAGCCGCTGTGGCGCGTGATGCAAAGAAAGCTATGGCGACAAAAAAGGAAAAACCATTCCACCCGAAAGGGGCGAAATGGTTCGCGGTACCACCCTAGTTTGAAAGGCTGCGCCTTTCCTTCTTTCAGATACAGGCTGCCGCCGATATCCTAGCTCGTTAACGGGAGCTCCCGGTCCAGCCTACTCTGATTTCGGTGGACGGCTCGCAGGCCCATTCCCTATGCCTTTTGGGCTGGTCATCCCACCTCCGGTTGCCCGGTCACCAGCTCGCTATGCCAAAAGCAGCATACGTACTCTTCCTGTTCTTCGCCAAATCATTCACTTGTTTTAGAGGTTAGTACACCTTGTTACAAAAGTCAAGAAGAAGTTGATGAATTCATGTCGTTTTCGACGTCCAGTCCCGCAAACTGCATGCCGTAGTAATGAGCGTACAAACCGTTTTTAGCTAAAAGTTCGCCGTGAGTTCCCCGTTCCTGGATGCGGCCCTCGTTGATGACAATGATTTCATCAGCATGCCGAATGGTACTCAAACGATGCGCGATAATCAAGGTGGTCCGTTCCTTCGCTAGTTGTTCCAGCGCTTTTTGAATATGACGCTCGCTCTCATTGTCCAAGGCCGAAGTGGCTTCATCCAAAATCAAAATGGCCGGATTTTTCAAAAACACCCGCGCAATGGAAATCCGCTGCTTCTGCCCGCCTGAAAGACGAACGCCCCGCTCTCCCACATACGTATCATAGCCGTTTTCCAGCGAATTAATAAATTCATGAATATTCGCCTGTTTAGCCGCGGCTACGACTTCGCTAGCTGTCGCATCCGGACGGCCATACAAAATATTGTCTCGAATCGTGCCTGCAAACAGATAGACGTCTTGCTGCACCAAGCCGATAGCGCTGCGCAAAGAAGCCAATTTCCAATCCCTCACGTCCTGGCCGTCAATACGGATAGCCCCTTCGGTCACATCATAAAAGCGGGGCAAGAGCGAGCAAATTGTAGTTTTGCCGCCTCCTGACGGGCCCACCAACGCCACCGTACGCCCTGCTTCCACCGTAAAGTTTACCTGATGCAATACTGCCGGGTTGTCTTCGTAGGCAAAGGAGACATTTTCATACTCCAAACGCCCCTGCACCTCGGCCATTTCCAAGGCCTGTTCCCGATCCACAATCTCTGGCCGCGTCTGCATTACCTCGGCAAAACGCCGAAAACCGGCATAGCCCTTCTGGAACTGCTCTGAAAAGAGGATCAGCACATCCAGAGGGTTGAGAAAAATCGCAATGTACAAGGCATATACAGCTAAATCAGTGGCCGCCAGTTGGCCTTGAGACACAAAATAGCTGCCGCTCACTAGAACCAGCACATATAGTACGCCTTCCAGCAAGCCATTACCGGCATGAAAGCGCCCCATCAGCTTGTAAACGCGTTCCTTGGAATCCAAAAACTCTTCATTGCTGCGGCGAAACTTCTCTCTTTCCAACTCTTCGTTGGCGAAAGACTTGATCACCCGGATGCCCGCAAGACTGTCCTGCACTTGAGAATTGACAGCCGCAATCCGCTGACGGTTCTCCATAAAAATAGCCTTCATTTTTTTGTTCTGATAGTAACTAAACCAAGTCATGCTTAGAGCCACCGCAAACAGCAGCAACGTCAGCGGCACATGGATAAACAGCAATAGCACAAAAGACCCCGCCAGTTTCAGGCAGGAAATAAAGATGTTTTCCGGCCCATGGTGAGCCAGCTCGGAAATATCAAACAGATCCGAAACCACTTTAGACATCATCTCACCGGTGTTATTGCGGTCATAGTAGGAAAAAGACAGGCGCTGAAACTGCTCGAATAAATCCTGACGCATATCGCTTTCCATACGCGCCCCCATCACATGGCCCCAGGTCGTAATATAATACTGGCAACCATAGCGTAACAGATACAATCCCAGCATACCTGCGCCAAGATAGCCAATGATGGCTACAAACTCTCCGGTCTGGGTCACCAAAAAATTTTTAGTCAAATAATTGAGCGCCTGAGGAAATACCAGGTCAATCATCGAAACCAGTACGGCGCAAACCATATCGGTGTAAAACAAACGTTTATACGGTTTATAGTAATGCAAAAATCCTTGAACAATTGACATCCAACACATCTCCGTTTAAATAAATATCTTGGTCTTACTTTATTTCCACGCGATTACGCCCTTGCCGCTTAGCCTGATATAAGGCGGCATCCACCCGACGCAGCCAAGAATCCGCCTCTTCCTCGGGCCGATACTCCGCAACGCCAAAACTCATAGATAATGAGGCTCCATACGAATTTTCCTGCGCTTCTACTAATACACGCAGCTTTTCAGCCACTTGGGCCGCGCCCTTGCAATCTGTCTCCGGAAGTAAAAAAATAAATTCTTCCCCTCCCCAGCGGGCCACCGTATCTACTCGCCTTACTCCTTTGACTAAAACGCGACTCACCAAACATAACATCTCATCTCCTACAAGATGACCATACCGATCATTGACTTCTTTAAAATAATCTATATCCCCGAGAATAATAGACGCCGTCTTGCCAAAGCGCTGCAGTCGCCCCAGCTCTCTTTGCAACAGCTCATCGAACTTCCGCCGATTGCATAGCCCGGTCAGAGAATCTGTCGCTACGGCTGCCTCCAGTTTCGCTAGTGCATTAGTTAACTCTTTAGTCCGCTCCTGCACTAATTCTTCCAGCTTCTGCGTCCGTTCTTCCAGTTCTTGAAATGGAAACGCTTCTCCTGGAGCCAAATTCGCTTGAGCCTGAGATAAATGGAGATGGCAAAGCAGCCAACGTTCATTTTGTTTTTTCCACACCGTAGTGCAGCGCAAATTTTCAAAAGAAACCGGTCCCAAAGCTACTGGCGCCACAAGCTTCAACCCAGCCATAACCAGCCCCACGTTTTCCGCTAACACCTGCACATGAACATAGTCGCAGCAGCATTGTATCGAAGCAGGACACTGCGCTAACTCCCTGGTAAACAAAGCCTCCATGTCCGTCCGAGAAAAGCCTTGCTCATCTTCCCCTGTACCGTAACCGGTAAGATTAGAATGAAACATTTTCGCCATTTCTTGAAAGTCCCGTTTCGCCAGATAGACCTGCAGGTATTCCTCAAAGACCTTGCGAATTTCCATTTCCATCGTAAAATCACCGCATTTCCTTTGCATATGATTTTTACCTATTTTACTTTACCCCTGCCCATATAGGAAATTTGTCACCTTATGCGTATTTTCATTTTTTATCAAAAAAGAGTTTTAGCAAGAAGGAAGGATTCCCCAGCATTTCGCCAGAATATTATATCAACTGCCAATCTATACATTTTTCTTTTTTCAATACGCACAAGGAGGTGCATTATGCCTCAGCCGCAAAAAAGCATGCATTTTTCTCTACGAATTATTGTTCTGGGCTTATTGGCATTTCTCCTTTTCAATAGTGCTAATTACTATTATTTATCGACTTCCTCCTATCAACACCTCAGCGAAGAAAATAAGATTTATTCTGAAACGGTAGCGCTCAGTGTCGCTTCTTTTTTAGAAATGGCCTTTCGCCTCGGAAGTGAAATGTCACAAGATGCTGAAATCCAAAACAGCTCTCCACAAAAACAACAAAACTATCTCCTCGACCGTTTTTCCCAACAGGGCTTATTTGAAAACCTTATCCTCCAGCGCGTCCCGGACGGCGCCCAAACGGCTCGTGTGCGCGGCCTTGCCGCCGCTCACCCGGACCGTTGGTGGTTCCAACAAATGCTGCGCGACCCCCAACCTTTTATTAGTCCTTCTTTTTATGCCTTCAGCAGCGACCAGCAAAGCCCCGCCACGGTCATCGGCCTCTTTTTTCCTATTTTCCACGACGACGCCTTGAGTGCTGTTTTGGCAGCTTTAATACGCGTTGACGGTTTGCAAGAAAGAGTTGGGCAATTTTATCGCAGCGACGGACGTTATGTTTATGTACTGGACCAGGAGGGAACCGTCGTAGTTCACCCAGACTCTCAACAAACCAAAGAACACTATAATTATAAACTTGCGCAAAAAACGCTGGTAGCTCGCAACTCCGAAGGTCATGTTTTAGTGGAAAACAATAATTATCAACTGACTTCCAGCGGCATTTCTCTTCCCGCCGGCTTGCAAGAAGCCGCCAAGTCAGCGCTCAACGGCGCCCAGGGAACCGTGGAGTACAAAGCAGGAGATGGAGAAACTTTTTTCTGCACCTACGCCCCGATTCGCCTCCCCGGCTATTCCGCTTCCTGGGCCATTTTAACGATCCAAAACAAAAATCTGGCCCTAGCGCCGCTCCGCAATACCGCTCTTACTCACGGTTTGCTCTCTTTCCTGATTTTCGCGGGTCTTTCAGTCTTATTGCTGCGTCAAAGTCGCGCCATTGATTTGGGCACCCAACAGCTTCGCCAAACCAATAGCGTTCTGCAAGAAGAAGTTTCAGAACGGGTGCGAGCGGAGGTTGAGCTTACCGCCGCTAACGAAGAGCTGGTGGCCATGAATGAGGAGTTACTGGCTGTCACTGATGAGCTGCACCGAAATAACGACCAATTACATAGTGAAATTCGGAGCCGCGAGGAAAAAGAAGCGCAATTACGGCTACGTGAACGTCAGCATCAAGCAATGGTGCAACTATTAGCGGACAATACCGCCGCTTTGGATGCTCAGCTACAAGGCATGCTGGATAGTGCGTTACAGCTAGCCGACGCCCAAGATGGACATATCGCCTTTTGGGAAGAAAAAAGCATGCATGTGCGCTATGCCAGCGGCAGCCATACCGCTTATTTAGGTAGGGCGTTACTTGAAAACGAAGGACTTTTCCCGCAGCTTCTCGCCACTAGAAAACTGCAATATGTGGAAGATTACCAAGCTTTCTCCAACCGCATAAACCGCCCTCCCTGGAATCAACTCCGCACCGCCATTATGGTGCCGTTAACTTCTCACGAACAGCTTATCGGCTGCTTGACGCTAACCTGGCAGGATGCAATCCGCCCTTTGGCCTTTGATGAACAAGGCATGCTGCAGCAATACGCTGATTTGGCCGTACTGGCTTTGCAAGGAGCGCAACTGCAAGAGAGCCTGCAGTCAGAGCTGGCGCAACGCAAAAAGCTTCATGAAGAAATCAGCCGCATTGCTTTTCAGGATGCTCTTACAGGCCTGCAAAATCGCGCGAGCCTGATGGCTCGCCTCGAGGAAGAGCTACGCCCGCAACAGAGTACTCTGCGAAACGGTTCCATTTTTTTCGTCGATTTGGACGACCTAAAAAGCATCAATGATAATTTCGGTCATTTCGCCGGCGATACCATCATTATCGCTTCCGGTCAAAAATTATCGGAAACCCTTGCCCACTACAACGCTTTCATCGCTCGCCTTGGCGGCGATGAATTCATCGCCCTTTTGCCTGGCTGTGTCGATCCGACGGAATTAAGCCGCCTTGCCGATTTACTGGTGCAAAATTTATGTCATGACTACCTCTTGTCCACCACTACGGTTCGCGTTTCCGGCAGTATCGGCATTGCCTCTTATCCTCGCGACGGCGCCTCGGTCGAAGAATTAATCAAGAAAGCGGACAACGCCATGTATGCCGCCAAGGCGGCCGGGCGCAACTGTTGGCGTTTTTTCGAAGACGACATGCTGCGCGAAGCCCAAGAAAAGCTGCTTTTGACAAACAGTCTCCGACGCGCCCTGGAGAATGATGAATTATCCCTTGTTTTCCAACCTCAACTCTCCTTGGCAGATAATCGCCTAGCAGGTTTTGAAGCGCTTCTGCGCTGGCAGAGCCCTACGCACGGAAACGTTTCACCGGCCCGATTCATCCCGCTTGCGGAACAAAGCCAGCTCATCATCCCTATCGGCGCCTGGGTACTGCAGCAAGCATGCCTCTTCCTGCAAACGCTTGCTATCGCAGGTTACGGTCATATTCGCGTGGCGGTCAATCTTTCTTCAAAGCAATTAGCCGACGGCCAGATTGTTGCTACAGTCCGTGATGCATTAACGGAAGCCGGTATCGCACCACAGCAATTGGAGCTTGAGATTACCGAGAGTGCTTTATTAACGGCTCTTGACGAAAGCTGTTCCAAACTGCAGCAGTTGAAAAACTTAGGCGTCAGTCTGGCCTTAGATGATTTTGGAACCGGCTACTCGTCAATCACGCATTTGCGCCTTTTCCCTGTGGAGATTCTAAAAATAGACAAATCCTTTATTGATACCATCATTACCCAAGAAGATGACAGCCTTGTGAACTCGCTGATTCATTTTGCCCAAAGCCTAAAACTGCAAGTGGTCGCCGAGGGCGTAGAAACGCAGGAACAGTTGGAATATCTTCGCCACTATGATTGCGACCTCATCCAAGGCTACTACTTCAGCCGCCCCCTCCCCGCCGACGAAGCCCTGCTTTTGCTGAAAAAGCACGTGCAAAATCGCACAATCTGACAGGAGGCGTGTCCATGTTAACCAATCGTTTCCGGCACATCGCTTTGGCGCTTACCGTCCTCAGCTTACTGCTCTTCGCAGGCTGCGCCTCCTTGCCGCTAAGCATTTCCGAAGAAAAAAAAGTACTCCGCCTGGGAACGGAAACCGACGCCGCGTCGCATGAGAGCCGCGGCGCTCAAAAGTTAGCCGACTTAGTTCGCGAACGCTCGGGAGGTTCTCTAGAAATCCAAGTATATCCTAATGCTAAATTGGGCAGCATGCGGGACCGCAATGAAAACATGCGCATGGGCACCGTCGATATGGGAACTTCCTCCGTAGGATTTTTAAGCACCTATGAACCTTTAACTGCTATTTTTGACTCGCCTTATTTGTACCAAAGCAAAGCGCATGAAATGCGTGTTTTCGACGGCCCCATCGGGCGCGAAATAGATAAAAGCCTCCAAAAAAGCGGTTTGCGCGTCCTTTGCTATTTCGACGCTGGCGCAAGGCAAATTACGAACAACCGCAAACCCGTTCGCACGGTTCAAGATCTGAAAGGACTGCGTCTGCGAGTACCCCAAAGCCAAGCCAGCATTGAAGGATTAAAAATTTTAGGCGCAACCCCCACTCCTCTCCCCTTTAGCGAAACCTATGATATTTTGCGGCAGCAAGTCCTTGACGGCCAAGAAAATCCCATTTCCTTGGTCTTTCACAATAAACTTTACGAAGTACAAAAATATCTTTCCCTTACCAATC
Organism: uncultured Anaeromusa sp.; assembly: GCF_963668665.1. Taxonomy (NCBI): domain Bacteria; kingdom Bacillati; phylum Bacillota; class Negativicutes; order Selenomonadales; family Sporomusaceae; genus Anaeromusa; species uncultured Anaeromusa sp. The sequence continues at coordinate 2,140,193 of NZ_OY764902.1, read as the reverse complement.
ATCAGTATTTTATCCAAGTGTTGCTCATCAGCGAAAAAACGTGGCAAACCCTTTCCAAGCGGCAGCAAACCCTCTTGCTGGACGCCGCCAAAGAGGCCCAGTCTTACGAACGCGAGCTGGTCGCTTCGGAAGAAGCAGAGCTGCTTTATCAACTGAGCAACAAAGGCCTGGAAATCAACGAGGTGGAAAACCCAGAAGAATTCTTTACCAAAGCTCGCCCGTTGCGCGAATTATATGTGCGGCGCTACGGACAGCAAGCCAAAGATCTGCTGGAGCAAATTGACGCGTTGCGCCAATAAAACAGGCGGCGGAAAACGCAAACCTGCGCTTCCCGCCGCCTAGTTTCATTTTATTCCTGCTTCAAGGTTCTGCTTCCACGCTTTCCTGCAACAGAATTTTCGCCTGCCGCGTCGCCCATTTGATTTCATTGGCAATCACCGCCACTTCGAGCAGGCCGTGCATATAGTAGCTGCCTTCGAACCGCGGCTGCCATTGCTCAATGGCATGGGTCAGCGTTTCCCAATATTCCTCGCTAATTTCTTCTATTTGCACCGTTCCTTCGTCAATAATCACCGTACGCAGCTTGCCGTTTACCCGAATGACGATAGTACAGCCACTTTCGAGCACTTCTAAAATTGCCCTAAATTCCTCGCTCACTGGCGGATCTCCCACGCCATGGCGACGCTCCACCCGCGTAGGCAGCAAATCAAAAATACGATTTGCTTTTTTCACAATGGATTCGTTATAGTCGATCAATTTTTCCGCCTGCGTCAGCCATTCCTTCGGCTGCTCCTTGGAGGACACCCCCAAATAACGCTCGCGGCTCATCAGCTCCAAGAGCTGCCTGGCTTCCTTATTCAGCTTATAAATTCGTTTCTTTTCTTCCGGCTCAATCTGGGGCTGTGCGCTCCCCTCCAGACCGACGTATTCTTGGACAGCCCGACAAAAATAAAGCACCGCCGCTTCATTCGCCTGCCGTAGTTTTCCTTTCAGCGCTTGATTATAGCGCGGCGGCCATAAAACCACATTGATCAGCATCGCTGCGCCCAACCCGACAAAAATAACGCCGGTTCTGGCCAAAGCGTGCACCAAAAACTCTTCTGTACTAGAGCTCAGCACAAATAGAGCCGCCACAATACCCATGGTGATGCCGCTATGCAAATCCAGCTTGATATACAAAGGGATAAGCAAAATAACGATCAAGCCTGCCGAAAGAGGCGTCACTCCCAAAAAATAGCCAAAGCAAAAGCCGGCCAAGACGCCTAAAATATGGACCAAAATCTGATCCTTCGCCGCCCGAAAACTCAAAAAAATAGAGGGCTGCATATTAATAACCGCTGACACAGCGCCGAAAAAAGCCGGCTCCAAGTCCAGCAGCTTACAGATAAACATGGTAATAGCCACGGCAATGCCGGTCTTAATGACTCTAGCTCCAATTTTCAAAACGTCATCCCCTAATTGAAAATACCCATACCAAGGCCGCTTCACTGCAGCCAAGCTATGGGTATTTCTCGCCTTTAACGGCAAAATCCTGCCGTTAGTCTGGTTAAAAAACTTTAGACCTCAATGAGTTCATACTTTTTCGTGCCTAACCCCAGCTTTTCCGCATGGTCCACGCAGGACAGCCAGTTGGTTTCCGGATGGGCCGTACAGAAATGATCCGCCTCTGTGCTATCTTTGCGAGCGGCCAGTTGCTCGCCCAAATGACTGCCGGGAATGGCTGGCGCCTTGTTAGCCATGTCTGCACAGGCCATATCCAGCGCCACCGGGTCAAAGGAAGCAAACATGCCTAAATCCGGAATAATCGGCACGTCGTTTTCCGCATGACAATCGCAGAACGGCGCCACATCCACAACCAAGCTAATATGGAAGTGCGGCCGGTCATTCAGCACCGCCCAGGAATATTCGGCAATTTTCTTATTTAAGACATCGTTTGATTCGTCCCACGCCGCCGCAATGGCGTTGAAATGACAGGTTCCGATACAGCGACCGCAGCCTACACAAATGGAATGATCGATGCTGGCTTTTTTCTCAGTGATTGTAATAGCGCTATGAGCGCAAATTTTAGCGCAAGCGCCGCAACCTACACAAGATTTTTCCCGTACTCGCGGTTTGCCGTCGCTGTGCATTTCCATTTTACCGGCTCTGGAACCACAGCCCATGCCGATATTTTTCAAGGCGCCGCCAAAGCCGGTCAATTCGTGCCCTTTAAAATGGGTCAAGCTGATAAAAATATCCGCGTCCATAACGGCCCGGCCAATCTTCGCTTCTTTAACATGCTCGCCGCCGGCTACCGGTACATAGGCTTCATCCGTTCCCTTAAGACCGTCGCCGATAATAATCTGACAGCCCGTTGCAAAGGGATTAAAGCCGTTTTCATAGGCAGCATCCATATGCTCCAACGCATCTTTACGCCGCCCTACATAGAGGGTATTGCAGTCCGTCAAGAATGCCTTGCCGCCCTGCGCCTTAATTACGTCCACAATAACCTTGGCATAATTGGGGCGCAAATAGGCCAAGTTGCCCGGCTCGCCAAAATGAATCTTGACGGCCGCATACTTTTCCTTAAAGTCAATATCGGTCATCCCCGCTTTTTTGACCAAATTCTCCAGCTTTTGGAGCAAATTCATTTTGGATGTCGCTCGCATATTGGTAAAATAGACCTTTGCTTTTTCCATAAAAGACCCTCCTGTTTTTTCTTTTTGCTTCACTCATTGTACACCTTAGAGCGCGCTCCAAGTCAATGGGCAAGCTCCACTTTTTGCAAAAAATTTAAAAGCGCCGCTTCATAACGCACCGATTCCTGCTGATAGCTTTTCACGTGGCGCGCAGAAGCTACGAGCAGCAGCTCCGCCGCCGGATACGCCTGCTGCAGTTCCCGGCTGTTCTCCGGCGCTATATCATCATCCGCCTCGCCGTGAATTAAGAGCAGCGGCCGTCCCGCAAACATTCCCACAACCTGTACAGGACTTACTTTTTCCGGCTGTAACCCCGTCAAGATAGGAGTTACGGCCAAGATCGTCCGATTAAAGGGCACTGCCGGCAACCCCGTCCACACTGAAAAATTCGCTTCTAAATACCGTGTCAAGTCCGCAAAAGGCGCGTCAGCAACCACCGCCGCAACCGTTGGTTCCGCCGCCCCTGCCAGAATAGCCGTTGCCGCTCCCATGGAAAAGCCCAGCAGCGCCACCTTAGGATTCAACTCTTGGCGGCTATGCACATAGTCCACCGCCCCTAGCAGATCCCTCACTTCATACTGCCCCACCGAAGTCATCTCCCCTGCTGATTCACCGCTATTGCGATAATCGAAAAGCAGCACGTTCATGCCGTGCTCCACCAATACCTTCGCTAGCGGCAACAATGGCACATCCGCCTGCTCGCGATTTTGCCGGTACCCGTGCGAGCAAATTACGGTCAAGCGGTTTTCCGGCGACCTAAGCAGCCAGCCCTGCAAAACCAAACCATCCTCACGACTGACAAAGCTCACCGGTTCATAAGGCAAGCCAACTGCCGCCGGCGTTGTCTGCAGCGCTTTCTTCGGCGGATGGGTCAAATTCCAGCCTACATACCCGGAAATCCCCAAGATAAACACGCTAAGGCTAAGCAAGGCGACGCCTAGTCTTCGCAACACCTTTCCCCAGACCGCGTTCATCACATTCCTCCCTCTTCCGCTTCTCTTGCAAGGTGCTGTAAAACACCTAACGACAATATTCCTGATGCAAAAAAAGCTACATCGCCTTGAATGGTCACGGTTCCATTCTTCGCGACCCAGCCGTAGATCCGACTAGGTCTTCCCACGTAACGTCCTTGGCTAATTGCAATACGTTCTTCTTTTTGGCAACAGCCGTGACGCACTAAATAAGAACACAACGGAGCGGCGGCGCTCCCTGTAGCCACATCTTCCACCAAACCGCGGTTATCCCAGGTGCGCCCCTCCAGCGTCTCCGGCTGGAACAAGTACACGAACTTCGCTCCCCACGAGGCCAAGAGCTCGGCAAAGTCCGGCGCTACAATTCTAGCTTCCTTCAGACGCTGCCGCACTGGTACCAATAAGTAAGGCAGGCCGTTAGAAGCCACCTCTAACGGATACGCCTCATGCAAATCTTCCGACTCTAAATTCAACGCCGCGGCCACTATGTTCCTTGCCGTCGGCGAGAGAACGCGACTAAACTGTGTTTTCCCAAGATCCATCTCCACTTGAAATGCTCCTGGCAGCCGTTTTGAACGCAAAACCACCTCGCTTCTAGAAAGAACAAGCTTCAATTCCGCCTGCGCTGCTCCTGGATAGTCCAACTCATGCAAGACCGCTGCCGCCCCTAACAAAGGATGTCCCGCAAAGGCCAGTTCCTCCTCCACTGTAAAAATGCGCGCCCGCGCCAGCCCCAGTTTTTTCCGATACAAAAAAATGCTTTCAAACTGTTTAAATTCTTGCGCCAGAGCCAGTAAGCCAGCTGTTTTCACCATATCCAACGGTGGGAAAACCACTGTTAAGCCATTTCCTTGCAAAGGCTTCTCTGCAAAAACATCTACATGAAAATACTGCATCAGGTCTTCGCCTCCTACAAACTCAGCAACAAAAATTCACATAAACTGTTCCAAAATAAAATAAAGCTATAGTTGGAATTAACCAACCATAGCTTTATTCTGCATTCATTAGACGGCTCCTGCTATGCCGCTTGCTCTTGCTCTGATTCTTCTTCCACAGGCTTGCTGGCCCAGTACCCTGCCAGCAAGCTGCCGATAATGTATTCCCAAACGCTCATTAACGCCCCTGGAAGCGCCGCCATAGGATCTAAATGCGCCAACGCCAAGGCTACGGCCAAGCCGGAATTTTCCATGCCGATTTCAAAAGTAATGGCGCGGGATTTTTTCTCCGGCATGCCCACGGCGCGGCCAGCGCCATAGCCCAACAGCAAACCTGCTACATTGTGAATGCACACAGCGGCGCAGATAACCAAGGCCATTGTTGCCATCTTCGACGCATTCAGCGCCACAACGGAAGCAATAATCGCCACAATAAAGAGAACAGACACCGCAGGAACCACTTTAGTCATCTTATTGACCGCATTAGGAGCAATGGTATGCAGAAAAACCCCCAGCCCTACGGGCACCAGCACAATTTTGACAATATCCAGGAATAGCGCCCAACTGTCAATGGGAATTAAGCCGCCTGCCAACATAGAAAACAAGTACGTCGTCAGTACTGGCGCCAAGATGGTGTTCACGCTGGACACCGTCACCGAAAGAGCGGTATCGCCTTTCGCCAGATACGTCATCACATTGGAGCCCGTACCGCTGGGACAAGCGCCCAAAAGAACCATCCCTGCCGCCAGCGCCGGCGGCAGTTCCAGCGCATAAGCAATGCTGACGCCAACGATCGGCATAATCAAATACCGAAAAAACACGCCGTAAAAAACATCCTTAGGCCTTGTAAAAACTAAGCGAAAGTCCTCCAAGGACATAGTCAGGCCCATCCCCAGCATGATAATCCCCAGCATATAGGAAATATACGGGCCAATCGCTTTAAAGGGCGCCGGCTGAAAAAAAGCCAGCGCTGAAAAAATCACCACCCACAACGGCATTCCCTTGCAAATTCCCCGCGCCAACATCTCTAAAAATTTCATGTTCCTCATCCTCCTATTTTTATATACGCAAACCGCAATTCAGGCAAAACAAAAAGCCTCCTGCGCCCTTCAAGTCCAAGACTCAAAGGGGCAAGAGGCTGCTCTCGCGGTACCACCCTTTTTCACAGATGAAATCATCTGCCTCTCATCGGGTCTAACAACCCTAGCAGTTTAACGGCTGCACTTTCCAAGGAAAGCCGAGACCGGCGCGGCCTACTCCCTACGGTTTCAGCGTTGCTGTTCAGGAGCGACGATCCTGTTTCCTTCGTTGCCGGCTCGCACCACCCGCCGGTTCTCTGAAACGACACAAAAGCAAGAGTTCTCCCTCATTACATTTACGTATGAAATTTTCTAGTTTTGCCACATGCTTACTATAATCTACATTTACATATATGTCAATGTTTTTTGTATTTATCTGTATTTTTGTTATATCGCACTCACAATTCACTTCTTCCCCCACAGATCTTTTGATTCATGCTACAATAGAAATAGAACTAACAGGAGGTACTGTCATGGGCAAAATTTCCGACAAGAGCAGCTACAAAAATCAGCTAGCCGCTAAAAAAAGCACTCAATTCTTTTCTAACCGCCAAGCAGAGCAAGCGCGCAAACAACAAAACAGCAAGAAAAAGTAAGAAGAACCGCTTTCCCCTTTAAACGAGGCAAGCGGTTCTTTATTTTCAAAGCAAAAGTTAGGCCAGCCTCCAGCCTTCTACGAACAATGTTTTCCAACCTAAAATGTTGCGCACATTGATCTTCAGCGGAATATTCGGCAGCTCTTTGGGCACGTATACTGACAAGCCTTCAATAGAAGCAAGTTGATATAGGCTCTTGTCCTTAGGCTCGCCAAACCGTACGGAAGGACTTTCCCTCATGGCAAAGCAGCATTCATTAATAATCGGCGCCATTTCCAAATATACCGGTTTTTTCTTTTCCCTCGCCAAAGCGCGGGCTGTTTCTGTAAAGGTCAGCATAGTCGTCCTCCGTTTTTAAACTTGCTATAACAAAAATCTCATAGATGGTATTTCATAATCATTATCCGTTATATTCCTATTGTAGCAAATCTCTCTTGGGCGTACAAGAGGGAACAACCAAAGTGCGGAATTTGAACAGGAGTAGAGTGAGTAGCTGGAGGGTACGACTGAGGCTACGACGGCCGTGATTGTATTTGAGACTTTTATTGGAGCAAGACGGTCCGCAGGACGCAAAAACCGGAGGCGACGGAGAAAAGTTCCGTATGTCTGAGCGCCAGCGAGTTCGCGGAACTGCCGTCACCTCCGGTTTTTGCGAGTCGCGCGGAAATCTTGTCTCAAATGCAAGCATGCCGCCGTTTATACAGAACCTCCTATCCCTTGAAACCCCGTTCGCGTTTTTCGTGTATTTCGCGGTTCGCTTTCTTTCTAAATACTGGTATAAAAATAAAAACGTCCCTGGAGCTGGCTTACTGCCGTTTCCAGGGACGTTTATAGTTGCTTTACATCGCTTGTTTCAAGTTCTTTTGGGCGTCTTTCAAAATGGACCGCCATACTTTAACGGAGTCCACAATGACGAAAACAATGAGGACCATCATGATTACGCTGGCCCCAGCCAACAGCATCTGCCCCTTAGGCAGATAGAACTCGAAGATGTTATAGAAGCCGGCGGTTACCGCCGTCACCAGCATAAAGCACAACGGCGCCAAGGTTACCCAGATATACTTGACTTTGCCCATGCGCAACAGCATGGTTGTGCCGATAGCCAAGGCCATACTGGCCAAGAGCTGATTGGACAGACCAAAGAGCGGCCAGATGGAAGCAATAGAGCCTCCAAAAATTAAGTACCCCCACGCAAAGGAAATCAGCGCGCTTGTAAAAACAACGCCAGGAGTCCAGTTCGCGTCTCCCAGAGGCTTGTAAATCAAACCGCCCACTTCCTGCAGCAAATACCGGCCAACACGGGTGCCGGCGTCAATGATCGTCAAAATAAAGAGGGCTTCAAACATAATGGCAAAGTGATAAAGGAATGACATAAATTCGCCCAAGCCGGGAATCTGCGAGAAAATATGAGCCATGCCCACAGCCAGCGAAACCGCGCCGCCGGGACGGCCTGCCACATTTTCTCCTACCATTTGCGAAAGCATAGGCAGTTCTTGTACGTTCATACCCAATTTAGCGAAAGTTTCCGGTACGCTGTTGATAGCGAAATAGTCCGCAGGAATCAAGCTTGTCGCAGCAATCAATGCCATGACGCTGATGAAGGATTCCGCCAGCATAGCGCCAAAACCGATCGGCAATATTTCACTTTCATTGGTCAGCATTTTAGGCGTCGTACCGGTCGCAATAACCGAATGGAAGCCGGAAATAGCGCCGCAAGCCACGGTAATGCAGACAAACGGCCAAACCGGACCAGGCACAACCGGACCGCCGCCGCCAATGAACGAAGTCACCGCAGGCATATGAATCTGCGGCTGCACGATGATGATCCCCAGCGCCAGCGCGCCGATAGTGCCGATTTTCATGTAGGTGCTCAAGTAGTCGCGAGGCGCCAGCAGCAGCCACACAGGCAACGCAGCGGCGACAAAACCGTACAGCGGCAAAATAATGTCAAGCTGCACACGGCTCAGCGTAAAGAACGGTGCCCAGGAAGAGTGTTGAATCCAAGCGCCGCCCACAACCGCGGCAATCACCATGACCACGCCGACGAAGGATGCTTCGCCGATATGGCCGGGCCGCAAATAGCGCATGTAAACGCCGATGAAAAGAGCGATGGGAATGGTAGCGCCTACGGTAAAGGCGCCCCAGGGGCTGTTGAAGAGGGCGTTAGCCACGGCAATCCCCATGCCGGCCATGGTAATGACCAAAATGAAGATAACGGCGATAGCGGCTGCCAAACCTGCGGATTGACCGATTTCTTCTTTGGCGATTTCCGCAATGGATTTGCCGTCATGACGAATCGAGGCAAACAAGATGATCATGTCATGAACCGCGCCGCCCAAACAGGCGCCAATCAAAATCCACAACATGCTCGGCAAATAGCCGAACTGCGCCGCCAGAACCGGACCAACCAAGGGACCTGCGCCAGCGATAGCGGCAAAATGATGTCCGAAAAGTACCCATTTATTCGTAGGTACATAGTCATGACCGTCTTCATGCACAACAGCCGGCGTCGGACGTTTGGGATCCAAAGCCAACACCTTTGCGGCGATGAAGGCGCCATAGTAGCGATAGCACAGGCTTAAAACCAGCGCTGAAATCAGAACGAGATACAAACCATTCATACTCATACGACTTGCCTCCAATATTGAATTTTCGTAATACTGCATTTCCAGCATAAGATACAAAATTCAATAAATAAACGCATATCGTATCAATAGAACAAAATGCCTTGCCAATGGAAATCAGGAGATATCAATGGAAATAAAGTTACTTTAAGCCCAAAATGATTTTTAGTTCTTTAATTTGGCTTTTACTTACAGGTATTTCCACTTCCGGATAATGCTCCATTTTCAGCCAATAGGTTCCTTTGAACCACGGCACCACTTCCCGAATCTTATCTAAGTTAACCACATAGCTTTTATGCACCCGCATCATATGCGTCCCGTTCATGCGCGCCTCGAGTTCGCACAACGTTCCATTGTAGACAGCTTCATCCTTTGCGGTCACAACAGTCACATTGCCAGCCTTGGCATAAGCATAGACAATTTCACCATAATTCAAAAGATGAATGCTGCCGTTCTTTTCTACGGGCAGCTTATCAATGTGAATTCTCGCCTCTTCCAGTACTTCATCAACACGGTTCACAGCCGCATGTTTTTCTTCTTTTTGATACGCCTGCAAACGCTGGACAGTCTGACGAATCCGCGCTTCCTCAAAGGGCTTGAGCAAATAGTCTACCGCTCCCAATTCAAAAGCTTTGATGGCGTATTCATCATAGGCTGTAGCAAACACAATCATCGTCCCGGGCGCTACTTTGCGAATCAGCGCCGCTGCCGCCAAACCGTCCATATCCCGCATGCTGATGTCCAAAAACACCACATCCGGCTGCTCCTGCGCCGCTAGTTGTATGCCTTCGGCGGCATTCTGCGCTTCGCCCTTCACCGCTACGCCTGGAACCAGCGACAATAGGTAGCGCAGCTCGTCTCTGGCCGGTCTCTCGTCATCCACAATAATGCTGCTGAGCATGCTCTTCTTCACTCCTTGTCTTGCACGGCAGCACCAAGGTAACCACCGTTCCCTCTCCCGGGGCGCTTTGTACGGTCAGCCCGTAGGAACCGCCATATTGTCCCTGCAAACGCTCATGCACGTTCTGCATCCCAATATGAGCTGCCGAATTTTGCTCCAAGGGATGACAGGCCTGTAAATCCATCCCCACGCCGTCATCGCGAATCACAACAACCACATCTGAGCTTCGCTGCTGCACATCCAGCCAAATGGTTCCTCCGTCTACTTTGGGCTTTAAGCCGTGAATCACAGCATTTTCGACAATGGGCTGGATAATCAGGGAAGGAATGAGACAGGCCCCCAAACGTTCGTCAATATTCTCTTCAATACACAATTTTTCTTCATAACGGGCCTTTTCAATCGCCAAATACGCTCGCACCTGCGCCAGCTCTTCTTCCAGCGTAATGGCATGCCCTGCTTTTTGCAGGGCAAAGCGAAAAATAGAGCCCAGCTTCTGCAGCAACTCCCGCGCCTGGTCTGGCTTGGTGCGAATCAACGAAGTAATCGTATTGAGCGTATTAAACAAAAAATGAGGATTAATTTGCGCCTGCAGCGCCTTCAACTCCGCCCTGGCTACCAGCTTGGCCTGGCGGTCAATTTCAGCCAATTCCAGTTGGATGGAAAAAAGCTGCGCCAGCCCTTTGGCAAAGACCACATCCGACTGATTTAAAAGCTTAGAGTTTGTATAGTAAAGCTTAAAGCTGCCAATCACCTGCTCGCCCCGCTTCAGCGGCGCTACAATGGCGCTTTCAAGGCGGCAAATACCACAAGGACAGCCGATTTCCTCCCTTGTCCTGGCTACAAAGATTTCACCGCTCTGCAACACCCGGACGGTCGCCTTTGTCAACTCATGCCGCCGAGCCCGATGATGTTCCGCTCCGTCTCCCACAAAGGCCAGCACTTCCGTAGCATTGGTTACCGCCACCGCATGATAACTGCCGGTGGCATAGATAATATCAGCTGCCGCTTGTGCAGAAGCTTCATCCAAACCCTTGCGAAAATAAGCCAACGTCTCTGCGGCAATGGCCAGCGCTTTTTGCGACTGCGCCGCACCGGCTTGCTGCTGTACATCCATAGTCATGCGAATAATCGCCATAAAAATAGTCAAACCAATAGAGTTAGCCACAATCATGGGCAACGCAATATGCTCCACCAACGTCAACGCCATGTCAAACGGCCGGGCAGTCAGCAAAATAATAGCCATTTGCAACACTTCCCCTACAACACCGCTCAACAGCACCACCCACCAGGGCAGCGCCGCATGAGGATACCATTTGCGCACCATCCCGGCAAACAGCCCTTCTACCAAATTAGCCAGGGCACAGGAAAAAGCGGAAAAACCGCCAAATAAAAAATACCGGTGCCCGCCGGCAATCATCCCAGCGGCAGCTCCCATGGCAGGCCCCCCGATAAGACCCGCCGCCATGACGCCTATCACTCGCGAGTTTGCTAACGCATCATCGACGGGAATGCCAGCATAGGTGCCGACAATACCGATCAGGCCAAAAATCACCGCCAGTTTCGCTTTATCGAAAATCGTCACTGACCGATAATTCAAGCGCTGCAGCAGCGACGTCTGGGAAAGCAAAAACGCCAGCGTCGCCGCAATGCTCATGCGTTCTACCATTTTTAAAAGCAAGGAATCTTCCACTATGCACACCTCGTTTGTGATTATCCACTCTCCTTATTCTAGCGAGTACGCTGGCAAAATAAAAGGGGCTATGTACAGGAGGGCTTGACGATGTTACAAAATTTACTCAGAGGAACAGAGAAAAGGCCATAGGAAACAGAGAGAGTCTATAAAATTCTATAGAAATATGTAGAAAAATCCCGCCTTGCGGCGGGATTTTTCTTTTGTGTTGTGTTTCTCTGTCCTACATATTGTTTATTCGCTTTGGCTCGCCAAACGTTTGTAGACGGCCAAACGGTCCTTGGCGTCTTGTTCCGTCTTGGTCAACAAGGCTTCTCCTTGTTCAGGGAACTGTTTTAAAAGAGAAGAGTAACGCACTTCGCCCATCAGGAATTCGCGGAAGTCCGCCGTTGGTTCCTTGGAGTCCAGTACAAAGGGATTCTTGCCGCTTTCCTTTAGTGCAGGATTGTAACGATACATAGACCAGTAACCGCACTCCACTGCTTTCTTGATTTCAAGCTGACTGCAGCCCATACCGGCTTTAAGACCATGGTTGATGCACGGCGAATAGGCAATAACCAGGGACGGCCCCGGATACGCCTCCGCCTCGGCAATGGCTTTGAGGGTTTGGTTTTTATCCGCTCCCATGGCAATTTGCGCCACATACACATAGCCATAGCTCATAGCGATGAGGCCCAAATCTTTTTTCTTGGTCTTCTTGCCGCTGGCGGCAAATTTGGCAATAGCCGCCGCCGGTGTCGCCTTGGACGACTGGCCGCCCGTATTGGAGTAAACCTCGGTATCAAATACAAGCACATTAATGTTTTCGCCGGAAGCCAGTACATGATCTAGGCCGCCAAAGCCAATATCATAGGCCCAGCCGTCGCCACCGAAGATCCACTGAGAACGCTTAACTAGAAAATCCTTGTTTTCATGCAAATAGCCCAATAGTTCATTTTGGTTCTTGACGCCTTCCAGCATGGCGCCGAGTCGATCCGCACGCTCCCGGCTCCCTTCGCCTGCTTCTTGATGTTCCAGCCAGTCCGCACAGGCATTTTTCCACTCTTCTCCCAAGTCTAGTTTGGCGGCTTCCGCCACCTTTTGCGCCAACTGCTGCCGCAGTTGTTTCACGCCCAACGCCATACCCAAACCGTACTCGGCGTTGTCTTCAAAGAGAGAGTTGCCCCAGGCCGGACCGTGGCCGCGATGGTTGGTCGTGTACGGAACGGAAGGCGTACTGCCCGCCCAGACGGAAGAACAACCAGTGGCATTGGCGATCATGAGCCGATCGCCATAGAGCTGCGTCACTAGTTTGGCATAGCCTGTTTCCAGACAGCCAGCGCACGCGCCGGAGAATTCCAAGAGAGGCTGTTCAAACTGACTGCCTTTGACCGTAAAGGGATTGGCCGGATTCTTCTTCGGCGTCAGCGACACCGCATAATCCCAAAGTGTAACCTGCGCATCTTGCGAAGCCAGGGGCTTCATCTGCAACGCTTTGACTTTTGCCGGACAAATTTCCGCGCAGTTGCCGCAGCCGGTGCAATCTTGCGTCGAGATAGCCAAGCGGAAATACAAATCCTTCGCCCCAACAGCGTCTTTAACGGCAAAACCTTCCGGCGCAGCCGCTTTTTCCGCATCGTTCACCAGAATGGGCCGGATACTGGCATGAGGACAAACAAAAGAGCACTGATTGCATTGAATGCAATTTTCCGGCTGCCATTCCGGTACATTGATGGCGATGCCGCGCTTTTCATAAGCCGAGGTTCCCAGCGGATACGTGCCGTCCGCCTGAGGCAGGAACGCGCTCACAGGCAAGCTGTCTCCCTCCTGACGGTTCATCGGCACCAGCACATCACGAATAAACGCCGGCACGCCATTCGTCTGCACACTCTGCTCGGCTGCAACAGCATTTTTCCAGCTTGCCGGCACATTCACCTGCACCAAACCTGCGATACCCTTGTCGATAGCGGCGTGGTTCATTCCCACCACTTTATTGCCCTTTTTCCCATACGTGGCGACTACGGAATCTTTTAAATACTGCACCGCTTTTTCAATGGGAATAATCTGCGCCAGCTGGAAGAAAGCAGACTGCATAATCATGTTAAAACGGCCTCCAAGACCCAGCTCTTGGGCAATGCCTACGGCATTAATCGTATAGAAACGAATATTTTTTTCCGCCAGATAGCGTTTCATCGCCGCCGGCAGATGGGTTTCCAGTTCCGCTGCAGACCAATTGGTGTTTAAAAGAAAAGCGCCTCCCGGTTTCAAGCCTGTCAGCAAATCATATTTATCAACATAGGATTGCTGAGAACAGGAAACAAAATCGGCTTTATCAATCAAGTAGGGAGATTTAATCGGCTGACTGCCGAAACGCAGATGGGACACCGTAATGCCGCCCGATTTTTTGGAATCATACGCAAAGTACGCCTGCGCATACAGATCCGTTTTGTCGCCAATAATCTTGATGGCGGATTTATTAGCCCCTACCGTGCCGTCTGCGCCTAAGCCCCAGAATTTACAAGCCTTGGTTCCCGCCACAGTGGTATCGATGTCCTCGCCTTCTGTCAGGGATAGATGGCTAACATCGTCCAGAATGCCAACCGTAAAGTGATCCTTAGGCTGCGCCGCTTTAAGGTTGTCAAAAATCCCCATAATATGTTTGGGCATAACATCCTTGCCGCCTACGCCGCAGCGACCGCCAACGATAAGCGGCTGCCAGTCCGTGCCGTAGAACGCGCTTTTCACATCCAAATACAGTGGTTCCGCCAATGCGCCCAATTCCTTAGTGCGATCCAGCACAGCAATCTTTTTGACGCTCTTTGGAATGTGCTGGAAGAAATGCTTCAGCGAAAACGGGCGATAGAGGTGAACATTCAACAGGCCCACTTTTTCACCTTTGGCGTTCAGATGATCCACCACTTCTTCTACGGTTTGGCACATAGAGCCCATGGCAATGATCAAACGCTCCGCATCAGGCGCTCCGTAGTAATTGAACAAGTGGTACTCCCGCCCGGTAAGCTTGCTGATTTCCGCCATGTATTCTTCAACAATCTCCGGCAGCTTCTCCCAATAACTATTGGATACTTCCCGCTGCTGAAAATGAATATCCGGATTTTGCACGGTGCCGCGCAAGACAGGATGATCCGGGTTGAGCGCCCCACGCCGGAAGGAGTTGACCGCCTCCATGTCCAGGAGCTTGCCTAGTTCTTCGTACTCCAGCATTTCGACCTTCTGCACTTCATGGGACGTACGGAACCCGTCAAAGAAGTTCAGGAACGGCACGCGTCCTTTGATGGCTGCCAAATGAGCGACAGCGGACAAATCCATAACCTGTTGAACGCTGCTTTCCGCCAACATAGCAAACCCAGTCTGGCGCGTAGCCATCACATCGGAGTGATCGCCGAAAATGCTGATCGCATTGGCGCCAACCACCCGGGCGCTGACATGGAATACGCCAGGCAGTAATTCGCCGGCGATTTTATACATATTCGGAATCATCAGCAACAAGCCTTGCGACGCCGTATAGGTCGTCGTCAACGCTCCCGAATGCAACGAGCCATGCACTGCACCGGCCGCGCCGCCTTCGGACTGCATTTCTACTACCTGCACCGTCTGTCCAAAGAGGTTCTTACGCCCTTGCGCCGCCCACTCGTCCACGCTCTCCGCCATATTGGACGAAGGCGTGATGGGGAAAATGGCCGCTACGTCGGTGAATGCATACGAAATATGCGCCGCCGCCGTGTTGCCGTCCATGGTTTTCATTTTTCTACTCATTGTATCTGCCCCTTTCTTCTTACCCAAACTATACTCTATCTTTTTTCAGCTTTTTCAGCTTATACGCCACTTGATAGTATTCCAGGGAAATCCCTCTTCGCTTCAGCTCTGCGGAGATCTTCCGCACCCCCAGCCCCAGCGCCGATAAACTGAGAAGAAGTTCTTCCAAGCTCTCCTGCTTTGCAGTCGGTTCCGCTGCTTCTCTACTTACGCTTTTCACTTCCAGCATGGCCTTGGGGATGTCTTCTTCATCCACCACCAGCTTAATCAGCTCATGTCCTTGCGAAAGGTGATTAACTAAAGGCGCCACCGCGTCAATACTGGCATTGACCACATCCCGAAACTGCCGGACATTGCGGTCGAACACCGCCGCTAAAAGCAGCTCCGCCGCGCGGCTTGTAAAATGAACCTTCAGCCTCACATTATAGCGAGCCTGCGCCTTTTGGCAGTACAGCTCTACGAATTGTTCCAAAAATTGCTGTTTTTCCTGCAAACTGCGCTCCCGCAGCGGCGGCAGCTCAATCTGGTACTGCGCCAAACGCTGGTAGAGTTCCGGCAAAAACACTTCTTTCAAGTTTTGGCTGGATGCCGCAATAATAATGACATCCACTTCATGCTCGGTCCGTCCTCCCATGCGCCGCACCAAGCCGGATTCGATAAGCTTCAGCAGCATAGTCTGGTGCTGCACCAAGGCATGGGCCTCGTCCAAAAAGAGCACGCCCCCATTGGCCACTTCCACAAGTCCAGGCTTGTCAAAGGCCCCTGTAAAGGCTCCTTTATCGGTGCCGAAGATTTCCATAGCCGCAATGTCCGCATTGGTAAACTGCGCGCAGTTCACTTCGACAAAGGGCGCGCCCTCTTTTAAAATACCGATTTTGCGGGCAAAATGATACATACCCTGAGCCAGCATCGTCTTACCTGTACCGGTCTCTCCCAGAATCACCGAATGCCGCGGCCCCCCGACCGAGGCAATACTGCGCTGCGCTTTAAAAATAGCATTGCGCAGAGATCCATCAGCGCCGATGAAGCTCTCAAAAATACCGCTGCCCTGGCTCAAAGTCAGCTCATTTTCCAGATACTCCAGCGTCCGGGCCAGTTCATCCAGTTCGGTAATGTCCCGAAACGTGGAAACGCCTCCGTAAAATTCACCTTGCCGGTACAAGGGCACTGCATTCACAATAAAGGTCCTGCCATTGCCCTGCGCCATTTTTTGATCCAACAGCGGTTTTTTGTCACGAATTACATCCAAAAGCGCTGCATGCGGGTAGTATTCGGTAATGTGCTTGCCAATCATATCCTCGACACGCGCGGAAGCATAGTTGGCGGAACTGGGATTCACGTAGGTAATATACCCTTTGGTGTCTACTACATTGACGGCTTCCCGCAGATTATCCAAAATGGTATAAAACATTTCCTCCGTATGTGAGGCCAATAAACTCATGAACTTCCTTCCTTTCCTCAATCCTTCCCGCTTCAGCCTGCCTTTTCGTAACAGCACGCCACTGTTACATCTAAGCAATTCAAATGCCAACACTTTGATTTTACGGAATTTTCTTTTCAAATCCAGTTTTGGCGCGCCTTCCGGCTCTACGCATCCTTGCAGGCAAGCGGATAAAATCAAATGATTTTGTGATATTTTTGTTCTATTCTGTAGATTAAGTATAACACTTTGACACACTTCTAAAAACAAAAACGCCTCTTGCTCCTTAAGCTAAACAGCTTAAAGGGGCAAGAGACGTCGCTCTCACGGTACCACCCTTTTACAGAAGTTTCCCTCTGTTTCTCATCAGGTCCAACAACCTTAGCAGAATAACGACTGCACTTCCCGCAGGAAGCTGAGACCGGCGCAACCTAGGCCTCCAAGAGGCTTCAGCCTTGCTGTTCCGGAATGATTCGCGCTTTTACGCTGTTGCCGCCTCGCACCAACCGCCGGCTCTCTGAAACAACTTTTAAAAAGCACAGGTTCCTTCATCACATTTTGGTTATAAAATTTTTCCGAGGATGTTTTAAAATATACCGTAAGTATTTTCCTTTGTCAATAACTTATTTTACGTTTCTCTTTTGTTTTTAATTTTTATCAATAGTTTTTGTAATTATGTTCTCGATATATTCTTCCGGCGAGGAGCATTGCATCGCTCCCGACATGACACAGCAGCCCGCTGCGCCGCGAGCCAGCAGTTCCGGCACCCGCTCCGCCGTCACGCCGCCAATGGCAAATACAGGTACGCTGACCGATTGACACACTTCGCGCAGAAAGTCCAGGCCGCGCGGCGCCAAATCTTTTTTACAATCGGTCGCGTAGATATGTCCCGCAATAAGATAAGCCGCCCCCAGTTGCTGCGCTTCCAATGCCTCTGGCACAGAATGAACCGAAATTCCCGTTTGCAAACCAGCCAGCGCCTCAGGCTCCGCCTGGCGCAGCTCTTCCATGGACAAGTGTAACTGCTGTACTCCTAATCGCCGCGCCACATCGGCGTAACGACGCACTATAAGGCGTACACCCCAAGGAGCGCAGAGTTCCTGCACTTCCCTCGCCAACACTTCATAATCTGCTTCGCCCAAATCCTTCTCCCGCAACAAAATCGCTTGCGGCTTCGCCTGCGCCAAACGGCGGACGCGCTCTAAAAAATCGTCCGGGCATAAACTACGCTGAGTCACGCAAAGCAATTCCGCCATAGTTACACTCGCAGATAATCCGTATATACCGGCTGCAGCCCGCGAGCCAGTACCATTTGATGAACGTCGTCAACGCTGCGAGGATCGGCAATTTCAAACTGTTCGTCGCCTTTTTCCTCTTCGCTGTGTCCGCCAACGCCCACACTAACGCCGGAAGAAATCTTTGTCGCCACAAGGCCGATAACATGATCCCGGAAGCCGGCTCGCTCTCTGGTAGAGATCGTAAGACCCGCAAAGGGCATAAGCAGGCGGTATGCCAGCATCACCTGGAGCAGCTGCTTTTCATGGACGTCATTGGCGTTATTAGCCGCATTGTTGATATACGGACGCAAACGCGGCGCAGAAAAAGAAATCTCCGCGTGGGGATATTTCTGTTGAATCAAAGAAGCGTGAACTCCTACGGAAAAAGCGTCTTTTCGGAAATCGTCCAATCCTAAGAGCGCCCCAAAGGCCACGCCGCGCATACCGCCCAAAAGAGCCCTCTCCTGCGCGTGAAAGCGGTAAGGGAAAATACGCTTGGGGCCGCTCAAATGTACCTGCTCGTATTTATCCGGATTGTAGGTTTCTTGGTACACACAGACAAAATCACTGCCGCAAGCGTGCAGATAAGCGTATTCATCCGAATTGAGAGGATAAATTTCAATACCTACCGTAGAAAAGTATTTCGCCGCCAATTTAACCGCTTCGCCAATGTAATCCACGCCGGATTGCTTGCGCGTCTCGCCGGTAAGGAGCAAAATTTCCTGCAACCCGGTTTTAGCAATGGTCTGCAGTTCACTTTCAATCTCTGCGAGCGTCAACTTCCCCCGATGAATGCGGTTTTGACAGTTAAAGCCGCAATACACGCAGTGGTTTTCGCAGTAATTGGCAATATACAGAGGGGTAAACATCTGTACGGAATTACCGAAATGCTTACGCGTCTCCCAACGCGCGCGCACCGCCATTTCTTCTAAACAGTCTCCCGCCGCCGGGGACAGCAGTATGCCATAGTCTTCCAGCGACAAGGATTCCTTGGCCAGGACACGCCGCACGTCTTGGGTTGTGTAGTTTTGGTACTCATACGACGCGGTCCGTTCCAGCACCTTTGCAAGCACATCCGACTCCAGCGCCTCCATGCCTGGCTGGTATTCCATGTGATTGACTCTTTTAGTTTCCATGTTTACGCCTCCAAAAATCCGGTCAACGGGCTGGATGCTTCCGCCCCGTCCAGCACCCGTCCTAAACCGGCAAGATAGCCTTCCCGTCCGGCTTCCACTGCTTGCTTAAAGGCTCGCGCCATCTGCGCTACATCGCCGGCCGTGGCAATCGCGGTATTGCACATCACCGCAGCCGCACCCATCTCCATCGCCTCGCAAGCCTGCGAAGGCCGACCAATGCCAGCGTCAACAATGATCGGCAAATCAATCTCTTCAATCAAAATCCGAATAAACTCCCGCGTACACAGCCCTTTATTGCTGCCAATGGGCGCGCCCAAGGGCATGACCGACGCCGCTCCGGCATCAGCCAAGGCTCTGGCTGCATTTAGGTCCGGATACATGTACGGCATAACCTGAAACCCTTCTTTAGCCAAGATTTCCGTTGCCTTAATGGTTTCCTGATTATCCGGCAGCAAGTACTTTGAGTCCCTTATGACTTCCAGCTTAACAAAATCGCCGCACCCAAGCTCCCGAGCCAGTCTGGCGATACGCACCGCTTCCTCGGCGTTGCGGGCGCCGGAGGTATTAGGCAGCAGCGTAATGCCCTTCGGTATGTATTCTAATATATTTTCCTGACCGCCCACATTCGCTCTCCGCAGCGCCAGCGTCACCATATCCACTTGGCCATGCTCGATAACCGCCTGGATCAGGGGCAGAGAAAATTTTCCCGAACCCAAAATCAAGCGAGACTTAAACTCTCGGCCGCCAATTTTCAATACATCTGTCATTTTCTACATTCCTCCTACTTCTAATTCGCCCACAAGCAGGCGCAGCACCATATTCGCCTGGTGTCCGGCGCAAACCTGTACGCGCGGCGCCATCAAGCCGCGTCCCCGGCAAGCGCCGCTTTCCAAATCGCCGCAGACATACAAACGTTCCATAACTTGCTTCGTCTTGATCGTATTCGCGCTGCCAAAACCAGCCATGCCGGAAGCCGCCACCACCTTGACCTGGGGCAGTTTTCCTAAGGCGGTGTTCACCAATACGGCCTTAGCCGCCGGTTTGTCAAAAGCCT
This sequence comes from uncultured Anaeromusa sp., assembly GCF_963668665.1. Taxonomy (NCBI): domain Bacteria; kingdom Bacillati; phylum Bacillota; class Negativicutes; order Selenomonadales; family Sporomusaceae; genus Anaeromusa; species uncultured Anaeromusa sp. The sequence continues at coordinate 2,120,079 of NZ_OY764902.1, read as the reverse complement.
CGCAAATCACGTCATACTCCTGAAATAGCGGCACCACGTTCTCTTCTTCCACGCGGACCGCGCGAGTTTCTACCTGAATAAACGGGTTAATCTGCGCCAGTTGCTCTTTCAGCGCCTCGGTCTTGAGCAGGCCCAGATGGCTCACATAGTAGCTTTGGCGGTTTAGGTTACTAGGTTCTACAACGTCAAAATCCACCAAAAGCAGCTTGCCGACGCCAATACGCGCCAGCATGACCGCAATATTAGAGCCTAAACCTCCCAAACCAGCAATAGCTACCTTGCCTGCCTTGAGCTTGTCGTGCACTTGCGGCGTGTGGCGGGAGCGCATTAAGCTTTCCAGCTCTTCTTGCGGCGGTAGCACGCCTTTTTTAATGAGCGCTATGGTATCGCCTTCTTGGATCTGGTAATCCTCATCCGTCTGAAAGCCGTTGACAATGAGCACGTCTGTATCGTTTCCCAGCTGGTCTCTCACTGCAAACGCCGTGCGGCAGGAAATCTCTCTCTCTTTACCGTTAACTTCAACTTTCATTTCAGCCGCCTCCTACAAAGCGTACAAGTTCCAAAATGTCCTCTTCTTGGAGCGCCACTTTCTCATAGTCAGCCTTGGGTACAATCTCTCCGTTGCGCTCCACCGCAACCATGCGGCAGTCAAACTGCTTCGCTGCCAAATACGCTGCCAAGGTCAACGGTTTTTCCAGGCAAACTTCCTCGCCATTCACACGCATAACGATCACCTCCTTATGTAAATAGGTACGGGTTTTAAACAAGAGTCGCGCGAGTAACCAGAGGGCGCGACTGAGGGTTACAAAACATATCTTTATTTTCTTTTGTTTCACCGTCACTTCACAGTGACGACAAAACAAAAAGCACAAAACGAAGAGACACCCTTTTGGTGGTGTTCCCCATTTTGTGCTTCTTTAATTGTTTTTCAGTATACTATTGTTTGCATAACAATGCAAGACTAGGCTTTTTTAACAAATTCCGATTTCAGCTTCATCGCGCCAAAGCCTTCAATTTGGCAGTCAATGTTATGGTCGCCCTCCACTAAACGGATGTTCTTCACCTTGGTGCCAATCTTCAAGGAAGAAGAAGCTCCTTTTACTTTTAAGTCCTTGATGATGGTCACGGCGTCGCCGTCGGCAAGACGATTTCCATGGGCGTCTTTGACCACCAGGCCTTCCTCCGCCTCGGCAGCTTCCCCGCCAGCCCATTCATGAGCGCATTCCGGACAAATAAAAAGGCCCCGATCTTCATAGGTATATTCGGAATTACATTTAGGACAATTTGGCAATGTCGACATCTACACATTCTCCATTCTTAGGTTTTCTTTGCATTGTATTATATCATAAAGACTTTCTCAATTTATGATTATACTTTATTCTTGACTTTAACTAAAGTAAGCTTTAAACTATAAATAATTAAGTGTATATGCACCAAAGGAATCTGTAACTATGAAAAACCAACTACTTACGTACCCGAAACAACCCAGCATCTGCAATTGCATGAATGTACGCCGTGCATCGCGAGCTGTCACCCAGTTCTACGATGAACAGCTCAAGCCATGCGGCATTACCATCGCTCAATTGTCCATGCTGCTCCGCCTCAAAGAAACGGATGCGTTGACGATCAGCCAGTTAGCTCAAAACATGCGCATTGATCGCACAACGTTAAACCGCAATATGAAACCGCTTTTGGAAAACGGTCTTATCATTTTACAGCAAGGCAAAGACTCACGAACCAAATTGGTTTCCTTGACAACCCAAGGGCGGCAAACCGCAGAAGAAGGCTGGTCCTGCTGGGAAAAAGCGCAAGAACTGCTCCTAACCTATCTGGGCAAAGAAGATACAGCTAAACTAACTGCCTTACTAAACAAATTAGAGGCATTAGCACCCTAAGAGTCTGCAAGCAACCAACTATTTTTATTTAAACATTCAGGTGTATGTACACTAATAAAAAAGAAAGTAGGAAACTACCATGAAAAAAAATTATTCTATTTTAAATGCAGGTCCTTTTGAAACACTACAGGAGAAAGAGTATAACGGCTTCTCAGGAAAACTTTTTGTCGGCAAAGACTTAGGCCTTACAGGCTGCGAAATGTCGCTAAACCGCTTGGCCGCCGGCACTGCCATGCCCTTTGTACACGCTCACAAGAAAAACGAAGAACTGTATCTGATTTTACGAGGAAGCGGCGTCTTTTTTGTGGACGGCGAAGAATTTCCCGTACAAGAAGGCGCCCTGATTCGTGTTGCCCCTGCTGGCGAGCGCAGTTGGAAAGCCAGCGACAGCGAAGACCTTTACTTTGTCTGCATTCAAGCGCAAGAACACAGTCTAACCCAGGCCACCAGAGATGACGGTATCCTCTTGGATACCAAAACTTCCTGGATGCATTAAAAAGAAAACGAACGAACCGAGTTTACTTTTTTGCAAACTCGGTTCGTTCTTATACTCAACTCAGCAAAAACTTTTGAACAGGAGAACCGGAGAATCAGAGGACACAGCAGAGGGTTACGGAATATAGAATTGAACTAAAACGCGGTCACTCGAAAAAATTCGAATGACCGCGTTTTTCATTAGATTCTCTTGTTCAACCCGCTTTCAGTTTTCCGTGTCCGTCTAATTACCGCGCCAGCACCTGCTCCAATGTTTTCTGCAAGACTTCTTTGCGCATAACCCCTTGGGACTGATTAACCACCATCCCGTCCGCATCCAAAATAAACGTCGTAGGAATGGCGGTAATTCCATACCCCTTAACTGCTTCTTGTTTCGTATCGTAATACACCGGGAATGAGAAGCCGTTGCGCCGCACAAATTCTGCGGCTTTTCCCTGTGTTTCCCGCGAACCGTCCGTTAAGTTCACCATCATAAAATGCACGCGTCCCTGGTATAGCGTATATACCTGCTGAAAATCAGGCATTTCTTCCCGACAAGGCCCGCACCAGCTAGCCCAAAAATTTAAAACAACCGGCTTGCCTCGCAAAGAAGACAATAATACCTGTTTTCCTTCGACATCCAACACCGAGAAATCAGGCGCCTGTCGCTTAGCGGTTTTTCCTCCCTGCGAGTTCACCGCCTCTTGGCTTTGCTTTATTTGCGTCCCTGTATCCGCCGTCAAAGACCGATAAGCAACACCGGCCCCAACCAACACGACCACCAAGACAATTGCTAATGCTAAAATTTTCTTGTTCATCATGACCTCCTAAAAACTAAGCATCCCTAAAAATACTCCCAACCAGCCGGACATCATCAACAAACCCAACACAATGAGTAATATCCCGCAAATTCGGTTAATCAACTGATAATTTTCTTTCACTGCCGCCAGGGCGCCTTTCAGATGATCCAGCAGCATCGTCGCCATGACAAAAGGTATCCCCAAGCCCAGAGAGTAGCAAAGAAGCATCCCTACGCCGCGAACCGCCGAATCCTGCTGCGAGGCTAAAAGCAGCGCCGAACCCAAAAAAGCTCCCACACAAGGAGTCCACCCTAAAGCAAATACCATTCCGAACAATATAGCCGACCCTAGTCCCAAAGGACGCACCTGCATATCAAGCGCATAGGTGCGGTTCAAAAAGCCAATCGAAAACAATCCAGTATAATTTAAACCAAATAAAACGATAATCGCGCCAGCTACCAAATCAACCTGACCTTGGTACTCCCTCAAAAAAGAGCCTGCCGTCGCCGCAAACGCCCCCATCGTCACAAAAATCAAGGTAAAGCCCAAGACAAAACCCAGCGCATGCAGCACCGCCTTGCCCGAAGAAGCGCCACCGCCAAAATAAGCGGCATACAGCGGCAAAAGCGGCAGCATACACGGCGAAATAAAGGTAATAATCCCTTCTAAAAACGAAATAAGATACTCCATAAATTCCCTTTCCTGTCTTCTGATTTACGATACAGCTTTCTTTGACATAGATTCGCTTTGGAGAGCATGATTCCTTTCACCATCCTGCAAAGTTTCTTTCTGACATAATTGAGGATATATTACACCAATAAGGACTAAAGCGGCTCCAAAATACCCTTGAACTGACAACACTTCTCCTAAAAAAGCGAAACCAAATCCCGCTGCAAAAACGGGTTCTAGTGAAAAAATCAGCGACGTATCGGTAGCCGTCGTGTGCTGCTGAGCCACTACTTGCATAACAAACCCCAATGCACTACAAAAAATCCCTAGAGCAAAGACCGCCAACCACTCTTCCGATGCCTGCGGCCAACGAGGCTGTTCAAAAAGAACCGACAATATCCCACTAAACAACGCGGTGAAACCAAGCTGCCAGATACCGAGCGCCAACGAATCGCCCCCTTTAGTTAGGCGACTTGCCGTTAAAATGTGCAGCGCATAGGCCAGTGCTCCACCAATACTCAGAACATCCCCCCAATTGACAGATAGCTGCCCTTGTAAGGTTAAAAAACATACACCGACAAAAGCGCAGCCAACTCCGACCACCACTGACTTTTGAGGAAGTTTTCGCGATAACAGTGCCGTTAAGAGAGGCACGAAGATGACCGTCAGGCTAACCAAAAAAGCCGCATTGGAAGTCGTTGTCCTCGGAATGCCAAACAAAATAAAAATGAACACCAACAGCAGTAAGCTCCCTAGAACAACTGCCGGCCACAACGCCGCTTCCCGGGCTTGCCAAACCCGTTTAGGAAAACACGCCGCAGCCAAGATAAAGGCTAAGCCGAAACGCAACGCAATAAAATTACAAACAGCCAACGTAGCCATCCCCATTTGCATGAACAAATAAGAAGACCCCCAAAACAAGGTAGCTATCAGCAGCATTAAATTTGCTTTTTTCTTCGTGGTCATCATCACAACTCCTCTCTTGGATTGCTTACAGTATAGAGGTATACTATAAATTAACAAAGAGAATGTTTTTAATGATTTACATGAATAAATCTAATACAAATAGGGAGGTTGTTTTTTATTCTTGATAAATACGTCATCTTTCGCACAGTTATAGAATGCGGCAGCTTGACTCGAGCTGCAGTCCGGCTCCATTTGACGCAGTCCGGAGTCAGCCATGCATTAGCCAGCTTGGAGGCCGAATTAGGATTGCCTCTTTTACTGCGCGGTCGCTCTGGCATCATTTTGACGGACTGCGGCCGCCAGCTGCTGCCGTTCATTCAAGAAATACTGCAGACCCAAGAACAGTTGCAGCAAGCAGTCGCCTCTTTCAAAGGCTTGGATGCCGGCATTGTAAGCATTGGCACATTTACCAGCGTTTCTTCGCACTGGCTGCCGGAAATCATTAAAAATTTCAAACAAGCCCACCCTCAAATTGAAATCAAACTAGCGGAAGGCGATTATGATGAAATCAAGCAATGGATTTTAGAGGGACATGTTGACTTCGGCTTTCTTTCCCTTCGTACCGCCAAAGACTTAGAAACTATTCCACTGCATCAAGATAATTTTCTCTGCTTACTGCCTCCATCTCACCCGCTAAAGAGACAAAAAAAAATAGCTCTGCGCCAATTGCAGGCGGAGCCATTCATCTTACCCAAATGGGGCCCCCACGATGATGTTCGTCACATGCTAAAAGAGGCTCGCATTGTACCGGAAATTAAATACGAAGTCACCGAAGAAAAAGCCATTATCGCGATGGTGGAAAATGGCTTGGGCATAAGCATTCTGCCGGAAATGGCGTTAGCCGGTTTACAACACAGTCTGCGCCTTATCGAACTTGAAGACTGCCTCTGCCGCACTATTTCTCTTTGCTTTCGTCCCAGCTACATCGCACCCCCGGCAGTTGCCGCTTTCTTAGCCCAATTAGCCCGCCGTTTTCCAAAAGCCGTCTTCCCGATCCATTCACATTAACCGTATAGTGCCACTAAAACATAAGCGCCAAATCCTGCAATAATGCCTCCCGATGCGTAATTGACCAACCGCAGGACTTGGCAGTGCAGTGAGTCACGCAACACCTGCACCACTAAACTTAAAAACCCCCACCATAACAGAGAACCAGAAAAAATCCCAAGCACCACTTGCCAGCTTCCTCCGCTTTCTTTGAAAGAGCCAACAGCTGCCAACAGCCCTGCAAAAGCCAATATAGTCGCCGGATTGCTCAATGTCAGCAAAAAAGCGGATACACAATTTCCTCGTATTGTTTTGTCATCGTATTTCTCTTCATAGGCTGAAGGACTTTCACAAAAAATACGAATTCCTAAATATAATAAAAATAAGCCGCCAACGCTTTGCAAAACAGCTTGCCACATCAGAAGAAACTCTGATATAGCAGTAAGTCCAAAAGCAACGATACTTCCATAGCAAAAGTCCGCCAACGCAATACCTACTCCTGTAAAAAAGCCAGCCCTGAAGCCTTGTCCTACCGTTCTTCGAATGCAAAGAACACCCATCGGTCCTACTGGCGCTGCTATGGATACGCCAAGCAATAGGCCTTTAAAAAAGAATTCCATCCCCATGCCGCCTCACCGCTAGGACAACGGCAGTTTTGTCGTTTCTTTAACCGTCGACAAAACTACCGTTGTCTTTGTTTTAACTCCAGGCAACGTTTTTATTTCTTCACTGATTAATTTTTCCAATTCCTTGGTACTGCCGCAGCGTACCTTCAGCAAATAATCTCCCTCGCCCGCTATGTGGTGACACTCTTGAATTTGCGCCTGGTTTTTTACCAATTCCAAAAACCGCCCTCGTTCTTCTGTCTTTTCTAAAGTCACCAGTAAAAATGCCGCCAAAGAACACCCCGCCGCTTCGGGATCAAGTACAGCAACATACTCTTTAATAACACCGTTATCTTCCAATTTACGAACGCGTTCCGCCGTCGCCGGCGCAGATAACCCTAGAAGAGCTCCTAATTCCGCCCAAGTAGTACGCCCCTTTTCCATTAATTGTTTAATTATCTTCATATCATTTGAATTCATCTTTAAAAACCTTCTTTTATGTTGTTTTTATTTATATATTATTTGATTTAATTCGTTTTTTCAAGTTTTCTTTTTATGCTTTTCTTTCAATTCATTCATGCCAGTTCCGTTTATAATCAAACATCGTTAAAAACAGTTGACAAGTATACAATCACCTGGCTATAATCAGTGTAACAATTGAATTGCGTTTACTGGTGATGATGAAAGAAAGTAGTTTCGTCTTTGTCATACAGAGAGCTGGCGGTTGGTGCAAGCCAGATGAACAAACGAAATGAAGTTCCTTTCGGAACTGCAGGCTGAACTAAAAGTAGGCTGTGCCGCAAAGCCCACGTTACGGGCGTATGAGTAGATCTTCGGATTGAAACAGGGTGGTACCGCGGCATTGTCGCCCCTTTGGTACGACTCTTTTTTATTTCTCAAGATTCAATTTGGGTGGTACCACGGCTTCAACCGTCCCTCTATCAGAGGGGCGGTTTTTTCTTTCAGTTCGCTGGCCAGCCTGAAAGAAAGCATATACTTTTTCATGCGCAAGATACTTCAGGAGGTAGAAATTATGAATATTGCTTTTTTAATCGTTTGTCTTTATATTGTGCTCTTATTCGCGATCAGCTACTACGCAAAACGCCGCTCCGCCGGCTCGGCGACAAATTACGTCCTGGCAGGACGTAAACTGACGACTCCTTTAATTACCGTCTCCATCGTCGGCTTGGCCGTCGGCGGCGCTTCCACCATCGGCGTAGCCGAGCAAGCTTACAAAGTGGGCTTATCTGCAGGCTGGTACACTACGGCCTGGGGCATCGGCGCCATCGTCATGGGCTTGTTGGTAGCCAAAAAATATCGCGAACTCAATATCACCACCATCCCGGAGCTTCTGGGACGCTACTATGACAAAAAAGGTATGATTGCCGGTATTGCCTGCCAAATCATCGTACAGCTTGTCGTTATGTCTTTGCAGTACATTGCCGGCGGCAGCATTCTCTGCGCTCTCATGCCCGAAGTCTTCACGCTGACTACAGGCATGCTGACCAGCGCCGCTGTATTTATCGGCATTACTTCTATTGGCGGCATGTGGTCCGCCAGTCTTTCCAACCTGCTCAACGTCAGTCTGAAGTACATCGGCATCATTTTAGCTACCATCGTAGGGGTCAGCCAAATCGGCGGTTTAAACAAGCTCCAATTGCAGTTGCCGCAAAACGTTCCCTACATGGATTTCTTTGACGGCGTCGGCATTACGGGTATTATCACCTGGATTGTAGTCCTTGTTACCGTTAATCTTTCGCTGCAAAGCATTATCCAGATTTCCTTGGGCGCCAAAGACGTCCGTACCGCCCAGCGCGGCTTCATTATCGGCGGCTTGATGATGCTGCCCATCGGCTTTGTGAGCGCCCTCATGGGCGTCATGGCCAAAGCCATGTTTCCCGATGTCAGCCCTGCTTTAGCTTTGCCGAAAGCCATTATGTCCCTGGACCCGATATTGGCAGGCATTACCTTAGCCGCCCTCTGGGCTGCCGACGTTTCCACCGCCTGCAATCTGCTGCTCAGCTCAGCCACTTTGTTTTCCCAAGATATTTATAAAAAATTCGTTAACCCCAATGTCAGCGAGCAAAACTTCCTGCGCATCACTAAAGGCGCTGTTGTCCTTTTGGGTCTTTTGACGCTGACCTTAGCCATGACCATCAGCGGCATTATCAGTACGCTTATGATTGGCCTTAGCCTAATGGCGGCTTTCAGCGTTATCGTGCTGTTCACTCTGTTCGCTCCCCGATTTTGCCGCAAGAATTCGGCGTTCAACACCATTATTACCGGCGTTGTCGTTCTTGTTCTCTGGCAAACCGTACCCGCTGTACGCATCCTACCGCATGTGATTTACCTCGAATGGCTAGCCTGCTTAGGTACGTTCTTCCTTACCTACGCGTTAGACCGCGAAAGCATTGCTGTCGTCGAAGAAGAATGCGCCTAAAGCGCCGGAGATAGGAATTGAACAACTCAAATTCCCCTTTTCATCCCATCTTTTCAGCAATCCAACTCCAAAAAGGGACTGCAGCCATTAAGGCGCAGCCCCTTTTTTTACGCTTGTCTTTCAGTCAGAGTATCCAAAAAATCCAAGCCGGCTTCATATTCAATTTTCCTCGCGACTTCTCTCGCCAGCTCGAGGCCAAAGCAAAGTCGCAGCAGGTACAATCCCAGCTCCAAGCCGGAGCTGACGCCGCCAGCAGTAATCACCTTTCCGTCCTGAACTACTTTGCTCGCTTCCGTTTTCACGCCGTAAGCCGCTAACTCCTCCATGGCCGTGTGGTAGGTAGTCGCCCGTTTACCTAGAAGCAACCCTGCTTCGGCCAATAAAAAAGCCCCTGTGCATACCGCTGTCAAATAACGGGCCCAGACTGCCTGTCGCCGCAGAAACTCCTGAATCACCGGATTCTTCATGGCTGCAAAGCGACCTTTACCTCCAGGGGCAATCACAATATCCAACTTCGGACACTGCGCCAGCGTACAATCCGGCAACAACCGCAATCCGTTAAACGCCTGCATCGGCTCATTTCTTTCCGCTACCAGATGCACCTGAATCGAATCGGGCCGTATTTTATTAGCATAATTGAGTATTTCAAAGGGTCCGACGAAATCAAGTTCTTCCACTTGCGGAAATAGCACGATCCCAACCTGCAAAGCGGCCGTCTTCTTTATCATACTTTGCTTTTGTTGAAATCTTTCCAGATAACACAGCAACTCCGACGCAACCCCAGCCGCGTCATCCAAGGCGTAACAAGGAACGACGGGCAAAGACGCATCACCGGCAATGGCCAGCAATTCCTCCGTCAAACTGCATAGAGGCGTTTGGAGTTCGGAACGATACACTTCAATTTTGGGCTTGCCGCCTTGTTTAAAGCCTTCCGTAAGGATAAGGTCCACACCGGAAATCATAGCCACCACTTCATCCAAAGATTTTTCAGCAGTTACCTTTTCCAGCAACGCTACCTTCCCCGGCGAGGAAATCGCCACTACATCGGCTCCCGCTTGCGCTAAACGCCAGGTATCCTTTCCCGGATGATCCATTTCAAAGCGATGCGCATCGTGCTTGATTACCGCCAAACGCAAGCCGCGCTGTTTTAAAATGTCCACAACCTTTTCCAGCAAGGTTGTCTTCCCGGCCCCGGAACAAGCCGATACAAAAGAAACTATCGGGATTTTGTTAGCATCCATGCCCTTCCTCCTTCCGTCGTAAAGCCTCTTGCCAGTCTTGCGGCGTATTTAGATTAAAAAACAGCTGATTCGTATCACCAAACAGCTGCAATGCTTCTTCTTCCACATAGCAAGTATTAACCTTGCAGAAAACTTGCCGCACTTGATTTTCTCCCGCTTGCAGCAGGCCTTCAATGACAGCAAGACAACTACGCGCATATACCGCACACAACGGCTCTATCCGCCCTCTGCAGCGTGGAGTCACCGCAGCAAAGCCGTCGCTCTTAGCTACCAAAAACGCAGCCAATTTTGCTGTTACAAAAGGCATATCACAAGAAAGGACTATCGCAGCCTCGTATTTTGCCGCCAGCAAGCCTGCGTGAATGCCTCCCAGCGGCCCGCGCCCCGCGTACCGATCCTGCACTTGCCGAACTCCCTGCAGACAATATGTACCCTCAAGATTGCCAACAACCAACACCTCGTCCGTGACGCCCCGCAACAGAGAAACGGCTTGCTCCAGCAGCGTATGCCGCCCCCACGCAAGCTGCGTTTTATCCGTTCCCATGCGCATGCTGCGTCCGCCTGCCAACACAATGCCGCTTACCGCCATATCGCTCCTCCTACGCCAACGGGCCTGTCAGCACCGCCTCGACTGCCTGTCCCGCCTTTAATGGCCCGCTGCCAGCAGGCACATCCAGCAAGGCATTACTCACCACCATAGACTGCAACGCCCCATTGCTTTGCGAACCAGCCAGCTTTGCATGTAACTGAGTCCCTTGCACCTCCAACCGCACCCGCACAAAACGGCGCTGCCTGCTAGTCTTCGCAAAATCATCATCTAAAACAGCGCCAAACCGCTGCGGCAAGACTTTTTGCCAACCCAGCATTTGTTTCAGCAGCGGCGCTCCCAACAGCTCAAAAGCAATTAAAGCCGCTGCCGGATTACCCGAAAGCGCCAAGACCGGCTTTCCCCGGCAAACCGCCCCCATGGCCGGCGAACCCGGTTTCATGTCCAAGCCATGGAATAAAACCTGTGCGCCTACTTTCCGCAAAGCCGCCGGAAGCAAATCATATTCTCCTACGGATACGCCGCCTGTAGTCACCACCAAGTCCGCCTGCCGCAACGCTTCTTCCAAACGTGCCGCAATCGCTCCTTCTTCATCAACCGCCGTACCAAGCACCACGGTTTCTGCGCCCACCATGCGGCAATAGGCGCGAAGGCTATGGAGATTGGAATTGTAGATTTTTCCCGGCTGCAACGCTTGCGGCGGCTCTAACAGCTCGTCCCCCGTGCTGAAGAGAGCTACCTTGCACTTCCCGTAAACAGGAATCGTTTCCATACCCAAGGCAGCCAACAGCCCCACAAGAGGCGGCGTTACAAGAGCCCCTGTTTCAGCTGCCAAGCCTCCTGCCGCAAGGTCTTCGCCAGCATATATGATATTGCTGCCGCTTGCCAATGATTCCGTAATGCACACCAAGTCCCCCCTGCATTCCACGTCTTCAAAAGGCACCACCACATCGGCTCCGTCCGGCAAAGGCGCGCCGGTCATGATCTTAACGGCGCAGCCAACATCCACCGTTTGAGAGGCTACAAAGCCCGCCCGCACCTCCTCCACAACCCGCAAGGCCACCGGCTGCGCCTCGGACGCTTGGCGAACATCCACCGCTCTCAGCGCGTAGCCGTCTAAAGGTGAACGATCAAAAGAAGGCAAGTTTAGCGGTGCAAACACATCCCGGCTCAGCACGTTTCCCTCCGCTTCCGCCAGGAAAATCTGCCGTTCTCCCACAGGCGCAGCCTGCGCTAACAGCAGCTGCTGCGCTTCTTCTAAGGATACATTTTTCTTCACAAATCCACCTCCTTACTTCAGCCTCTACGCCCCGAAAGAACACTCTGGAAACCGACACGTCTCGCAGTTTAGACACAAACCACCTACGCCCCAGCGGGCGATTCTCTCCCTGGTTACTTCCCGCCCAGCTAAAACCAAGGGCAGCACCAAATCAAAGATAGTTGTGCTGTTATACATGACGCAGCCTGGCAGTCCCAATACAGGCACTGCTCCTAGATACGCCATCATGAACACCGATCCAGGCAAAACCGGCGCCCCGTAGGAAACAATCCTGGCTCCGGCTAGGCGAATACCGGCCGGCGTCACATCATCCGGGTCCACAGACATGCCTCCTGTAGTCAAAATCAATTGACAGCCTTCCGCCAGCAGGCTTTGCACTGCTTGGGCAATTTTCTCCGCCGAGTCCGGCACCAGCACCTGCTGCGCTACGGTGCAACCAAAGGCTTCCACTTTTTCTTTCACAACCGGCCCAAAACGATCGACAATTCTGCCATAATAGACTTCGTTGCCTGTTGTAATAATGCCCACTTTGCAAGGCCGAAAAGGCTGTACGGAAATAACGTCTCCCTCCGCACCGATGGCCTCCGCCTCCTGCATTTTTTCTTCTGCAAAAACCAGTGGAATCACGCGAATCCCGGCCACAATATCGCCTTTTTTCACCGTCCGTTCCTGGCTGCGAGTAGCCACCGCCACTTCGCCCAGCAAATTCAAACGCAGCAGGCGCTCCTCATCGATAAGCAGCAGACCGTCCTGTTCGGCACGGAGATTCACCTTGCCTTCCTCCGGGTCCGTCATTGCAAGACCGCCGCCGCGCACCGCCCTCGCCAAACGCAGTGCAGCGTCATTTTCGTGCACAAATTCATCTTGCAATTCCCATACATATAGATGATCTTTGCCTAACGCTAAAAGCTCCGGGATGTCCTTTTCCGTCACAATATGTCCCTTATGAAACGCCGGTCCTTTGAACTCTCCCGGCACAATCTTTGTTATGTCATGACACAGAACAGTCCCAATCGCATCCTGCGTCTTAATGGTTTTCATTGTCGTGCAACCCCTTATGATACAATCTCAATCAAGTCTCCCGGAACAATCCAGCCCGGCGCCAACACTTTAGCAAAAATACCTTCCCTAGGCATGACGCAGTCTCCCGTCTTTTCGCGAATGGCGCAGCCTAAATGGCACTCCTTGCCGATTTGCGTCACTTCCAGCAGCACCTCGCCAATTTGGAGGCGAGTCCCCACAGGCAGAGTAAACAGCTCGATGCCTTCTGTTGTTAGATTCTCAGCGAAAACACCTGGTTCCAAATCGGTTACGCCCAGTTGCCGTATCTTTTCAAAGCTCTCATAGCCCAAGAGGCTCACTTGACGATGCCAGTCTCCGGCATGGGCATCGCCCTGCAGACCGCTGTCCACCGCAAAATACCCTTTGGCAATAGGAACCTTGATTTCTCCTTTTTTCTCGCTGCGATTCACCGCCAACACGGCAGCTGGTTTTTTCGCCATAGGCTGCCCGCATTCTTGGGCATCGCCGCGCAAAATTCCCAGCCCATGAGACAAAGCCGGGGTAATGGCTTCCAAGGACTCTTTCACGCCTTTCACGCTGCCAGGCAGATTGATAATCAACGTCTTGCCCCGAATACCAGCTACCGCCCGTGAAAGCATCGCTTTCGGCGTTTTCTGCATGCCGTAGAACCTCATGGCCTCCGGGATGCCTGGAGTAAGCTTTTCCACAACTGACAGCGTCGCTTCCGGCGTAACATCCCGCTCGGAAAAACCAGTCCCGCCCGAAGTAACCAGCAAAGGCGGCGCTAGTTCATCACAAATATAGCAAAGTTCCCTAATAATCTGCTCTTTTTCATCGGGGATCATTTTATAGTACACCACAGGATACTGCTTGCCTAATACTTCACGGACAGCCGGGCCGCTCAGATCTTCTCGCTCGCCGCGCGCACCCTTGTCACTCAAAACCAGAACCGCCATTTCATAGGATTTCATCCTCAGCGCCTCCTTATAATACGTTCATTTTCTTCAATACCGCCAGGCTGATCTCTCTGGCCTTACCGCCTATAGCCCCGTCCGCCCCCTCAATATTGGTCGCGAACACATAGGTTCCTCTCGGTTTCTTTACTATACCTACAAACCACCCCAAGGTCCAGCGTCCGTCTTGCAGTCGTGAGCCGGTTTTCCCCATAAGTACAACGCCGTTTTTCTCTGCCACGATGATATTCTTATAGACAATGGCCCGCGTTTCTTGGGAAAGCGGCAGCTCGCCCCGCTCTAAGCGCGTCAAAAAACGCACTTGCTCTTGGGCTGATATCTGCAAAGAAGAGCCTAGCCAAAATTGAGTCAGCCCGCCTGAAATGTCGGCGTTACCATAGTCTATGCCTTGTAAATATCTTTGCATTCTTGCAGCGCCGATATCCCTCGCCAATTCCCGAAAATACCAGACAACCGATTCTTTCGTAGCCGATGCCAGCGTATGATCGTGATTCCAATAGGGAAAATCATAACGGGTTCCATCCCATTTTTTCAAGGTAAATACGTCTTCCTTATCTACGGCTCCCATTTCCAGACCAATCAAGGAATTAGGTATTTTGAAGGTTGAACAAGGAGACAACCGTTTGCGGCTCTGTTCCTCATTATAAACAGTATACTGCTCCGCCTCCAGATTATATAACACAAAGGTCCCCGAAAAGCCTTGAAAGCAGTCTGCCAAATCTTCGCGCGCCTCAACAGGAGCGGCCAACGCCTGACCCAAAATCATCCCCTGCCAAAGCGCCAGCCATACCAATACTTTACACCAATATTTCATGCATACTCCCCCTTTCGTATGCATTTATTGTACAAGCAGCGCTTGCAGCAAACCATAACAGCTGCCTATTGGTTTCCTAAAGCATTCCTGACATGTTTCTTACGCTAAAATCTTTTGATACCCTACAATATCTAAGTATTGTCCGAACTTAAGGCCTACTTCTTTATAATGAGCGCAACGGAAATAGCCATTGCGTTCTACCAAACGGATGCTTTTTTCATTTTCGCCGCAAATTGTAGCTACCAGCACATGAATGCCTTGCTTCCGGGCATATTCTTCCAAATGCTGCAGTCCCAAGCTTCCCAGGCCGACGCCAATGCAGCCTGGCTTCAAATACACGGTCACTTCCGCTGTCGTATCATAGGCTTCTCTTTTTTTATGCTGCGTCAAGAGCACATAGCCGCAAAGTTCTTCCTCGCGAAAAATGACAAAGGTTTTATATTTTTCATTTTCAAAAAACACAATTTCCCGCATGTCCTCCCTCGTTAACGGCCGCGAGTGAAAGGTCGCCGTCGTATGGAACACATAATGCAGATAAATATCCCGCACCGCGTCTAAGTATTCTTCCTGCATTTCCCGAAAAACAACGTCCGCCATTTCCATTACCTCTTCTCCGCCTCATTTTCATACTATGCTTTCTGGACATCTTGCCGGATTCCTGCTCTCAAACATTTCCAGCAGGAACTAACCGCATCTGGCGCGAAATGCTATACAC
This sequence comes from uncultured Anaeromusa sp., assembly GCF_963668665.1. Classification (NCBI taxonomy): domain Bacteria; kingdom Bacillati; phylum Bacillota; class Negativicutes; order Selenomonadales; family Sporomusaceae; genus Anaeromusa; species uncultured Anaeromusa sp. Next base: position 2,104,650 of record NZ_OY764902.1, on the reverse strand, counting down.
TATTATGCACAAACAGGAGGAAGCATTATGCCACAATTGATATTTAAAGGCCTGCCCGGCAAAGACGTCCAAGCCTTCAGCACCGCCCTAGTCGATGAACTAGCGCAAATCATCGATTGCCCCCGAGATTACTTTACTTTGGAAGTTCCGGCTTCAACCTATTATTTTGACGGCCAGCGAACAGCTGCAACGCCTTTAGTGCAAGTTAATTGGTTTGAACGCGGTCAGGACGTGCAAGACCGTACCGCCGAGGCGATTACCCGCCACATACGCCTAGCCGGCCACACCCAAGTCGATGTGTTCTTTATCCCCTTGCAGGAGCTTCGGTACTATGAAAACGGCGTTCATTTCTAGAAACGAAGACCGGAACGGTAACAGGAGTAAAGGGAGTAGATGGAGGGGACGAAAGAGGGCTACGACGTCTAACGTTTTATTTATCAACAAAGGACCGTGCTCAAAAAGCACGGCCCTTTATTTTAGAGCAAACCCTCCCTTTACTCCCTCTACTCTTGTTCAAATATCACTGTTCCAAACAGCCTTCACCTTCACCGCAGCAGCGGCAGGCTGCCTGTCAGCTTGTTCACTTTTTTCTTGGGGCCGTACATGCAGACACCCAGATAAAAAAGCTCTTCCGCAGACAATTGAGCTAAACTCCGTATATATTGCTCATAGTTCAGGCAGCGCTGGGCCGCTTCACTAAAATCAATAGCCGCTACTTCTGCGAAAGCCGGTTCAAACATGGCCTCGCGGATTTCTTTTACCTGCTCCCGGCTTGCACTCAAAATAGGAATGGTTTGCGCTGTAATGCCCAAATGCAAGTTCCCGTCGGCATCGGCAATGTCGCCGCCGACAATATCCTCCTGGTAGATTTTGCTGAGACTGATGCCCAGCACTGCCGCGGTATTGGCCACTAGGCCCAGCGGCAAATCACGATTGATTACCATGACAAGTTTCACGTTATCGCTCCTCTTTTTTCTTCTATCCTAACGTGAAACCGCCGCCCTGTATTGTAAAATATTGAGGTCAAATGCCTTTTTGATATTTTTCCGGCGTAATGCCTGTATAGCTTTTAAAAGTTTTACTAAAATGGCTCTGGTCGTAAAACCCCGCCTCCTGGGCCACCTCCGCCGGTTCCTTGCGTTTCCCTAATTCTCGTTTGGCAAAATTAATGCGCAGCACCATCTGATACATGTGCGGCGGGATCTTGAAAGCTTCTTTAAAAAGACGGAGCAGGTGAAATTTATTTAAGCCGGAAACCGCCCCCAACTCTTCCAAGGTAACCTTTGCCGCAAAGTGGTTTTGCAAATACTCTTTGACCCGCTTCAAGCGCGGCCGTTCCTCGCCAGGCCGTTGCAGCCACATTTTCTTGTCTCCCTGCTGCAGTCCGTCAAACAGGTCGATCAGCACCGCTTCTTTGGCCAGCGGCGTCTCCGTCCCCTGCAGCCGCTGCAACCGCCGTTCCAAGCGCTGCACTGCTCTAGGCGAAACCGTCTTTAATATCGGCTGCGTCCATATAGTTCCGGGCCGCTCTGCTGCCAACGCTTGCACCCAATCTGCCGCCACAAACAACATGCGGTAATTCCAGCATCCTGACTCCACCGGCTTACAGGCGTGCATACATCCCGGAGGCAATAAGAGCATCGTCTGTGGTGCAATATCTTCATGACCGCCTTCGCACCAAAAAGAACTACCCCCGGCAACAACGAGCCCTAGGGAGTATTCCTCATGGGCGTGCTTTTTGTAAGCAACACCGTATTCCTGACACAGCTTCAGTTCAAAAAACGGCAGCGCCTCATCCCGATAGAATCCAATACCTGTCATGCTTTATGCCTCCTTCCGCCATCCTGTTTTCCTTTTGTAAAAAGCCTTATTTACGCAAAAGTCGGCAGATGTTCCCCCCCAGCGCCAATTCTAGCACTTCCTGACTAGGCGTTAACTGCTCTAAGACATGCCGCGCAACGACAGGCGAGGTATAGGGAGCATCCGAAGCAAACAGCACTCTTTCCGGCAGTTCCCGTATGGCATACATCGGCGCCATAGTGGTATATGCCGCCGATAAATCCAAATACACCTGCGGCGTACTCTTCACAGCTTGCAGTGTTTCCAGCCAATGCTGCCCGCCTAAATGCCCCACAATCAACGGGACCTCTGGAAATCGCGCCCCCATTGCCAACAGCGCTTTGATGTCCTGGGCCTGCAAAGGAAAAAAAGCATGCACCCATAACGGCAAGCCACCCGCTTCGCGGGAAGCTTGAAAAATCGGCTCCAGCAGCGCAACTTGACCGGCGCCAGGCGTCAACTCCCCTATCCCGCAGAAGCCGCGCGCTATTATTTGTGCTTCCACCCAGCGAAGGCTCTCTACAGTTCCAAGCCCCAAAGGCATCGAACCGAAACCCCAATATCGATCCGGATGCTTCTTTACCACTTCTTCCAAGTCAACCAAGGACTGCTTTCTGGCTTCTTGAGAATCGCCTTGCCCCTCCAACATCTGATAAAGCGTGTTTAGTTCCGCTTCCAGTTCCCTCAGCGTCTCCGCCTTCTCCGGGTGCACCCGCGACGTGAATAATACAGTTCGATCTACACCGGCTTCAACCATCAGTTCTTGCTGCCGTTCTTGAGGTAACATGAGATGCGCATGACTGTCAACAACCATTTCTACCACTCCTTGTCCTTACCGGAGGCTGGCAGAGTTTTCGAACTGGCTGAGCCGCTCTTGCAAGCGAGCTTGCAAGGTTTGCAAAGTTTGTATCTGTCGCTCAACTTCAGCCAGCTTCCCCTGATACAGCCGGTAAGCTTCTTTACATAGAGGGCGGTTCGTTGCGGCTTCTTGCGGGCATTCGAGCACCAGCGCAATTTCTTCCGTAGAAAGACCTAGACCCAAATACAACTGAATCGTCTTGACTTTGTCGACATCCGGCTCAGCATAATCTCGGTAACCGTTTTCTAAGCGTTGCGGCGCCAGCAGGCTCTTTTCTTCGTAATGACGCAAAGAGCGAATGCTTGCTCCGGTTCTGCGCGACAGTTCTCGAATTAACACAGCAGTCACGTCCCTTCCCTCAACAAAAGCTTACACCCTGACATTAGTGTGACAGTCAAGAAGGATTCTTTAATACATGCAAAAGAGCTGCGGAAAACTTTTCATAAGTCTTCCGCAGCTGTTATAGTTTATTCTTGCGACATAGGAAGCGATCGATGGGCCAGCCCCACCGCAACCTCATTAAGATGCAGCACGCCGACGCCCAAATAGACCGCCACGCACACATGCTCCCCGTAGCGGGCTACGCCGATTTTCCCGCCCACATTTAGACCTACGGCCTTAGGCGTAATCTGCTCCAACGCCGCATGCGTCGCCCCAGCCACCGCACCTTCTCCTACATGACTGGCTTCAATCAGCCCTTGACGCTGCGCCGCCACTACAGCTCTCTCAATCATCTTCTTGACGGAGCTTAAATACTCACCGCCAAAATCGACGGCTACGGCCTGAATCCCGCGACTTTGCAATTGCTGCCGCAGAGCCTGTTCTTCCTGCCGGTCCGTACTAATGGCCATAGCCAAAGCAGCTCGGCCAATATCAAGACTGGTAAGTTCCATTCGCTTCTTCCTCCTGCGGAGCAGCCATCCGAATCGGTTGTTTGTCTACTACGGCCACAATAAAGAAAGTCACCAAGCAGACAAGCCACTCCATGTATATGGGATGCGCAAAAATCTGTACAGCCGGAAAGGCCTGCCAGACAAACAACGTCACAATACCTGCGAGAGTGGTATAAAACGCCGAGTTTTTCCGGCATAGGCCGGGAGCAAACATGGTAAAGAGAAAAATCAACGTAAAGGCCGTGGTCAAGCTCAGACCGATTAACATAGTTTTCACAATACCCACCGCATTAAAGGCAAACCACAACGTAACGGCGCCCAAGAATAAAATAGCGTAACGGTTGAGCAGCGTATATTTCTTATCGCTTACATTGGGGTTGATAAAGCGTTTATAGATATCCTGGGAAAACAACGTACCCGCCGCTAGTAAAATATGGCAGGCCGTCGCCACGTCCGCAGCCCAAAGAGCCGCCAAGGTCAAACCGGAAATCACCGGATCCAAGCTCATAATCATGTAAGGCAGCGCCAAGGTCGCCTTCATCTCCGGATGCGCCGCCCGGGCGGCCACGCCCATAATGGCGCAGGCAAAACCAATGGGGAACATCAGCAGAGCGCCCCAAAGAAAGCCCTTTTTCGCCGCAGCGCCGTCTTTAGCCGCACAAGCTACTTGTACCGGTCCCTGGGCTGTAATAGCCTGGGTCATCATCACCACGAACCAACCGATAACCGTAGCCAAACCCAAACCGCCTACAGGACCGAACCAATCGACGCCCGGCGGCAGCGAAGCGGCAATAGCGCCAATACCGCCCTGATTATTAACAATAGTGATTGTGCTGATCAGCACGCCTACATAAATCAAAGAAACGCTGAGAATGTTGGACAATCCAGACGACCACAGCCCGCCCAGAATGGTCGTGCCAATAAAGACCGCCGCACTGGTAACCATGCCTCCTTGGAAGGAAAAAATATCCGGCAGCAACGAAGACAAAATAGCGCCGCCTGCCAAATATTGCAGCGACGTAATAACCAGCTGAATGGTCAGCATGCCCAAGACAGCAATGACCCGGCCTTTTTTATCGTAATACCGTTCAAACAGTTCGGGAACCGTAGTGCAGTTAAGCTCCCGATATTTTTTAGCCGCTACAAAGGCCATCATCACAGCGCCAGCCGCCCAGGCGCCATTATACCAACCGGCGGCAATGCCCGATTGGAAGGCGTTCTCCGCCACGCCGATGGTAGCCGCCGCGCCAATCGCCGTGCCGGCGATATTCGCCGCCACCAAAGGCGTAGTCAATTTACGTCCGGCAAACAAAAAGCCGCTGCTGTTGCCAGCCCGCCGCTTTACGTAAATACTAATAGCAAATAAAACACAAATATACAATACTATGATCCAAAATTGAATTGTCATCCTACCCATCCTACCTTTCTACACGTTCAACTACCTGCTATTCTTGCTGAAGCTTCTCCGCAAGATCACCTTAGTGAAGCTTACCAGAACCTTCCCTACCGATGCCGCCGCGCAGCATCACTACACTACCCAATTATGATAGCAGTGCCGGGTTTGCTCTGTCAACCGCCAAACCCGGCACGAATACGGCCTTACCTAGCTACTCAGGCTGCCTAGACAGCTTAGCGACTACAGCATCGCCCACTTCCTGCGTCTTGCCGCTGCCGCCCAAGTCCGGCGTTAAGCAAGCCTTCTCCTGGAGCACATCCTCAATCGCCTGCAGCACGCGCCGCCCCCACTCTTCGTGGCCGAAAAAGTCCAGCATCTGGCTGACTGACCATATGGAAGCCAGAGGATTAGCAATGCTGCGTCCGGCAATATCCGGAGCGGAACCATGGATAGGCTCAAACATGGACGGATACGCCCGCTCTGGATTTAGATTTGCCCCTGCCGCTAGGCCCATGCCGCCGGTAATGGCAGCGCCCAGATCGGTCAAAATATCGCCGAACAAATTGGACGTCACAACGACCTGAAAACGCCCCGGATCTTTGACAAAGAACATGCTGGCTGCGTCAACCAAGTACGAATAAGTTTTTACCTCCGGATACTCCCTGCCCACTTCCGCAAAAACCTGATCCCAAAAAACCATGGAATAATTCAAAGCGTTGCCCTTACTGATACTGGTAAGAGTCTTGCCGGTCTTGCGAGCCAATTCATAGGCATAACGAATCACGCGCTCCGTTCCTTTGCGCGAAAATACGCCGGTCTGCAACACCACTTCCTCCGGCTTGCCCTTAAACAGCCAGTCGCCAGCACCAGCGTATTCGCCCTCGCTGTTTTCGCGCACTACCAGCATATCGATTTCTCCTGCCTTTACCCCTGCCAGAGGGCAAGGCGCGCCCTGCAAAAGCTGTATCGGACGCAAATTAATATACTGATCAAAGCCTTTGCGAATTTTGAGCAGCAAATCCCACAGAGAAATATGATCCGGAACTCCCGGAAAGCCCACGGCTCCAAGATAAATAGCGTCAAAAGCAGCGAGGCGCTCCATCCCGTCTTCATCCATCATTTTCCCGTGCTTCAAATAATACTCACAGCCCCAGGGGAAGGTTTCAAATTCAAAAGAGAAGGTCCCGTCCAGCGCAGCCACCGCTTGGAGCACCTTAATTCCTTCCGCTAGAACCTCCGGCCCGACACCATCCCCGGGAATCACCGCAATTTTGTAAGTTGTCATGCTGCTCACTCCTTCTTTATTTCCGACGCAACTACTGCGAAAAACGCGTTACACACCAAACAAATGCGCTACTAGTCCGGGCAGTTGCTTGAACGACTTCACTTCGAAGCTGCCGCACATTTCACTGCCGTCACAGCCCCGTTTAAATTGTATCGTCTTCATACCCGCCCGCATAGCCGGAATAAGATTCTTATGGCGGTCATCAATAAAGACGCTGTTCTCCGGCCTGCACTGCAGCCGCCGCAACAGCAGCTCGTAAATAGCCTTGTCCGGCTTACGCAGCCCGACATCGCCGCTAATGACAATTTCCTCGAAGTATTGGTTTAAATCATATTTTTTCCGCAAATACGCCGACCATTCGCTAACATCATTGGACAACAAAGCCAAATGGTACTCCTTTTGCAGTTTTTGGGCCACTGCCGAAAAATCCGCATCCAGCGTCAGCTGGCTTTCCAGGTAGTCTTGCTCAATCTGCGGATAGTTCTCTCCCAATCCCAGCGCTTCCCAAAAAGCGCGAGAAGATAATTTCCCCAAGCTGGCTTCTAAATAGGCCTGGTTAATTTCTTCGCAGCTGAGAGACGGTGCAAACTGCTTTACATATGGTACCAGCAATTCATTGGTATCATCGCCAACGGTAAAGATGACTCCCATGACGTCAAAAACAAGCCATTCTCTCATTTCTTCCGCCTCCTTGGCTTATTCTATTATTCTTGGAGATGGCAAATTCCTGCCTTCAATAGTTGAAAACCAGTTGTCAGCTCTGCCGCTCCCAGAGTACTGAAACAAATCGGCAGCAACGGCTGCTTATATTGATAGCCAGGCAGATAGGCACGGTCCGGCTCTTTGATGCACAAAGAAGTTGAACGCAAAAATTCTACCACCCTTCGCATTTTTGCTTGATCCTTTACTTCTAAGCATGCAAAAAAGCCATTTTCAGGCACATACCAAACTGCATTTTCTCCAAATTGCTCTTGCACCAATCGTCGCAAAAGGCGACACTTTTCAGCATAAAAGCGGCGAATCTTTATGCGATGCTCTTGATGCATGCCGCAACGAAAATAAATTTCCAAAGCGCCTTGCGATAATACTGACGCCCCTAAATCAGCCCAATGCTTAGCATTCGCAAATTCTTGCGCCAACTTTCGCGGCAGCACCGCCGCGCCCAGCCGCAAACCCGGCAGCAGTGTTTTAGAAAAGCTGCGCAAATAGATAATCCGATCTTCCATGTCTTCATAAAACAAAGAGGATTCAAAACGTTTCCCTGCCAAATCCCCTAAATAGTCATCTTCGATAATAAATACATCATATCGTTTAGCCAGCCTCACCAATGTTTTGCGCTCCTGTCGATTTAGCGAGGTTCCTAAAGGATGTTGAAACCGCGGGCATGTATAGAAATAACGCACGCGTCTGCTAGAAAAAATCTCTTCCAACTTATCCATTTCTAAGCCCTGCATCGTACGATTTACACCTACTGCACAGAATTTTTGCATGCGCAAAACTCCCAGTATCCCGGCATAGGTTGGCTGCTCCACTACAAAAAGATCTTTCTCCGCAGAAAACGGAAGCAAACTCAAAAGCTGCAGCGCCTGCTGTGTTCCGGCTGTAATAAATAACTGCTCGTCACCACAATATACCTGTTCCTCAGCCAACCATTCTCGCACAATTTGGCGCAGTCCAGGCAACCCCTGCGTTGCTTCATAGGTAAACAAGGAGCGCTCATATCGTTTCACCGCCTGATTCAAGCAACTCTGAAACTCCCTATAGGGAATCATTCTGTAATCAGGCGCCGCTGTAGCCATGTCAATAGCCTGCCGCGCTAACGACGCCGTCGAAGAATCCACCACTGCAAAATAGCCTTTGTGCTGCACAGCGTACACACGATTGTACAGCATTAATTCTCGATAAGCCCGCAATACAGTGTCTCTAGTGCATTGAAATCGCTCCGCCAGCTCACGTACAGAAGGTAATGGCCGACGTCCTCGCCGATCTTTTTCTATTCTCATTTCAATGTACTTTGCCACTTCTTCGTATTTAAAAGCCAAACCTGATCCTCCATCTGTTCCCTGACAGCTCGCATTCCTTCTTGTTGCAGCAGACTTGTCGTCCCCCTTATGATATAGATAAGGAGATACACAAATTCCTTCGAAGCTGCGCAGCCTCGTATAAGCAAAAAGGAGTGACACCTATGTTTGTAGTCTTACTGCATTATAAACAGCCCGTGGAAAAAATCGAACAAGCGCTAGAGGCACATTGCCGCTTTCTCGAAGATGGCTTTGCAAAAAAGAAATTCATTGCTGCAGGCCGAAAAAAGCCGCGCACCGGCGGTGTTATTCTTTGCCAACCAGATACCCAACAAGAAGTAGAAACTCTCTTAGCCAACGATCCATTTCAAACACAAAATCTAGCTGACTATGAAATCATTGAGTTTGAGGCCAACTGTTACAACAACGACTGGCAGCCTTTTCCCAAAGCATAACCGCACCAATAATTCCACAACGATAAATTACTTCTTTGTCTACATGAAAATACCTCCCGGCACAACCGGGAGGTATTTTCATTCTGCTTATTTGCGCCACGTAAGTTTGCGCGTCAATTTTACAACAACCACATAGAGCACGGGAATCAAGAATACACCCAGCATAGTTGCCGCCAGCATGCCTCCGACAACCGCCGTACCCATGGCGTTTCTAGCTCCAGCGCCTGCACCGGTGGCAATCATCAAAGGAACGCAGCCTAGAATGAACGCCATGGACGTCATCAAAATCGGCCGCAAACGAAGCTTCGCCGCTTCAATGGCCGCCTCTACCGGATCAACGCCCTTGTCCACGCGCACCTTGGCAAACTCTACAATCAAAATCGCGTTCTTGGCTGCTAAACCAATCAACATGACCAACCCGATCTGCATATAGATACTGTTTTCCAAACCGCGCGCCCATTGGAACAGGCCGGAGCCGAAAATCGCCGTAGGCACCGAAAGCAGTACCGCAAAAGGAATGCTCCAGCTCTCGTACAACGCCGCCAAGCACAGGAATGCAAACAAGATGGCCGCTCCAAAGACATAACCAGCACGACCGCCGGACAGTTTTTCGTCGCGGCTTTGATCAGCCCATTCATAGCTGTACGTATTGGGCAAGGTTTCCGTAGCCACTTCCTCTAAGGCAGTCATTGCTTGTCCACTGCTGTACCCCGGCGCCGGACTGGCGCCAATTTGAATGGCTCGGTTGCCATTGAAGCGCTTAATCGCCGTGGGACCGCTGATAGGCACCGGTTTGACCAACGTAGCCAATGGCACCATGGCGTTCGTATTGCTGCGCACAAAGAAGTAGCGAATGTCGTTCGCATCGGAGCGATACTGCGGCTCCGCCTGCATAACCACTTTCCAAGTACGACCAAAACGAGTAAAGTCATTAACCTGCAAACCGCCGAGAAAAGCCTGCAGCGTACTAAACACATCATCCACCTTCACGCCCAGCTTCTCAGCTTTTTCCCGGTCTACTTCATAACGGAACGCCGGCGTATCGCTACGGAACGTAGAATATACGCCAGTCAATTCCGGACGCTTTCGCGCCTCGCCAAGGAACTTTTTCGAAACATCCGCCATTTCTTCCACATTGCCGCCGCCACGATCCTGCAGCATAAAGGTCATAGCGCCAGTAGAGCCGCCGCCTGGCAAAGCCGGCGCGTTGAAGGCCATAATCGTAGCTTCAGGAATACGCGCGGTTTTCATGTAAACTTGGCGAATAATACTATCTACATAGCGTGCTTTATCCGGACGTTCGCTCCAAGTATCCAACGCCACAACCAACAAGGCGGCGTTAGGCTTTAAAGCGCCCGCAAGAATATCATAACCAGCAATAACCAGGGTATCCTTTACCCCGGGAATGCCTTTCACAATCTCGGCCACATCATAGCCAACCTGACGGGTCCGATTCATAGAGGCCGCTTCCGGCAGACTAATGGTAGCCATGAAATACCCTTGGTCTTCATTCGGTACAAAAGTCGTCGGCAACATCTTGAAGAAAGTCAATGCTAAAACAACAATTACCAACAATCCGGCTAAGCAAATTTTACTATACCGAATAAAATTACGTACCGTTTTCCCATAGCGACCGGTCATCGCGTCAAATTTTTCATTGAACGCCTCAAAGAAGCGTCCCAAACGCCCTTCGTGGGCATTGGGATCATGCGGCTTAAGGATAAGCGAGCACAAAGCCGGCGTCAGCGTCAAGGCTACTAACGCCGAAAGGCCCATTGACACCGCAATAGTCAAAGCAAACTGTTTGTACAACACTCCGGCGGTCCCGCCAAAGAAAGCAACCGGTATAAATACGGAAGCCAACACAAAGGCAATCGCCACAACCGGTCCGGACACTTCCTCCATAGCCCGATACGCCGCGTCTTTCGGTGACATGCCATTATGGCGCATATGATGTTCTACCGCTTCTACCACAACAATGGCATCGTCAACAACCAAGCCGATGGCCAATACCATAGCAAACATCGTCAAAGTATTGATGTTAAAGCCGAGAAGAATAAACGCCCCGAAAGTACCAATCAAGGATACCGGCACCGCCAGCATCGGTATCAGCGTAGCTCGCCAGCTTTGCAAAAAGATAAATACAATCAGCAACACCAGCAGCAATGCTTCGACAAAGGTCTTGACCACTTCGATCATCGATTCATCAATGAAGCGGGTATTATCCGAAACAATATAGTATTCCAAATCTGTCGGGAACCGTTTGGAGTTGGTCTCCAGTACCTTCTTAACCTCGGTAACCGTATCCAGCGCATTCGCGTCCGGAGTTAATTGGATAGCCAACGTCACTGAATCGCGCTGGTTCAAATCACTAGTAAAGTGGTAATCTTTCGCCGCCAGCTCCACGCGAGCCACATCGCTGACTCGCACAAAGGAGCCGTCTGGCTTGGCTCGAACAATAATATTAGAAAACTGGCTTTCTTCCTGCAATTGTCCTTGAACCCTTGCGGAGTACTGGAATTCCTGCCCTTTAGGAGAAGGGAGCTGACCAATCGTACCAGCCGGCGCCTGGACGTTTTGCTCTTTAATCGCATCGCCCACATCATCAGCAGTAATGCCAAGACGGGCCATCTTATCCGGCTGCAGCCAAACGCGCATGCCAAACTCAGGGCCATATTCATTGACATTACCCACGCCTTTTACGCGTTTCAAGTCATCCACCAAGTAAATATTCGCGTAGTTTTTCAAAAACAATGAATCGTAGGTGTTTTTGGGCGACCATAAGGAAAGATACATAACCGTATCCGGCGATTGCTTCTGTACGGTGATCCCGGAATTCTGCACTGCAGCCGGAATCTTCGCCGTCGCCTGGGCCACGCGGTTTTGCACCTGCACGGTCGCCATATCCGGGTTAACGCCTAACTCAAATTTAACATTCAATGAATATTGGCCGTTATCGTCACTAGTGGAACGCATGTCCACCATGTTTTCCACGCCATTGACCTGCTGCTCAATAGCTTGACCCACGGCCTGCTCCACAACTTCCGCATTCGCGCCGACATAGCTGGCGCTGACATTGACCACCGGAGCCGTTATCTGCGGATACTGCGCAATAGGCAGCTGCGTAATGGAAACAAGTCCGGCAATTGTAATGAAAATCGATAGAACGATAGCAAAAATCGGTCTATCAATAAAGAACTTGGCCATCAAGCCACCTCCTTATTTCTGATTTGCGTCGGCCAAGTCCGCAAGAGTAATTGTCTGCACATCCACCGGCGTACCTGGCTGTGCTTTTTGGAATCCTTCTACAACCACTACATCCTGCTCAGTCAGGCCTTCATCCACCATCCAAAGTTTTTGACCGATACGCGCCCCCATCTTCACAGGACGCATTTCCGCTTTGCCCTCTGCATTCACAACAGTAAGGAAAGTTTTACCTAATATTTCCTGCACTGCCCGCTGCGGTACAAGGAGTGCGCCTTGACGTATTTCCGCAACAGCAACTACCCGCGCAAACATACCCGGAACCAGCATGCGGTTGGGGTTAGCAAACAATGCTTTAATGGTCAAGGCGCCTGTATCGGATCCCAAACCACGGTCAATTTGGTCTACCGTTCCTTCTAATGGATATTCGCTGCCATCGCTTAGAATTAGGCGCAGCTTACGTTCCGTCGTCGCAGCGCCGCCGCCCATGCGCATGAATTTCAAGTAATCGTTTTCACCAATGCTAAAGCGCACCCGCACCGGATCAGTAGAAGAAATCGTCGCCAGCACCGTCGAGCCGGCAGTAGCGTAGTTGCCGATACTTAAATCTTTCGTATCGATACGTCCATCAAAAGGAGACACAATCGTCGTATCATTCACATCGTTGTTGGCTTTTTGCAAAAGAGCCCGCTGCGCATCCACTTGAGCCGCCGCTTGGCGTTCTTCCGCTACTGCATTATCAAGTACCTGTTGAGCAATAGCTTGCTGTTCAGCAAGCTGCTCATAACGGGCCACATCACGCCGTGTCCGGCTCAAAGCAGCTTGCGCCTGCGCCAGTTGCGCCTGTACATTCAAAGAGTTAGCCTCATACTGACGCCGATCAATGACAAACAAGGGCTGACCGCGATACACGGTAGTACCGCCATCCACCAGTTTTTCAATAATATTCCCGCTTACCTGCGCCTTAATCTGCACTTCCTGCTTGGCTTCCACTTCCCCTACGAACTCATAGGAAACCGGCGTATCTTGCTTGATCACCTTCATGGCCTTTACAGCCACTGCCTGCCCTTGCGGCGCCTGCTGTTTGCCGTTGCATCCTGCCAGCAGCAAGCCGCTCAGCAAAAGTGCCATAACACAAGCCATTCTTTTCTTTCCTGCGGAATTACCCCATGGTTTAAATAGCATAGATAAATGCCTCCGTTTCTTTTTCTTTACAATTAATAAAGTTATGTAAACACGATACATTATTGTTTTATATGGATTACCTATTAATATGACTACTTATTCTTTACTTGCTAAAAAATACCTTTAAGAAACTACTGTTTTTTTTGGACTAACCAGTCAGTTTCGGTATTATACAGTATAACTTTTTTTCAATAAACACACAATCTATTTTTTATCGAGACTACACTTTTCATTATTCCCCTTAGCCTAGATTTTAGTTACTATAACTAAGCCCTTTTTTACGGAACTTAACGCTAGTAGATTTTTAAAAATTCATTTTGGGGTCTCCTCTTTGATTTTTGGGCAGGAAATATTCTCCAAGCAAAGAATTATTTAAACAACTTAGTCATTCCTAGTTTTAAAGGAGGAATCGTTTATGGCATGGATCTACTTGGTCATTGCAGGTTTATTCGAAATTGGCTGGCCTCTTGGTTTAAAAATGGCGCAAACCATGGAAGGAAAACAATTTACAGGCCTTGCCATAGCGGTAATCGCAATGGGTCTTAGCGGTTTTTTTCTATTTTCGGCGCAAAAAGAAATTCCCATGGGCACAGCGTATGCCGTCTGGACCGGCATAGGGGCTGCAGGTACATTTATACTGGGAATTGTACTATATAACGATCCCATCGGGATTTTACGGATCGCATCCGTACTCCTCATTATCGCCGGCGTCATCGGTTTGAAACTAGCACATTAAAACCCATGTGCTTTATGGTTTGATAATGACAGTCTCAGACTACCACACACCTGCCAACAAAACAGGCTTGCAGCCTATCCCGACTGCAAGCCTGTTCTATTTCCATTTTCCTTTTAGCACCGTCCAGCTACGCGAGGAGCTTCCAGCCTCGCTGCCACAGGGCAATCTTTGCCTAAAAGCGGCCTTACATAATCCAGAAAAGCAGGGGTAATATCGTTGCCTGCTTCATTAATAAAGGAATCCGGCATGTAACGCGTCTTACCCGCTAACTCAACCAACGGCGTCAAGCGATATGCAGTTGCATAATCACCCACCCGATGAATCGTTACAGAGCCGTTCATTTCCTGTCCAAAGGCCGCAAACTGAACCGCTTTCTCACCGGCTTCCCGCGCTTCCGCCGCATCTACCGACGAGACGCAGCCCAAGAAGGAGCGTTGCAAGTAGCCGAAGGTATCACAACGCACGCGCGAAATGCCCAGCCCTTCCTTAAGTTTTTTCGAAAGGCAGTCTCCCAGCGCGCCGGTTCCGGACAAGGTGGCATTGCCATGAGCATCCCGCTCCACCTCATCAACAAGGCTCAATAAAAGCGGTTGTCCTGATTTGTCGCAAATCCCCTCAGAGACAGCCACTACACAAAAACCGTATTGTTCATGCACACGCCGTACATCATCCAAGAAAGCCTCTAACGAAAACGAGCGCTCCGGCAGATATACCAAATGCGGACCATCGCCCTCATAGCGACGCGCAGCAGCAGCGGCCGCTGTCAAAAAGCCCGCATGCCGCCCCATAACAATACCGACATACACACCGCCTAAGGATCGCATATCCAAGGACAACCCCGCAAAGGCCTGCGCTACAAAGCGGGCTGCTGAAGCATAACCGGGTGTATGGTCAGTAACAAGCAAATCATTGTCTATGGTTTTCGGTACATGAATCGCCTTGAGAGGATACTTCTCCCGCGCCGCCTCTTCACTGATAATCAGCAGCGCATCTGACGAATCATTGCCCCCTATATAGAAGAAATAACGAATATCATGGGCTTTCATAACAGCAAACATCTTCTTGCAAAAATCCGCTTTAGGCTTTACACGCGTAGAACCCAAGGCTGCCGAAGGAGTTGCCGCTACCGCTTCCAAATTGGCCTCTGTTACTTGCGTCAAATCGACAAATTCTTCTTTCGCTACGCCTTCCACACCATGCAGTGCCCCGTAAATACGGCTTTCCGGACTTAACCGCCGCACTTCCCGGACAATGCCGGCCAGACTTTGGTTGATTACCGCCGTCGGTCCGCCGCCCTGCGCAATCAACACATTGCCCTTCATCGTCATAACCTCACTCCTTTAACTCTATACTCTGAAGACTATACCAGCCCCGCTGGCGCAAAACAAGCGCCTCTTTCTCTTCTCCATCCCTCCAGACCATCTCTGCGGCTTATTTGTCTCCCCCTACAACCATTCGCTTCTATTAAGTAACGTTTTTCATAGCTGCATCTTGCTAAAATGTATTTTTTGTACTACATTGGTGAAGTTAAGGTTTCACTTGTTCTTTTTGTTCATATTTTAAAATAAAAGGAGAGAAACAACAATGAATACACGCAATGGTATGTTTGGTGAATTTGGGGGGCAGTACGTACCCGACTTTTTACTGCCCGCCTTGGAAGAAGTAGCGACGGCTTATGAAAAGATCCGCCAGACAGAAGCGTTTCAAACAGAGTTCGCCCAATATCTGCGCCAATATGTCGGCCGTCCTTCGTTATTGTATGCCGCGGAAAACCTCTCGCGTCATCTTGGCGGTGCCACGATCTATCTCAAGCGTGAAGACTTAAACCATACGGGCTCCCATAAAATCAACAATGCCATCGGCCAGGCCCTCTTGGCCCGCAGCATGGGTAAAAAGCACTTAATCGCCGAAACCGGCGCCGGCCAGCACGGCGTAGCTACCGCTACCGTCGCTGCTTTATTCGGCATGCAATGCACTGTTTTCATGGGTGAAGAAGACGTAGCACGTCAAGAATTAAACGTATTTCGCATGCGCGCCCTCGGCGCTGAAGTAGTATCCGTCACCCGTGGCACGCGCACCCTCAAAGACGCTGTCGATGCAGCATTGGAATATTGGGTAGAGCATTTGAACGATACTTTTTATCTTTTAGGCTCCGCCGTCGGTCCGCATCCATATCCTTTGATGGTTCGCGACTTTCAGGAAATCATCGGCCGCGAAGCTCGCCAGCAAATACTAGAAACCGCAGGCCGCCTGCCAGACAGCATCGTCGCCTGCGTCGGCGGCGGCAGCAACGCCATCGGTCTTTTTGCCGCTTTCTTAGAGGACCAATCCGTAAAAATCTACGGCGCTGAAGCCGCCGGCAAAGGTGTAAACACGCCAGACCACGCCGCTACGCTTACTTTAGGCCGCCCCGGCGTCCTGCACGGCTTCCGCAGCTATGTCCTGCAAGATGAAAAAGACGAAGTACTGCCGGTCTACTCCATTTCCGCCGGCCTAGATTATCCCGGCGTAGGACCAGAACACGCACATCTTAAAGATATCGGCCGCGTCAACTACCAAGCCGTCACCGACCAGGAAGCTCTGGATGCTTTCTTCCTCCTGAGCCGCACCGAAGGCATCATCCCGGCCCTGGAAAGTTCCCATGCCCTCGCGTTGGCCTGCAAGCTCGCTAAAGAATACGGCCCAGAGCATCTGCTTCTTGTAAATCTCTCCGGCCGCGGCGACAAAGACGCCGCCCAGGTAGCCGCCATTACCGGAATGTAATAGGATTGGATTGAACAAGAGTAAAGGGGGTAGCGGGAGGGTACGAAAGGAAAAAATTGAACAGGAGAATCGGAGAACCGGAGGGCCCGCAAGAGGGCACAATTTGGTAATTTATATACCGGTTTATAGGGAGCCTATGATTTAATGAGCGCTCCGCCGAGGCGAAGAATATTTGCGTCAGGCAAGAAAGAAAACGCAGGCATAGCGGGGCTATGGCGAGTATTTCTGACGACGCCTGGCGGAAAGAGGCTCGTCTCGGCGTGAGATGATCATAAAGCATAGGTTCCCGTCGCGCTACTTCGAGGTTCCCTTTTCACAGTCAGGCGGAAAAAGAGCCAGCGTGGCATGGGCTCATAAGTCAGCAGCTTCTCAACTAAGGAAGCGCCAGGCCGTCTCGGAAACGATGATGTCCTGGCGCGGTATTTTTTCCAAATCAAAAAGACCAACAATTTCTTGCGGCTTCGCCGCTTCCAACGAGGGAAGCAAACCGGCCAGCCACGCCAATAAGCCAATAATCTTCTCCGCTCTTACGCCACGTTCCCGCAAGACGGCCACAGCCAAAGCTCCATGTCGCTTGGACAGTCGTACACCTTCCTCATCCACTAAAAGAGGCACATGCGAGAACGAGGGCGCATCATAGCCCAACAAGCGATACAAATACAGCTGCCTCGGCGTAGAGGAAAGCAAATCCGCACCGCGCAGCACATGGGTAATGCCCATCAGCGCATCATCCACCACAACGGCCAACTGATACGCATGGACGCCATCAGAACGACGAACGACAAAGTCGCCGCACTCTTGGCGTAAGTTTTGCCGTACGAAACCATATACGCCGTCTTCAAAAACAATCTCTTCCGCCGGTACTTTCAACCGCAATGACGGCTTCCTAGCAAGCTTATTCTCTGCTACACCGCCAGAGCAAGTTCCTGAATAAATGCGTTCGCCATCTTCGCCATGCGGCGCAGACGCCGCCAGCTCCGCTCGCGTGCAATAGCAAGGATAGACCAGATGCTGCTCCTGCAAACGCTGCAGCGCCGCTTCGTACAAATCACGGCGCGCATCTTGCGCATAAGGTCCATAAACGCCGCCCAAGCCGCCGCCTTCATCCCAATCAAGGCCCAACCAATGCAAATCCGCCTCTAAGCCCTGCACATACTCCTCTCGGGAGCGATCAGGGTCCAAATCTTCCATACGCAACACCAGTTGCCCTTTTCCTGCGCGCACTTGAAGCCACGCCAGAAGTGCCGTCCACGCATTGCCCAGATGCATTTTCCCTGTAGGGCTGGGGGCAAAACGCCCCCTCATTTTTTTTGACAAAACAGTTTCTCCTCATCATGCTATTTATTGAAAGAAAAGATTCGCGCCATTACTAACGCAATCCTGCTGCTTAGTAAGAAAAACCGCTGCGCGGTCCTTTGAAAGAGAACGGCACACAGAGTAACAGAGGTAACAGAGGTAACAGAGAAAGGCCAGCGGAGTAATGCGAGGGAATGAACGAGCCTGCGGCTGCCGTTTACCCAGAAGCTCCCAGCCCTTGATAACCCTAGATTTTTCAGCCGTAAAAACTTATAGATTCTGGTATAGCAAGAAAAACCGGAGCAACGCAAACCAATTGCGCTGCTCCGGTTTTTCAACTTACGTCTCAAGATGTCTGGAAGGTCGCCAGGCGACTTGTGAGCCGCTCAGAAAGACGAGCCATTTCGTCGGCTTCTGTCACTAATTCGTTAGCGGTTGCAACTTGCTGTTGCACTTGTCCCGCTACACGTACCACATCCTCCTCTGTACCTTCTGACGAAGCGGATAATTCTTCCGCCGCCAAGGAAATCTGTTGCACTGACCGGTTGACCGTCCCTACAGAAGAAGCCATTTGCTGTACCGCGCCAGATACTCGATCCAGCCTTTCTACAATACGAGCAAACTCACTTTGCGCTTCTTTGGACAAATCAACCCCTTGATAAATATCAGCGTTCACACCATGCACTGCAGCTTGCATCTGTTGCGCATGTTCCGCCGCTTCCGCCAGCTGGCGAATAATGGACTCAGAAAAACCTTTTGTCTGTTCCGCCAATTTCCGCACTTCTTCCGCTACCACGGCAAAGCCCCGCCCGGCCTCGCCAGCCCGAGCCGATTCAATGGAAGCGTTGAGCGCCAACAAATTGGTCTGATTGGCAATGGAGCTGATAGTCTGCACCGCTTGGTTGATCATCTGCAGCGTCTGCACCAACTCCCCTGTAGAACACTCTGTCTGCCCGGCTTTTTCCTGAACCAAGTCAATATTTTCTACAACCTGCTTAAGAATAGACTGACCCGTATGCGCCCGTTCCCTCACATGCTGCGTAACTTCCCCTGTTTCCACAGACATAGCGTCGATCTGCTGCACTTCGGCGCTGATTTCCTGGAGACTGCCGCCAATCTGCTGGATGGAGCGCCCTTCTTCCTTAGTCACCGCCGCCAAGCGAGAAGAAAATCGTTCAATATCCTGAGACGTTTCCTGATTTCCCTCCGCAATTCCTCTCACTGTCACCGCCGCTCGATTCAACCGTTCTCCTGCAGACTGCGTACGAACCACCATTTCCTGCAGTGACGTTACCATATCATCAAACGCCATGCCGACTTTGGCCAGTTCGTCCTGACCCTCCATGGAAGCTCGGGCTGTCAAATTTCCGGACTGCAATTCGTCAGAAGCCGTCGCCAGCCGCTCCAAGCCGAAGGCTAACGAACGATAGACCAGCCCAATCATCAGCGCTGCCAGTACCAATAAGACGAGTGCTGACAAAAGCACTTTATACTTATGACTGCTCATGGTATCCATACGTACATCCAGCAACCGCAGCAATTCGCTGTTGGCTTGGAGCAACAAGGCTGCATCCGCCGCCTTGGCCGCCGTCGCCGCCTGTCGCAGCGCCGCAAAGTCCGCCGCAGGTACGTTTTGCAGTTCTCCTTTAGCTAAAAGAGCATTCAACCGGTCTAAAAGCTGTTTTTCTTTTTGCTGCTGCACCAAAAGCTTCTCTTCCAGAACTTGACGTGTCAGCGCATTTTCCCGAAACGCCACTTGCAAGCCGCCTTGCATGGTTTCGGAAAGATTTTGGATATTCCCTAGCGTCATAGCTAGTTCAATGCGTTCTTCCACTGTAATCTGCCGCGTTAGCTCTAGTTTTTGGACTTGCAACAATAGATCGGTTTTACGCACAAGCAAGGTTGGCAGCTTCGTAATAACCGTATCCATCGTATAATAACTGTCCAAGTCTGGATCCAAAATCAAGTTAGATCCATCCCCCACTTGAGCGATTAGTTTAACCATGGCGCGTCCTGATTCATGGCCGCGCTTCAAGTCTAATGCGTTTTTCAATTCCTGCAAAGGCAGATCGGTCTTAAAGTCTTTACCTAAACGGCCATCCACCACCAGCATTTTTCCAAACAAAGACTGTACTTTAGCAGCATCATTGGCCCCTTCCAGTTCCACCAATAATTGTACCGCCGTCTGGCAATATTCCGCCCCGCCTTGTTCCTGCGCGGAAAAATCTAGATTTTTATCAATTTCCTGCACTAGAAAATAAGCCAGCATCGCCACAGGCAGCAATACTAAAACCATCAGCAGAGTAAACTTGCTGCGAAACCGCAGCCGGTTCAGCAACTTTCTCATATTCTTTGCTCCTTTTTTATTACTTTGACGCATTTTAGTCGCTCTCAAAAACACATCTTTCATTTTACGGTGAACACGCCAAGAACTCAATGTCGGTTTTTGGACATTTGTCGGTATTTCGTCCTTTGAATTATACATTTTTGTTTCAAAATAACTTTTCACTCTTGACTCGCACATAAACCCATGGTATTCTCTTTATAAATTAAATACTTGTTATACCGCTTATCAAGAGAGGCTGAGGGACTGGCCCGATGACGCCCGGCAACCGGCAGGAAACTGCAGTGGTGCCAATTCCAGCAGGCTAGCCGCCTGGGAGATAAGGGGAGGGCATTTGTTTGCACCCCTTTTCTCTGTAGAGAAAAGGATTTTTTATTTTACGGACATTGACAGGAGGTGCCGTCATGGAGCAAAAGGAATTTATTTTTTCACCCGAACAAATCCATAGTCAAGAAGAGCATGTGTTGGTGTTTTTGAGTGACGGCTCGGTGGTCACTTGCACCAGCCGCAGCGGCGACAGCTCTTTTCTTCCAACAAGCCTGACCTAACAGAAGCAATACTTTCCAACTTCATAATGTAAGTTCTCTTATCAAGAGAGGCTGAGGGACTGGCCCGATGACGCCCGGCAACCGGCAGGAAACTGTATTGGTGCCAATTCCAGCAGGCAATGCGCCTGAAAGATGAGAGACGTACGGCAGGCCCGTTCGTCTCGGGGCCTGTTTTTTTATTTTCCGGAGGTGACCTTCATGAATCCAAGCGCTTCGCAACCTCCCTATGAGCCGATCTCGCAGGAAGAGGAAATCGTTATCGTCATCCGCGGCGGCTGCATTGTCAGCTTTACGAAACGTGTAATAGAAAGAAAATAGTATAGCAAGGAGTGACTATCATGCATATTTCTTCACAGCTTGTTCAAATCGGCAGCAAAACGGATCCTCGCACAGGCGCGTTGAGCACCCCCATTTACCAGACCGCGTCCTTCCGCCACCCTGCTTTGGGAGAAAGCACCGGCTATGATTACACCCGCAGCGGCAACCCTACAAGGCAAGCTCTCGAAGAAGGACTAGCTCGCCTTGAGGGAGGCTCCGGCGCCTGTGCTTTTTCTTCCGGTCTGGCGGCTATCACTACACTCTTAATGCTGTATCAGCAAGGCGACCATTTGATTGTCGTCGAAGACTGTTACGGCGGCACCTATCGCCTTTTTGAACAAGTGCTGTCGCGCTTTGGCCTGACTGCTTCCTACGTTGACGCCACCACCCTTGATGCCATCGGCCAGGCCTTGCGCCCGGAAACGAAAGCCGTCTTCATTGAAACCCCTACCAATCCCCTCTTGCGCATTGTCGATGTGCGGGCCTTAGCTTCGTTTTGTCGCAGTAATAAACTGCAGCTTATTGTAGACAATACCTTTTTGACGCCCTACTTCCAGCGTCCCTTGGAGCTTGGCGCCGACCTTGTCGTACATAGCGGCACCAAGTATCTTGCAGGACACAACGATTTGCTTTGCGGCGTCATCGTCGCTAAAGAACCGGAATTGGCAGCAAAAGTAAAGTTTCTGCAAAATGCTACCGGCGCTATTCTCAGTCCCAGCGATAGCTGGCTGCTCATCCGCAGCTTGAAAACACTGGCGCTGCGCATGGAAAAACACAACGCGAATGCGCTTGCTATTTCTCGGTGGCTGCTAGAACACCCAAAAGTCAGCCGCGTATTCTATCCCGGACTGCCGCTGCACAACGGCCATACGATTCACGAGAGTCAAGCCAGCGGCTACGGCGGCATGGTGTCTTTTGAAGTAAATGCCCCAGCTTTGGTACCCCAGGTATTGGCTAAAGTCCAGCTCATCCAATTTGCCGAAAGCTTGGGAGGCGTTGAAACGCTGATTACCTTCCCCGCCGTGCAAACCCATGCAGACATTCCCGCCGCCGACCGTGAACGCCTTGGCATCTCTGACTGCTTGCTGCGTCTGTCCGTCGGCATCGAAGACGCCGACGACCTCATCACAGACTTAGGTCAGGCCTTGGGTTAAAGAACCTCGATAACGAACAAGAGAACTGGCGTAACTGAGGGTACAATAGAGGATTACGAAGGCACTATTAAATAAAACAAAGGCGCCGCTGCTTTCATGAGCACTCCGCTAAACTAAGGAGTTTTTTCGCCAGACGAGAAAGAAAACGCAGGCATAGCGGCGCTATACCGAGGCTTTCTGACGATGTCCGGCGGAAAAAGAACTAGTTTAGCGCGAGATGCGAGTAAAGCAACGGTGCCTTCAAGGAGGACTTATACATGCATGATTTTGCTACCCGCCTGCTGGCTCCCGGCCTGCCAGCTAACGAACGCCTCGGGGCCAGCAGTGTCCCTGTGTTTCAAACTTCCACTTTCGACCAGCGTTATGAAGAAAGCGCGCCTTTTGAGTACTCCCGCAGCGGCAATCCTACGCGTCAAGCGCTGGAAACAGTAGCCGCCGACCTAGAAGGAGGCAGCCAGGCTTTTGCTTTCGCTTCGGGCATCGCCGCCGTCAGCGCCTTGCTGCTGCTCTTTTCGCAGGGCGATCACATCCTGGCCGCCAGAGACATTTATGGCGGCACGCACCGCGTGTTAACCCGCCTCTGCCCGCGTTGGGGCATCGAGCATTCCTTCATCGACCCCAATGACCAGGCACAGTTGGAAGCGTCTTTGCGCCCCACTACCAAAGCTCTTTATTTAGAAACCCCTTCCAATCCGCTGCTGGCGATCACCGACCTAAAAGCCGCTTGCTCCTGGGCGAAAAAGCATGAGCTGCTGGTCATTGTCGACAACACCTTTATGACCCCTTTCTTGCAGCGTCCACTAGAGCTGGGTGCCGATATTGTTGTGCACTCGGCCACCAAATTTATCGCGGGGCACAGCGATGTCATCGCCGGCTTAGTCATTGTTAAAGACAAGGCGCTGGCCAAAGATGTCTACCTTTTACAAAACGGTCTGGGCGCTGTGCTGGGCCCGCAGGACAGCTGGCTGACCTTGCGCGGCCTGCGCACGCTGCAGGTCCGCCTAGAAGCCGCGCAAAAATCGGCCGCTTATATCGCTGCTGAACTGCAAGGCTGGTCGGAAATAAAAGCTGTCTATTACCCCGGTTTAGCCGCTCACCCTGGCCGCAGCATTCATGAAGGACAAGCTGATGGCCCCGGCGCCGTGCTTTCTTTTGATTTGGTAAACTTCAAACTAACTCAACTCCTCTTAGCCCAAGTGAAACTGCCAGCCGTTGCGGTCAGCCTTGGCGGCGTAGAAAGCATTCTCTCCCATCCTGCCACCATGTCCCACGCCGCCATCCCCGCAGCGGAACGACAAAAGCTGGGCATTGCGGATTCCTTGGTTCGTCTGTCCGTAGGTTTGGAAAGTCCAGACGATTTACTGCAAGATTTACGTCAAGCCCTCCAAGCACGCTAGGCAAACCAATTACAAGTTCAGACCAATACGCTCTAACTGCTGCTGCAGGGAGCACCAGGATCGCTGCGCGAAAATAGTGCGGATCCCTTGGCTTTTAGCTTGCTCTTTAATATGTTTGGCTGTACCGTGATTAACGAAGTCCACCAGCACCACGACCAAAGAAGTATCGCGAGAAATTTCAAAGCGTTTACGGTCCGCCGTTTTCCGGCCACAGATGTGCTCAACCTCTTTAATCCCGTAGCTTTCCAGGTGTTTGCGCATATTTCCCAAATGATCAGCGCCTACAATCATTACCGACATGTCATCTCCTCCTTTTCGCGTGGCACTAGAAAACCAAACTAAAAAAGACCGGCAAACAGGCGCTTCCGCGCTCTGCTTGCCGGTCTTCCGCTTTCAGATCAACCGTTATCGTCTTGTCTTACACTTTCACTTTAAGCTATCGTTTACTGCCGGGCAGCAGCAAAGCCGCGCTCCAAATCCGCCAAGAGATCTTCTACATCTTCAATCCCAATCGAAAGGCGGATCATATCATCCGGCGCTCCTGCGGCAGCACGCTCTGCGGCGTTTAGCTGGGAATGAGTCGTACTGGCAGGATGAATAACCAATGATTTTGCATCGCCCACATTGGCCAACAAGGAGAAAAGCTGCAGCGAATCAATGAACGCTTTGCCTTCCTTCAAGCCGCCTTTGATGCCAAAAGTCAAGATAGCTCCAGCGCCTTTAGGCAGGTATTTTTTCGCCAATTCATGCTGCGAATCCCCTTCCAGCCCCGGATAGTTAACCCAGGAAACTTGCGGATGCTTTGCCAGGTATTGCGCCACTTGCAGTGCATTGTCCGCATGACGGCGCAAGCGCAGATGAATCGTTTCCAGACCTTGCAGAAATAGAAAACTATTGAATGGGCTGACGGTAGCGCCCAAGTCACGCAAAACCTGCACGCGCAAGCGCAAAATAAATGCAAGGGGCGTTAACTCCCCAAGATCTTTAGTATAGCTTAGGCCGTTATAGCTGGGGTCCGGCTCGCTCAAGTTGGGGAATTTACCATTGTCCCAGTTGAATTTACCACTGTCGATCACGATGCCTCCCATGGAAGTTCCGTGACCGCCGATAAACTTGGTAGCCGAATGAATAACAATATCCGCGCCAAATCGGATAGGCTGCAGCAAATAAGGAGCAAAAGTATTGTCGACAATCAGCGGAATGCCGTTTTCATGGGCAATGGCCGCTACCGCTTCAATATCCAAGACATTAATCTGCGGATTGCCGATAGTTTCTGCATAAATCG
Source organism: uncultured Anaeromusa sp. (assembly GCF_963668665.1). Classification (NCBI taxonomy): domain Bacteria; kingdom Bacillati; phylum Bacillota; class Negativicutes; order Selenomonadales; family Sporomusaceae; genus Anaeromusa; species uncultured Anaeromusa sp. The sequence goes on along the minus strand of NZ_OY764902.1, from coordinate 2,079,672 downwards.
CCTTGGTATTCGGGCCAATGGCTTTGCGAAAATTCTCCGGATCGCTGGAGTCGACAAAATTTACATTTACGCCTAATTTGGGCAGCGTATGGGCAAACATATTGTGCGTGCCGCCATACAGACTTGACGAACTTACAATGTCATCTCCCGCCTGGGCGATGTTCAAGATAGCACCGCTGATAGCCGCATGGCCGGAAGCAAAAGCAACGGCAGCCGCACCTTCTTCCAGGATCGCCACCCGTTTTTCAAAAACATCAGTTGTCGGATTCATAATCCGCGTATAAATATTGCCAGACTCCTTCAAGCCAAACAAATTCGCTGCATGCTCACTGTCACGAAATACATAGGCTGTCGTCTGATAAATTGGCACCGCCCGCGAACCGGTGGCCGGATCCGGTTCCTGCCCCCCATGGACCATCAACGTATCTGGCCGCAAATCTGTTGGCAAACTCATGAAACAACACTCCTTTTCATTATCACAATGTCTCTAAGTCATACGGCGTATCTTGGTACACATAATAATTAAGCCAGTTGGCGAAAAGCAAGTGCGCCGCGCTGCGCCAGGTTACCAGCGGCTTCTGCGCCGGATCGTCCTGGGGATAATAGTTGCGGGGCACCGCAATGTCCAGCCCTTTGGCAACGTCTCGTTCATACTCCTTATGCAAGGTCAGCGCGTCGTATTCCACATGACCCGTCAAAAAGATCTGCCGTCCCGTAGCATCCGCTACAAGATAGACCCCAGATTCCGTCGATTCCGCCAAAATACGAAGCCCGCTCACCTGCTCCAGCGACTGCCTACAGATATCGGTATGCCGCGAATGAGGTACGTAAAAAACATCGTCTAAGCCGCGCAACAGCGGTTCTCGTTCCGTAGCCACGCAACGATGCGGAAAGACGCCGAACATCTTAGCCGGCAGATCCACTTTCGGCACGCCATAGTGATGGTACAGCCCTGCCTGCGCTCCCCAGCAAATGTGCATGGTCGAATATACATGGCTCTTTGACCATTCCATGATTTCACAAAGCTCCGGCCAATACGCCACTTCCTCAAAAGGCATCTGCTCCACCGGGGCGCCGGTGATGATCATGCCGTCATATTTGCGATTTTTTACATCTTGAAAGGTTTCATAGAATTTAACCAGATGCTCCTGAGAGGTATTGCTAGGTTCATAGGATGCCGTATACAGCAAATCAATTTCCACCTGGAGCGGCGTATTCCCTAACAAGCGCAGCAACTGCGTTTCCGTGATGATTTTCGTCGGCATCAGATTGAGCAGCAACAGCTTCAGCGGGCGAATATCCTGCGAATACGCCCGGTCTTCATCCATAATAAAAATATTTTCGCCTTCCAATACGCTGCGCGCCGGCAGGCGGTTGGGAATCTTAATCGGCATAGTATCATCCTCCGTGCAAAAAAAAGGTCAGAAAAGCAGTGCTTTTCCGACCTTCAGTACTTCTGATCAGTCAACTTAAACATTAGTTACAAATTATCATGATTTTCATTCCATGTCAAGATTAAACGACAACCTTAGCCTAAGAATATCAACTTTCCGCTTCGCTCCGACTGCCCCAAGTCCCTTGCAAACCATGAATGGCCACCAGGCCCAGATCCGGCTCCCGATCCAGATCCAGATACATCCCTGCCGGTAATTCAATCAAGGGCCGAGGGCTCAAAGAATGCGGGAATTGGCGAATTACGCCTTCCCTTCCGTCATCCAGCACGACAGTCGCTCCTAAAAGCAAATCTTTAAGACGATCCGCCATTTTCATGCAAATAGCCGGATTGAATCGTTCAAACATGCCTTGCAGTAATTCTTCCAACGCCTCTAACGGCGAATGAGCTTCACGATAAGGTCGCGGCGAAACCATGGCGTCATACACGTCAGCAATCGCTACAAGCTGTGCTAACGGGGAGATATCATCCCCTTTCAGCCCTTCCGGATAACCGCTACCGTCCAGCCGCTCATGATGATGCAACGCAGCCCGGCAAACCCGGTCCGGCACACTGACTCCTAATAGCAATTGGTAACTGTGAAATGGATGGCAATGCATCACATGCTGTTCATGCGCCAAAAGCACGTCGTGCTTCTCTAAAATATGCTCCGGCACCCGGCTTTTCCCCATATCATGAAGCAGGCCGGCCGTTACGGCATCACGCACCATGGTTTCGTCGTAGTTTTGCCACAACGCCAGCAAGCCACATAAAAGGCCTACATTTAAGCTATGATGCAAGAAGGATTCCCGTCCCTGCCCAGACATGCTTAAAAGCGAAAAAATATCGGGTTGATGCACAACAACCATCGTCTCTTCCGCCAACACGTTCAGCTGTTCTTTTTCGACTACGCCGCCATAGCGCAACTGCTGAAAGACTCCCTCCAGCGTTCCCAACAAGCTTTGGTAGGTTTCGCGGAACAACGTCTGCATGGCGAAATTCGCATCATTCGCGGCTGGAACATATACCACTACTGCCTCTTGTTCTCGTAAGCGCAATAGCTCTAAAATCCGCTCCGTCAGCAAGGCTCCTTCCGCCAAAAAAGCGGTTTTTTCGCCTTCTAGGCAGATCGGCTCCGCCACAGCCATTCCTGGCTGCACTTCTTGTAAAGAAAGTCGGATTTTCTTCCTCTCCGCCATACTATTCCCTCCAATTTACGCTTTTTTCAAAGATAACTCCAAGCTATCACAGCCAGCTACAGGCGTCAATACGGATTTTAGCCTCAACTTTGACCCTTTTCTTTCTTTTGTTCACTTTATCAAAAAAAGTATCTTCTTATCAAAATTCGACATTGTTTTTTTCATTTTAACTGCTAAAATGAAATTAAAAAGATACAAAGTTCGGAGGTTTCTATGACCACTTCCATCGGTGCGCAAATCAAGGAACTTCGCCGCCGCCGCGGCCTCACACTTCGAGAGGTGGCGCAAAAAACAGGCTTGTCTACAGGTTTTCTCTCCCAACTAGAACGGGATCTCACTGATATTGCCGTAGATTCTTTACGCAAAATCGCCGTAGCCCTTGATGTAGAACCCGGCTTATTTTTCAACAGCCCCCTTCTCGGAAAAAAGCGCTTGCTGCGCAGCTACGAACGCCAAACCGCCCAAATTGAACCAGGCCGCTTCATCCATTACCATCTCACCAATCAAGCCGAACCTAAGGCCATGCTGCCTCGCCTTGTAGAACTTCTTCCATTAAATAAAGAAGAAAACATTCTGCCCTACAGCCATGACGGCGAGGAATTCATCTACGTTTTAGAAGGCGTGCTGACCCTTGTTCTTGACGGTGAACGCCAAGAGCTCTGCCCCGGCGACTCCGCCCATTACCCTTCTTCCTTGCCGCACAACTGGGGCAATCTTACCAACAAATGCGTCCGCTTTCTCGTCGTCAGCCACCCGAACCCCCATTAGGGAAAGGAAAAACAAGAGTAGAGGGAGTAAAGGGAGTAAAGGGAGGGCTCGAAGAGGGTTACGGCGGCGTCATTGTATTTGAGACTTTTATTGAAGCAAGGCGGTCCGCAGGATGAAAAGATGTCTACGACGGATCACAGTTTCGCCTGTTTGAGCATAGCGAGTTAAGAAACTGCCGTCTTAGACAGCTTTTTCAAGGCGCGCGCAAATCTTGTCTCAAATACAATGCCGCCGCCAGTAAAAGTTATGTTCTGTGGGAGCGTTCATTAAACCAGTAGCTCCTTAATTTAGAAACGACCAAAAGCCGGAGGTTCCTATGTTACTATTTCAAATTCAACGCTTCTGCATCCACGACGGACCGGGTATTCGGACGACCTTCTTTTTCAAAGGCTGTCCGTTGCGCTGTCTGTGGTGCCACAATCCGGAAAGCCAAGCATTTCAACCGCAGTTGCTGCATGACGCAGAAAAATGCATCACCTGCGGGTATTGTGAAAGCGTCTGCCCTAACCAAGCGACGCCGCAGGGACAACTGCAAAGAAGCAACTGCCAGGCTTGCGGCCTTTGCTGCGAAGAATGCCTGGGAGACGCCCGCCACTTGGCAGGCCGCCAGTACACTTTGGAAGAAGCGTTGCAGCTGGCCCTGCGAGACGAAGCGTTTTACGCCTCCTCCGGCGGCGGCATTACTTTATCTGGCGGCGAACCGCTGGCGCAGCCGGAGGCAGCCCTCGCTTTAGCCAAAACCGCCAACGCTCGCGGTCTTTCCGTCGCCGTCGACACCTGCGGCCATGTGCCCTTTGAACATCTTGCAGCCATTCTCCCCTATACGCAACTCTTTCTTTACGATTTGAAACATCCAGACGATGCCGAACACCAACGCCTTACAGGCGTCGGCAACAAGCTCATCTTGGAAAATCTGCGCAAACTAGCAGCAGCAGGCGCTTCTCTCTCGCTGCGCCTGCCTCTTGGGGCCGGCCTCAATGACCGTCCCCAAGATCTTGCAGCCTGGCTGCCGCTGTTTAAAACCATTCAGCCGCAGCGCATCCACCTGCTTCCCTATCACAGCATTGGCGGCTCCAAGGCCGGCCGCCTTGGCTATCCTGTTTTCCAGGGTCAGCCCCCCTCAACTCCTACCCTGGAACATTGGCTTACTACCATTCAGAACGCCGGCCATCCGGTGCAACAAGGAGGATAATACAATGAAACACGAACGAGGCATGAATGAACGCATTCGCTCCCTGCGCAAGGAGAGTACCACGTCGGAACCTCGCCTGTCCCTGGAACGCAGTCGTTTGGTTACCGAAGCCTATGAAAAATACGAAGGCCGCGTTCCGACACCTATGCTGCGCGCGCTGACGCTGCAACACATTATGCTGCACAAAACTCTCTACCTAGGCCCCGGCGAGCTTTTAGTCGGAGAGAAAGCGGAAGCCCCTCAGCAAGCCCCTTCTTTTCCCGAGCTTTGCTGCCATACCGAAGAGGATCTCACCGTTATGGACCAACGGGAAATTGTGTATTTCCGCGTTGGCGAAGACGAAAAGAAGCTGCAAAAAGAACGAATTATTCCGTTTTGGGAAAATCGTGCTTTGCGCGGCAAACTTTTGGCCTCGCTGCCCAAAGAATGGCATGATTGCTACGAAGCCGGCCTCTTCACAGAGTTCATGGAGCAGCGCGGTCCCGGGCACACGGTTGCCGACGGCAAAATGTATCAAAGCGGCCTTTTGGATGTCCAAAAACGAATTGATACCGCCTTGGCGGCGCTAGACCCGCTGACCGATTCTTCCTATCTAGATAAAAAAGCGCAGCTCACAGGCATGCGTATCGCCTGCGACGCTATGATGCGCTATGCCGCCCGCTATGCCGCCTTAGCCCAGGACTTGGCGGAAAAAGAAAACGATCCGCAGCGAAAAAACGAACTGCAAGCCATTGCCTCCAATTGCCTCACCGTACCGGCGCATGCGCCGCAAACGTTCCATCAGGCGCTGCAGATGTATTGGTTTATGCATATCGGCGTAACAACAGAAATCAACCCCTGGGACGCCTACAGCCCTGGCCGCCTGGATCAGCACCTGATTCCATTTTACCGCAAAGACCTGGCCGAAGGACGTCTGACGCGCGAGCAAGCTAAAGAGCTGTTGCAATGCTTCTGGATTAAGTTCAACAATCAACCCGCTCCTCCCAAAGTAGGCATTACCCTCAAAGAAAGCGGCACTTACACGGATTTTGCCAATCTCAACACCGGCGGCATTACGCCCGACGGGAACGACGGCGTTAACGAAGTCTCCTATTTGATTTTGGAAACCATGGACGAAATGCGCCTGCTGCAGCCTAGCTCCAATGTGCAGATCAGCCGCCGCACGCCGCAGGATTTTCTCAAAAAAGCCTGCGCTATTTCCCGCCAAGGCTGGGGGCAGCCTGCCTTTTACAACACAGAGAGCATCGTGCAAGAACTGCTTAACGCCGGCAAATCTCTGGAAGACGCACGCCAAGGCGGCGCCAGCGGCTGCGTAGAGACAGGCGCTTTCGGTAAGGAAGCCTATATTCTGACAGGCTATCTCAATCTCCCCAAAATTTTGGAGCTCACCCTCTTCAACGGCATTGATCCTATGACCGGCAAACGTCTAGGACCGGCAACCGGCGAAGCGACTTCCTTCAGCGACTTTGACTCTTTCTATCAAGCCTATGAAAAGCAGTTGCGCTACATGACAGACATCAAAGTAAAAGGCAATCAAATCATCGAAGGCCTCTATGCCCGCTATATGCCTGTGCCCCTTCTCTCCTGCCTTGTAGACGACTGCATCGCCAACGGCCAGGACTACAACGCAGGCGGCGCTCGCTACAACACCAGCTATATCCAAGGCGTCGGTATTGGCACTCTTACCGACAGCCTTGCCGCTATCAACACCTTGGTATACAAAGAGAACAAATTCACCCTCCCCGAACTGGTTGCGGCCCTGCAAGATAATTTTAACGGCCACCTGCGCCTGCACCACTTAGTACGGGAAAAAGCGCCCCGCTACGGCAACGACGACGATGCCGCCGACGACCTGATGCAGCGAGCCTTTCGTTCGTTCCATGATGAAGTTACCGGCCGCCCTAATGGCCGCGGCGGCAACTACCGCGTCAATATGCTGCCCACCACCTGCCATGTGTATTTTGGCTCCGTCCTCGGCGCCAGCCCCAACGGACGTTTAGCGCACAAACCGGTATCTGAAGGCATCTCGCCCGAAAAAAGCGCTGACCGCCTAGGGCCTACCGCCGTCATTCGCTCAGCCGCCAAAATGGATCAGCTTCTCACCGGCGGCACGCTGCTCAATCAGAAGTTCAACCCTGCCGCCGTTGCAGGCGAAGCAGGCCTTGAGCACATGGCCGCTCTTGTGCGCGCCTATTTCTCCCTAGACGGTCATCACATTCAGTTCAACGTCATTGACCGGTCAACGCTCTTAGCCGCCCAAGAACACCCGGAAGACTACAAAGATCTTATCGTCCGCGTCGCCGGCTACAGCGATCACTTCCACAATCTCAGCCGGGAGCTGCAGGATGAAATCATCGAACGCACAGAACAAACGATTGGCTAAAAACATACAACATAAAATTAGACCGCTAAATCTATAGATTTAGCGGTCTAATTTTATGTTGACGCCATGCAGACGTCAATCCATTTTCCCTTGAAGCTTCTCTGCCAACAACCACTGTCTGGCAAAGGCGACCGCCTGGGCCGTCAGCATTTCGCATGCATGCGAAGGTCCGTCTTCCGGAAAGCCCTGCGGGCGCAGCTTCCGGCACAGCAAGCTGCCAAAACGAGATTCAAAGGCAGCCGCAAAATCCCGGCAGCGTAACGAGATTTCTTCTGCCGACTCCTTCGACATAGCTCCTTGCAAACCAAGAAAGACCAGCATTCCCTCTACCAAGCCGCACTGCGCTCCATAGCCGCCAGCGCCATGAAGCCCGGCCATCGCCTCCGCCCATAGGGCTGGCAAGGACAGCTGCGCCGCTTCGCATTGCAGAACCAATTGCGTCCGAGCGCAATTCCAATCGTTCTGCCAATAGCACTGGTGTACACGCTCACATGCCCATTGTTGCACCGCATCCGCCATCTCAAATTCCTCCCAGCCGCAGTAGTCCCATCACGCCAAGGCCTGCGGCCATCGTCCATACGGCCTGGCTGGTACGCCACGCTACCCAAGCAGCCGCTGCGCCTGCCACAAGATAGCTGTTATGCCAAGACACATCGAGCTGTCCTTGGGGCAAAAGCAAAGCCGGCACTACCAGCGCCGCCAAAATACCGGTAGGCACCTGCGCCGTCCAACGTTCCAACCCCTTCGGCAAACCGGTTAAACGCAAGAGCAGAAAACTTCCTACCCGCGTAGCATACGTAGCGCCTGCCATAACTAAAATGATCAGCCAATATTCTTCACGCATTGTGCTTCTCTCCTTCCAGACAGCCGCCCACAAACGCTGCCGCTACCGTAGCCAAGAGCAAATACCATTTCCCAGGCAAATACAGCGAACCCACTACAGAAATAACGGCTCCTGTCAGCGCCGCCGCCAAGCCCGGCTTGTGACGCAAACGCGGCATCAGCATAGCTAAGAAGGTAGCCGGCATGACAATATCCAGACCCCAGGCCAAAGGATCTCCCAGCTGGCTGCCTACCGCTACGCCTAAAGCCGTAGAAATAGCCCATGTACAGTAGCCAGCGGCATTGCTTCCCCATTGATAGGCCGGCTGGTAGCCATGCGTGGCAATACGGCTTACGGTCACCGCATAGGTTTCATCTGCCATGCCAAAGGCCAGCAGCGCCTGCTGCCAAAAAGGAAGCTTTAATACATGAGGTGCAATGGACGCCCCCATTAACAAATGACGCAAATTGACAAGGAGTGTAGTTAAGCCTAGTACGCTCCAAGACACTACCCCCTGGCCCAGCAGCAAAATAGCAAAAAACTGCGCCGCTCCCGCAAAAACCAACAACGACATGCCCATGGTTTCTGCCGGCGTCAGTCCGGCGCTCAGCGCCAGCATGCCAAAAGTAAGGCCAAACGGAAACACGCCCAGCATCAACGGCGCCGTATCTTTCATGCCCAGACAAAATTCTTTTCGCCAGGCACTATCAACGCATTCTAGCATCATTTTTCCTCCTGATTTTGCATTTTGTATTTTCTTGTATTTGCATCTTACCAAGGAGGATTTAAATTGGAAATAGCCAATTTAAGATATTCAAAGAAATCTCTGGCTTTTTTCAGGAGGAACAGAAAATGGACTTAACCAATTTTTTACAAACTCAATTACAGCCCCCGTCTTCTCTGCCGCTTTATAAACAATTGTCCCTGGCGCTGACCAAAGCCATTGAAACCGGCCAGCTTCGCAACGGGCAACGCCTGCCGCCGGAACGACGTCTAGCAGAAGACCTACGTCTCAGCCGCACTACCATTGTCAATGCGTACCGCCTCCTGGAACAAAACGGCAGCGTATCTTCGCGCATTGGCAGCGGCACCTATATCGGCGAAGACGCCGCTTCCGCCCCCCTGCCGCCGATGCCTTGGAACCAGCTCTTACTGCCGCATTTGAGTAGTCCCCTTTCCTCAATTTTGCGCAGTCTTTTGGCCATTCCCGCTGCTGCTGACAGCATTTCCCTAGCCGCCGGCATGCCGGATCCTGCGCTATACCCCCTAGATATGCTGCAGCAGCTACAGCAACCGGTTCCCGCCTCCGAACTTGGCTATCTGCCGATCGAAGGATATGCGCCCTTACGTCAGGAGCTGGCGGCTTGGCTAGCAAACCGCCAGCTTCACTTAGACGCGGAGGATCTCATGATTCTTAGCGGCTCTCAGCAAGGTCTGTATCTTCTCTGCAAATGTTTTATCTCCCCCGGCGACAGCATTGTCGTCGAATCACCAACCTATTTGGGAGCCATCCAAGTCTTCCAGGCGGCCGGCGCACGCCTGCTCACTCTCCCCGGTCCCTTGAACAGCCAGTCGCTGCCTTTCTTGGAGGACTACCTTGTCCGCTACCGCCCCAAGCTATTCTATCTGGGCTCGTCCTTCCAAAATCCTACCGGCCGCAGTCCCGACGCCTCAGTATGCCAAAAGTTTCTAGACTTGGCCGCCAAGTATCATCTGGTCATTGTAGAAGACGACGCCTACGGTCATCTACACTACGAAACGCCCGCCCCGCAGCCTTTAAAAAGCCGCGACCACTACGGCGGCGTTTTGTATCTAGGATCTGCCTCCAAAATCTTTTTCCCCGGTTTGCGTACCGGCTGGCTGGCAGCGCCGCGGGAAGTACTCAATCGCCTGGCTGAAGAAAAACAGTACGCCGATCTGCACAGCAACAATCTGGCGCAGCTGTGTTTGGCAGAATATATGCGCTCCGGCAAAGCCGACACTCATTTGCGCCACATCCGCGCTCACTACCAGCGCCGCCGCGATGCATTAGCGCAAGCGCTTAAACGTCATTGCAGCGCAGATCTTGCTTTTGAGCTGCCCCTCGGCGGTTTCTATCTTTGGTGCCGCCTCAAAGGGGAAGGCTCCGCCCAGGCGCTTTTATACGAAGCCGCCCGTCAAGGGGTCTCCTTTGTTCCAGGCGAAGCCTTTTACGCCGACCGTGCCGGTACGGATTATTTCCGGCTGTGCTTTGCTACTCATGACGAAGCCGCTATGGAAATTGCCGCCCAGCGCCTAGGCCAAGCCTTGCGCAATCTGCGCAAGCACCCGCGCCGCCATACCATCCCCGCTTTTCGCTCCGGCCAACCAATCCTTTAACTAGGGAGCCAATTATCTAAGGATTGAACAAGAGAATCGGCGACGGCGCTGGATGCGCCTAGGGTCGGTTGCGCCATGGATGGCATAGCAACCGACATCCACTAAAGGGTACGAAGGAGTGGAAAGGAACTCAGAGGAACAGAGAAAAGCCAGAGGAGTAATGTGAGGGAACGAATGAGGCTACGGTGGCCGTGACTGTATTTGAGACTTTTTTGGAGCAAAACGGTCCGTAGGACGCAAAAGCAGGAGACGGCGGAGAAAAGTTCCGTATGTCTGAGCGTCAGCGAGTTCGCGGGACTGCCGCCGCCTCCTGCTTTTGTGAGTCGCGCGGAAATCTTGTCTCAAATACAGTTATGCCGCCATTTATACCGAAGCGCCTAGCCCTTGATAACTCCAGGTTTTTCATCCGTAAAAACTTATAAGTTCTAGTATATCAAAGAAAGAGCTGCGGCAAGACTTATAAGCAAGTCAGCCACAGCTCTTTCTTTGTTTCAATTATATATCAGAACCACGTCGCGCAGCCCTCCTGCGTACCCTCCGGTCACTCCCTCTACTCTTGTTCAACGCCTCGTAACTTCGTATCTTTTTTACGCCAATAGAAGGCGCTTCTTGCCCGACTCCTGCCAGCTATAGACCTTCATCCGACCAGATACGCCCTGAGTCGTAAATACACCTTGAAATGCTTTGATGTCATCCACGCTTGCACTGACAGACCCCACAGCCACAACCAGCTGACCATCCTGCAGCGTTACAGCCAAGGGACTCTTGCGGGAAACCGCAGACACCGGTACCTGCCACAACGTCTGCTGGCGATGTGGCAGCCACGCCTCGACATAACCGCCGTCAAAGCGAAGCTGCAGCCAAATCGGCCCCCGCTCCGTATCCAGATACATCGTCAAAACCGAACCGCTTTCCACACTGCGCAAATCATACAATTCCAATTTCCCAGAAGCAGGCGCTTCTAAAAAAGCATAATCCAGCGGCTCCATGGTTGCAGCAGCAGCCACACTCATCTCTTGTTCTTCCTGCAGCACTGCTTGCGCAGAGGCAACCGGCAAAAGCAAAAGACTCGCTGCTAACCCCAAACAAAGCCCTACCGTCTTTCTCATTCGTACTTCCTTCCTTACTCAACCAACCGTTTCTTACGCGCTAAAACCTGGCCCAAACCTTGCCATCTTTACCATTTTATGCGTCACCGTCGGTCGGCGTCAAGGAAAATACTGCACTCTACCCCCTGCGTTATTTCACCTCAACCACCTGTCCGCCAGTGAGTTCCTGCAATTGCTGGCTTGTCACGCGAAATACCGCAAAAGGCGAACCTGCCGCCGCCCAAAGTTCGGCGTATTGAAAAAGGTCTTCGTCCAGCAGGCACGGAATCTCCTCTATATGCCCTACCGGCGGAATGCCTCCAATGGCAAAGCCGGTATGTTCCAATACATAGTCCGCATCCGGCTTGCGCAGGGCCTCGCCAAAATACTTGGCTACTTTGCGTTCGTTAATGCGGTTAGCGCCGCTGGCTATCACCAAAAACGGCATACCGCTCTTTTTCCCCTGAAAAACAATGGACTTGGCAATCTGCCCTACCTCGCAGCCAATCGCCGCAGCCGCCTCCGCCGCTGTCCGCGTCGTTTCTTCCATATTCCGCACCTGCAACGGCAGCCCGGACGCTTCCAATACTTGCCGCACTCTGCCAACGCTTGTCTTTTCTTCCATAAGAAACCCCTCCCTATCTCTCACCACACACAAACCATTACAATAATGTTATTATATCACAAGTTTTTTTCATTTTTGTTATTTTATTTGAAGCATTTGCTTCCTCTTCCTTCTTTCTCCCAAAAATCATTCACTTCCCAATTGCGATATGATACAATGGCCTAATGAAGTTATTGTTAGATAGGAAGCCGCCACTTTGTGGTTTCTTAAAAGAAGGAGTTTTAGTATGGAACTGCTTAAAGAACGCATTCGCAAGGAAGGCCTGGTTCTAGAAAACCGCATTTTAAAAGTCGATTCGTTCCTCAACCAGCAAATTGATCCTGTTTTGATGATGGAGCTAGGCGAAGAATTCGCCAGGCGCTTCGCCAACGAAGGCGTACAGCGCATTTTCACTATAGAAGCCTCCGGCATCGCCATTGCTCTGCCTACGGCGCTGCGCATGGGCGTCCCTTTGGTATTCGCCCGCAAAATACGCTCTACCACCATGAATGATCAGGTATATGCTACCCAAGTCCATTCTTACACTAGAAATCTCACTAGTGATGTCATTGTATCTAAACGCTTCCTGCCGCCTGGCGAGCGCGTCTTGATTATCGATGATTTTCTGGCTAACGGAGAAGCTGCTTTAGGTTTGGCCGAGCTGGTACGCCAAGCAGGCAGCAAAGTTGTCGGCATCGGTATTGCCATTGAAAAATCCTTTCAACCCGGCGCCGCCAAAATCAAAAACGCCGGCTACCGTCTGGAATCGCTGGCCCGTATTGCCGACTTCAAATCTGGCCAGGTTCGCTTTGTAGGTGAAGAACCGTCGCCGGATGTTTCAATTTAAAAGAACAGAGCAAAGATTACGAAATACAAAATTTGAACAAGAGTACGACAGTGCCGGATGCACTTAGGGTCGGTTGCGCCATGGACGGCACAGCAACCGACGTCTTCTGGCTTTTTAATCGGAGGGTACGACTGAGGGTACGAAATTCACATATTAATTTTATTAAAAACGCGGGACTTTGCCAAAACAGCAAAGCCCCGCGTTTTATGTTATAAAGCAGTTTATAGATACTTGTTTTGACCGGCTTCCAGCTCTTTCTCCTCTGAGGAAACGCCATTGAGAAGCAAATTGAGCACAATAGCGGCGATGCTGCCGGCGGTAATACCGCTATGCAAAATAACTTGAGCCCAGGCCGGGAAGTTGTGATAGAAATTCGGCACCGCCAACGTAATCATGCCCACGCCCAGACTGACGGCAACAACCATAATGTTCTGCGTACCGTCAAACTCAACCCGTGACAAGGTTTTCATCCCGCTGGCCGCAACCATACCGAACATGGCAATACCTGCGCCGCCCAGAACTGGCAAGGGAATGGCGGCAATCACCGCAGCCAGTTTGGGCACGAGGCCCAAAAGAATCAGAATAACTCCGGCAGCGGTAACCACAAAGCGGCTTTTGACCCTCGTCAATGCTACCAAGCCTACGTTCTGCGCGAAGGCCGTATAGGGAAAGGAGTTGAAAATACCGCCCAGAATCGTGGAGAAGCCATCCGCCCGCAAGCAGCGGCTCAAATCCTCTTTAGTAATCTTCTTGTCGACAATTTCGCCTACGGCGATACAGTCGCCAGTCGTCTCCGTCATAACCACCAGCATGACCAGCACCATAGCGGCAATAGAGGCCGCATCAAAAGTAGGATAGCCGAAAGCAAAAGGGGTAGTAATTCCCAGCCAGGAAGCATCGCCTACTTTGGAAAAATTGACCATGTCGAAAAAGCTGGCTAAGATCGTACCGCACAATAAACCTAAGAGCACTGCAATGTTGCTGATAAATCCTTTGAAAAAGCGGTAAAAGAAAAGAACCAACGCCAAGGTCACCAACGCCAGCAAGATATAAGCCGCGCTGGCAAAGTCCTTAGCCGCCGGATTGCCGCCGCCAGCCCAGCGCACCGCCACCGGCATCAGCGTCACGCCGATAATCGTAATGATCGTCCCCGTCACCACCGGCGGGAAGAAGCGCAAAAGGGAGCTGAAATAAGGAGCGGCGAGATACGTTATAATCCCGGCCACAATAATCGAGCCGTAAATACCGGTCAGTCCGTGCGCTTGGCCGATTAAAATCATGGGCGTCACGGCGGCAAAAGTCACTCCCTGGATCATGGGAATTTTCACGCCCATATTCCCAAAGCCGACAGTTTGGATAATGGTGGCAATGCCGCAGGTAAACAGATCGGCGTTAATCAGATAAATTAATTGCTCGCTGCTCAATCCCAAAGCATTCGCCACAATGAGAGGAACCGCCACTGCCCCGGCGTACATAGCCAGCACGTGCTGCAGACCGTACACAAACAATTTGCTCAGCGGCAGCATCTCGTTAACAGGATGGGTTTTTTCCATGGTTCAGCCTCGTTTCTTGGTTAGTAATGCGTTCAACACTTTTTCCGGCGTCAAGGGCAGCTGCGTCAGCTGCACGCCGGTAGCGTTGAAGACGGCATGGGCAATCGCCGGCGCTGGCGTGTTAATGACCGCCTCGCCGATGGACTTAGCGCCGAAAGGACCTGTCGGTTCGTAGCTAGGCTCAAAGGCCACCCGCACGTTTCCCACATCCTTGCGGCAAGGAATCTTATATTGCATAAAATTACAGGTTTCCAAACGCCCTTGCCCAGTATAGCGCACTTCTTCATAGAGCGCCATGCCAATCCCCTGGACAACGCCCCCCTCAGTCTGTACGCGGGCCAAAGCCGGATTGATCACCGTGCCGCAATCGACAACGGCCACAAAATCGATAGGCGTCACCTTGCCGGTAGCCTTGTCAATTTCCACTTCCGCAAAGCCCGCCACAAAGGGCGGCGGCGACGTGGGACTGCCGTAAGTGCCCTGCCCTGTCAATTGCTGACATCCCGCGCCTAAAGCCATCCGTTCCGCCAGCTTGGCCACCGTCAATCGCCTCTTGCCATCCTCACTCCAAAACTTCACGCCGTCGAAAGAAATTTGAGCCCCGTCTGCTTCCAATAATTTAGCCGCCTGTTCCAGCATCTTGCCGCGCAATTCCTCCGCCGCCAGCTTAACCGCCATACCAGTCACATAGGTAGTGCTGGAAGCGTACGAACCGGGATCAAAAGGAGACACATCCGTATCGGCGGCATGGACAATCAAATGCTCCAGATTGGTTTCCAGAACCTCCGCCGCCATCTGAGCCAGAATGGTGTCGCTTCCCGTACCCATATCAGTTGAGCCAATAAGCAGCGTATAGTTTCCGTCGTCATTAAGGCGGATTTCCGCAGACGCCGTATCAATGCCGGCAATGCCGGAGCCCTGCATCGTTACCGCCATGCCTACAGCGCGCAGGGTGTCTCCCAAATCGCGTACCGGATATTTTTCTTCCCAACCGATGAGTTTCTTGCCGGTAGCAATGCATTGGTCCAGCGTCGAACTAGCCAGCACCTTGCCCTTATAGATAGGGGAATAATCCCCTTGGCGAATCAGATTTTTTTGCCGCAGCTCCACCGGGTCCATTTTTAGTCTGGCCGCCAGCAGATTGACCGCCGACTCTTGGGCGAAGGTCCCCTGCGTCGCCCCATAGCCGCGCAACGCGCCGCCAGGCAGCTTGTTCGTATACACAACCTGTCCCATAAAACGAACCGCCTTGGCTTTGTGGTACATCGGCAGCGTTTTCTCGCCTACCACGGAAAAGGTGGTAGGCGCATGCTCGCCGTAAGCGCCGCCGTCGGAAAGCCCTTGAATATCCACCGCCCGAATGATTCCCTCTTCATCCGCCCCCAGGCGCACGGTTAAGCGCATGGCATGGCGGCTGTTCGTACAACTGAACGTTTCTGTGCGGCTGTAAACAATAATCGCCGCCTTGCCGGTACGTTTGGTCACCGCCGCCACGAACATCTCCACCGCTCCGGTCTGCTTGCCGCCAAAGCCGCCGCCAATGCGAGGCTTGATGACACGAATGCGACTGGCTGGCATTTCCAAGGCTCTTGCCATTTGCCGCCGCACATGAAACGGAATCTGCGTCGAGCTCACAATGGTCAGCCGTCCTGCATGGTCTAGGTAGCTGTAGGCGCGATACGTCTCCATCATGCCATGAGCCTGCGCCTGGGTATAGTAGGTTTCCTCCACCACTACCGGACATTGGGCCAGCTCCGCTTCTACATCGCCGTATTCGTTTTTGTGGGTACAAATAATATTTTTCTCTTTCTCCATGCCGATGGGAAAGTTGCAAAGCACATTATCTTCCGGATGCACGACGCTGTCATGTCTGGCTGCAGTTTCAAAGTCCAGTACCGGCTCCAGCACTTCATATTCCACGCGAATGAGCTGCAGCGCCTTTTCTGCTGTTTTTTCGTCCACTGCCGCCACTATGGCTACGGCATCGCCCACATAACGTACATATTCGTCCAAAATACGCCGATCATAGGGAGACGGTTCCGGATAGGACTGTCCTGCCAAGGTAAAGCGCTTCTGCGGCACGTCCTGATGCGTCAAGACACAGGCCACGCCGGGAACCTTCAGGACCAAGGAGACATCCACCTGGCGCAGGCGCGCAAAAGCATGGGGGCTGTGCAGCACCTTAACCACCAGCGCCTGAGACGGCGCCAGATCCTCTGTATATACCGGCTGCCCTGTCGCGATAGGCAGCGCATCAATCTTAGGTAGGCTTTGTCCGACCACTTTCATCGCGTTCCACCTCCCAGATAGGTTTTAACCGCCCGCAGCTGCCCCATATAGCCGGTGCAGCGACACAAATTGCCTGTGAGATAATGAACAATCTCTTCTTCCGTCGGCTGCGAAAGCTCCCGTTTCATGGCCAGCACGGTCATAATGAATCCGGGACTGCAGAAACCGCATTGTTCAGCACCCTCGGCTGCTAGTACCTTCGCAAAAGCCTCCGCTTCTTCTTGCACGCCTTCTAGGGTAGTAATTTCCTTCCCTGCCGCCCGAAAAGCAGGTACTGTACAAGAAAGAACCGGCTTCTCCTCAAGCCAAACCGTGCAAAGACCGCAGCAGGACGTATCGCAGCCCTTGCGCACGCTCAAATAGCCCTCATGACGCAGCACGTCCGCCAAAGACGCATCCGCCTCTAGCTGCCAAATCGTTTTATGCCCATTAATAATCGTCTCTATTTGCATGCCAGCACCTCCTTGACAGCCCGAACTGTCAGCGCTTCACAAAGCTGACGCCGATATTCTTCACTGGCGCGATTGTTGCCGGAAAAAGATAATTCTGCCGCCGCTAAGCGCGCCGCCTCTTCCGGCGCAACGCCAGCATCCAAAGCAGCAGCCGCCTGTATCGCCAGCGCCGCACGGCCCGGTCGAGCGCCGACGGCAATTTTCCAAACGCCGTCTGTTTCGGCTACTGCCACGTTGAGCAACGGAAAATCACTGCACGACGTCCGCATCTGTTGGTAAGACGCGCGGCAGGCCTGTCTAGGAATCACTACCTGCGTAAGAATATCCTTTTGCGGCGGCTGCTCCATAAACTGCGCCAGCGGCACAATACCTCCCTTGTACAAATGAACCGACGCCTGCAGCACCAACATAGCCGGCAGCAAATCGGAAAAGCCGAAACGTCCAAACACAGAACCACCGACAGTGACGCTGTGCCGAAACTGCACGCCAATAATATGACTCACTGCCTGCGGCGCCACGCCGCACCCCAGTTGGCGCATAGAAAGACTCGTTTCCAAATCACGCAAGGATGCCATCGCCCCCAAGCGCACTTCCTCCTCATTTGCTTCTATATAATTCAACTCACAGGCAGACAAGTCCACCGCCGTGCCCCGCTTTGCCGACCCCAGGCGCAAGAAAGCGCCGCCGCCCAGAAGGAAATTGTTTTTTTGCGCCGTCAGTATTTCGTAAGCTTCCGTCAATGACTGCGGCTGTGCCAGCTTCTGAAAAGTAAGCATACTATCCCTCCTGTTTATCAACCTAGAAAACAAATTCTCGTCTAGGAAAATTGTACCACAAGGCCACTGTCGGGAAAACAGGCAAAAGCTATCAAGTCTTCTTTGCAACAAAGAGTTTCTGTTTGTTTTACAATTATGTATTTTTCCTGCTATACTTTAAGCATAAGAAACACAGAAACGAGCGTGTCGAAATGGAGCTTTTCATTGCCAGACAACCGATTTTTGACATCCAAAAAAATGTTGTCGCCTACGAACTGCTTTTTCGCAGCCCCGGAGCCGTAACGGCCACCCACACGGATGACACTGCGGCAACACGCGCCGTCCTCTCTAATGCCTTTTTGATGATGGGCATCGACTCTCTGACCGACGGCAAAAAAGCCTTTGTCAACTTTGACGGCGCCACCCTTCTTGATCAGGTCCCTAGGCTGCTGCCTGCGGCAATTCTCATCGTGGAAATCTTGGAAACAGTCGAACCGACGCAAGAAGTGATCAATGCCTGTGTCTTATTAAAAAAAGCTGGCTATACTTTAGCGTTAGATGACTTTGAGCCCGCCGAAGCTCAAGTTCCCCTCATCTTATTGGCGGACATTATCAAAGTCGACTTTCGCAACCCCAACAGCCTGCAAGGCCGCCGTTTCGCCGAACGTCTCACCCCTGGACGCATTCGCTACTTAGCGGAAAAGGTCGAAACAGAAGCTGAATTCCGTCAGGCTCTAGCGGACGGCTACACTCTATTCCAAGGCTATTTTTTCAGCCGTCCTGCCATTCTTTCTCAAAAAAGCATCCCTGTCAATCATATGCACTATTTACAGCTCTTAAACCAGCTTTACACCGCCGATTTTGATGTGGAGCGTTTTGAGCAGCTCATCAAGCGAGACCTTTCCCTGTCGCTGCAGTTTCTTAAGTATATCAATTCCGCTTTTTTCGGTTTCCGCGTGCCGGTGCAATCCATCCGCCATGCCGCCGCCCTTTTAGGACAGCAAGGCTTGGCTAAATGGATCTCCCTTGTAGCCTTGCGCAACTTAGCGCAAGAACAGCCGCCGGAACTTCTGCGCACAGCCGTAGTACGCGCCCGCTTCAGCGAGCTTTTGATTCAGCATCGCCCGCATCCTGGCATCCCTCAGGATCATTTTTTTCTAGTAGGTCTATTTTCTCTACTGGAAGCGTTTTTACAAAAGCCCTTAGCCGACGTCCTTGAGCAACTGCCGTTGGCACGTTCTGTTAAAGACGCCTTGGCTGGCCGTCCCAACCCGCTGCGCCAAGTTCTCGATCTGGTTATCGCCTATGAGCAAGGCAATTGGGAGCAAGTTCTCGCTCTAGGCGAAGCTCTGCAATTGCCGCACGAAGCCATTGTTAACGCTTATTTTGACGCCTTGCTTTGGGAAAAAGAATTTATCGCCATGTCGAACGTGTGAGGATCGCTTATGGAAATTCGCCATTTAGAATGTTTCCTGGAAATTGTTCGCCTCGGCAGCTTTAGCAAAGCTGCCAAAGTGCTGCACATCAGCCAGCCTGCAGCTAGTAAAATGATTCACGCCATGGAACAGGAACTGGGCCTGCCTGTTCTCTACCGCCAGAACCGTAATCTGACGCTAACCGATATCGGCCAAGCTGTCTTTGAACGCGCCCAACCGATTGTCGCCTTGTTTCACGGGTTGCATGCCGAACTGGAGGATGTAGCGCAAGCCCGCAAAGGCCGCTTGCGCATCGGCTTGCCGCCAATCGCCAGCTCCAGCGTCTTTCCACAAGTGCTGGGCGAGTTTAGCCGTCTCTATCCGGACATTTCCGTCAATCTCTACGAGTTCGGCTCTAAAACCATCGAAAAAGAAGTCTATGACGGTATGCTGGATCTTGGGGTTATCTGTTCTCCCTCCGATAACTCCGAATTTTCTACGTTATCCTTTATTAAAGACCCCTTGCAGGTCATCGTAGCTCCCAGCCATCCCTTGAGCGAGCGCACCTTGCTTTCCTTCGCCGACCTCGCCCAGGAGCAGTTCATTATGTACCGTGAAGATTTCAGTCTTCATGACGCTATTGCCAACCGTTGTCTCCAGGCCGGTTTCGAGGTTCGCTGCGCCTATGAAACATCCCAGCGAGAATTCATGACCCAACTGGTGGCTTCCGGCCTGGGCATTGCCCTCTTGCCTCAAGCCATTTGCGCCACCCTGTCTCCTCAACAATTGCGCGCCATTCCCATGACAGACCCAGTGTATTTGGAATTGGGCGCCATCTGGCGGCGCAACCGCTACTTGTCCTTTGCCGCCCGTTCTTGGTTAGACTTTACCAAGGAAAAACTGGCTCCGAAAAACATCAAATAACCTATCTCCAAAAAGAAAAGACTAACAGAGACGCGCTCTATTAGTCTTTTCTTTTATCATAATTCTTTTTTTCTAAATTTCTCTTCACAGGAAGCCTCTAATTTAATGAGCGCTCCGCGACGGCGCTGGATGCGGTTAGGGTCGGTTGCGCTAGGATTGCATGGCAACCGACGTCCATTGTTTTTTAGTCAAACGAGGAAGAAACCGCAGGCATAGTGGAGCTATGCCGAGAATTTCTGACGCTGTCTGACAAATAAAAGAACCGTTTTGGCGTGAGATGCGAATAAATTAGAGGCTTCCTGACTTAGGCCGTACCCGGCTGGTCGGCGTAGCTGTCAGCGGGTCTTCCGGCCAATAATGCTTCGGATACCGTCCAGCCAGCTCCTTGCGCACCGCAAAATAGCCGTTCCGCCAAAAGCTGGCCAAATCGCGCGTCACCTGCACCGGCCGCTGCGCCGGAGACAAAAGTTGCAGCGTCAACGGCACTCGCCCCTCTGCCAAACAGGGTGCTTCCTGCCAGCCGAAGACTTCCTGCAGCTTGACGGCCACAAAAGGGGCTGCCGCATCTTGGTAATCAATCACTACGCTTCGCCCCGACGGCATTCGCACCGCCGCCGGCGCCCATTCCTCTAAAGAGCGCTGCAAATCCCAAGGGACTAGCGTCAATAAAGCTTGGTGTAAGTCCAAACGCTGCAAAGCGCAGCCATCCGGCTCCGGCCCCAAAAACGGTTCCAGCCATTCGTCTGTTCGCGCCAAAAGGGCTTTTTCGCTTACATCCGGCCATTTTTGCGCATCCCAATGGTGAACAAACGCCAGTCGCTGCCGCAGCTGCTGCGCCGCCGGCGTCCAGTTAAGCAGCTTCGCCAGCCCCTCGCTCTGCAACACCGCTTTTAGAACTTGGCGCACTTGCGCCGACGTTGGCGCTGTCGGCGCTTCCTTCAGCACCAATGCGCCCAGGCATTCCTTTTCCCGAGCGCAAATTTTTCGCGTCGCGGCATCCCAAAAAGCGTGGCTTTCTTGGCGTATTTGCCCGGCTAACACACGCCTCACCTCATGTATCTCCACCGCAACAGCCTGAAAGATGCGACCGTCCCTGCCGCTATCATCCACTTCTACCGCCACTACATAGGTCGCCCACGTCAAAGGATGTCCTTTAGGAAGATAAGCGCCGCGTCCATTGCCCAATAAAAACTTACCGTCCCCGCGGTTTTGTCCCAAACGCTCCGGAAAAGCCAACGCCAAAAGGAGGCCGCATTGCTCCGGTTTTACACTTTCACCGCGGAGCACACCGGCGGCCCGTGCATAGCGGGCCGCCGCCCGCCAGACAAGGCGTTGCCCGGCTAGAGGATTCTTTTCGTGCTTAGCTGCTTCCGCCACCACCGCCGTTACATCCGCCTGCGCGATTTCTCCTTCCGTCAAAAGAGCCGCAAGCAAACACGCGGTTGCTCCTAAAGACAGCTCTGTCCCTTGGAGCACCATGTGCGCCAGACGCGGCGGCAGGCCCAGCAAAGCCAGACGGCGACCATAAGCGGTCACCGCGCCAGCAGCATCCAGCGCCCCTAGTCCTTCCAGCAGCTGCCGCCCCTGCGCAAAGGCTTCCGCCGGCGGTTCGTCAAGCCACGCTAATTCCCTCGGTTCTTTAACGCCCCAAAGCGCCAACTCCAGCGCCAGCGCCGCCAAATCGCTTTCCAGAAGTTCCGGTGTCCGTTCCGCTATAAACAAGGCTTCTTCACGCTCATTCCACAGGCAATAGCAGCTTCCCGGAGCCAGCCGTCCCGCGCGGCCTCGTCGCTGCAGCGCCGCATCAGCCGTAACCTGCACCGTTTCCAGCCGTGTCAAGCCGCTGCGCAGCGAAAAACGCGGCACCCGCATGCGGCCGCTGTCGACAACCACCCGGACGCCTTCCACGGTCAAGCTGGTTTCCGCCAAAGACGTAGCCAGTACGACTTTACGGCTTCCCCGAGGCGCAGGCAGCAATGCTTCATCCTGCGCCGATCCGGACAACCGCCCATATAACGGCAGCACCTTAACCTCTGCCGCAAGACCTGTAAGCAAAGCGGTCGTGCGCCGAATTTCAGGAGCTCCCGGCAAAAACACCAGTACATCCCCTGCTTCTTGCGCCAGCGCCTTGCGGACAACTTCAGCCACATTCTCTTCTATAGTCAGCTTATCCTGACGTCCCACGCGGTGCACAGCAACAGGAAACAGCCGGCCCTCGCTGACAATAACCGGCGCTTGCCCTAAAAGAGCCGCCACCTTTTGCGCCGCCAGCGTTGCCGACATCACCACCAAGCGCAAATCTTCCCGCAAGACAGCCTGACTTTGCAGACAAAAAGCCAAACCTACATCCGCCTGCAAACTACGCTCATGAAATTCATCAAATACAACAGCGCCAACCCCAGGCAGGGAAGCATCTTCCTGCAGCATCCGCGTCAAGACGCCTTCGGTAATCACTTCCAGCCGCGTTTTGGCGCTGACCCGGCTGTCATGGCGCATGCGCCAGCCCACCGTTTCCCCAGGCTCCTCTCCCAAAAGGCGCGCCATCTGCCTAGCCGCCGCTCGCGCCGCCAAACGTCTCGGCTCCAGCAACAACAATCGTTGGCCGCGCAGCCATGGCTCCTCTAGTAAAGCCAGCGGCACCCTGGTCGTCTTGCCAGCGCCAGGAGGCGCCACAAGGACAGCCCGGGTTTGCCGCCGCAGCACTTCCTGCAGTTGCGGCAGCACTTCGTCAATTGGCAAGGTGTCCCTTTTCCCCTTCATTGGCCAGTTGTCCTCTCCACTACGTTCTTGCCCGCAACGCTTTAACTCGCTTCCAGATTTCTCTATCGCTGCGCTCAGGCGCCTTACGTTCCAACTCGGCCATCACATCGGCCACATAGGCTGTCCGGCGCATGCCCACCAAGACGGCGCTTACCCCCTGCGCTGACCGCAAAGCCCGCAGCGCCAAATGACGCAGATGAGGCGCTTCTCCCCATGACGAGTTAAGCTGCGCCGCGTCTTCATAAAACCGCCGCGCCGCCGCCCGCCCTTCTGCGTCATATACGTCTTCATCCAAGCGAACCAAATCGCCTTCTTGAATGGCGTTTAAAGGCCGATTGATCAACACGCCCAAATCCAAGGCAGCGGCATACTCTAGCAGCGTCCGCTCCTGAGGCCACGCTGGCAGCATTGCCGCCGCCGGTTCCAAGAGGTTGCACGGAAATTGAATAAAGCCAAAATGATGCCCTGCACCGCCGGCCAAAGAAGCCGCTTGCCATAGTTCGTCCAACGGCGTCTGCTGCGGATCGCCTGCAGGCCTCGGAAAGGTGTTGGAGCTGACTCCATACCAAGCAATACGCCCTTGCTGCACTGCTTTTTCCAGCCAAGAAACAGCTTGCCGCAGGCGGCGCACATACTCCGCCCGCGCCGCTGCAGCGTCGCCGCCTTGCTGCAAAGCCCATAAAAGATAGTATTCCGGATTGTGCAGCAAAAAACCATCCAAGCAGCTTATCTGCAGCCGCTGCAGACTGAGCTCCAGCTGTTCCTCTAAAAAGTCCGGATGAATGCAATGTTCCAAGGTCGGCGCATAAGGAACTACCTCCGGAAAATCATTGCCTGCCTGCTGCCGTTCTTGGCGCAGCCGAAGATTGCTGTTTTGCAAGTAACCGACTTTAGAAATAAGCACCACTTCGTCCCGACGCACAGCGCCAGTGTGAACCATTTCCGTCAGCACTTCGCCAATGAGACGCTCTGAGCCTCCATCTGCGTAGTTGGCGCTAGTATCAATGAGGTTAATACCGCTTTGCAACGCCGCCCGCAAGGCCTCTTTATGCGCTGCCACCGCCGCATCTACCCGATAACTGCCAAAACCAGCCTGACTAACCCACAAGGCGCTGCGTCCCAGACGGCGATACCGTCCTTCCCCGTTGCGAGCAGCTAACGCCCGTGTTGCTTCGCTAGCAGCTCTGCCAGACAACCTTTGCATCCTAAACGCCTCCTTTATTTTCGCCTTGCGAAATCAACGAAACAAGTTTATCAACATCCGCCTCTGTCGCTTAGGCATCCAATGATTCTCCGCATAGGCAAAGAAGGAAAGCCTTCGTTACCATGCAAAGGCTTTCCTTCTTTAAATTTTCACCTAAGAATTTTGGGAAGCGCTCTCGTCTTCCTCCGTAATTGGCGGCAAGCATCGCACCAATACCCGGGTGATCCGCGAGCCGTCGCATTCTTCCACCGTAAAGATATATCCGTCTTCCTGCACGGTCTGTCCCACCCGCGGCGGAATTTCCACGCGCGAATACAACCAGCCGCCCAAGGTATCAACATCTTCCGATTCCAGATGCGCCCCCAGGGCGTCGTTGACTTCATCCAAAATCAGTCGACCGTCTACAGAGAACAAGTCTTCGCCGCGCATTTCAATGGCTGGGCGTTCCTCATCAAACTCGTCTTGAATTTCACCCACGATTTCTTCCAAAATGTCTTCAACCGTCACAAGACCGGCAGTACCGCCATACTCGTCCACCACAATCGCCAGCTGCAGCTTCTTCCGCTGCAGCAGGCGCAGCAAATCGCTTAACGGCATAGACTCCGGCACCGACAACACCTGTCGCATCATATCCCGCAGCGCAGGCTGCCCCTGTCTAGCTACCGCCTGGAGCATATCCTTGATATGCACAAAACCCACGATATGATCTTTGTCCGGATCGCATACCGGATACCTTGTCAGCTTTTCTTCCACCGCCGTATCCAAGCTGATAGCGAAATCGTCCTGCAGATACAAGCACACCATATCCGTACGCGGCACCATGACGTCGCGCACATTGCGCTCGGCAAAATCAAAAATATTATCGACAAAGGTCAGCTCGGTCCGATCAATATATCCCTGCCGATGGCTTTCTTCCATCAAAATACGAATTTCTTCTTCCGTGTGAGCCGCATCCTGCTCGTTCGCCAGGGAAATGCCGCCCAGGCGCAAAAGTGCATTAGCCGTAGAATTCAAAGCCCAAATAAAAGGGTACATCAAGCGATAAAACGCACGCAAAGGCCAAGCCACCAACAACGTTACGCTTTCCGCCTTTTGGATGGCCAGCGATTTAGGCGCCAGCTCGCCAATAATAATGTGGAGCGCCGTAATAAAAGAAAAAGCTAAACCAAAAGAAATAGTATGAATGGCTGCGGTCGGCAAACCGAGCTCTGTCAACACCGGCGTGATCATCGAAGCCACCGCCGGTTCTCCCACCCAGCCAAGTCCCAGAGAAGCCAAGGTAATCCCCAGCTGACACGCGGACAAATAGGCATCCAAATGATCTACCAGCTGCCTGGCCATCTTCGCCTGCCCATTGCCCTCCTGCAGCAGCGTATCAAGGCGCGTACTGCGCACCTTGACCATAGCAAACTCCGCGGCCACAAAAAAACCATTCAAAAACACCAAAAACAAAACCAACAGCAAATTCCCGATAAACGACGCAGGGTCCAACCCTTCCCCAGCCCTCGTCGGCTTACGCCAACGACGGCATAGGTTCACCTCCTTGATATTCCATATTTTTTATTACCAAATATTATACCATGTCTACCCGAAATAAGAAATAGACATAACAGCCGCAAAGAAGCCAGCCTACAGCGCCTTGCGCCTCAGGCTGGCTTTCTCTCGCAATATCATGCTGCTTTACGCTGTGTTCCGTTCTCAAGCCGACTTACTGAGCGTCGACGGTACAAGACCGGCACGCCGCAACACAGGCATCACTTTGATGGAAGTCACCGCGATCAGAACGCTTAAAATGAAGTCAGCCGTGATGTACGGCAGGAATCCGGCCGCCAAAGCGCCCTGCATGGACATGGATTTACCCAGATAAAAATTAACGATTCCATAGAGATAGAGCACGCCAGCTGCATACAACACAGTCAGTCCAGCCAAAAGAGCCAGCATGGTGGGAACTAAGCGCAGCTTTTCCTGGCGCTCCGTCAACAGCCCCACCACATACGCGCAAGCGATAAAACCAAGAAGATAGCCAAAGGTCGGCTGCAATACATACGAAGGTCCGCCGCCTTTAGTGAAAATAGGAATACCGATCAAGCCAATCCCTACATATAAAAGCTGCGCATACAAACCTTTTTTTGAACCCAGCATCACGCCGGAATACGCGCAAAACAGATATTGCAGCGTAAAAGGAACCAGCGGCGTAGGAATTTGGATAAACGCGCCAATAGCCGTCAATGCCGCAAACAAGGCAATCAAGATTTGTTCCCGCAAAGCTAATTTCATACTAACTCCCCCCGGATATGCATACTTTTTCTTGTATCATAGCACACTGGGAAAGTTTCGTAAACATCGTCAAGCAAATTGGTTAACGTTCAGTCCGACCATATTGCTCGCACAATTCCGCCAACCAGACCGCCTGGCGTTCGCCAAGCGCTCCCGGCGACAAACGCCAGCTCCAGTTGCCTTTCGCCACGCCGGGCACATTCATGCGTCCCTCACGCCCCAAGCCTAGCACGTCCTGTACCGGCAAAATAGTTACATCCCCGTCACAAGCATAGGCATAACGAACTAATGCCCGCACAACCGCTTCTACGCCTCCGCCCCGAACCTGCAGCAAGCGAGCAATGTCCGAAGCCAGCCCCGGGTCTTGGCGGGCCAGCGTTTCAAACCAGGAACGACTTGTATCATTATCATGGGTGCCTGTGTAAACAATTGTATTGCGCGACACCAACGGGTTTTTGACTCCTTCTTCCGTCTGGCGAAAGGCAAACTGCAGCACCGCCATGCCAGGCAGCGAAAACGCTTCTTTTAAAGCATCCACTTCCGGCGTAATAATTCCCAAGTCTTCCGCAACAAGAGGCAGTACGCCTTCTTCTTGACGCAATGCCGCCAGCAAGGAGGCGCCCGGTCCCGGCTGCCAACGCCCGGACACCGCCGTTTCAGCTGTCGCCGGTACATCCCAGTAGGCTTCGATTCCCCGAAAATGATCCAGTCGAACCCAGTCTGTCAATTCCAGCACCACTTCCAAGCGCCGGCGCCACCAGCGATAGTTTTGCTGTTCCATGGCCTTCCAATCATAAAGAGGGTTTCCCCAAAGCTGCCCGTCCTTGCTGAAATAATCCGGCGGTACACCGGCTACGCCGACAGGCTCCCCCTCTCCATCCAGCAGAAAATATTGCTGCCGACTCCACACATCGCTGCTGTCATGAGCTACATACAACGGCAAGTCGCCCAAAAGCTTTACGCCTTGTTTGTTAGCGTATTCCCGCAAGCGTCGGGCCTGCTTAAAAAAGAGATACTGTTCGAACTGATACAGGTCAATGGCCGCCCCTTCTTGGCGCCGCAATTCATCCAGGGCTACCGGCCGTCTCTCGCGCAGCCCTTGCGGCCATTGCGTCCAAGGAAGTCCCTTGTAGCGATTCTTAGCCGCCCGAAATAAAGCGTAATCCTTCAGCCAGTCTCCCTGACACTGGCAAAACGTCTCATAGTCCGGTGCAGCCGCCCATTCCGGCTGCAACCGTTCAAAAGCCCGCCGCACCAACTGTTCTTTATAAGCCGTAACAGCTTCCCAATCATAAACGCCGACATTCCCTTTAGGAAGCGGCTCCAAATCTGCCGATATCAGCCAGCCATCAGCCACTAAATCATCTGGCGATAGCAACGCCACGTTGCCTGCAAAAGCGGACAACGCTTGATAGGGCGAACCGCAGCTGGCCGGTCCCGGCTGATTGAGGGGCAGCAGCTGCCACCAAGACTGGCCGGCGCGCGCCAAAAAGTCAACAAACTTTCTCGCTTCCGCTCCCAAATCACCGCCGCCGTACGGCCCAGGCAAGGAGGTAGGATGCAGCAGCAGTCCCGCGCTGCGCGGCAGCACCGAAGCCTCTTCGCGTTGCAACACCACACCGGACAAAGGTGGCAGACGCAAGATCACCACGCCGTCCCGGGCAGCTACCGGCTGCTGTGTTTCATCCACTAACGACACAAAGCGCCCCTTGAAGCGAACTTCATCGGTCACCGTCAGCCAGCGTTCCTCCGTCTCGTGGCGGTTGACAGCTACCAGCAGCACTTCCTCTTCCCCTTGGCCGCCTAAGGCATCTTGTCCGTTCTCGATCGTGCGCAAAAAGGCCAGTACATCCTCTTGGCCGCATTCTAAAGGCAGCCAAAAACCGCGACGCAGCGCAGCATGGCTCTGACGCAGATGAATCAAGGCGCGATGCCAAGCCAGTAATTCCTCATCCTCACGACCCCAGGGAAAAGTCCCCCGGTTGAAAGGATCGCGATACCCTTCCACGCCCGCCTCATCGCCGTAATAGACGCTGGGCACGCCCGGAAAAGTCATCTGCCACAAGACTAAAATGCGATAGCGCTGCAATGCCAAAAGGCGCTGTTCTTCAGGCAAGCGATAAAAAGCTCGCTCTTTTTCACTCAGCGACTCTCCAGGCGGGGCTTCGCCCAATTCCGTCAAAATACGCGGCACATCGTGACTGCCGACTAAGTTCATAGCGCCATAAAAATGGGGCGTCGGATAGTTTTCCTGCAAGGAACGCAACACATTCAACGTGCGATCTGCCGTCGCCCGCCCCAAGAAGAACTCCAGCAAGACTTTGCGAAAAGGATAGTTCATGGTGGAATCCAGTTCGTCCCCCAGCAAATATCGGCGCATTTGCCCATAGCTCTCCTTGCGCGAGGCATCCTCCCACACTTCGCCGATCAGAACCGCCTCCGGGTCTTCTTCCTTTAGCACCCGATAAAACTCTTCCAAAAAAGCGTCTGGCAATTCATCCACCACATCCAGCCGCCAGCCTTTGACGCCGCAGCGCAGCCAATGCCGCAAAACGCTGTCGTCACCGCGGATAATAAAATCCAGATAGCTTTCGTTAACCTCGTCCACATTAGGCATTGTACCGATGCCCCACCAAGCTTCATACTCTTCCGGATAGTCTTTGAAGCGATACCAGGGATAGTACGGAGATTCCTTGGACTGATAAGCGCCGACGCCGGGAAAACGCCCTTCCTTGTTAAAATATACGCTATCACTGCCGGTGTGGCTAAATACGCCGTCCAGAATCACGTGCATGCCTAAGGCTTTCGCCTGCTTGCAGAGCCGTACCAAATCCTTCGTTTCTCCTAACATCGGATCAATTTGATGATAGTCCGCCACGTCATAACGGTGATTGCTTGCCGATAAAAAGACCGGATTCAGGTAGAGAATGGTCACTCCCAAATCCGCCAAATAGGACAATTTGCTGCAAATACCTTCCAAATTGCCCCCAAAGAAATCATACGCTACCATATGGCCTGTATCCACATCCCGCACATAAAACGGCACATCCTCCCAATGAGCGTGCAAAAGGCTTCCCGGCTGCGCGCCGCGGATCTCGCCTTGTTCATGGCCGTTGCAGAAACGATCCGGGAAAATTTGATAGATGACGCCGTCAGTCAACCAAGACGGGGCCACTTGCTGCTGATGCACCGTAATCTGCCAAGAACGAGGCCCTGCCTGCGAACGACGATAACCAAGCCCGCCCAGACCGTCTTCACTGGCGCCATAATACCAAACTGTTCCATTCATTTCCTCGGCAATAAAATGATACCAAAGCCAGCCCGGTTCCGCCGGCGTTTCGTATTCCACCTGCCAGCAGCCTGCGCCGACATCCTCCAGCGGTACCAACCGTTCCCCCTGCCCTTGCAGCCACAACCGCAGGGTGACTTTGCGCAGCGTTTCCGCCGGCGGCGTCTGAAAAGCCAGACGTACTTTGGCGCCGCAGCAAACAGCGCCAAAAGGCTGGCGAAATTCGCTTCGCCAGCTATGATGATACATCCAAGCGGCTGCAGTTTGTTCATTACCAGCCATGATCTCAGCCTCGTTTCTCCCGCTTATTTTTAAGGAACCACTGATTCTAGCAACTCTCTCGCCAAGGCGGCCACAGCATGCTGCGCCGGACGGAGTGTTTCCGAAATCAGTGGTTCCCTGCTAAATCGCATATACTTCTTTACAGTAGCTCTACCGCAGCAAGTTGCGATACACTTCCACGTATTTTTTAGCCGATGCGCCCCAGCTATAATCGCAGTTCATAGCATTACGCACAATTTTTTCCCAAACAGGCTTGTCGTAAAAATAGTTCAACGCCCGCTTGATCGTATACAGCATGTCATGAGCGTTGTAATTGGCAAAGGTAAAGCCATTCCCTCTCCCGGTGTATTTATTAAAGGAAAACACGGTATCCTTCAGTCCCCCTGTTTCGCGGGCGATCGGAATGGCGCCGTAGCGCAAGGCGATCATCTGCCCAATGCCGCAAGGCTCAAACTGAGACGGCATCAAAAACAGGTCCGCCGCAGCATAAATCTGCCTAGCCAAGGTCTCGTCAAAGAAAATGTTCACAGACACTTTATTCGGATGATCCCAGGCCATTTGCTGGAACATTTTTTCGTACTGCGCATCGCCGGTTCCCAACACCACTACTTGCAAGTCTTCGCCAGCAACCAATTCTCCTAGAATATGTCCAATTAGATCCAAGCCTTTAGGAGCTACCAGCCGAGATACAATCGCGACAAGAGGCACATCCCGCCGTACAGGCAGACCCAGCCGATCCTGCAAACGTGCTTTGTTTTCGCGTCTTGCCAGCAGATGGTCTGCATCGTAATTTACAAACACATGGGCGTCTTTCTGCGGATCGTAGCTGGCATAGTCAATCCCATTCACAATCCCTTCCAAATTCTCCTGGCGTTGCCGCAGCAATCCGTCCAGCCCTTCGCCGTAATAAGCCTGCTGAATTTCCTCGGCATAGCTGCAGCTGACCGTGGAAATGCGGTCCGCATAAACAAGAGCGCCTTTCATCAAATTGACGGCTTGATTGAATTCCAAAGCTTCGTCATAGACATCCTCGCCCAAGCCCAAGATATCGCCAAGAATTTCGCGACCGAAAACGCCTTGATAACGCAGGTTATGAATGGTGAAGAGCGTCTTCATGCCTTGATAAAAAGCCTCATCCCGATACAGACTGCGCAGGTACACCACCGCCAGTGCTGCATGCCAGTCGTGACAATGCAGCACATCCGGCTGAAAATCTAAAACAGGCAGCATTTCCAGCACCGCCCGCGCAAACCAAGCAAAGCGCTCTGCATCGTCAAAATACCCATAAAGCCCCGGGCGTTTGAAATAATACTCATTATCTAAAAAATAGAAGGTAACGCCTTGATATACTAGTTTCTTCACGCCGCAATACTGCTGTCGCCAGGACACCGGCACGCTCAGCTCCGCCACCAATTCCATCTGCGAAACAAACTCTTGCGGAATATCCTCATATAAAGGCAGCACCACCCGCACATCCACCTTATGTTTGTGCAGTTCCTGGGGCAGCGAACCAATAACATCCGCCAAGCCCCCTGTTTTGATAAACGGAACCGCCTCAGAGGCAACGCAAAGCACTTTCATCATCGTTTACACCTTCCTTCCCTTGCGAATGACAACAGGATGATTTTCTTCTCCCTTGAGCGTTTTCCCTGCAGAAACATTTACATTTTTGTCACACACTACATAATCAAGACGAGAATTCTCGCCAATTACGCCTTTTTGCATAACAATGCTATTGCGCACAACCGCGCCTTTGGCTACGGAAACGCCACGGAAAAGAATGGAGTTCTCCACAACGCCGTCAATATAGCAGCCGTTAGCAACCATAGAGTTGGTAACCTGGGCGGCTTCCGTATACTGAGCCGGCGGCTCGTCTTTGACCTTGGTGTAAATATTGCCGCAGCGTCCAAACAAATCCTGCCAAATGGGCGGCTTCAACAGCTCCATGGAATGCTGAAAATAGGTGGAAACCGAATTGACCCGAGCCACATAGCCGTCATACATCCAGCCGAACATATCCAGCTCGTTGAGATTGCTGATCAGGCAGTGTTTAACAAAATCATAGCCGCCTCGCGACGAAGTCGCCTCAATCAATTCGATCAACAGCTCCCGCTCCAGCAAAAACATGCCTAAAGCCATACGCTCTTCCGAAGCCGCACCGCCGGATACATGCATGTCCCAGATGCGACCGCAATGATCCATCTCCAGCATTAGCGCCCCGTTGCAATCATGATCCTTGCAGTTGCGCTTACTATACACCACAGTTACATCCGCATGACAGCTTTGGTGATATTCCAATACAGGGCGGAAATCAATATTGCAAACCGCCTCCGACCCGGCGATAACTACATATTTCTGCCGGCTAAAGCGCAAATATTCCAGGTTGGCGTGGAAATTTTCCACATCCCCTCGATACGCCATATAACGTGGATACGTAGCATAGGCTGGCGGCAAAAGAGCCAGTCCCTCCCGTTTACGGGCTAAATCCCACTCCTTGCCGGAACGAAGATGATCCACTACGGAGCGGTATTTATGTCCCAACAGCACCCCTACATTGCCGACACCGGAATTCACTATATTGGAAAGAGCAAAATCAATCAACCGATACCGCCCGGCGAAGGGAATGGCTCCTAACGGTCGGTTGTGGGTCAGCTCACTGACCAAGTCATCCATCTCATTCAGATTGATGATTGCCATCAAGTCCATTATTTCCCCTCCCTTCCGGCCAACGCGCAAGCCAGTTCCGTATAGCAAGACAGCGTCTTATCGACTACGGTTTCCGCCGGCAACTTGAGCTTCTCCGCAATAACGACGATATCCCGCCGCCCTTTCGCATTCACAGGGGTGCCAATGCGGCAATTGTCCCCCAAGCGAACCTGACGGCCAACTACGGCTTTTTCCACGCGACACCCAGCGCCAATATACACGCCAGGCATGAGAATGGAATCTCGTACTATGGCGCCTTTCTCGATTACTACATTGGGGAAAACCACCGAATGCTCCACTTCGCCAAAAATCTGGCAGCTTTCGTTAATGCAAGAACGCTTCACCTTGGCGTTCGGTCCCAGATAGTGCGGCGGTCGCGCCGGATTGACCGAGTAAATGCGCCAATCGGTGTCAAACAAATCCAACGATGGCTTTTCCTCCAGCAAATCCATATTCGCCTGCCAATAGCTTTCCACTGTACCAACGTCTTTCCAATACCCTTCAAAGGCATACGCCATCAAGCGCTTGCGTCCTTTAAGCATAGCCGGAATGACGTTTTTGCCGAAATCATGGCACGAGTCAGCCAGTTCCGCATCTTCTTGCAAATAGCGCCGCAAGACCGCCCACGAGAAAATATAGATACCCATGGAAGCCAAATTACTTTTCGGTTCCTTAGGCTTTTCTGCAAATTCAACAATACGAGCGTTTTCATCGGTCGACATAATGCCAAAGCGACTAGCATCTTCCCAAGGAACCGGAATTACCGCAATGGTCACATCCGCCTGCTCCTCTTTATGAAAGGCCAGCATTTTCGCATAGTTCATCTTATAAATATGGTCGCCCGATAGGATCAGCACATACTCTGGATTCATCTGCTCCAAAAAGTTTAAATTCTGATAAATGGCGTCTGCGGTTCCTTTGTACCATTGGCCGCCTTCTTCGCTCATATAAGGCGGCAAAACGAAGACGCCTCCATCGCGCCGGTCCAAGTCCCAATCGCTGCCAATACCGATATAAGCATTGAGCGCCAACGGCTTGTACTGCGTCAACACGCCCACCGTATCAATACCGGAATTATGGCAATTACTAAGAGTGAAATCGATGATCCGATATTTCCCTCCAAAGGGTACTGCTGGTTTGGCAATCTGCTTCGTCAAATTTCCCAGACGCGTGCCCTGGCCCCCTGCCAGGAGCATGGCGACACACTCTCTTCTAGACATAGCCATTCCCCCTCGTATCCTCGGTCGTTTCTTGCTCTTCTTTAACTGTATGGAGCCGTAAATATACTGTCGCCAAAGGCGGTAGGCGCAATGCCAATGAACACTCCTGGCTATGCCAGGGTATCGGTTCCGAGCGCAATACGCCGTTGCCTTGGCCGGAGCCTCCGAAACATTCTGCATCGGTATTGAATACTTCGTGGTATTCTCCCGGCGCAGGAACGCCGATGCGATAGCCTTCGTGCACCACCGGGGTAAAATTGCAAACCACGAGAACCGTTCCCCCTTGACGATCCCGCCGCAAAAACGAAATTACGCTGTGTTCGTAATCCTGGCAGTCCAGCCAAGAAAAGCCGTCCCAATCATCGTCATTTTCCCAAAAAGCAGCGTGTTGACGATAAAAGCGGTTCAATTCCCGTACGCAGTGATGCACCGCCTGATGCTGAGGATAATCGAGCAAATGCCAGTCTAGACTGTCGTCATGCTTCCACTCGATAAACTGGCCAAACTCGCAGCCCATAAAAAGCAGCTTCTTCCCGGGATGCGCCAGCCAATACGCATAGAAGGCACGAAGATTAGCGAATTTTTGCCAATAATCGCCAGGCATTTTATTTAAGAGCGACTTTTTCCCGTGCACCACCTCGTCATGAGACAAAGGCAGTACGAAATTCTCCGTAAAAGCGTACATCAAGGAAAACGTCAGTAAATTATGGTACCATTTGCGATGAATCGGATCCAGCTCCATATAACGGAGCATGTCATTCATCCAGCCCATATTCCATTTAAAGTTGAACCCCAGACCGCCGCAATCCGTAGGCCAGGAAACCATGGGCCAAGAGGTCGATTCCTCGGCCATCATCAGGGTCTGCGGATACTCCCGAAACACCGTTTCATTGGTCTGCCTCAAAAGCGCCATGCCCTCGAGATTGCCGTTGCCGCCGTAGCGATTCGGCCGCCATTGCCCTTTCTTGCGCCCGTAATCCAGGTACAAAATATTGGCTACCGCATCCGCTCGCAGGCCGTCGATATGATAGACATCCAGCCAAAAAAGGGCGTTGGAAATCAAAAAGCTTTTGACCTCTGGTCGTCCATAATCAAAATTGCAGGTGCCCCAACCTTCATTTTCACCCTGCATCGGATCCGGGTGCTCATAAAGAGGCGTACCGTCAAAACACCGTAAGCCATGGCCGTCGCGGCAAAAATGCCCCGGCACCCAGTCCATGATGACCCCAAGTCCTTGCTGGTGGCAGCAATCCACAAAATACATAAAGTCCTGCGGCGTTCCATAACGGCTGGTCACCGCAAAGAAGCCGGTAATCTGATACCCCCAAGAGCCGTCAAAGGGATGCTCCGCCAACGGCAGCAGCTCGATATGAGTATAGCCCATTTCCGCCGCATACGGCACCAGCTGCTCCGCCAGTTCCCGGTACGTCAGCGGTCGCCCCTCCGGCGCGCGGCGCCAAGAACCCAAGTGAACCTCATAAATGAGCACTGGCGATTCATAAATATTGTGCTGTTTTTTCTGCTTTTGCCAAGGTTCATCCTGCCATTCGTAGCCGCCAAGTTCCCACACCACCGAAGCTGACTTGGGCGGCGTCTCCGCATGGACGGCATAAGGGTCGCTTTTTTCCAGCACTTCGCCGTTAGCGGCATGGATAACATACTTATAAGCCATGCCCGCGCGAGCTTGCGGCACAAAAAGCTGCCATACTCCTGAGCGAGGATGGAACTTCATCGCATGATGCTGGCCTTCCCAGGCGTTGAAATCCCCTACCAACTGCACCAATTTGGCATGCGGCGCCCATAAGGCAAAGCGCACCCCATCCACACCGTCTTGTTTGAGGCAATGCGCTCCCAACATTTTATAGGCGCGATACTGCGTTCCTTCATTGAATAGATAGAGATTGTCTTTGGATAAAGGCGAAGGTGTCATACACGCCCTCCTTTCCCATTCTGCTCTTGCTACGATCCTTGCAGTATTTCCACCGGACGAATTTTCCAGATCGCTTTGGCGTATTCATCAATGGTGCGATCGCTGGAAAACACGCCGGACATGGCAATGTTCATCAAACTGCGACGCAGCCACCCCTCGCGGTCGCGATAAGCAGTATCCAGGCGCTGCTGCGCCGCCGCATAGGCGTCAAAATCACGCAGCACAAAGAACTGGTCATTATGCCCCAAAAGCAAATCTATCAACAGCTTGTACGAATCCCCGCCGTCATAAACGCCTCTCATAATCTGATCAATAACTTGTCGAACTCGAGCGTCGCTGTTGTAAATATCCCAGGCGTTATAGCCTCCTTGGGCGTAATACTGAAAGACTTCCTCCGCCTTCAAGCCAAAGATGAAAATATTTTCGTCGCCTACTTCCTCGGCGATTTCTACATTGGCTCCGTCCAACGTACCGATGGTGACCGCCCCGTTCATCATGAACTTCATATTTCCGGTACCGGACGCTTCCTTACTAGCTGTAGAAATTTGCTCGCTCACATCGGCGGCCGGAAACACCTTTTCTCCCAAAGAAACCGAATAATTTTCCAGAAATACGATCTTCAGCTTGCCATCGATGCGCTGATCGCTGTTGACCTTGTCCGCCACTTCATTAATCAGCTTAATTACTTGTTTTGCCGTATTGTAGCTAGGCGCCGCCTTGCCGCCAAAGAAAAAGGTCCGCGGCACCATGTCCAAATCCGGATTCTCCTGCAATTGGTTATAAAGATGGATTACATGAAGAATATTCAGTGTCTGCCGTTTATAGGCGTGAATTCGTTTAATGTGCACATCGTAAATAGACTCCGGATCAATGGATATGCCGTACTGGCGTTTCACAAAGTCAGCCAAATCCAGCTTATTGGCCCTTTTCACCCGGTCCAGTTCCGCCAGCAGCCCTGCGTCATGCCGTTTATGCGCCAGCCGCCCCAAATCCGTAGGGTGATAGATCCACGAATCGCCGATGGTTTCCGTAAGCAAGTTAGAAAGACGCGGATTGGCTTTAAGCAGCCAGCGACGATGCGTAATGCCGTTCGTCTTGTTGTTGAACTTATGGGGTGTTTCCTTCCAAAAGTCATGAAAAAGATGTTGCTTTAATATATCTGTATGAATGGCCGCCACGCCGTTGATGCTGTAGCTGCCAAGCACCGCCAATCTTGCCATATGCACCATGCCGTCGGCAATAATCGCCATGCGCCTAATTTTTTCATCATCGTTCGGAAAACGGTCTAAAAGGCGCGCACAGTAGCGGCGGTTGATTTCCTCCACAATCTGATACACCCTGGGCAGCAACGTTGCAAACATATCCACCGGCCAGCTTTCTAAGGCTTCCGGCAAAATCGTATGGTTAGTATAAGACACCGTACGAATGGTTATATCCCAGGCTTCATTCCAACCCATGCCTTCTTCATCCATTAAAAGACGCATCAGTTCCGGAATGGCTACGGCAGGATGCGTATCATTAATATGCACCGCCACCTTGTCCGGCAAAAGATGCAGATCCAAATACTTGCGCTTAAACCGCCGCAGAATGCTCTGCAAACCAGCACAGACAAAGAAGTACTGCTGTTTTAAGCGTAAAAGACGTCCCTCGTAAAAGGTATCCTCCGGATACAAAATCTTGGAGATCGCCTCTACCTGCTGCTGATATTGCACCGCCTGCAGATAGTCGCCGCGGTTAAAGCTGGTCAAATCAAATTCGCTTTGCAGCGGCTCCGCGTTCCACAAACGCAGGGTGTTAACCGTATTGTTGTCATAACCGATAACAGGCACGTCATAAGGAACCGCCAAGACAGCCTGAGCATCCTGATGCACCACCCGCATATGCCCGTCTTGCTCGATCATTTCAATGCGGCCGCCAAAGCGCACCGTCACCGCCTTGTCCGCTTTGCGGTATTCCCATACATAGCGATCCTTAAGCCAATGATCCGGCAGTTCTACCTGATAGTTGTCGACAATTTTTTGTTCAAACAAACCATAGCGGTAGCGAATGCCATTGCCATGCCCCGGCAAACCCATGGCCGCCAGCGAATCTAAAAAGCAGGCAGCCAAACGCCCCAGGCCGCCGTTTCCCAAGCCAGCGTCCCGTTCCACTTCCAACAATTCTTGAAGGTCGGTCCCCGCTTCCTTCAAGGCCGCTTCACACACATCACGAATGCCCAGATTGATAAGATTGAGCTCCATAAGACGTCCCAGAAGAAATTCAATAGAAAAATAGTAAACTTGCTTCTCGCCGCGATCCGAATATTGCTGATTTGTCTGGATCCAGTTCGAGCTAATGTAATCCCGGACCACCATGCCCAAGGCCATATATTTTTCGCTTGGCAAGGCCTCGTCAATACTTTTCCCGTATAAAGACTGCACACGGGTTACAAAATTCTTGCGGAATATTTCTTTGGAGCTTTGTTGTTCAATGTCAGATTTCATATTCACGCGTCTCTCCCTTCCTGACTATCAGTCTTACCGTCTCACTACCGCCTGCTGCTTTCTTTTTTTCAATACCGCCGCAGCGCCTCCAGATATCGTTCCATCAATTCTTCCTGGGAAACGCCGTAGGCAGCGGCCTCACTTTCTGCAATCGTCATAATACGTCGCTCATTATAATAGATATAAAACTGAGTTCCGTCACTGTCCGGCACATACCGTTCCGGCGAAAAGCCCACGCTGCTCCGAGCCCGATAAATGGCGCCCGCAGCGGCAAAAGCCCGAAACACAGGTTCCTGTCCATCAACAGCAGTTTTAAAGGGAGGCAGGCTCCAAGCTCCATCCTTCACCTGCTTGGCGCCTTCGTCCACAAAAGGACGCACACCGGCCTCCCGGGCATAACCCAGCACTTTTTCCACCCGCGAATTCGCCTCGGGATGACTGGAAAATAGATCCGGGTGATAATTTTGATTCGTATTCGCCAATTTGCGCAGGCCCATGGCCATGCCATACGGATTGTAGCCAGCCTTAAAGGAATGTACAAATCCCAATTGATCCGCTTCCCGTTCGTCATCCCGGCTATATCCGGCCATTAACACCTGATACGCCAAACTCTGCAACGGCACCCCTCGATCACCGAATAGGATGCTGAAAAGCAGGCCCATGCCCAAGCTTTTTTCCATCTGCTTCACGCTGTGCCGTTTGACAACATGCCCTACTTCATGCCCGATAACGCCAGCTAATTCATCGTCATCCGGCATCAGATCGACTAAGCCCTTAAATACATAGATAAAACCGCCAGGCACAGCCAGAGCGTTCACTTCTTTGGAATTTAAAACCTTAAACGTATACGGAAGATCTTGCCGTTCCGATACTTTCACCAGACTCATGCCTATTTTTTGGATGCGCTCTTGCAGCTGCGCGTCGTCTACAAGACCGTATTTTTTCTCCAATTCTTTCGCTACATCGCGGCCCATAGAAATTTCCTGGTCCTTGCTGATTAGCCCCGCTTCCGCCGTCGACTGCCAGAATCCGGCCATAAACAACAAAGCCAGGCATACAAAAACGATCCGTTTTAAAAGCTCACGCACGCAAAATCGTCCCCCTTGTCCCCTTCAAACCGGCACATCATCTTGCCTGTCTTACTTTTTTCCATAAATTACAAACCGTTTCTTAATGCTTAAAATAAATATTCCGTTTTCTTTGGCGTAAATCCTTCTTACGGCCTCTGTTTCATTATAATTTTATCCTGCAGCGATTTTTCTTGCCAACAGCAGGTACTTATATGTTATAATTAGCGTATGCTATTTGTAGTATTAAACATCTTTTTCGTTTATCGTCTACGCCATTCGCCTATACAAATGGCATTAAACACGTTCAATAAATAGAATTACAAGGCAGGTGAGTACCATCGAATTATCGGCACGTCAACGCACCATTCTGGAATGGGTCAAAGAAAACGGACCCTTGAGCAGCAAAGAGCTGGCTGATCGCCTGCAAGTCAGCCGCGCCGCTTTGCGTGCGGATCTGGCGGTTCTGACCATGTCCGGTCTGCTGGAAGCCCGCCCCCGGGTAGGCTACTACTACAGCGGCAAAGACGAAAAGGACATTATCGCCGGCATGCTCAGCCCCTTGCGCGTCAAGGACGCCCATTCCATCTCCGTAGCAGTTCGGGAAAAAACCTCAGTCTATGATGTCATTGTCAAAATGTTCATTGAAGACGTGGGCACCATGTTTATTGTCTCTCAAGAAGGCTTCCTCGAAGGCGTGGTTTCGCGTAAAGATTTGCTAAAAACCGCCTTGGGACAGCGCAAACTGGAAGACTTGCCTATCAGCGTAATCATGACTCGCATGCCCAACATTATTGTGACCACGCCGGAAGAGTCCGTGCTCCGGGCTGCGCAGAAGCTGCTGACACATCAAGTCGACTCCCTGCCGGTAGTCATCATAGAAAACACGCCGGACGGAGAACGTTACCGCCTGCTTGGCCGCTTCACCAAGTCCAACATCACAAGGCTGTTTGTACAAATGGGCAGCCGCTCATAAAGGAGGTTTCTTCATGACTCATTCCGGTAAGTCCGCGCATCCCGCCGTTCTCTACTTGCTTTCCGACTCAGTCGGCGAAACGGCGGAAGTCGTCACCAAAGCCGCTTGCAGCCAATTTGACGCCGGTCATGTCGAATTGCGCCGCATGCCGTATCTGGCTTCTGTTTACCAAGTAGAGGAAGCCTTGCAGGAAGCTGCAGCCACTGCCAACGCCGCCGTGATTTACACTTTGGTTAGTCCCAATTTACGTAAAGCCCTGAAAATCAAGGCTGCGAAATTGAATTTAACTTGTGTGGACGTAATGGGCCCTGTTGTTGACGCTCTCACGCAAATCAGCGGTCTGGACCCGCGCAATGAGCCCGGCAGTTTGCGCAAAATCGACGAAGCGTACTTTAATCGTATTGAAGCCATTGAATTCGCCGTCAAATTCGACGACGGCAAAGAGCCGCGCGGCCTGTTGCGAGCCGACATCGTCGTCACCGGCGTATCGCGCACCTCCAAAACCCCTTTGTGCATGTATCTGGCGCACAAAGGACTTAAAGCCGCGAACCTACCGCTGGTTCCGGAAGTGACCGTACCGCAGGAGCTCTTTCAAGTGCCGGCGAACAAAGCGGTCGGCCTCACTATTAAAGCGGATCATCTCTATGAAATACGCCGGGAACGCCTGCGCACCATGGGACTGGCGCAAACGGCGGAATACGCAAACTATGACCGCATTCTCGAAGAAATTGAGTACGCCGTGCGCATTATGCGCAAAATCGGCTGCCCGATTATTGACGTCACCAATAAAGCCACCGAAGAAACCGCTGCCAAAGTATTAGAATATTACCGGAAGGGAGCCGAATTACGATGAAAAAATATGTATACCTTTTTACGGAGGGAAGCGCTGAAATGCGCTCGCTCTTAGGGGGAAAAGGCGCCAACTTAGCCGAAATGACCAATCTGGGTCTGCCGGTGCCTCCTGGCTTCACCATCAGCACCGAAGGCTGCCGCGAATACTACGCGCAAGGCGCTAAACTCCCTGCAGGCATGGAAGAGGAAGTATCGCGTCAATTAGCCGTCTTGGAAGAACAAACCGGCAAACGTTTCGGAGACGCCGCCAATCCGCTTTTGGTATCGGTTCGTTCCGGCGCCGTCTTCTCCATGCCCGGCATGATGGATACCATCTTAAACCTCGGCCTGAACAGCAACACCGTCGTCGGCCTAGCCGCCGCTACAGGTAATGAGCGTTTCGCCTACGACTCCTACCGCCGGTTTATCCAGATGTTCTCCGACGTCGTTCTTGACATCCACAAATACGAATTCGAACAACTTCTTGATGACGTCAAGGAAGAGCAAGGCGTTCGTTTTGACCAAGATCTCAGCGCCGACTCCCTCAAAGAAGTCATCCGGCAATACAAAAAGCTAGTCCACGAACACAGCGGACGCTACTTCCCGGAAGAGCCCAAAGAACAGCTCTTCATGGCCCTTACCGCCGTTTTTCGCTCTTGGAATAACGACCGGGCCATCGTCTACCGCAATCTGAACAAAATCGACCACGATCTGGGTACGGCCGTCAATATCCAGTCTATGGTTTTCGGCAATATGGGCAATGACTCCGGCACCGGCGTCGCCTTCAGCCGCAACCCCTCGACCGGCGAAAACAAGCTCTACGGCGAGTACTTAATGAATGCCCAAGGCGAAGACGTCGTCGCCGGCATTCGGACCCCCCAAAGCATTGAAAAGCTGGCGGACGACATGCCGCATGTCTATGAGCAGTTCTGTCAAATCGTCAAGACTTTGGAAACGCACTACAAAAACATGCAGGATATCGAGTTCACCATCGAAAAAGGCAAGCTTTATATGCTGCAAACCCGCAACGGCAAACGCACTGCCGCCGCTGCCGTCAAAGTGGCTCACGATTTAGTGCAAGAAGGCCTGGTAAGCACCGCCGATGCGCTCTTGATGGTGGAACCAACGCAAATCGGCCAGCTGCTCCACCGCCAGATTGACAGCTCCGCCAAACTCGACGTCCTGGCGCAAGGTCTGCCAGCCTCACCGGGCGCCGCTTCAGGAGCGATCGTCTTTGACGCGGACGAAGCAGAACTTTTGGGACGCCAAGGCAAAAAAGTACTCTTAGTACGCACCGAAACCACTCCTGATGACATTCACGGCATCGTCATGGCCCAGGGCATTCTAACCAGCCGCGGCGGCATGACCAGCCACGCCGCTGTTGTAGCCCGCGGCATGGGAAAACCTTGCGTTTGCGGCTGTGAAGCCGCCCGTATCGATTATAACGCCAAGACCTTGACCATCGGCAATTTGACCCTAAAAGAAGGCGATCTCCTCTCTATTGACGGCGCCACTGGCCGGGTCATCAGCGGTTCCATCCCCCTCCAAGAGCCTGAACTCTCGCCGGAATACTTGACTCTTTTGGCTTGGGCCGA
Organism: uncultured Anaeromusa sp.; assembly: GCF_963668665.1. Lineage (NCBI taxonomy): Bacteria > Bacillati > Bacillota > Negativicutes > Selenomonadales > Sporomusaceae > Anaeromusa > uncultured Anaeromusa sp. Next base: position 2,036,970 of record NZ_OY764902.1, on the reverse strand, counting down.
TGAATACCGTCGCCTGGATGTCCGCGCCAATGCCGACACCCCTGAAGACGCCGCCAAAGCCCGTTCCTTCGGCGCAACCGGTATCGGCCTGGTCCGCACGGAGCACATGTTCATGGCTCAAGACCGCCTGCCCTACGTACAGCAGATGATTCTCGCCGAGACGCTAGAGGCGCGCGAAGACGCCTTGACGCATTTGCTGCCCATGCAGGAAAATGACTTCTACGGCATTTTAAAAGCCATGGAAGGCTATCCGGTCTGCATACGCCTGCTCGATCCGCCGCTGCATGAGTTCTTGCCCAGTCTGGAAGAACTATTAGTGGAAACGACACGGCTGCGCACCCTCGGCAACGACCCGCAAACATTGGCGCAAAAAGAACTACTCCTCAAAAAAGTCCGTCACCTGCACGAATTCAACCCCATGCTGGGACATCGCGGCTGCCGTTTGGGCATTACGTACCCCGAAGTATACGAGATGCAGATCCGGGCCATTATGAACGCCGCCGCCAGACTGACCAAAGAAGGCCTCACTGCACTCCCGGAAGTAGAAATCCCACTCACCATCAGCCGGGAGGAAATGGATTTCTTCAAAGAGCGCATTGACCGCATTGCTCAAGAAGTCATGGCAGAGCGCCAGGTACAGTTCCACTATACCGCCGGCACCATGATCGAGCTGCCCCGGGCCGCCCTGCTGGCGGACGAACTGGCCGCCAGCGCGCAATTCTTTAGCTTCGGCACCAACGACCTGACCCAAACCTGCCTGGGCTTCAGCCGCGACGACGCGGAAGGCAAATTCCTGCCTCATTATTTAGAGCAGAAGATCCTCAAAGCCAATCCCTTTGTCGAACTGGACCGTCAAGGCGTCGGTAAACTGATGCGCCTGGCTGTCGCCGGCGGCCGCGCCACACGTCCGGAGCTTTTGATCGGCATCTGCGGCGAACATGGCGGCGACCCCAGCTCTATCCAGTTTTGTCATGAAATCGGCTTGGACTTTGTCAGCTGCTCTCCCTACCGCGTGCCCGTAGCCCGCCTGGCTGCAGCGCAGGCGGCGCTGAGCGACGGCGAAGTATTGGGAACTCGCTAAGGCAGAGGTTTTTCGATGAAAAGGCTGCTGATGAATACAATATAACATCCTCTCTATATTGACATTGCTCTCTGTCGGGTGTACTATAGAAGTAAGAAGAGGGCCGTTTGGTCAACGAGTCATAGGTGAGTCAGAGAGTCGCAAGTGGATCAAAGAGTCATAAGTGGGGCAAGGTAAGATCGGATAGCCCACTTCAACATCTCATCCGAAGAGTTCTGTATCCTGAGCGACTGAGTTAGTCGTCATGCCAACAGAAGGGATGAGATCACAGAGTGGCATGAGTTGGGAGCAGGAACGAGCGTTGTTCTTGGAAAGAACGTTGTCAGCAAAACGCTGATAGCGCTTCTGAAACCAGCTGCAATCAGGATGATAAAAGGAGAATCGCAACACACGGTTGCGATTCTCCTTTTTTACTTTGCTCCTGCACTCGTCAGGATCGTAATCATATCCTTATTTTTTTCCTGTTTCGCCAGGGAAAGAGCTGTAACATTGTTTTTAGCTTTCTTATTCACATCAGCGCCCTGCGCCAAAAGCTCCTTGGTATTTTCAAGATTATTGTTAAGCACGGCCATCATTAAGGCCGTAAGTCCTGTGCCTGCATCTATCGCTTGAATATCCGGTTTCTTCGCCAGCAGCAGCCGCACGATCTCTGTATCCTTTTCCGCCGCCGCCATCATCAGCGGTGTTGCCTCAAACCCTTTAGAAGCAAAACGCGCATTCACGTCCGCCCCTTTATCCAACAAAAACTTTACTGTCTCCTGCTTGTCTTTGTCTTTCCCGCCCCCGAGAATCGCAGCAAACAGCGGCGTTAAGTCTCCTTTATCTTTGCTTTTACTATTTACATCAGCTCCTTTTTCAACCAAAAACTTAACCATTTCCAAATTACCCGTCGCCGCAGCGGTTACCAAAGGAGTGCCATTAGCAGTTGTAACATTGGGGTTCATCCCTGCTTCAATAAACAGCTCCACAACATCCTTCTTTTGATCCTCTACCGCTTTTACAAAGCTCTGCTCATTATATTGAATTTTTTTATCGGCTAACTCTTTCTTCGCATCTTCCGGGCTTTTTGAACATCCCGCAAGCAATACTGCCATTGAAAGCAAACCCACCATGAATAAACGCATCATCATAATTTTCATCCTCCATTTTTTTGATCTCACCATCAAGTAACCCGCTGGCTTCACCCATCTGCTCATCTCATTTTCCCCTCAAGCCGACTCAACCAGCAGCATCACTTTGCTTCCATTTCGTATAGCCTTGAACCACTTCATACTCTTCAATAGGCCAAACTATTTTTGCATTCGTAATTCTAAAAGTATGAGCAGCCTCGCTATGAGGGTCAATCATCTTTTCAAAATTTCGAAACGTTCCCTTCACGGTCCCTGTATAGCCAGCCCCAATGTCAGCTCTCATAGTAGCGGCAAGGTTTAGCTCGTAAAAATAGTTGATATATTTATCCGTATGATTTGTAAAATACCCTTCGATAACAAGTACATTTTTGGGGGCGCCTTGCCCATCCAGCTCATAATACAAATCCGTCGTTGTCCAAACGACCCTTTCCGCGGCCTCCACCCGCTCCGCCCCTAAAAATGCGGCCCCTATGCATACAGCTACACATACTAACACTACTTTCATCCATTTTTCCATGCTCATGCCTCCTTGCTTTCTGCTTTCAAAAACTCCCACTACTACCATTGTATAGGGCATTGAGCTTAACCGATATCACCCGACGGGTGATATCCCCCTCCTTAAATCCCCTCTCGCCTGGTCTTAGAACGTCATTCAGAACAGTGAAAATATTGAACAAGAGAATCGGAGTCGCGAGAGGGTTCGACTGAGGGTTACGGAATTCAACAGGAGTACGACGGTGCCGGAAGCGCCTAATGCTGGCGATGACAAGGATGGCATGATCGCCGGTCTCCTCTGAAAATCCATGGACGGCATAGCAACCGACGTCTACTGGCCTGTTAAAGCGAGGGATCAATGAGGCTGCGGCGACCGTGATTGTATTTGAGACTTTTATTGGAGCGACGGTCCGCAGGACGTAAAAGCAGGGGAAGGCGGATGACAGTTTCGCTTGTTTGAGCGCAGCGAGTTAAGAAACTGCCGCCTTCCCCTGCTTTTGCGAGGCGCGCGGAAATCTTGTCTCAAATGCAGTTATGCCGCCGTTTCCCCAGAAGCTCCCAGCCCTTGATAACCCTAGGTTTTTCAGCCGTAAAAACTTATAAATTCTGGTATAGTAAAAAAAGGGCCGCAACTCTTGAATTTACCAAGAGAGCAGCCTTATTTCGCTATTGCCGCAGCGTTAGAAAACCGCACCAATTGCTAAAAGCATTCTTAATTTTCGTTAGCCCGCTTTTTTGTCCACACGAAAAGGCTTTAAGCGAGAAAGAACAAGCTCGGAAATCAAATAGCAGATCACCAAAGCAAAAAAGCAAGCAAGTACATATTTTATACCTACGGGCAGCGGATATTCACGAATCACTAATATGCTCAACATTAAAACAGGTTGGTGAATAAAATAAATTGCATAAGAATTCCCCGCTAGTTTACGCAATAGATTCGTGGTGTAATTCATTCGTTGATGAAATAACGCGATCAATCCTAATACAGCTGCCAAACAGAAAAACCCATACAATAAATCATTGCCAAGCATCACTACCGTCAGTTCTCGCTTAGACCAGAAGACCATTCTATAGCGAGCATAGATACCGCCCAATAAAACAGCCATTGGCAGCCAAAATTTCACATTCGGCATATAACCGCAAGAAGTAAACCACTGCTTACGGTACGCATAAACGCCTAACGCAAAGTAGAAAACATAAAAAGTGCAGCGTGTCGGTTGAAACATGAGCAGATTAGGCAGCATAATCCAGGTAAAATCAGCAATGAACTGTTTTGCACCAAAAAAGGCCATACTTGTCGCCAACCCAAATCCTGCGATAAATTTTCCAGATGGCAACGCAGGCTGACTCTCAATGCATTCCAGCGGTTTATAAAAACGCAAGATAAGCGATAATCCTAAAAAGAAGACGGTCAACACACCCAAAAACCATAAATGAGCATGTTGACGCGCCAGACCAAAAAAGATCTTCCACCAATAATCTAGATACGCCGGCGGCGTATCAAAACGGCTTAAAAAATAAATATAGTTCACAGCCGGCGCTAAAAACAGAATCCCCATAAAATAGGGAATAACAATCCTTACTACTTTGCTCCGCCAAAAAGCGACTTGGCCGGTTCGCAGCAAAGAGCGAACGCCAAAAAATCCCGCAAGAAAAAACAACGTCGGCATGACAAAGACATCACTAATGGTCACAACGACATTAAAGAGAATGCTATTTTGCGTATCAACCACATAATACCATTGCGGCCCCCGAACCATATAGGCCAAAGCTCCATGATAAGCTAAAACCAAGATAATAATAAAAGATCGCAAATGATCTAAAAAATACATTCGCGGCGCCAAAACTTCTTGCCTGTCCGGACTTGGCTTTGTCGTATTTAACAATCCAGTTCGCCTCCTTTGCAGTTTATTGCATTACGAGCGCCTCAGGGAAAGTTGCCTATGCTCACAGCCTTTCGACTTGCAACAAACTCCTTATTCCTTTCTCTCCTTTTTCATTCGCTCCTTTGAGATTTTAATATTATATTGTATTTATTTCCAGCAATTCCCTTTGCCTTTAATGATTTTAAACGCATAAAAAAGATCTGCACAAGATTACTCGCACAGATCTTTTCAAAATTTTCGTTTTCAGCATCTACCTGCATTAGCATAACCGCTTTATCGATGACCCAAAAGCCTGTTTCTTAGATCTTAAAGGCCCCCACTAATTTGTTTAACTCTTCCGCTACGTTCGCTAATTCCGTCGCCGCACGGGACATTTGATCAATTCCTTGGCTGGTGTCGGTAGTCCCCTTGGCAATTTCTTCCGCCCCATCGGCGCTTTGCGTGATTGTTGTCGCAACCGACTCAATGGCTTTATTGACTTCATTTACTTCTTGCACGATCTGCTTCATGCGATCTCCAATTCCTGTTGTTACCGAAAGGAAGCTATCCGCGTCTTTCTTATACTGTTGACCAATGTCAACAAAGGCTGCGTAGTCTTTCTTCACGGTCCCGTCAATGAACTGCAGCATATCATTGCCGTTATTCACTAACACTTCGATAGCCGCTTCCACTTGCTGCGTCAGGCCTTGAATATTCCCCACTACACGAGCGGATTCTTCAGCCAACTTGCGCACTTCCTCCGCAACAACAGCAAAGCCGCGCCCTTGCTCTCCAGCTCTGGCCGCTTCAATCGCTGCATTAAGAGCCAAAAGATTCGTCTGTCCCGCAATCGCGGCAATGGACGAGGCCATTGTCGAAATTTCATTAACAATTTTAGCGTCATCAATTGCTTTTGTTACACGCGCACTAATCCCGCCGTACATTGCGTTCGCCGTATCACTCGAATTTCTGGCGTCTTGCTGCAAATTAAGCGCTTGTTGTTCGACAGCTTTCGCCACTCGAGAGCCTTCGTCCGCAATTTGAGCCACTTGATGAACATTGGCTCCCATATTTTCGGAAGAAGCGGTAACTTCTTCCGTCGAAGCCGACACGGTTTCTAGGCCCGCTGAAATTTCTTCGGTTGACGCCGCAATCTGCTGCATAGTAGCCGAATTATCCTGCGCCACCCCCACCATTTCTTGAGATGCCGCATTCAAGTGATGCGCCGTTTTACTTACTTGACCAAGAAGCGCCTTTAATTGGTCAATCATGGTGTTGAAGGAAGCTGCTAAATGTCCGATCTCGTCTTGACTTTCCACTTTTACGTATTGAGTCAAATCCCCTCTCGCAACCGTTTGCGCAACCGCCGCAAGCTCATTTACGGGGCGCGCAATACGCCGCGCTGCAAAAAAGCCGATAGCCAAACCTAATATAGTTGCCAAAATACCGGCAAAGATAGCTGCATTCTTTGCCGAGCTTGCATTTTCCTCTGCGGTTGTAAGGATGTCACTCATCTGCTTATTCCGCATTTCCTGATATGCGTCAAATTTATCCGAAAGAGTCGTAGCTAGCGGCTTCATTTCATGCGTCATCACCAAGGTTGCCTCATCCATCTTTCCAGCTTGCACTAATGGAATGAACTTCGTATCTGCAATATCAAAATACTGATTACTCAAGGTTTTAAGCTCATTAGACACTCTCTTTCCCTCGGCTGTATAGGACACATTAATCAACTCGTCTAAGGCTTTTCGATTTGTTTCTGATTTTTTCTTATAATCATTGACCAGTTGCTGGTCTTTCGTAATAAAGAAACCTCGCAAATCACCAATAATTACACCAAGATTTGCATTAGCTTCCGTCGTTTTCAATAATCGCGGCAGATACTTTCCCCTCACCTCAGAAGTAAGCTTAGCAGAATCGTCTACTTTCCAAGCGGTATAGGAAAACCCGGCTGAAGATACCAATAAAACAAGCAAGAAATAGGCAATCATTTTAGCAGTCAAATTCATTTTCACAATAGGTCTCCTCCCGTTTAAAAACTTCTTTTCTTTGCCTTAAAAGAACTTTCATCGCCTTCAAGGCGCCTGTTGCCTCTTCTTTTCCAAAACAGTAATGCGTTCTTGCAAATTCGCAATTTCTTTGGTGAATACTTCAAACATATTGCGCTGCACATCTGCCTGCTCTGTCAAAATCGCGATGACCGCCTGGAGCATTGGCTGCGATTCTCTTCGTTTCTGTCTTTCTGCTAGCAACTCGCCTTGCGGAGCAAGATTTTTTTCTAACGCTTGCTCAATCTCTTCCATTTTTAACCCGCTAGACTCCATAAACTTAAATTTACGAAGAATTTCCGGAACGCTTTCAGAAACCAAGCGCCCGTTCTCAAGCGTCGCTTCAGGCGCTAGCTTTAAGAAAGCATTCAAGTAACGCCTTGCCTCTAGCGGCGTCACTTGGGCTTGTTCATATGCTTCACTTTTCGAAATCCATGCTCCGTAAGTCCCCACATCATACGCCTCCTATTTTTTGATATTTTTGCAAAAGCTCGATCGCATCATCCTCTCGCATAGGCTTGCTAAAGTAATATCCTTGAATGCATTCGCACCCGTATTGTTTTAAATAGATTTTCATTACCAGTTAGCAAATTATCTTTTTCTTTTTCAAACACCCAAGCATCCTTATAGTAAACAAAATTTCTAACGTAACTATCAAAACTCATAATGCGTCCTTCCGCCGCTACACTGGTTCCATAGATTGCATAGAAATCATCCCCAAAAAGAAAGCTATCGGTTTCGGCATTATATTCCCATGGTCCAAATTGCACTAAGCTTGCCGCCGCTAATAGCATTTGACTTCGCAGCAGCAAGCTATCCTTATTCAGTTTGTTTTTTCGTTCCAAGCACATCGGCCTTCGGATCTCTTGTATGACCACTATATAGTACGGTTTCTTTCTCAATTCAAAGCGTCGAGCATGTATTTTTGTCAAAATGAGATCCCCTGTTTTATTACAAAAAACGGCGTCGAAATCCGTCACCTCTCGCCCTTCGACAAGAAGCTTCAGTATCGCCGCCCGTTCCTCCGGATTACTCCAAAGTTTAAGTTCCAAGGTCGTTTTTCCTAACGTTTCGCCCAATGAATACCCCGTCAAATCAGAAAAATGACGATTGATTATTTCAATCCGCCCATCCCCGCGCACCACCATCGCAGCGTCGGAAAACATTTGCCAAATGAGATTAGAAATAACGTCAAGAATGGGAGTCATTCCACAATTATTTTCTTTACCTTTTTTCATCTGTACCACTCCTTTGCCACATTAAGTATTAAAGGAAGTTCGTTCTAAATTGCAGTTATGTTATTATAACAAACATAATCCACACAGTTTATATCTTGAAAAGATACGTTTTGCAAAGAACAACTTCGCTGTTTTTTCCATTTTTTACTTCTTTTTTAGCATCTTCTCCAACAACATCCTTTCAAGATAAAACAAAGCACAAAACATATCTTTTGCAGATATGTTTTGTGCTTTGTTTGCGCTCTTTAACAAGCGAAAAGTTTCTTTAAATGGAATGCCATTTTTAAACGCATTTTTGTTTCTGCGTCTTCTAAGGATACTCCTAAAATTTTTTCGATTTTTTTCTTCCGCATTTCCGCTGTCTTGTGATGAATGAACACTTTCCGCGAAGTCTCCAAAAGGCTATCCGCCTCCAAAAACACTTCCAGCATCTTTAAATATTCTTCTCTTTTATTCCCTCTATAATTCAACAAACTCCCCAGTGCTTGATGGACATAATTCGTCACCAATCGTTTATCTTTAACATCAAAAAACAGTTTATATAGCTCTACTTCTTCAAAGTGGAAAATCATGCGTTCTGGCCACAGTTTCTTCCCAATCTTAACTGCCATCCTGCAGTCCGCAATTCGATCTTTCAGTTCTCCTAAACATTCAAAAAAAGATGCTGCTCCAATCAAGACTTGTACCTCAGGAATTGCTTCTTCTAAAACACGCGCAACCGAAGTGGCAAGTTCTTGCTTAATGCCCCTTAGTTCCTCTTCATCAATCAGTACAGCCCCTATAATACAAACCGTATTTTCTTGCTTCCAGCACACCCAGTCCTTATTTTTTTCAACGATGGCAAGTACGCTCACGATCTTATCATATTGATCTTCAACAAAATTTATAGCATCTACTTCCAGCACAACACAAAGTAACTTTTCATTCCTCAATAAGCTTACGCCTTGATTCTGGAGTATTTTTCGACCTTGCTTAATCGCTGCTGTATCACCAGCGATAACGGCTCCGAACACCTTGTCTCGCTTTTCTCTTTCTCTAGCATGATAAAAAATGGTCCTTTGTTCCTCTTTCTCGCTCATATCTCTACATACAAATGAAAAAAAGCTGTTTATACCATTAATATATCGGTATCCTCGAATTTCAAACCATGTTTTAACGCCTTCTTTACTTTGAAGCTCCAAGGCGGTTACTCCATTCCCCCTGCGATTTACTTCTCGAAAAAAGCTATGCAATTTTTCTTCCATCCCTCTTGCACAAACATCAAAAAGAGACATCTCTTTCACTTTAGACGGCTCATATCCGAGTTTTCGATAAAAATAGTCATTCACAAATACAATGTTCGCTTTACAACATCCCTGCCATTGTAAAAGTAAGATTATATCGTCGATGCTATCCGCCAATATTTCGTAAAACTCATTTTGTTTCATAAGTTGCGCTTCTTTGGTTTTTGTGACAGAAAAATCATAGCACACCCCGATATATTCGACAGACTCTTCAGAGTCGGATATTTTTTTCCCTTCTAGCTTCATCCATCGGAGTAGCCCTTCTGTATCATTCACGCGAAATTCATGTTCAAAAGCATCCATCTTTTGTGCAGCTACCATTTCCATTTCTTCTTTTACTCTCCATCGATCACTCTCGTACATTAACGCCAACCATTCAGTGACCGTTTTAAGATCTTTAAAAGAGCTTGCGGCAATTACACTTTCGCATTCAGAAGATACCTCAAACAGACTATTGTCAAACCAACTTTTTACAGAAGTATCATTCTTTTCTATTCGCCACCGCCAAACAAACTGCTTGCTAATTTGGAGCGCCATTTTCCATTGCGACAATTTAGTTTTAAGTATTTTTCCACGTGTTATATACTCGGTTATATTTTCAGAAAAAGTTACTACATACCCCTTTTGCGGCGAGCAAATCGAAGTCCGATACCAGACATCCTTTCCACAATAGGAATGCTCAATCGTAATGCTTTTACCGCATTGCTCCGCTTCACGAAACAGACGCAGCCAGTCTGCCGAATGTTTGCTTGGATCCGGAAAAACAGAATACAGCGTGTTTCCGCTCAAATCTTTTAACGAATACCCCGTTTCCCGTTCATATGCAGGGTTCAAATCAATATACTCAAAATCAATTACTTGTTCGTTCTCATCAAAAATAAGCTTATGCAGCGCAAAAATAATTTGCGTAGAATTGAAAACCTGCTTATAAAACGCTTCATTTTTCATATGAGCCAACTGTGCGGCTTCAAGCTCTTTTTTTAACATCACCTGTTTAGTTGCATCTCTTCCTAAAATAATAACCCCATCAACCTCATCTTCAGTTTTAAAAATTGGCAAAATGCAAAATTCCATATAGCGAATTCCAATCCGAGAAGAGATAGGTCCTGACAAAATTTTATTTTTCTTTTTTTCTCTCATTATTTTATCAATATCATCTATTTTAGCTTGTAAATACTCTATAATTACACTTTCTTCGAGTATATTGGTTGTTGAAATGCCATCCGATGCAAAATCGGAATAATCACTCCAAAAGCTACTATTGTATGTAACATTCTGAAATTTATCAAGCACAAGCAAGCAGGGAGTAATCATTGTTTCAATTGTCTCTCCTTCATTCGCTTTCTTATAGAACTCGATTTGCTGCTGCATTAATGCTTTGACTGTTTGAAAACCATTCACAATCTCTTCCATACCTACGACTCCTCTGTTAGTTCATTTTACCTAAACCGCTTAAACTTATTACCCATTGGAAACAATACGCGCACTTTTAATTTTCAGAAATCAAACCGCGTATAAAAAATACACTTACTTAGAATATGTAAGCGTAGCAAATGAGCATATATTGAAATACTCTACATAATAAAATCGATCTTGTACCACATCAAAGATTAAGTTTTTTTATCTAATTTCTATATTCTCCTAATAAATACCTTTCAAATCATGCAATTTAACACCATACTACCCAATGACGTTATTACGCAGCCGTTCGATATGATACAATACTTCTAGGCTGCTCTTCATCCTGCTTTGAACGTAATGCGCTCAATAAAATAAAGAGAGGCAAGCATTTTCCCACATTTTCAAAGAGAGGAGTTTTTATTTTGAACAACCTGAACGAAATCATCAGCCAAAATGTAATTCGTTTGCGCAAAGAAAAAAATTTCAGTTTTGACAAACTTGCCGAGTCTTCCGGGGTTAGCAAAGCCCTTCTCTGCCAAATCGAACGCGGCGATTCCAACCCAACCATTAATACCCTTTGGAAAATCGCGGTTGGCCTAGGAGTTGCTCTAGGTGACTTATTGGAAACTCATGAATATCCTCTTGAAATTGTACGTAAAAAATCAAAGACGCCACTCATCGACAACGAAGCCGGCTTGCGTTTATGGCCTGTCTTTTCGAATTCCTTTTCTCCTGTTGGCATTTTTATTGCCGAGCTTGACTCGATGCACACACACGATTCCACTCCCCACGACGCCTATTCTAATGAATACGTCTTTGTAATAGAAGGAGCCTTAATTGTAACTATCAATGGCCGTTCTTCCCATTTATCACAAGGCGACACTCTCTTCTTTCGAGCCGACCAGCCGCATCATTACTACAACCCAGCTTCGACCACTACCCACTTCCAATGTATTTACCATCGGAAATAACAGTCTCATACCTTCGCCGCCCCACGCTTGCTTGCAAGCAAAAAAAGGCTGTCCCCCTTTAAAACAAAGGGAGCAGCCTTTTCTTCATTATCAATGCACTATAATCTTCTCTAACTCTATAAATTATACTTGGAATTTGCCTACGGCTTCCCTTAATTCCATCGCCAGCTTGGCAAGTTCCTGACTGGAAGAAGCAATCTCTTCCATTGACGCCGATTGCTCCTCTGTTGCAGCCGATACCGTTTGGGCTTCCCCTGACGCTTTCTCGCTTAGTTCGTCAATGGTTTCCACCGAACGAACAATGCGCTCGCTTCCCGAGGCCACTTGCTCAATGGCCTTTGATATATCGCCCACCGCATTAGACACCTGCCCCACTAGCTCGGTAATCTCCCTGAAGGCAGTTCCCGAATCGGCAACAACTTCCGCCCCGATTTTTACTTCCTTGGTGCCGTCGCTCATAGCCCTTACCGCTTCTTCCGTGTCTCCTTGAATCTCATTAATCAGCATGGCGATTTTCTTAGCCGCCTCTTGGGACTGCTCCGCCAAAGTTCTGACTTCATCCGCTACAACCGCAAAACCACGTCCTTGCTCTCCGGCGCGAGCCGCTTCAATCGCAGCATTCAGCGCCAAAAGATTCGTTTGAGCGGCAATCCCGGAAATGGTATCAACAATTTGTCCAATTTCCCGGGAGCGCTCGCCAAGCTTAGCCACGACATCCGCAGATTTAGTCACGGTTTGCTCAATTTGAGACATTTGCGATACTGCTTTTTCTACCGACAGATTTCCGACTTTTGCCTTATCCGCCGCCTGCAGCGATTGCCTGGACACTTGCAGCGAATTAGCCGCGATCTGTTGAATGTCCCCTGACATTTGCTCGACTACTTGCGACGTTTCTTCCACGCTGGCAAGCTGTTCTTCCGCCCCTTTCGCAACCTCAGTGATGGTAATGGCAACTTGGTTGGCCGCCTGAGCCGATTGATCGGCGCTTGCCGTCAATTGCTCCGAGGAAGCCGCTACCTGCTCCGCCGATACATGAATCTGATTCATTAGCTCTCGGATTGTGGAGCGTACTTCAATTAACGCATCTGCCAGTTGACCGAATTCGTCTTTGGAAGCGAAAGTACGCGGTTTTTTGCGAAAATCTCCATTAGCCAGCTCGCGGCTAAAAGCCAGCATGACATTGATGGGTTTGATAATCAGCTTTGAAATATAGAATCCAATCAAGGCCAACAGCACCAGCGCCGTTGCTTGAATCCCGAGAATCATCTTCTTAACGGCTGCAAATTCCGCATCATTGGCCTTGTTAAGTTCATCCGCTTTTTGGGCGTTATACTCGGTCAAGGCTACCAATTCTTTATTCGCTTCGTTCAATGTCTTTTTCACACGCTGCTCATACATAGTATAAGCCTCGGCGTTTTTATTTTGCATGGCCAGCCTAATGACGTCTTCCCGCGCCTGCCGGTACGCTTGCAGGGTATCCTTTACTTTAGTTAAGGCACTTACTTCTCTTTCATCCAGCTTTGTTTGTTCGTATTTGTTCAAGTTTTCATTAAATAGGGCTGCCCGTTTATCCAGATCCGCTTTCAGCTCAATATGACGTTTGTCATCGGTAGTCATCATCATTTCCAATAAATTCGCCTGAACGCCTCTAATTTGGCTGCGATTTTCATTCAGCCATTTTATAGACAAAAGTCTGTTTTGATACATATCAGTCATATCTTCATTTGCTTTCAACAAATAATGATATCCTGTATAGCCTACAATGCCCACAAAAAACGCAGCCACGCAGACAAGAATCCCCAACTTCAAACTCACTTTAAGATTCGAAAAAAATTTCACCGTTAAAACCCCTTCCGGCATACTGCTTATTACAACGCTAACTTGAATGCGCCAAGCAACGCATTTACAAATCGCGCCAAGACCATTCCCGCCATACGTTACATTATGTATTCTTTAGATGTGTGATTTTCCCAGCTAATTACATTACAAAATCGCCTGCTTCAATGCTTGCGTAACACCTTCTTCGTATAAGATGACGGCTCTTGCTTAATCTACACAGTATCATAAAAATCTTTAAGGAAACGCTTATTTGTTTTTTCATTATATTGGAATAAATCGTTAAATATAATATAGCACTGCTTCTGCAAGTTGTAAACGCGCCTAACACTCTGTCGTGTAAGAATTTTTGTGTAATTTTGTGATTTTCCATCCCCCCAAAAAAGAAGAACCATAGCCCTAGCGCTACGGTTCTTCTCCGATAAGCTTGCTTTCAACTAACTTCGCCATTCTCGTCAGCAGGCTGCCAATGTCGTTTTCCGTCCCTTCTTACTCCTAAATCACACTGTAAGCGACAAGAGCATCCAGACGGCTTGCCTCCCTCGCAAGCCGCACCTAAACCGTAAATTTTGCGATTACGCTCTGCAATTCCTCGGCCATCTTCGCCAACGCCTGACTGGACACTGCTATTTGTTCCATAGAGGCCGCCTGTTCTTCCACGGCAGCTGAAACAAGCTGCGTTTGCCCTGCGGTTTCCTTACTGATACGGTATATTTCTTTTTCAGTACTTACGATTTGCTGGCTTTCTGAAGCCATCTGTTGAATTGCTGTTGAAATTTCCTGTATTTGCTGGGAAACAGCACCGATTAGCGACGTAATCTCCTGAAAAGCCTGCCCAGCTTTATTCACTACCTCAGCCCCAACCTTCACCTCATGCGTTCCTGCATGCATAACGAGCACCGCATTGTCGGTTTCCGCCTGCACTTGCGCAATCAACTCGGCGATTTGTTTGGCCGCCTTTTGGGATTGTTCCGCTAACTTGCGCACTTCTTCAGCAACCACCGCAAATCCTCTGCCTTGTTCGCCCGCCCGCGCCGCCTCAATCGCCGCATTCAACGCTAACAGATTCGTTTGTCCGGCAATCCCCGAAATAGCATCAACAATTTGTCCAATTTCTTTCGAGCGTTCCCCAAGAGTGGCCACAACTTGCGCCGAGCCGGAAACCGACTTTTCAATGCTCAGCATCTGCTGAATAGCCGCCTCTACGGCTTTATCGCCTTGCGTAGCGGCGTTATTTGTCTTTTCCGCCATGCCTAGCATAGCGTTAGACTTTGCCGCAATATGTTGTATCCCTGCAGAGGTTTGCTCAATAATCACAACTGCAGACTCAATGGAGCTTGCTTGGCTTTTTGTCCCCTGGGCAACATCGTTAATCGTACCCGCCACATGGGTAATCGCTTGCGCCGATTGATCCGCACTTGCCGTAAGTTCTTCGGCCGAAGCCGCCACCTGCTCAGACGTCTGCGCAATTTGCCGCACAAGAAAACCAATCTTCTGAACCATCTCATTCATCGACTTCCCTAATACACCCACTTCATCCGCTGACTTAATGTCAATCTTTACTGTCAAATCCCCAGTTGCCACTGCCTCAGCCGCCCTGGCCAGTTTCTCGATAGGGCTAGCGAGCTTACGCGACGCATAATAGATAATACTAGCAGCAAGCAGCACTTCGATCGCTACGAAGCCTCCTAAGTGTTTAATGAAGCTGGCAATCATCGCTTCATAAGGAGCTGCCGGTACACCTACAAAGATCATGCCAATGACCTTGCCCCCGGCATCACGTATTGGTTCGTATATGGTTTGGTTTTCTACACCAACAACCTGCGCTTTCCCCAGAAAGATTTGGTTGTTTGTTAAAACCGCATTGCTTACTTCTGCAGCCGCTTTCGTCCCTGTACCCTTTTTCCCATCAGCTCCGCTGACAGTAGTAGCGATTCGCGTGTCTCCCAGAAAAATGGTCACGCTATCACCGGTCATCTCTTTGATCTCATCCAAAATAGCAAGATCATGAATTACTGTATTGCCTTTGACTAATTTGCCATCCTGCATGGCCCAGGCGCCCGGGAGCTGCTTGTCTAAAATTGTCTTAGTAACATTTAGGTCTGAATGAAGCTTTTCATAGGAAGCCGCTGTAACTTTGTCCTGCATGTTATAAACGGCATAAAGAGAAATAGCGCTTGTACTCGCAATAATAATAAGCGAAAACATAGCAACCAACTTCCAGCTAAGCTTTCTGAAAACAAACATATTGTTCATTCTCCTCTCATCAGACTGCCTCTTACTGAGTCCAGCCGCGGAAATACATTTTAATTACCAGAATTCTCTTTGCATTCTTAGTAAATTTCTCCATATTTTTACAATTTCCTGCAATAAAGCTAAGCCGTCCGAGCCGATATTCTTGCTTTTTAGAATATTAGCCTGTTCTTGAGCTTAACCCCAAAGAAGCCGTGAACGTTTGGCTGCGACGCCAACGCTCACGGCTTCTTTGGGGTTTTAGGCCTTACATTTCCACGTTCCGTTCATCCTCATCAGTCTTTACTAAATCTGAAATTTTGAAACTTCCTTTTGCAGTTCCTGCGCTAATGACGACAAGGTCTGGCTAGCGGACGCAATTTCCTCCATGGAAGCCAATTGTTCTTCTGTCGCAGCAGATACGCTCTGCGCTTCAGCAGACGAAGATTTACTCAGCCCATCGATCAGCTTAACCGTTTCCACAATTTGCTGACTTCCGCTTGCCATCTGCTGAATGGCTGCTGAGATTTCCATGATTTGACCGGAAACATCCGATACCAACTTCACAATTTCTTGGAAGGCATCTCCGGCAACACTAACCACTTCCGCCCCTGTTTTGACTTCGCGCGTGCCCTCATTCATGGCCGAGACCGCTTTGCCGGTATCTCCTTGAATTTCTCCAATCATGCTGGCAATTCGTCCAGCCGCTTCTTGTGATTGCTCTGCAAGTTTACGAACCTCTTCCGCCACGACAGCAAAGCCGCGCCCTTGTTCTCCGGCGCGCGCCGCTTCAATGGCCGCATTAAGGGCCAGAAGGTTTGTCTGTCCGGCAATACCGGAAATGGTATCCACAATCTGTCCAATTTCTTTGGACCGCTCGCCCAGTTTTACTACCACATTTGCCGAAGCATTGACCGTTTCTTCAACTCGCGCCATTTGCGCGACTGCTTTTCCAACAGAAGCGCCCCCTTCTTTGGCTTTGCCAGCCGCCTGCGCGGATTGCTCCGCCACAAGATTCGTGTTCACTGCCACTTGCTGAATGCTCGCTGACATCTGAGACACCACTTCAGACGCTTCGTTCGCCGCTACAAGCTGCTTATTCGCTCCGTTAGCTACATCGGTAATTGAGGCAGCCACTTGATTGGCAGCCTGAGCTGATTGTTCCGAGCTGGCAGTCAGTTCTTCCGAGGAAGCGGCCACATGCTCCGTCGATTCGCTGACATGTTGCAGAATGCCGCGCAGATTGTTGCGCATATTAACTAGCGCATCAGCCACTTGACCAATTTCGTCTTTTCTGAGGACTTTGCGCGGCTTGTCGCGAAAATCGCCGGCAGCCAATTCCCCGCAAAAAGCAACCATAAGCTGTAATGGATGAGAAATCATTTTGTTAATCATCCAACCGAAGAAGCCCAATAGGATACAAGCAACCAAAATACAGCCTACTAAAATCTGTATGGCTTTCGCTTCGGCAGCTTGTATATCGGCGTTCATCTGCTCCGATAGTTTCTGGATATGTACCGTATAATCGCGCACACTGCTGACATATTCGTTCGCCCGTGGCTCCAGCGTTGCCGCATATAACGCATAGGCTTCGGCGTTTTTATTTTGCAAAGCCAGCTCTAATACCGGCCCTCGAGCGGCGCGATATTTTTGTTGGGCCTGTTCCATTTTAGCAAGCAATTCATCTGCTTTAGCGTCCAAATGCATTTGCTTTAAGCTGTCCATATTTTGGTTGATTCCTTGAGCTCGCTCCTCCATCGCTTTCTTCAGTTCACGGTTTTTCGCCTCATCCGTTGTAAGCATCAATTCCAGCACATTTCCATTAGCCGTTCTAAGAAACGAGGCTATTTCAACGGACAGCCGAACCGGGATCAGCCTTTTTTCATACATAACCGCTATATCTTTACTTGCTTGATTGAGATAGTAATAGCCGGTAAACCCTACAATACCCAAGGATAAAAAGGCCACAAGAATCAGAACTCCTAGTTTCATGCTCACTTTCATATTTGTCAGTGCGTTCATTTCCTCAACTCCTATTAAAATCTATAATTCTTGCTACAAGAACGTCATACTCCTTCTTTCAGCTTCGTTTGGATACTCTGTAAAAACATCTTCTCTCGCATAAATATTTCGGCCTCCTTCGCACTTTAAGTTTATTGACAGCTAGACCGCGTCAGCGGCCAAACTCCAAAAACATCATCACCAAAGCCCAGAACGCTCTAGAAACAACGCTCATCTTCTTAATAAAATGCATTAACTGTTCAATTTTAGGCTTAAAGTCCCCGTCTTCTAGCTATTAAGTTTTATTGTTTTCTAATATTTCAGAACAATTATTTTAATATAATATACCATCGCACTGGCTAAATGTAAATATTCTCTACATTCTGTCATGTAAGATTTTTTCGGATCTAGACCACCCTTCCGCTCTCACGCTGACATTACTCCCTGTGCTGGTTCTACCTGATAACGCCACCTCATCTTCAGCACACTTACGCACACAGCGAAAGGATGGCTACCCCTACGTTCAAGGGGTGCTACCATCCTTTCGCTGTTGCCAATATAAGTTTTTACCTTTACTGAAGGACTTCCTTCGGCACATCCTCTACAGAAAAAAAGACCTCCGGGTTTTAAAATAATAATTAAACAATCCTCAAGTTTCGCCACGCCATCCACATAGTTGCCCTTCCCGTTCTTATACTATTCTTCAACCCTGCCAGAGCATTTGCGACGTTTCGCAAATTTTACGTTGATTGGAGGATAGCCGTTCTGCATCATGGGACTATTTCATCTACGCCATTTGCCTGCGAGCCAAGTTAGCAAACAAACCATTTTGAGCCATTAGTTTCTCGTAGGCCCCCGACTCTACCAGCTCTCCTTGGTCCAGTACATAAATACAATCAGCGTTGATTACCGTGCTAAGTCGATGCGCTACAACAATCCGTGTCGCGTTCAGCCGTTCAAGGCTCTCCGCTACCATCGCCTGTGTGCGATT
This sequence comes from uncultured Anaeromusa sp., assembly GCF_963668665.1. Taxonomy (NCBI): domain Bacteria; kingdom Bacillati; phylum Bacillota; class Negativicutes; order Selenomonadales; family Sporomusaceae; genus Anaeromusa; species uncultured Anaeromusa sp. The sequence goes on along the minus strand of NZ_OY764902.1, from coordinate 2,018,398 downwards.
ATCCAAAGCGCTTGTGGCCTCATCAAATAGAATCAGGCGCGGCTGATGTACGATGGCTCTGGCAATTAATATCCGTTGCCGTTGCCCGCCTGAAATATTAGAACCGCCCTCGCTAATTACCGTATGCATCCCCATCGGCATCGCCTCAATATCTTCAGCCAGCCCTACCATTTTCGCCGCCTGCCACGCATCATGGATTGTCAATGGTAACGACCCGATAATATTAGACAGAATATCGCCGGCCATCAGTTGGCTGTTTTGCAGCACTACCCCCATCTGGGACCGCACCGAAGCCACGTTTACCTCCGCCAAATCCTGACCATCGTAGTAAATAGAACCTATCTCGGTTTTTTCAAAGCCCAGCAAAAGACGCAGCAACGTGGATTTGCCACTGCCAGACGCCCCTACAATGGCGACAAATTGCCCCGGACGTATATTTATAGATACATTGCGCAATACTAGCGGCAGATCCGCTTCATACCGGAATGAAACATTACTGATTTCAACCCAGCCGCTTAGTAGACCAACCTCGGCTTTATCCTCGACCACTTCCGGTTCAGTCTCCAATATCGGACGAATCCGTTCCAACTGCGGAACAACATCAAGCAAATTGGCACTCACCATGATCAGGCCTGTCAGCGTAGCGTTAAAGCCAACCAGAGCCGCGTTGAAGCCCATAAATTCCGGAAAGGTTATGAAATTCGCCGGCGCTCCTGCCCCATTCCGATCAAGCCAATACATCGTCAAACCAAAAATCAGCATGTTCAAAATCACCGGTTGCACTGTATTGACACATTCCAGCCAATTGGACTTCCAACGAAACTTTCTATTCCATTTCCACTGTTCACCAAATTTTCGAGACCACAAATAAAAAGCTTGAGCCTCTGCTCCCTGCATGCGAAACTTGCTCAACCCGTTAAAAATTTGCAGCACCTGTCCAGCCGTCTCTCCTGCCGCCTTCAACATATGCCGTTTAGCCGTCACCATACGCCATTGCAAAAACACGCTTATACCAAGATATACAAGCCATACGATCATTGCCACGGCGGTTAACTGCCAACTATAATACAGCATCACCAGCAGACTGCAAAAAGAAAACAATGTATTGAACAAGGCTGACACCGATGCATTGGATAGCAACATAAATAGTTGATTAACGCTCTGCATACGTTGGGTTAAATCCCCGGCTTCATAGCGTCGAAAAAAGGAAACAGGCAAAGACAGTAAACGCAGCCATACTGCAGCCTCGGCAGCCAGTCTCGCCCTGTTTTTCAGCCTCAAAACAGCAACACCGCGAACAAAAGAAACGCCAACTGCAGCCAAAGCGGCTGCCAGCATGACCTGTACCACGGTAATCAGGCCCTGGCGCTCATAAACAGGAATTATATCTTCAAAAATCGTCTGTGTAACCAACGGGATCAAGACAGGAATGACACCTGCAATAAAGCTAACAAGTAAAATAGTCCCCACGTCGCCGGCCCAGCACTTTTTAATCATAAAACGCAGCAATGCCGACAAACTAATTGACTTGCCCGGCAACCCTGCGTACACCGTATACGCAATAGCGTCAATCTCGCAAGCGGTATCTTTGTTTACCAGGATCGTCTCCGCGCGGTCCGGGTCGAGCAAGCGGTACTGATTCGCTGACACTGGCAATAACGCCACCATATGCCGCTCAGCCCCCCGGAAACCAATAAGCGGACCGTTATCTTGCTTCTGCCATCCCGCTTCTAGGCAGACTTGCCGCACCTGCATGCCGGCCAAACGAACAACATGCCTCAGCATAAATAGATCCTGGCACGATGGATCCGCCCCCGCTGGCAAGCGTACCTGCTGTTCCGCTGCACCTAAATGGGCAGCCACGGCCCTTACTACCGTCAGCAGACAAGATGGCGAGCCTGCCATAGTCTCCACTGGAGGTATGTCCGGCATGTCTGTACGCAGCAGTTGATGAGCGGCATCGTACAATAGCCGTTCCTTTAATTTCCTTCTCTCTACTAGCCGCTCGCCACCGCGTCGGACGGTCGCAGCAAACTGCAACTCGATCAGTGAACAAAAGAGTTGATGGCATCTGCCAAGAGGCTGCCAAAAATACATCGGCTCCTTAAGAACGGACAAAGAAAACACCTCATTGGTAGCTACGCCCCTAAGGCTTACTTCGTCATCTGCCGTCAACCACCACCCGAAAATCAAAGGAAAGTCCACTTCGTGGCTTAATACTTGCTCCGGAAGAGGCCCATAACGTACAGTACCGTTTGCAGGCCGAACCCAAAGCATGTTCTTTAGCGGTCTGATCATTTGGCCTCGTTGCACAGTTACCGACTCGCCAGCCTCTAACGGGATAAGCGATCGAGGCAGCGAGGCGGTTACTGCCGCCGACAATAACGCTTCCAGCCATTCTTCCAGCATAAACCAGATCGCTTCTAAAAGATGCTCTCCACGCTGCATGGTCTTCGCCAGCATTCCGCTGCGCGTCATCTTTTTAAAAAGCGCCCCGCGAGGTGCAATCACCATAAGTGTTATCGCCCCACCGCTCTCTACAGCAGGCAGACTAAACAGCGTTTGCCCTTGCACAGCTTCGAATAAAAAAGTTTGCTGACCTTGCCACATTCCCTCCGAAGCTACCGCGTATACATCTACGGTACCAGACACTATCTGCAGCACAGATTCCGCATCGTTGAGCCATAGCTCTTTGCCTGGAGCTAATTCCATACTCTCTTCTTGTTGCGCCGACTCCCCCGCTCTCATGTCCGTTCCCCCTTCTGCACAGATACGATCGCGTCGTGAGCAAGCAACTCCCGATACGGCCCCTCCACAGCCATCATAGCCTCATGACTGCCTCGCTGTACCACTTGCCCGTCCCTCATCACGATAATTTCATCGCAGTCTCTGATGGTGCTTAGGCGGTGGGCAACAACAATACAGGCACAGCCGCGGCGGCGAAGATTGTTCATAACAGTTTGTTCCGTCAAAGGATCTAACGCGCTGGTCGCTTCATCCAAAACAAGCACAGACGGATTCATAGCCAATACCCTGGCAATTTCCATGCGTTGACACTGACCGCCGCTAAAGTTTTTGCCTCCTTCTTGCACGAGCGTTTCGTACCCGCCCCTCAGAGCCGTGATCTCGGTGTGAATCGCAGCATCTTTGGCCGCTCTCACAATTTCAAATCGCGAAAGAGTAGAATCGAATAAGGATAGGTTTTCTGCAACCGTACCGGCAAACAAAACAATCTCCTGATCCACCGCCCCCAGAGAGTTGACAAGTACTTCACGGGGAATCCGGCTGCGAGGAACGCTGTCAAACAAGATTTCCCCCGACCACGGCTGGTACAGGCCGCATATCAATTTAGCGATGGTAGATTTGCCGCTTCCCGAACCGCCAACCAAGGCCACCCAGCGCCCCGGCTCGACGCTTAGATTGAAATCTTTAATCAGTGGTTCTTCCAAACGGCTATAGCCGAACGTCACCTGCTGCAATTCTACGCGCCCAGACAGTTTGGCTTTGCCAATATCTAGCGCTATCTCCGAAGGCTCATATTCCTCGTCCACTCGATACTGCATCACATCATCTAGGCGCTGCATCTGTGTCTGCGTCGTCTGCAGCGATTGATTCAACGCAAGCAGCTTAGTTAGTGGTTCTTGAAATTTACCCATCAAATTTTGAAAAGCTACAAAAATACCGGCCGTCATTAGCCCGTCCATGATCTGAAACCCACCTACTGCCATAATAACCGCTGTGTTAACGCCTGCTAAAAGCGACGGGGCCAGCATGAAAACTTGGGCTGACAGTTCGATTTTTTGCAGAGTTTCCAGCATCTTGCTCTGATAGCCCGCCCATTTATTAAAAAAATCCCCCTCATTGCCGCTGGCTTTGATAGTTTCAATCGTCTGAATGCCAGCAATGGCCGTCCCATAGGCTTTACCCGCATCCTGCTGTATCTTCATTTGCTGCTCTGTCATCCATCGATGCATCACATAAAGAATACTTACATTAACCAGACTGAACGCAATACCGATAAGGGTTAATGGTACATTATACTGAAATAGCATGCCTAAATAGAAAACGGCTATCATCACATCCAGAATTGCAGTAGCCGCTTGACCGGTCAGCACCGACGCTACTGTTTCATTAAACTGCACCCGTGAAGCAACTTCCCCGCCGTAGCGTTGTTGAAAAAACTCCATAGGCAGCCTGAGCAAATGCCAAAAAAAGCGGCTGGATTCTCCAATGGTTAGCATCCCTTGCCAACGGGTAAGACACCAAGAGCGCAAGCAAATCAGCGCTCCTTGCAACACTGCCGCAAGCCCCATCGCCAACAGCAAGCTAACGATCCAATCGGCGTGTTTAAAAGATACGACATCATCAAAAAAAACCTGGGTAAGCACCGGAATGGCCAGCCCGGGAATAATCAATCCGGCGCCAGTCAACACAGCAAACAACAGGGTAGACTCTTGACCGCGAAGCCGATTAACCAAAACCGCGAGAGAATTTGGCGGCGAACCTCCTTTTTTAAACTCCGGCCCTGGTTGTAGCCTCAAAGCGATCCCGGTAAAAGACTTGGCAAATACCTCCCAAGTCACCGTTCTATGTCCAGATCCAGGATCATTTAAGTATACTTTTTTGCCTTTAAAACCTTCTAATACGAGGAAATGATTAAAATTCCAATGAATAATTAAAGGCAGCTCCCGTTCGCGCAGTCCAACTGCACTATCTCGAAAACCGGCCCCCTCCAGGCCTAGCTTCCGAGCTGCTTTCATCATATTGCTGGCTTTACTGCCGTCACGGGAAACGCCGCACTCTATCCTTAGTTGTTCCAACGGAAGATACAGTCCATAATAAGCGAGAATGATCGCCAAAGACGCCGCCCCGCATTCCACTGCCTCCATTTGCAAAACCGTCGGAGTTTTGACATACTGTCTTTTTATCATTTCCAATCACTCCGATTTAGTTTTAAAAAAACCTTCGTAATCGGAGCTTGTCGCTTTACGATGACATTGCCTGTACAAGCGGTTCCTGGTGTAATTTTCTCCGGCGCGCCGCCAACAGACGACCACACATACCCCGTCTTGGTCTCACTGTCCTTGAGCAACTCGACCTTGACCTCCATCGCCACCCCGCCTGTTTGCTTGAGTATCCAAGCGGTCAGCTCCTTGTTTCCGGTCCAGTTTGTTATACTGTCAGCCATAACCGGATAATTCGACACACTACGCACCTTCCCGACCAATGTACCGTATTCCGACGCATCAACCGAACCCGGTGCGATTTGCACCATCATCCCTTGCTGTATCTTCTTCCCCTCCAATACCGGGACATACAACAACACCAGCATTTCACCCTTGCGTTCCTCATCAATACGTACGTTCAGCAGCGGCGTACCCGGTGTTAAAATATCTCCCATCCCATTAGCAATCTGATCGGAAACAATTCCGTCCACAGGGCTGACCACTTGGCTGTTACGCTGCAATTTTTCTTGGAGTTCATGCAGGTTGGCCTCTTTAGTCGCCCGATCGTCACTAGATATCGCCATAGCCAGGTCCCGATTGAGTTTGGCAAGCTGCGCCTCCATTTCTAATTGCTCTACAATCGCTACGACTTGCCCTCGGCTCACTCGCTCACCGACTTTTACCCGTAATTCTTTTAAGCGTCCGCTAGTGGTAGAGTAAATATTAGCAGAGCCGTTGGCATCCACAATGAGACCCGTACCACTAACTTTGGTAGTAATTACCCCAAAAATTGACCAAATTAACACAGAGGCCACTAAAAGCAGTATGACAAGCAAAGTGACCCAAGCTACCGGCGTCGTTGGCGCAAACAATGTATCCAATTGTTCCGGCGAGCGCAGATTTTCTAACGCTTCCTTCCGAAATAGTTTTTTAGTTTTTTCCTTTTGCACGCTTCCAAATCCCCCTACAATGGGCGCCCGCCCTATCTAACGCACCGTCCTGCCCAATCTCGCCTAGGCGCTACGGCATGCTTACTAGCTACTGTTTATTCCTATCGCCCTCACTTGGAGCCTTGTGGCTTGCAGCGAAACGAATTTAATGCATAATCCGCCGACTTCTGCAAAAAGCAGTAAGAATCCTGCACACGTTGTGAAAAAGTTATTGCCAGACTTCTTCCCGCAGCATACGCTTCTATCCATCAGGCGGCTATTCCGCTAAACCGGTCACCGTCTTAGAGTCAGTCTGCAAATTCATGCTATGATTATAATAAGCGGTGGCACTCCGTATTTTACTCGCCTTGCAGGATTTTTCCGCTCACAACAGAAAAGAGATAGAGGATTTGCATCAAATCAATACACGCAACAAGATTACAAGGGAGGTCCTATAGCATGCGTTACGCTAGACTAACAAAGGATTGGCTGCTCCGAGGCTGGACCGATGAACCTTGGACGATTATAAACTGGACGAACGGCTCTTGCCGCAAATTGTCGGCCGAATGGTTTGAAACGGCCAAAGCTTGCGACGGCCTAACTGACTTTGATAATATAGACGGAGTTCTTCAGCAGAACATTCGCCTAAGCAAACTGATCAACGCCGGGCTGGCCGAAGAGTGCGAACAGGGAGAAGGCATACAACCCTATCAAAGATTCATTCAAGCAGATAATCCCTATATACGCTCTATTCATTGGTCTATCACCGGCCATTGCAACCTGAAATGCCGACATTGTTATATGCAGTCTCCCGACGGGCGTTATGGAGAACTCCCTTTGCCGGACATGCTGGGAATCATCGAGCAATTAGCCGCAGCCAATGTCCATTTGGTGGAATTAACTGGCGGCGAGCCTTTTATGCGCACCGATTTACTGGATATTCTAGCAGCGTTAGTCGCAAAACAGATCAATGTGCTGCGGATTTACTCCAACGGCACCTTGATTACCGACGACATCCTGCTAGAAATAAAAAAGCTGGGCCTCTTCCCCGCTATACAGATTAGTTTTGACGGCTGCGGCGCCCATGACGCTATGCGCGGGATCGTGAATGCGGAAACGGCCACCATCGAAGCCATCCAGCGCTTGAACAGCCAAGGGTTTCCCGTCATTGTCGCCACCAGCATTGACCGAACCAATATCCACACGCTAGATATTACCTACACGCTGCTGAAAGAGCTTGGTATTCGCTTTTGGCGGGTGGCGGCGCCGCAAAAGATTGGCAACTGGCGCACAACCACTACGAGCCTAAGCCCGGAAGAAAGGCTGTCAGCCTGCGCGCCCATCGCCGCTCGCTGGTTAAAAGACGGCAAGCCTTTTGCACTGCAGCTCCCCGGGTACCGAAGCACCGAAGACGAAAAAGCTCCTGTTCGCTACACTCCAGAAAGTTATGATTGTATGTCCTGCCGAATATGTTGTTCCCTGCTTCCCGACGGTACAGTTCTGCCTTGCGCGACCTATACAGATACGGTAATTTACGAAAAAATGCCAAATCTATTGCGCGAATCCTTCGCCGGAATATGGTCTGACTCCGCTTTGCGCAAAATTATCGATATTAAGAAAAGCGAGGTATTGGCACACAACAGCCAGTGTACCACTTGCAAGGAATTCAATCGTTGCGGCGGCGGTTGCCGCGCGACTTCAGCAGTGGCAACCGGCGACTTACTAACTGTAGACCCTCAATTGTGCGAACTGTATAAGAGCAAATTCCAGCAGCGTTTTAGCGTTCTTGCAGGTTTATCGGCTGCAGCCGCTTCCTCGAATCCAAAATGAAGCCCTGCTTCTCTAAAAAGCCCTTCAAAATACATAAGCCCGGCCGTTCTATGAACAGCCGGGCCAAACTATGATATATATGTTTCATTGGTTTCTTCTTGGTTTATAAATACATAATGATGGCATCTGGGCAGTCTGGGTAAGGATCATACACAGCGCCTGCTTCACAGTGAGGAAGTCCGCTTGGCTCCCCTGCGGCAACCTTTTCCAACTCATCATCGGAGAGCTCTTGTCGGCATTTTCCAAGATCCTCCATCGTAAATTGGAAACCCTGACTGGCAATATACTGCTTCGCTTCTTCCATGCTTTTGAACGCATTGATTTTTGCGGCAAATTCCTTGTCAGATTTCATACGCTTTATAAATAATTCAGCAGATTCCACACTCATCGTATCCAGCCCCCTTAAAGAAGTACTTTAAAAAAGTATATACGCAAACGAAACAAAATACAAACACTCTTTCAACCCCAAAAGCTGGAAGTTAGAAAGATTGAGCGCTTCCAGCAACGCTCGCCATATACTCCCGCATAATTTACTATAAATTGCCAATAGAACTATGCTATACTTTTCTTATGCTAACTTCCAACCATACAAGGGGACGCTGGCAACTATCAAAGATGAATCGAATTTGTTTATCGAGAAGATGGGAGGAAAACTATGAGTACTGAATCAGCCAAAGCCTTTATCCATCAAATGAAAACAGATACTGAGTTTGCTAAAAAAATGACCGCGTGCAACAATACGGAAGAGTTCCACAAGCAAATACTAACACTGGGATTTGACTTTACCTTAAAAGAATTATGCACTTTGGATGGCGAGCTATCCGAAGATCAATTGTGCGATGTAGCAGGTGGTAGTCTTCACTCCTGCACACAGCCCATACCTGTTATGGGAGTCTACGATTGCAAAGAAGGCGAGTATTTTTAAGCAAACAAAGCAAGAGCTACAATCCTTCAAAATCCAAGGATTGTAGCTCTTTTTTCTTTTCTCAATGACACACGCTTACTAGTATAACGGTTCTATGGATTCAGGATACGTTGCAACTTTTTCTTGGCCTCTAATTGCACCGACATCATTTCCACTCCTTTAACGGTATCATGCCTTGAATTTCCAAGTCAAGGCAATCCAAGGGTATTGACTACGCAAAAAGAGGCTATCCTCCGCCGTTGGCAAAGGATAGCCTCTTTATTTTGTTACTCGCAAACCGCAGTTACTTCAATTTCAACACGAGCATCCTTCGGAAGGCGCGCAACCTCTACGCACACACGAGCCGGGAATTTTTCCGTGAAAAACTCTCCATACACTTCATTCATAGCAGCAAAGTCTTCCATGTTTTTCAGAAAGACTCCGGTACGGACCACATCAGAAAACGATAAGTTGTCCGCCTCCAAGATGGCTTGCAGATTTTTCAGCGACTGTCTTGTCTGCTCCTTGACGCCGCCTTCTGGAAACTCTCCGGTTTCCGGGTTAAGCGGCAATTGCCCGGAAATAAAAACAAATCCATTGGCTTTTACGGCTTGCGAATACGGACCGATCGCTCCCGGCGCTTTTTTCGTATTAATAATTTCCTTCATAAAAATTACACCTTCTCTTTTATAGTTGATTGACTGCTTTTTCGATTCGTTCCAGCGCTTCTACTAACCGAGAACGCGGGCAGGCAATATTCATCCGCATAAAGCCAGCCCCGCCAGGCCCAAAGGTAGATCCTTCATTCATAGCAACTTTTGCTTTTTGCAGGAAGAATTGCTGCAATGCTTTTGGCTCTAAGTTTAATCCTTTGCAATTAAGCCACATTAAATACGTTGCCTGCGGATTTCCCATTTTAATTTTGGGTACTCTCGTCTCCAAAAACTCTTTCAGGTACTTTCGATTGCCCTCTAAGTACTCCAACAACTGATCCGCATAATACTCACACTCGTTATAGCTCACTTCGATAGGAAGCGTTCCAAAAATAGTACGACCATACGCCTTTAGCGCTTCCAATGGGGCATAAAACAAGTCATGATTGTTCCGGTTAGGAATAATGGCTGCGCCTGTACGTACGCCCGCAATATTAAAGGTTTTGCTTGGATTCACGCAAACAACACAGTTATCCGCCGCCGCTTGCGAAAGGCTGCCATATGGAATATGCTGATTACCGCTATAAATGATGTCAGAGTGAATTTCATCAGAAACAACAAATACGTTGTACTTCAAACAAAGCTCCGACATCTTCGTCAGCTCTTCCCTGGTAAAACACTTGCCTGTCGGGTTGTGCGGACTGCACAGGAGGAACATCGTGGTTTTCCGCTTTTTAAGCAGTTCCTCTAAATTCTCGAAATCCACATCGTAGCTTCCGTCTTCCCGCAGGATCAACGGATTGCCTAGAATATGCCGCCCATTATCCGGGATGATCGCATGAAAAGGATGATACGCAGGCATCTGGATAACAACATTGTCGCCAGGATTCGTGAACGCATACATAGCATATACAATGGCGGGAATTACCGCAGGCGTATATTCTACCCAATCGGTTTGCACCTCCCAGCCAAAGCGCTTCTTCTGCCAGTTCACAATCGATTGTTCAAAGCTATTCAGATTCGTAGGGTATCCGAAAATACCATGCTCGGCGCGTTTTACCATAGCCTCAATGACAGGCTGAGGGCACTTAAAATCTGTATCAGCAATCCACATAGGAATCACATCAGCATCATAGGTATTCCATTTTTTACATTCAGTCCCTCTGCGTTCAATGAGTTCATCAAAATTATGTTTCACAAAATCATCTCCTTCTTCATCAACCTACCTGTATCTAAATTTAGACTTCATCTTCCATCGCAACCCCTAGTTTCTTTCTCCAGTACCGCGAATACACCGCGCCTAACGGATTATGCGCTAACACTCGATCCTTAGCAACCAAGCACGTTACCGGCACTGTGGCCGCCTGGTTAAACAAGGAGTCATGTCCCACGCACAGCCCTACGCTCACGCAAAATTCCACTTCGTTAGCGGCTAACTCTTTCGCTTGCATGATTGGGTTGCACATGATTTCTCTGGCGCCTGCTTTAATTTGCTCCAAGCCAAGATTTTCTTTGCTAACACCGCAAACCTTGCAGCAAACCGAATGGACTTCAAAGGATTTTGAGAAGAATTCTTCAATTACCTTGGCTTCCTTGTTTAAGCCGATGCAGAACGCCATGCCAATTTTTTTATACCCCATGATTTTGCAAAACTCTGCCGTTTCTTCTAAGCGCGTCAAATTATTATAGAAGCGTCCTTCCGTACAAGCTGCCGCTTTCATGATCTCCAAGCGCTCACCGGTATAAGCTTCTTTTACTTCCTCCACGGTACGTTTCGTACAATTCTGCCCTTCCAAATAGCATTTTTTGTGAGTACATTTTGCACATTTCACTTAAAATCGCTCCTTTACGCACGAATAAAAATAAATACTATATTTACAATGGCCGCTACAGCCATCGGTATAGCCGTCCGCTTGACTACCTGCACCGGCGATACTCCCGCCACACCGGCAATCGCTACAATTGCAGCAGTAATAGGGGATACTACGCGCCCAAAGCTAGTCATAATCTGCATCGGCAAAACCAAAGTAATTACATCAATATGCAAGGATGACGCAATTTTCGGCGCCAACGCTGCAAACGAAAAGAACGCTGCATTGCCGGAGCCCATTAAGAAAGCACATCCCGCAATGACCAGACAGAAGAGAATAATCAGCAATTCAATTCCTAGCCCCAAATTCTGAGCGCCGTTCGTCATAAAGTCGACCGCGCCAATCTTCGTCAAACCGGCTGCAAAGACTTCACCGGCCACAATCAAGCTTACTACCGTTGCAAAGCTTTGTCCCATTCCATCATACAAATTTTGCAAGCTTTTCAACACCGTGCGATAGTCTTTAGTCCGTACGTACTCAAAAATCATACTGATAAAGGTACTCAAAAACATGGCTGTAACCACATCCATTTTCACTTTACTGTGAAATAGAGGACTAAATCCTAGAATCAGCACCATCGGGATAATGGGCAATACCGCATAGATAAGAGGAGGACGACTTTCTTCCGCCCCAGACTCTTCCACAAACTCTTCTTGCCCGGAAAAGCCTTCCTTCTTATCCCACCACTTCTGTACAAAGAAATGCGTAACTCCCAAAATCAACGTCGTTGTAATAAAAATAGGCAGCTGATAATCTACAAAGTAAACCGCAGGCTCCATTTTGCATACATTAGCGGCTAAAATCGCATTCCCTGAGCCAGGACCGACATCCATGTATTGCGCACAGCCAATAACCCCTAATGCCGATAGTTTGCTGACCCCTGCCCGGATAAGAATTGGATACAGCATCACCATCAGCAACAGCCCTAGACCAGCATGGCTGGGAATGAAGAGAACCAAAAACTGACTGATAAAGAAACTAAAGACCAAAAGAACGTATGGCGATTTGATATATTTGATTGGCGTCGAGACCAATGCAAACAACGACTTGCTGGCGCCTATATATTCCATATATTTAGCAAAACCAGCAATCGACATAATCATAAGCCCTAGACCAGCTACCCGGGAACTCAGTAAAACGCTTATGGTATTAAACACGTCAAGAAAGGCGGACCCGGAAGATTGCTTGCCTTCCAGCAATGGACCATGACCCAAAATACACGCGAAAACCAACAGCACCATTCCCGCAATCAACAAGACCGCTTGCGGATAAAACTTTTTCAAAATCATAAAGATAACCCATGCAACTACTAATAATGTAATTACAATTTCCATACCCTATCCCCCTAGCTGCATTATTCTTAATTACGTAGCTTTACCACTCTGCTTCTTCTCACTGCCCAGTAAGTGACTCGCTTTTTGAAGATGTTCCATCATCAACTCCCCTGCACGGTCTGCATTCTGATTTCGAATTTCCGTTAACAGCTGTTTGTGAAATTCCAAGGCAACATGGCCATGACCCTGGATGCTCAAAGACTTTTTCCTGGAAAGCTTTAATATGCTAGAAAGGTTCTCATGCATTCTGTACAAAACGCGATTATGAGACGCTTTCGTAATAGCTAGATGAAAACGATAGGAAGACATGGACGCATCCCGGTTCAGCAATAAATCTCGCTCCATATCTAATACCGCTTCTAACATCTCCTCCAAATCTTCCTCTGTCCGTCTTACAGCAGCTAATTGCGTTGCTTTCACCTCTATGACTACCCGTGCCTCAAACAATTCCTGCAATAGATCCGTTTCGTTCTCTTGCACGGCAAAGGCAACATTGCCCAGCAAATCTTCAGCTTGCAGCTTTTGAATATACATGCCATCGCCGCGAACACTTTTCAAAATTCCTAAAAACTCTAGCGTTTTCAATGCCTCTCGGACGGGAACCCGGCTCACTCCGTACATTTCCGCTAGCTCCCTTTCAGATGGCAGCTTTTCTCCGGGTTTCAGCTTCCCCTCCAACACTAAAGTACGAATATTTTCAACCACCTGATGGTATAGGCTATTTCCTTCATTCACTTTATTTAAACTCTTAAACATATTGGTTCCTCCTTTTTGGTATACTGGTATACCAGTGCTTAAAATATAAAAAAACCCGAACATAAATTGCAATTTATCTCCAGGTCATCCTCGACTGCACTATGAATTTGTAGAACTTTTCAAAAACTATGCTTTTATATTACGGCACTTAAATTCGTATGTCAAGTACCTAAAAATAAATTTCTTGCGTCGATATATCTCATTTTAAAAAATATATCGCCGCAGTTTACACAACGCTTCAAAGATTTTAATGGTGCTAACACCTATCAGCTTTTCGTTCGAGCAATGCGGATACTATAGGGAAATTGGCGATTATATTCCGGGTAATACCGCGTCACAATCGTAAGATGCAAGTTATCCTTGCCCCAAGTCCGATGAAGCGCTTCTCTGTTTTCAGGGCCAGTACTTTGTTCGTCCTGCACCGTCCCCCATTCGGCAGTTGCCCGTTCTACCAAGGTAGTAACTAGTTTATTGTATTCCGCTTCATTGCGAAAATATAGTACATACGTGATTTGGTTGATCGTATTATTTCTATCCGCATTAATGGCAAACTCTCTTTTCACCTGCGGAAAAGCCTTGCTTTCTATGCTTTCTTTATAGTCATAGAAGGCAAAATGATTATTCGTTTTAGCAGGATTCGTTTCTCGATCAACCCACTTAGAAGCATACGGTTCTTGCTTAAGAATTCGTCTAGCCTCGTCAAGATTCATTCCCAGGCTAACATCAAACAACGTTTCGATAGGCGCTGTCAGCCCATCTGAACTAATAGCAGTTCCTGAGGCAAAAGTAAAATTAGGGTAAATCAAAAGAAGCAACAAGGTCATAAACGTGTAAAAAAATTTCATAGGTTATCCCCCTCTCTAAATCACTAGTTCTTTCTTCACGCTCGACAACTATAATGGTTCTTTTACTACAATTGAACAAGCAAAAACATCAATAAAACGCCAACCGCTCATCTGCTTCTATTTATTACGCAAGACCGAGCAACCATCATTAACAAAATTCCATAAGCCCGGATTACTGGTATCAGCGCCAACCGCCCCGGCTTTAAGAACCTGCTTGACATCTTGAACACTCTTAATGAGTCCAGCCGCAATGACCGGCTGTTGAAAGTTTTTTCTAATATCTTCGTACACTTTCAATACCGCTCCACCTGGCATAATTTCGATAAAGTCAGGCTTCGACTGCCGCAATGCATTGATTCCGCTAAGTACCGAAGGAGTATCATGCGCAAAGATCCGTTGCGCCGTAATTAATCCTTCTTTATTCCCCGACGCAACCAGTTGCCCGTTGGGAGTGACAATTCCATCTACATCAAGCTTCTCTTTTAAATACCGTATTGCAACCTTATCTCTTGCCATACCCCCAACCATGTCCACATGAACCAATACTATTTTATTATTCTTTTTTAAGAGCTGACTAATCTCGCCAATATTAAAAATATCTCCTGATGAAATCATAACAATCCGCACGTTGCTATTAATCGCTGCAGTAACCATATCCGGTTTTTGAAGAGAAGCAATAATGGGACATTCTTTTAGAGCTTCTAAAAGTTTCTCAGTTGGAAGCATATTTCCCCTTCTTTCCTACTCTTTCTCCTACGCAATTCTTTTTATTTAATTCTGCAGCTCGTAACCTCATTCCTTCTCTTTCTTGCCTAGCTCAAAAGATATCGTTCAATGACAGCCGCAACTCCATCCTCATTGTTTGTGCCAGTTACCAGGCAAGCGGCTTCTTTTACATCTTGATGCGCATTCCCGACAGCAACGCTCATACCTGCACAGCGCAACATGGAAATATCATTAACGCCATTGCCAAAAGCTACAACCTCACGCAGGTCAATTGCTATTCGTTCTGCAACAACCTTCAACGCATTTCCTTTATTTACATCCGGGTTGGTTATCTCCAAATAGCTTGGCTTGGATTCCGCTATGGAAACCTGATCCCCAAAACGTGTTTGAAACTCTTCTACGATTTCAGAAACTTGATTCGGCCCGGCTACCACTAGCATCTTTGTGGGAGATTGCTCCATAGTATACAGCTGATTACCTGCCGGAATCGGTTTAGCCCCCGTTATTTCAGCATACCTCTTTGCATAATCGTTCATTTCGCTTACATACAATTGATCATTGCAATAACTTTGAATATACCACTGCCGTTCCTTGCACAATTGCAAAATTCCCTTAGCCAACGACGGTTTAATCGGGGAATGAAATAACGGTTTTCCGGAAGGCCGTTCATTAACCATCGCTCCATTATACGTAATAAGAGGAACATTCACGTCCAATAAGTCAGCAAAAAATACCGTCGAGCAATACATCCGACCTGTAGCCAGCGTCACTTTTATCCCCTGTTCTACGGCTGCGCGGATAGCTTGTTGCGACCGCAAGGATATTGCGATTTGATCATTTAACAAGGTATCGTCAAGATCAAATACCAACAATTTAACATCTGCTTTTTTTAGCATTTTTAGTTCCCCCATCGCCTTGCGCTTTAATTTTTGAGGATGCATTACTCTACAATAGCCAATCAGGCGGGGTTGAAACGCTCCGCCTGATCTCAATACCGCTACATTTTATTGGAAATAATTTTCAGCAAAAATTTCAACCGGATGAACCGCTTGATAGCCGCTTCCTTGCTCGATTTGCAAGCGGCAAGTAGCGCACTCGCTGATAACCTTTTCTGGATTGCATTCAGCAAGGCGCTGAAATAACGGTTGTCCGATTTTCATAGAAATATCATACTTCTCTTTTTTAAATCCATACGTACCCGACATACCGCAACAACCGCTGTCAACATCCAGTATATTTATGTTGAATACATTCTGCAGCAACTGAAGCCACGGCGTTCCAATCCCCTGCGCTTTAAGATGACAAGGAGCATGATAAGCCAGCTTAAGCGAATTTTTCTCTTGCTCATGATGGATCAAAACGCCTGCTTGATCCGCTTCCAATAGCAGTTCACCCAAGTCATACGTATTCGCGGCTAATTGTCGCGCCATTTCCACTAACTGCGCATCACCCTTGACTAGCCCCTCATATTTAGCTTTAAGAGTATGACCGCAGCTAGTACACGAAGCAACAATCTTCCACCCCTGTCGAATGGCTTCTTCCATAGCCTCTATATTTCTTCTGGCATCCTCTTTCGCTTTCTCCGCTTCCCCTAGCGCAGGCAAGCCGCAACAACCAGTTTCTGCAATCTTCACCGCATATCCGGCCATCTCCAGAGCCTTTACGGAAGCTATGCCTATTTCAGGCCGATTATACAACGTAAAGCATCCCGGGAAAAATAAAACTGGCTCTTTGCTTTGATTCTCTTTGCGTTGCATGTCTGAACCATTTATTACTTTCGAGGAATACTTTGGCATTCTTCGCTTCGCGCTGATTCCGGCCAAGGGCATAAGCGGCGCCGCCGCTTTGATGGCAAAATTACTGAACGAAGCCGCTACCGTACTCATCGTTCCCAACATCGCCGGACGCGCTAACATATAGTCGCGAAGTTTCTTCATTCCTGACTTTTTTTGCCGCTTCTTGGCTTCGGCAATATACTCCGCTACATGAACTTGATTTGGACAAATCAATTCGCATTGTCCGCACCCCAAGCAATAATCAGCCCAATCCAAACTGCAGTCAATTCCTTCTCGCCGAAATCGTTCCATATCGGAACCCATTTTTTTAGGGCCTGGATACTCTGGACAGGCTTTCACCAGCGGACATACGGTATTGCAGTAGGAACATTTTAGGCAACTGTCAAGATTTAGCTTTTCTTTTTCCATGCTACCTAGCCTCCCCTGCCGCTAGCAGTCCCGCTTGATACCCAGTCAAGATCGCAAAAGCATTTCCAGTCTTGCAAGCGTTCTCTTCTAACATATGCCCTGCTCCATAGACATTCGTCGCCAAAGGAATCTTCTTCTCGTCCAATAATTGCAGAGACTCATTTGCAAAAAAAACATCCTGCGACAGTGCTCTTGCCGTAAAGCCCGGTGTTTTTAAGCTAAACGTCTTCTTATTGATTCTCCCTATAGCAACGACAATCCCCTGAGCTTTGATTGGATGCGGCCGTCCAGGCGTGTCCAGGAACGCCGTCGTACAAACTCCATTTTCGATCTGCAATGACTGTACCGGATAGCCTGAAATTACTTCTATTCCGACTTTCTTTAAGTATCTCTGCAATGCTTGAAAAATCCGCATCCCTGCCATTGAAGGCGGCACAGTAAGTATCTCTCCCACCGGACACCCTATTACGCTGGAAAAATCAGCAAATTCCTTTCGCCCCATCGACGCTCCAAATACAGCCGGTAATAGCACCTTATCCTGTTCCTTAGCCAAAGGACGAATCATTCTTGCCATTTGTTCCTGTAAGCGTTCGTCTTCCAGCCAATTCGCTGCATCTAAGGTGCTAAAAGCCCCTTGGCGCGACCACGGCATCTCAATTTCGCCCGCACTATACTCCATCGATATGCCCGCTTGTCGTGCCGATGTGTTAAGCATTTCCGCCATCCAACGCGCATTAAAACCGGTCAAGCCTCGTACTCCGACTAATAGGATCCGGGCGCCGCAAACCGGTCTCCCATGCCAAAGCGAAGCCGGAGCGAACGTTACCTCCTGAAAGCCTCCCGTAACATTGGGCAAGAAAGCTTTTTCCCTGATAGATCCTTTGTATTCGCACCCGGCGGCGGTCGTTATATCTTGAAAAAAACGCATAGCTTCTTGAATCTCGGACAATGCTTTGCTAGGAGTACGGATTAATCCTCCGCCCAAAGCAAATGTGCCTGGCCCGTTTGTTACCAAGGTTACCTGTGCGCCTCTTCTTTTCGCCGCCAAGGCGGCAACGATGCCGGCCAATCCGCCGCCAATAACTAAAACCTTATTTTCTCGAATATTTTTCATATTATCACCTAGCCTGTTAGGCGTTTAACTATCCATTCCGCGGTAAAACGTTTTAGACAAACTCTTTAAAGAGCCATCTCTTACCTATGGCAGGTCCTTCGGCAGCAAAGCGCCGCTAGTTACACTTTGACTTTTTTTGCCCACCCTTTACAAAGTTCTACAGCCGCTTGCCAACCATAATACAAATCGCCTCGCCGTTCAGCAGTCATTTCCGGTATGAAAGTTTGGTCCACGCCCCATTGCGAAGCAATAGCATCCGTATCCTTCCAGAGACCGCTCCCGAGACCGGCTAAATACGCAGCGCCTAGCGCCGTCATTTCTGTAACCGTCGGCCTAATAACCGGAATCCCTAAAATATCCGCTTGGAATTGGCAAAGCAAGCTGTTTTTGACCGCGCCTCCGTCTACTCTTAGTTCCGCTACTTCGATCGTGCCGTCTTTGATTACTGCATTAATAATGTCTTTCGTTTGATAAGCCAATGCTTCCAGCCCCGCTCGGATCAAATGGTTCCGACTGGTTCCCCTAGTTATCCCAATGATCATGCCCCTAGCGTACATATCCCAATAAGGAGCGCATAGCCCAACGAAGGCAGGCACCAAGTAGACGCCTCCCGTATCTGGAACCATAAAGCCATACCATTCCGTATCGGCCGCGGTGTAAATAATTTTCGCCTCATCTCGCAGCCATTGAATCGTAGCGCCTGAAATAAAAATAACGCCTTCTAACGCATAACTTACCTCGCCGTTAATCCCCCAAGCAAGCGTAGTCGTTAGCCCGTCTTTGAATACAGGCTTATCTCCTGTATTCATAACATATACGCCGGCAGTACCAAAGGTATTCTTCGCCATGCCCGGTTTGAAACATGCCTGGCCAAAAAGCGCCGCCTGCTGGTCTCCGGCATCCCCTCGAATGGGTATTTCAGCGCCAAATAACGATGCGCTAGCATATCCGAAATCTCCATTAGAATCAATTACGCTGGGAAGAATAGCCATCGGAATATCCATTTTTCGACAAAGATCTTCGTCCCATTCCATTTTCATAATGTTGTAAATCATGGTTCGAGAAGCATTAGAGTAATCGGTTTTATGGCTTTTACCGTTCGTTAAATTCCAAATCAACCATGTATCTATCGTTCCAAACAAAAGTTCTCCGTTTTCGGCTCGCTGACGCGCACCAGGCACTTTGTCCAAAATCCAAGGAATCTTGGATGCTGAAAAATAGGCGTCTATAACCAGGCCTGTCTTTTCACGAATCTCTTCCGTCAGACCTTCTTCAACCCATTTTTCTACAATTTCCGCAGTTTGCCGCGATTGCCACACAATGGCATTGTAAATTGGCTTTCCTGTGGCTTTGTCCCAAATAACCGAGGTCTCTCGTTGATTGGTTACGCCAATTGCCCGTATCTCGTCCGGCGATATTTTAGCTTTGCTAATCGCCTTGCGAGCCACTTCAATCTGGGTCTCAAGTATTTCTAACGGATCATGCTCAACCCAGCCTGGCGTAGGAAAAATCTGAGTAAATTCTCTAGAACAATCTCCGACAATGCGCCCGCATGAGTCGAAAATAATAGCTCTCGCACCCGTAGTACCTTCATCAAGAGCCATGATATACTGTTTTTCCATACGATTCCCTCCACTTCAATACTCTTGGGAATTTAGCAGGCAACCCTCAATCTATGTTCTCAAATCCAGCTACATCTCAGCCACGCCCACGCCTGCGCCATGCACGAAAACTCGATGCATGGCGCAGGCGCCGGTGCGTAAACTTTTTTAGGAATAGAACGAGTTAAGATTCAATATCATACAGCTTGTCATAGTCATCTACGCCGTAAATCCCCCACGTCTTGATCGCAGCAGCTAATTCCGGGTGATTTTGGGCGGCCTCATTGATATCAACACCAGCCATTACCGCATCAATCACTTGGCGGAATGCCATCGCTCCCGCTTTAGGTCCCATCGGATGACCGTGAATGCCAGCGCCGACTCCAATAATAATATCCGTCCCCAGATTATCCATCAGATACGGAACCATCCCCGGTGTCACACCGCCTCCAATATGCGTAAAGGTTTGTTTGATATGATACATCGGAGAATAACCGACATGCCAGGTGCGAACAAATTTTTCTTTAAGAGCGTTAAACTTAGCAGACGGGGCCACATTAAGAGACATATCGCCGCCGCAGATTCTAATTAACTTTTGAGCCACTTCCGTGCTCATCCCCTGATTCGGCGATACCGTTTGTGCGCCGCCAAAACAAGTATGAACGCAAATCGGAACATTGATGTTCGGGTCCTCCGCCAGCATGCGCAAACCGGAGTACCCCGTACCAAAGACATTTACCATAATGGCGTTAGCGCCAGCTTCAATCGCTCGGTATGCGTTATCACGGAGCCGTACTACCTCATCGGTAACATTTACCGTAAACAAAGTCATTTCGCCTTTTTCTGCATCCGCGCGTTTCGCAGCGGCCATATACGCTTTAACCCGCTCTTCCAATGGCGAAAAAGAAGGACTGCCCGCAATTAATTCATCATCCTTAATCCAGTCCGTTCCGCCAACAGCCGCGTTATAAAACAGCTCTGCACCTTCTTGAGGAGTAATCCCGGTGCAAGGTTTGATCATATTATTCACAATAGGCCGGTTGGGAATGTTCAACAAACTGCGCAAACCGGGAATGCCAAATTTAGGCCCTTTAAACTGCTTTAAAAAGGGTTCCGGGAACTCAAGATCAAGCAACTTTAGGTTTGGCATAGATGAAATATTACCAATAACAGAGGATAACATTAACGGAATATTGTCATAGAAGTTAACCCAAGGATACGCACAACGCAGCACAAAATATCTTGTTTCCTCTTTAGGAGTTTGTGCAATCAGCTCATAATTGGGAACGCTATAAATGCCAATGATTTTGGCGGCGCTTCTGGCTCTAACCGCTTCAGTTTCTCCAGGCACGGCAAACCAAGACCCCGATGACTGCTCAATTGCCAACGCTGCCGATTTTGCAACCAAATCGCTTTGAGCGCCCCCGCCCACTAAATACGTCGCAATAACATACTCGTCACTGTTAATACCTTCATACAACGGAAACAAGCTAGGATTGTACAAGTCTTTCATCTTTCAACAACTCCTTTTAAATAATTTGAGCCCCTGTTTTACAAGCGATTCTCCATCACCACCTCGCCTAAATACTTATAGTTAAGAAAGCAAAGCGTTATTCGCCTCAACTTTCCTCCAGCAAGATTACCCTAATGTCTCATCATACAAATAGCGGCTTAGATCCATTTGCTGATTCTGCTTCCCATACGGCGCTAAACTCTGTCCCTTCCAGCGTTTTTCGAGAAATTTATCCAACTCCGCTTTAGATTCAGTTCCCTTCCAAATCCCTTTTTCATACGCTACAAGCATCGCTTTATAACCGCAAAAACTTCCTTGGCATGTTCCCAGGCCCATTCTTGTCCGGCGCGCCAAATCGCTGATTGTACGGGAAGGAACAGTAATGACTCCCTCTAAAGCCAACTCCAATTCCGCCCGAGTTACATACTCGCATTCACATAAAATTTCTGCTTGCAATGGATCTTTTTTTATTCGTTCCAATAGCAATGGCAGATCGCTGCCAAGACGGCTTTTCGCTTTTTCAAAAACCGGCGCGGAAAGGATTCTCCGGTCTTCCAGCAAGCTGCTACTTGCCGCCTCCGGCTTCAGCGGCAATTGAGCGGTACTGCATTCCTTGCTAACGCTTAGCTTGCGGCAAACCAGATCAACCGTAACTTCCGCCATAAGGCGATATGTGGTCAATTTTCCTCCGAGAATCGAAACAAATCCTTCGATTCCGTCTTCCACTTTATGATCCAGCAAGACATAGTTTCGACTTATTTCTCTGCCGCCGCTTGTTCCTGCCGAAGACTTCGGACTATACAGCGGCCGAACTCCTGAAAAAGTTCTAATAATGCGCGCTTCTTTCAGTCCGGGAAAGGTCACGGCCGCCAGACCAAGCATGTAATCAATCTCTCCCGGTTTGAGTTCAAGACTTTCAGGATGATCAACGTTAATTGATGTTGTTCCCAAAATGGATACCGGTCCGCCGGGTACAATAAGATCACAATCGCCAGGTACTTTCAGTCGGTTCACTACGCTATTCGTAAGACGTTGATTGAAAATCACCAAACTGCCGCGATTGCAGACTATATTTACTTCAACTCCCAATTGTTCCGCAACAATGCCCGCCCAAGGACCGGCTGCGTTAATCAACACTTCGCAAGCAATATATTGGTTTTCACCAGTAAGCGTATCCGTATAATGCACGCCTTGCACCATTTTGTTTTTTATATCTACTTTGGTCATCTGCGAATACGTTTTTACCTTCGCCCCTAAGCGGATCGCATCTTGAGCGTTCGCAGCCGTAAGCTGAAACACATCAATGTACCCGTCGGGAACGGTGTAGGCTTTCGTTATTTCAGTGGTAACATTAGGCTCGCGCTCTCGCACTTCTTTCGGCGATAATTCTTCTATGGCAATACCAGCTTGTTGACACCCGCTGACGAATTTTTTTACATATTCCGGATCGTCTTCTTCTAAATGAACAAACATCCCGCCGGTATCTTCGATGCAATGGGCTGCAATTTTTTTTAAAATACGATTTTCCACAATGCATTCTTTAGCCGCTTCAACATCTTTGACCGCATACCGAGCGCCGCTATGCAACAAACCGTGACACCTGCCGGTAGCGCCGCAAGCCAAGTCTTCTTTTTCAAGCAGCACCGCTGAAATGCCCCGCAGCGCCAAATCTCGCAGAATACCCGTCCCCGTACAACCTCCGCCAATTACTACCACCTCGGTTCTCTCCATGGCCTCTTTACCTCCTTTGAAAAAAGAAAGATCCCTATAGAAACACAAGAATACTATCCTTGCGTTCCTATAGGGATCTTACATATACTCTTGATCCCAGTTCCATTTAGGCTAGACTCTTTTTGACTCTGCCGAATCTGCCTAAATCAATCTGCACTATTCAATTGTCCATCTTTAACCCAAGTATAGAATATTTGGTTAAATTTATCAAGAGTTATTTTTCGGAATTTTTTATTTTTCCTGTCACCTATACCAAGCAAAAAGAGCAGAAACGAACAATATGACACGCGCTTACTAGTATAACGGTTCTATAGATTCAGGATACGTTGCAACTTTTTCTTGGCCTTCGCGTGGAATTAAGCTTGCTTTTTCAATTAAATCTCTATTAGCTTGTGTACTATATTCCTCAAAGTCACTACGCCCAGCTACGTCATTATCAATATCAACAAACAAGCTTGGCGAATTACCGTTGAAATCAAACTCGCTTAATGCTACTTTTCTTATTTTACTGTTATTGGCCGTCTTATAATAGATCTGTAAGGCATTGATGTCATATACGATGCTCCACTGCGTCGGCCACCCAGTTTGTTCGCTCTGAGCTACGCTGTCTAATACGCTAAATGCATAGTCAATACGGTTATCGTTGAGGCTATAGTTATGAACCATAGCTGCGGCAATAGCGAACCTCTCCAACGGCTCTTCACCATGGCTTGGAATTTCTTCCTTGCCCCCGAAAATGGAATACCTGTTGGCATTAGCCAGCGAATCGACATACGTATTATTAGCTAAAACCGGGTAAATTAATTGATTGCCCTGGTAGGTTTTCATTTTCCCTTCAATGTACTCTATTACAGCAGTTTTTCCATAACGGTCACTAACTAAAAAATGAATCGTACTTTTTTTACGTTGACTAGCGTAAGCAACGCGGACATTCGCATCACTCTGAATAACATCTTCCACCGTTTCCGCGGTATCCAATTGATACTGAATCCATTGCAAGGAAGTTAAACCAAACCTTTCGTCAGGCGAGGGATAATCCGACTTAGGACTTGGCAAAAGCATTTCTTCAACAACTAATCCCTCTTCATTCATGCCGCCATAAGGAAGTTCTTTGCCTGCCTGATTAAACGTAACGCTGCCATACTGAGAGACCCAGACAAGAGGTTTTTCCGACGCGGAAATCAACGCTGTTTTTTTAAGATTTTTTTTATTTACGCTCACATGCCCGCAGCCGTTTTTGAAGTCGAAATTACGCCCAAAGACTATATTCCCCTTTTGATCATTAATGGTAAATGTAGTGCAAGCATTTGCGTTTTGTGCTTGATACGTTAGGACAAGTAAAAACAAAAATAGAGTCACCGCTACTTTTTTCATTAGTTTACCTCCCTCGTTTTCTAAGAGAAATCCCTCTTACCTCAGGCTAAGAACATTTTTTATGGATTAAGATATTGCTTAAACCACGCAACAGCTGCTGTTGATGCTTCAGCAAAAGCAACTCCTTCAAAAGGATCAAAATGCCCCCCCTCAAAAGCAACTAGCTTCTTGGGTTCTCCCGCGCGCTCAAACGCCTTCATTTCATTTTCTGAAGAAGTCACTATATCTTTACTTGCAACGATCATCAGCAAGGGCGTAGGCGCTATTAAATGTATAAATGTCGCGGGAGCAAATTCCTTGTAAATATCAAGCGACTCCATGGTAATCTGATTTCTCCAATTCGGAGCCTCCTTGGCTCCTTTAGTAAAATAGTCATATGCGTCTTTCTGAGTAAAACAGGCAGGCTGTCCGACAGGCGCAACGACAGGATAGTAATTCACAATTCCTTTTTTGTACTCTTCTACTCGATTCCGTGCATAAAACGAAGCCCTACGCGCTTGCGCTTCTGTGCTCAAGGATTGATAGCGGGCATTAATGGTTGGAATTTGAGCTACAACCGCTTTTACGCGCTTATCAAACGCTCCCAAATGCAATACATAGCCTCCGCTATCCGAAGTCCCCCAAATACCAATGCGCTCCGGGTCCACTTCTTTTTGCAACGATATCCAGGTAATAGCATTCCGATAGTCTTGCTGCTGCTCAAAATAAAAAACCTGGCCTCGCGGTTCTCCTTCACTAGCGCCTAAATAGCGATAATCAAACACGAGAACCGCAAAGCCAGCTTTTGCAAATTCTTCAGCAAATTTGCCAAGCCCCATCTCTTTAACAGCAGTAAAGCCGTGCGCCATAACAATAGCAGGATGCTTTTCTCCTGCACTTACATCTTTAGGAACATAATACCATCCTGCGCACTGTAAACCTTGACTCTTGAATTTAACATCATGTCTCTCAAATTCTGCAGCTTCACTTACACAAGAAATGGTCAAAAAAAAGAATAAAAAAATTGCACTTAGCCATCCTACTTTTCGGATTGAAAATTGTTTCACAACGATCCACTCCTTTAAAGTCTCACTCTAAATTCGCGCCTGCGCCTTATCCTTTTTCTTCTATTTTCTGGCTATCCCTTTAGTTTTTTAAGATTATAATGTATTCATTTCTAACATTGCTTCAACTGCTTTGAACTTCTCAACACAACCTATGCAAGTAACTTCGCACCAGCCTGTTGCCGATTTCTGTTTCTATCACTTTTCCCATTTTCATTTACACTACCGTAAAAGAAAACTAGCCATAACTATCGCGCCTACTCCGTCTGACAAACTAAGCAAGCCATTTTTTCTCCTACTATCCACGTCCTTCCCATGCTGGATTTTAAATAAACAAACAGCTACACCCCTTAAAATTCAAGGGGTGTAGCTGTTTTCACAGTAAGATCTCTCATCATTATTTTTTGAAATAGTACTAGTGCACTTGTTGTTCAGGAATCACTGGGTACTGCATTATTTTTAGTTGAACCAATTGTTAATGCTGCCACAGAGCTTAAACCTAAGCATACAACAAACATCATAAATACATAATAGTAATCATTTCCAGTAACCGTCAAAATGTAACCAACTGCTAAGGGAGACAGAAAGCCTGCCGCTTGCCCAGCTGTATTAACAAGGCCCATAGCCGACCCGGCCACTTCAGAAGGCAGCGTTGCAATGGGAATGGTAAAAATTGACGCCATCGCAATCCACAAAAAGAAGAAACCTATAATCTGATAAAGCACCGCCGTTTCTGCCGATACAGCCATTGCATTGAGATAAATAAATACAGCGCCGATACTCGCCCCAAAAACAACTAGCCAGTGGCGTTTATCTTTAAACCAGCGGTCGGAAAGATAGCCGCTTATCAAAATCCCAATCGTCCCGGATACATATGGAAGCGATGAGGCAATTCCCATCTTCATAATACTGAAACCCCTGGCTTGCATTAAATACGTCGGCAACCACGACATTAATCCCCATAATGCAATATTGAAGAAAAACAAAGTGAAAAAGCATTTCCAAACTAAAGGCATTCTTACTAATTGTCCAAAGCCTATCTTCTTTTCCGGCAACGCTTTTTCAACACGATCCCCTTCTATTTCAGCCAACTCTTCCGCCGAAATTCCTTGACTTGCACGAGGGCTCTTACAATGCCACCATACGAGCGCTGCCACAATGAGACCCGGAATCAGAAGACTATAAAAAACCATCCGCCAACCCCATTCAACAACAAGATAGGCCACAAAAATAGGAGCTAACGCTGGGCCTAAGCAGTTTGTCGTAAGCATAATTGCGCTTGCTCTTCCTACTTCTCGATGTGGAAACCAAGAAGCGATTGTTTTAAATGCGCCAGGCGGAAAAATCCCTTCCCCAATTCCAAACAAAACACGAAATACAATCATAGTCTTTAAAGAAGACGCCATTCCTGTTATCGCCGTAAAAATACTCCACCAAACTAAACCGCCAGCCACAACCAGCCGTGCGCCAAACTTATCCGCCAAAATACCTCCAGGTATTTGTGATAAAGCATAGCTAAAGAAGAAAGCACTCATCACAGCTCCCATTTCTAAAGGAGATAATGCAAATTCTTTAGCTATAAACGGAATGGCTGTAGACATTACCATGCGATCCATGTAGCACAGCAAATACGCGACAAAAATTACGCTCAGTACATTATATCGTTTCTTCCAAACCATAAATCTCACCCCTTTAAAATTCTTTTCGCCGGATTACTTGTCCTGAAGCTGCATGGGTATATAAATTATCTTTAAGCGCCACTTCGCCAGCAACAATAACATAACGTATACCTGTATTGGGTGCATAAGAATCGACAATAAAGTCGGCATTATCCATAATCGTATTGGCATTAAACACGACTAAATCGGCATCAAAATCTTCTTTTATCAGCCCTTTATTTTTCAAATGCAGTCTTTGCGCTGGCAAGGACGTCATCTTACGAATGGCCTCTTCTAGTTGCAATACCTTCTTTTCTCGTACATAACGGCCTAACACTCTCGGAAATGAAGCAGATACCCGCGGATGCGTCTTTTCTTTATTTTTCATATAGATGCCATCAGTGCCAACCATGCCATAGGGATTCTTCATCACCGTCTCTACATCATCATCAGACATGCTAAAATATACCGCAATAACATCCAAATGATTGTCCACCAATAAATCTAACGCTGTATCAAATGGATCTTTTTGGAGCGCATTTGCGTACTCGCTAACAGTCTTGCCTACCGCATCGGGCGTTTTATCGGCTTTGATTACCAGCATCCCTGCAAACCCTACATTCACTACAAAATTGTCCCACTTCTCGCGACAGGCAAGAATATCTTCTTTTACACGTTCCCGGAATTGAGATTCTCTCAAGTTCATCACTAACTGCTCTCGCTCCCTCACGAGATAGCTAGGCGGCAGAATCGTATTTAAGTATGTACAGTTTGCATTGTATGGGTACTGATCAAACCCTACGTTAAGCCCGTCCTGATTCGCTTCTTCAATCATTTTGAGCGTGGTGTTTACTTTACCCCAATTCTTTTTACCGATTGCTTTATGATGCGAAATATTAACAAAAGCACCTGACCGTTTTGCGATTTCAATCGCTTCTTTTACTGATTCAATCACATAATCGCCTTCGTCACGAATATGAATTGTAAATATCGCATTCTTCTCTTTTATCACCTTACATAACTCGACAAATTCATCTTGCTTAGCAATGCTCCCGGGCGGATAAAGCAATCCAGCAGATAAGCCTAGAGCCCCCTGTTCAAGAGATTCTCTTAGGTATACTTTCATCTGCTCTAGTTCGGCCAGACTTGGCTCGCGATTTTCCAGTCCCATAACCGCAATTCGCAATGCCGCATGGCCAACAAGAAAGCCCATATTCACTCCGATTTTTTTCTTTTCAACCGCATCCAGAAACTTACCGAAGGATGTAAACTCGTGCATGCACTCCGGCGGGTTAATTAAAGCGTGCACGCTTTGATTTTCCTTCCAATACCGCTCCGACACAGGCGCTAAGCTTTGCCCGCAATTTCCAGAAATATCAGTAGTTACCCCTTGCGACAATTTGTTTAGTACAGCTTCATCAAAAAATGGACATCCTTCATCATGCGCATGTGGATCGATGAACCCCGGAGAGACGCAGAGCCCGTTTCCATCAATAACAAGCTTCGCTTTTCTTGTAATGAATCCAACCTCTTGAATTTTCCCTTTTACGACTCCTACATCTGCAATAAATCCAGGGTTACCAGTACCATCAAGCACTTTCACTTGTTTGATTAGAATATCAAGCATGTTAATCCCCTCCTTATGAGACGCTTTTTAACATCAGTCACTTAACTACAGCAATCGCTTCTATCTCGACGCGCACATCTTTGGGCAGCCGTGCCACTTCTACGCAAGAGCGCGCCGGATAGCTGCCGCTGAACGCATTAGCATATACTTCATTTACAACCTTGAAATCATTCATGTCCTTTAAGAAAATAGTTGTTTTCACAATATGGTCAACATCAAGGCCTCGTGCTTGCAAGATCGTTTTTACATTGTCTAGCGATTGCTTTGTTTGCTCTTTCACATCGTCGCTCACAATTTCACCAGTACTTGGACTTAGCGGGGTCTGCCCGGATACAAATACAAACCCGTTTGCTTCAATCGCTTGTGAATAGGGGCCAATCGCTCCCGGCGCTTCTTTCGTAAAAATTACCTTTTTCATGTTCAGACCTTCTTTCTAAATTTACTTCATTTCCACTTCGCTAAGGAGTGCACGTTCTCAAACCGTCTTACTTTGCATAATTTCAAGGCCATGCTGATAAAATTTGTCCATTTCCTCTTTAGGCACCATGCTTCCCCCTGTTGCCCATACTATATGAGTAGCGCGATCCATTTTCTTTACCAGCTCTCTTTCTTCCAAGTAGCGCTGGCCTTCTTTTGTTGCTACCAGTTGCATCGGGCCCATAAACCCGGCCAATGCAGATGGTTCCAAGAACTTGCCTTCTGAATCGGCTAATAGCGTCAAGAGCAAATACAAGTTTTCATCCTGTACAGTGACCACGCCGGAAATATCTCTTTCCAACATCCGTCCTACCAAACCGGAAGGTCTCCCCACGGCTAGTCCATCCGCAGCAGTGCGATTATCAATACCCAAATCTTGCACAGAAATTTTTTCATGCAAACCCGTCATCAAGCCGAGCAGCATCGCAGGCGAATGCGTGGGTTCTACAAAAAAGCTATGAACATTTTTTTTATAAATTGATTTCATACCAAAGGTAACACCACCAGGGCCGCCGCCAACACCACAGGGCAAATACACAAAAAGAGGATGCTCTTCATCAACAACTACCCCTTCTCGCGCTAATTGCTTTTGCAGTCTTTTTGCCGCTACGGCGTATCCTAAAAAAAGATGACGTGAATTTTCGTCGTCAATAAAATAACTCTTACGATCTTTTTCAGCGTCTCTTCGCCCAGCTTCAACTGCCTCCGAGTAGTCAGCAGCATGCTCAACGACGGATACTCCTTTACTCCGAAGCATATCCTTCTTCCATTTTTTCGCGTCCACAGACATATGAACGATCACTCGAAACCCTAATGCCGCGCCCATAATGCCGATGCTCAGTCCTAAATTTCCTGTCGAACCAACCACAATAGTGTATTGCGAGAACAACTGTTGAAATTTACTACTTTTAAGTACAGCGTAGTCGTCTGTCCACAATAAGCCTCCGTGCTCCATGGCAATAGACTCTGCTAAATAGAGGACTTCATACACACCGCCTCTTGCTTTTATTGAGCCGGAAATAGGCAGTTGGCTATCGAGCTTAACATAAACTTTCCCTGGAATACGCGCACCGCACAACTGACTCATTTGCTCTTGCATAGTAGGGATGTGTGCAAGCGGCGATTCAATGACGCCTTCATCCTTCTTTGTTTCCGGAAATGCTTTTTCAATGAAAGATGCAAATCGCACAAGCCGCTCTTCCGCATCCTGAATATCTTTTTCTGAAATTGAAGCAACTTGTTCATGCTTTTCTTGCCCATAAAGCGGATTTAACCAAACGATTTCGCGCATATTCTGCAAATCAGCCAAGGCCGGGTGCTCTTTTTTCCAAGTTTCTATTTTTGTCTCTAAAACATGCCTGTTTTCCATATACCCCTCCACTAATTTATTTTCATTCTTTGGATAGCATCATCATAATCACAGTATCTTTATTTACCATCGTTATTTTGTTTAATAAATGTTCAATTTGTTAAATACAGTTTAACTGTTTAATTACGTTTAATATACACCAAGTTTTTTCCATTTGCAATAGAATTATTTTTACAAACAGTCTATTTTTTATCAAAAAATCACCGCATATTGACACGCAAGGAAAATCATCACAAGCAGTTGTTAAAAAACACAGATTCTGATAACATTAAATTACATTAAACACAATTAGGTTTATCTTTCTACTCATTGAACTTTGCATTTTTCTAGAATACATCCAGTATTAAAATTTGTAAGGAGAATGTTTTTACGATGCCAATTAATGACGATAGTATTGAACTCGGCCAAAAAATTGCAACCGCTAGAAATAACAAAGGCCTCAGCCTCCGCCAACTAGCTTTATCAGTAAACGTTTCCCCTTCATTGTTAAGCCAAATTGAGAGAGGTCTTGCCAATCCCTCTCTGAACACGCTGCGAATGATTGCAGTTTCTTTAGATATCCCTCTCTTCAGCTTGTTTGTCGAACCTACAAATGTTAACAAATTAATCACTCGTGCCAATAACCGAAAGAAAATCATCTTCCCTCACAGCAATTGGGAGTATACCCTGCTTTCGCCAGACTTAACCGGAGCCATTGAGATGGTTCTAATGTCTATCCCTCCTCACTCCCAATCCTCGGAGGTTTCGCTATCTCATGCGGGAGAAGAAGTGGCTTACGTGTTAGCAGGAACGGTTACGCTTTATCTAGATGAAACTACAGAAACACTAGAAAAGGGAGACAGTGTAAAAATCCCCCCAGTATCCGTCATATGTGGAAAAATGAAACTGATTCTACGGTCGAAGTGGTTTTTGCTGTCACTCCGGCGAATTTTTAGCTACTCCTTTCGCTTTTCTCACCTAAATTCAAAAAGAAGGCTACAACCTTTAGAGGTTGCAGCCTTCTTTTTATTGCTTCGATATTTTATTTCTCATTGCTTCAGACCAATCGCGCCTATGCCATTATACGATTTACACAGAATAAAAAAGGTTGTGCCAACACTATGTTTCAGCACAACCTTGTACTCAGCTTTTCGTTCGAGCAATGCGGATACTATAAGGAAATTGGCGATTATACTCCGGATAATACCGCGTCACAATCGTAAGATGCAAGTTGTCCTTGCCCCAAGTCCGATGAAGCGCTTCTCGGTTTTCAGGGCCAGTAATTTGTTCATCCTGCACCGCTCCCCACTCCGCAGTTGCCCGTTCTACCAAGGCATTAACTAGTTTATTGTACTCCGCTTCATTACGAAAACATAGCACATACGTGATTTGGTTGATCGTATTATTTCTATCCGCATTAATGGTAAACTCTCTTTTCACCTGCGGAAAAGCCTTACTTTCTATGCTTTCCCGATAGTCATAGAAGACAAAATGATTGTTCGTTTTAGCAGGGTTCTTTTCTCGATCAACCCACTTGGAAACATACGGCTCTTGCTTAAAAATTCTTCTAGCCTCGTCAAGATTCATTCCCAGGCTAACATCAAACAACGTTTCAATAGGAGATGTCAACCCCTGCGCACTAATAGCATCTCCTGAGGCAAAAGTAAAATTAGGGTAAATCAAAAGAAGCAACATGGTCATAAACGTGTAAAAAATTTTCATACGATTACCTCCTGTATTTAATTCCCCCATATTGCAAAGGTCTCGCGAAGCTACGCCTCGCGAGGCCTTTACGTTAGCCTATTGCTCAGATTGGCATCCATAAGCCAAAGTCAACAATACTACTGATGTTTTAACTTCTCAATACACCCTGCTTGAATATGTTCAATATTATCTTGTATTTTTTCGCAGGGCCAGTCCCACCATTTAATGTCCAACAGTTTCAAAATCACATCATCACTAAATCGTTTTTTTATAATCCTGGCTGGAGCGCCCCCGACAATTGCATAAGGTGGAACATCTTTCGTCACCGTTGCCCGCGTACCAATAATGGCGCCATCACCGATTTTCACCCCGGACATTATGATAGACTCATACCCGATCCACACATCATTTCCAATTACAATGTCGCCCTTGTTATCCCACGCATCTACTACCTCATTAACGTCCAAGCCCCATTCCTCATAAAATATCGGAAACGTATACGTGGATAATGATGCCATTTTATGATTTCCACTCGTCATGAGAAACTTTGCGCCACACGCAATGGAACAAAATTTTCCAATGATCAGTTTATCGTTGTTGATCGGATACTGATAAAGAACATTGTTTTTCTCAAAATTTTGGGGATCCTGGTGAAAGTCGTTATAGATTGTATAGTCCCCAACTTTTACGTTTCCCCTTGTGATTACATTCTTCAGATAGACCGTTTGATAATCATTACTACGAGGATATATCTTACTTGGATCTGGAATAGTCATTTGCATCCTGCTCCTTTGCCTTTTGATACCATTATGACTATCCCATTACTACAATGCACCGCTTCACAAAACCACTCCCATCACAAGCACTATGCAGCTTTTATTTAGGTTTCTTCCAATTCATAATGTATTCTTTGCAATCGAACCTTTCGGTTAAACATTTCAATCATATGCTTTCCTCTAGTTTATCATTTATCGGAACAATACACTGCCATTTTATGATTTTTACCTGTATTATTCCGCAAACCTCAATGTAAAAAATAGGTTGAGATGAAACTAAGTTTCATCTCAACCTATTTTTATACGAAAAAACTGGTAACACCATGATTTTCAAGCATCTATATTGCAATATAGGATCTGCCTATCCATAATAATGCTCAGCAAAAAACTTTATTTATTCGCCTGGAAGATTCATTTTCTAGCAACGGCGATTTTAGCACTCGATTTTGTCGCAGCAATTTTGTCCTTGTTAATCTCTTTCCAAAGATCGACATTCGAAATACCGACTTTATCCGGATCGAAAAAAGGAACCTGATCGGCATTGCGTTGTTCTTCATAGTCATTCAGTATCGCAACGACCTTTGGAAACAAAAACCACAACATTAACACATTCAGCCATACCATCATCCCACAGGCCAGGTCAGCGGCCCCCCAAGCAACGCTCGAAGTGGTTGTGGAAAAGTAAATATAAACTAAGAGCACCATAATTTTCATAACCAGGTAAACATTTTTACGTTTGCTCTCGCTGGCCTTGCCTAAGAGATAGGCCATGCCGGTTTCCGCCTGATAATAATAGCTAAGGATTGTAGTAAAGGCAAATAATATGACCACTACCCCCATAACAAATTCGCCAAGACCAGGCATCAGCGTACCAACAGCCTCTTGGGGAAAAACAATGCCATTTTTACCGGATGCAGCCAAAGCCGCCATTTGGGGAGAACCCGAACCAATATAACCGGAAGCCGTATTAAAGCAGTCGGTCACCAGAATCATGAGGCCGGAACAGGTACAGATTATAATATCCATATAAATACCAAATGAGTTCGCTAAACCCTGTCCGGCCGGATGCGCAGTTTCAGCCGCAGCTGCAGCCGGAGTTTCTTCACCCATGCCAGCGCCGGACGCGAACGTAGAGCGCCGAATCCCCATAGAAATGGCGCTGCCCATCATACCGCCAAATACAGATCCCTGATTAAATGCCGATGAAAAAATCCAGCTAAACATAGTAGGAATCCGATCATAATTTGCAATCAGCACAATGGCCGTCAGCAGTAAAAAGATTCCTACTTTGATAGGAACAAGAATCGCAGCAAATGAGCTAATCCGTTTGATACCTCCAAGGATAATGATACCTAATAGTATCGCTCCAACTACGCCGGTCAGCAGCGGAGGAATTCCCAGGCTGTGATTTAAGCCTTCGCCGATCATGTTGGCCTGAATCCCAGGCATGCCGAACAGCATTCCAACAACAGTAACCGTCGCAAACAGCTTGCTAAACCATCCCCAACCTAAACCGATTTCAGCACAATAGTAGGCGCCGCCACGGTACTCGCCGTCAACCCGCAATTTATACAGCTGGCCCAGGGAACATTCGGCAAAAGATATGGCCGCCAGCAAAATCGAGGTAACCCACATCCAAAAGATGGTTCCCGGCCCCCCCATATAAACAGCTACCGCCACGCCGGCAATATTACCGACACCGACCCGAGCCGCCATGGTTGTCCAAAAGGAACTGAAGGTGGAGATTCCGCTTTCCGAACTTTGGTTACTTACCAAATTTCTCACCATATCCCGCAAATTACGGACTTGGGTAAAACGGAGCCGGATGGAAAAATATACGCCAGATACAACAACAAAGACCAGCATGGCCGGTGACCAGACATAGCCATTTAAGAGATTAATGATATTTCCTAGATTTTCCACGTTAACAACCCCCTCCTTCTCATTGAATAAGATAATTCCTGACCTAATGATTCCTCTCGGTTATGAATTCATCTTCCGATGCCATCTCCCTGCTGCTAACCTCATGGCTCCTGAAGACCCAACGGAGCAACCGGAAAAATTCCGTTGTATAATATTTCAAGTAATTTAAATTCATTCTAGCATTCCCTGTTGCAGACCAATAGTTCAAATATTTTATATTACACTTCATGTTTTTTGAACGGTGAACATTTTTTCATTGAATCAATAAAAGTGTCGGTTTCTTGTACACTTTTTTAACATAAACTGCTTGCTAATTCGATTTTCATGGACTAAAGTATGTTTTAAGACGTCTACATGCCAACGGAGGAATTGCCTTGATTATCTCGAAATATCAAATTTTCCATACTGTCGCCGAAGTTGGCAGCCTCCGCCAAGCTTCTGAAAAATTAAATTTGACGCAATCAAGCGTTAGTTACGCTATTTCTTCTCTCGAAAAAGAGTTGGGGATTTCATTATTTAAACGAGAACGCTCCGGCATGCAACTTACTCATAACGGCGAGCGTATTTTATCTCATATTAAAATGATTTTGCACCACGAAGAACAGCTTCGCGAAGAAGCCCTTTCTATTAAAGGCATTGAGACCGGTTTAGTGCGCATTGGCACATTATCCAGTATCTCTATTAAATGGCTTCCCAGCATTCTAGCTTCTTTTCATTCTCAATATCCACAAATTGAAGTGAAAACTCATTTAGGATGCTATGATGAAATGAACAAATGGATTTCGAACAAAACAGTTGATTTTGGCTTTGTCTCCTTACCTACGTCTAAGCCTTTTGAAGTATATCCGCTATGCAAAGATACGTTATTCGCCCTATTGCCTCCTACACATCACCTGAAAGGCCAAAAAAAACTTCCCCTATCTAAGCTCAAAGATGAACCTTTTATTATGCCGCAATGGGGCGCTGATGATAATATCCGCCGCCTCCTGCTTCATAGCAACATTCCCTTGCAGACTAAATATGAGCTTATGGAAGGAAGAACCATCATCGCTATGGTCCAAAAAGGGTTAGGCATTAGCATCCTGCCGGAACTGATCTTAGAAAACATTCCCCCTGATATCCATTTGCTTCCCTTAGAACCAAAAGAATATCGCATCATTGGCTTAGCCACGCTTTCTTTCAAACAACTTTCTCCCGCTGCTAAAAAATTTATTCAATGCATCTACACTTGGCTAACTGAGCAAGGTCTTTTAGATTTCTCTACTACAGATCAATAAATAAAACTGTAAGTTCGCTTCCGACTAGGGTTATATAAAAAGAAGTTGAGATGAAACTTTGTTTCATCTCAACTTCTTTTTATATAACGACCGTTCATTTGCGATACGTTATAGCTCGTTCAAGACAGTCTATCCAAACGTTTTACGAGCATCGAAAATGCCGATACAGCAAGCTTCCCGACAACACCAGCGTTGCAAATTCCGCAATAGGCACCGTCAGCCAAATTCCTTTAACCCCAAAGAGAACAGGCAAAATAGTAATTCCCGCAATGATCCACAAGACCCCTTTATTCAAAGCAACCAACACCGCTTGCCCCGGGTTCCCAATCGCCGTAAAATAACCTGCCGCAACAATATTGAACCCGTTGACCAAAAAGGCAAACGCATATAGTTTGGCTCCATAGACGGCAAAACGCACGATGTCTTCATTTCCCTCATGCAAGAACAACGAAATTACATCTCCGGCAAAAATAAAAATAGCGGCAAACATCCCGATGCCGATAACACCAGCGCTGGCAGCAACAAGCTGCAGTGCTTTTTTCACGCGCTTCATCTGACAGCTCCCATAGTTGTAGCTGATAATAGCGCCCACGCCGTCCGACAAGCCCAACAAGACATTATTCCCTATAAACGCCAAATAGCTAATAAGCGTAAAGGCCGCCACTCCCATTTCTCCAACATACCGCATTAAGGTAAGGTTGAACAAAAAGGTAGTGATCCCCGTTCCCAGCTCAGTCACGCCCTCGGACGCTCCATGATACAGAATGCTCTTCGCCGCCGCTTGGTTCCAGGTTCCTGCAAAAGGTTTTAACGCCGAACCGGAACGCAAGAACGGAAGAACCGCCATAATAAACGCGACGGCAAAGGCAATCCCCGTAGCAATTGCCGCCCCCTGAATTCCGAAATCCAACACCGCAATAAAAAGCCAATTTAACAGCATATGGCTTATAACGGCCACCACCAGCGCCCACATCGCGTAGACAGGCATGGCCACCGTCTTTAAGGCATAATCCAAAACCATCATCAACGCCAAGCAGGGTAAAAACAAGCCCAAATAGCTGATATAAGACGAAACCAGCGGCATTAGTTTTTCGCTGGAACCCAATACATAGGCAATTGGTTCAGAAAAAAGCACCCCCAGCCCCGCAAATACAAATGCGATCCCGCCAGCTAGGATCAACGCCGTGGTGAAAACGTGATTGGCTTCCTCACCGCTTCCTTCGCCTAATTTTCGTCCTATCAAGCTCTGCGCGCCAATGCCGATAACAATGCTAAACGCCAACAAAAAGCTGCTGAACGGCATGGCTATATTCACGGCAGCTAAGGCGTCCACACCGATATAGCGCCCCACAAACAAACCGTCTACAATCGTATTCACGCCCAGAAACAGCATCGCGGCAACGGTCGGAATGCTGTATTGCCAAAACAACGTCGGAATACTTTTTGTGCCCAACGCATTTTCTTGCATAGTGATCACCCCCACTAAAAGAATAAACCTTGGAGTAACTCCAAGGTCAAGTCGCCTGCAAGGCAATCCATATTTCATAATAATCAAGCCCCTCTTGATGAGAGCTTGCCAAGTACCTCCCGAGCAGCGGTCCTTCCATACTCCGCCCCCGCTCCGTCAGCCACGCCCGCGCCTGCTCAAACACTGCATGTTCCCTATTCGAATAATCGGTGCCGATGACCGTATACACGCACTCTTTGTCCAACGATAACGAAAACTGCTGTTGCTCGCCCGCCTCAAATTCCCGTATAGTTTCGTCATCAAAGCTAATCCCCATTTCCGCCGCTTCAAAACTGCGCGATCCAAACACCTCTTCCGTCGGCAAAAACAAAGTATGACGAATGCGATCCATCCATCCTTCATCAGTTTTATACTGCTTGACCACGCGAAGCACGTCCTCTACGTCACTCCCTAAAAACTTAGACTTAAAGGCAGGCGCCGCGACAATCGAAAACTGTCCAAGATGCTGTTCGCACAGCTCATGCTGAGAAACAATCTGCGCAAGCTGCTTTCGCTGCCGCTGCAGTATGGCCAATTGTTTTTCAATCAGACCATCATTTTGCTGCAATATCTCTTTAATCTCACCAAGTTTTTTAGTCGTCACCAGGGGCTGAATCTCTTTAACCGGCAATCCCAGGCTGCGAAACAACAAAATATCCATCAAAACAAACAACTCATCATACGAATAATAGCGGTACCCGTTTACCTCATCTCGATGAGACCGGAGCAACCCTTCCGCTTCATAGTACCGCAGCGTATCGGTGGACACGTCAAACATCTTGGCCAGTTCACCGATCATCCATTTTTGTTTCATCGCCTTTACCGCCTATTTTTCAATTCCAGTATTCTTGCAACAGCTGCGCCCCATCCCAAAACAACTTCATGGCAAATACCATCAGCACAACGCCCAGTGCTTTCATCACGCCGATATAAAGAGGTCCTTGTAAAAATCTTCTAGAGCGATTCACCACCATCGCCAACGTAACCTTGGCGCAAACAAAGGCCAGATAAAAACTGGCGATAAAGCCGACGGCAGCCATGATATCCACAGTATAGGCATTCATCAGCAGCGGCCCGCCGATAATAAACCAAAACAGATACGCATGGGGGTTCAGCGCATTTACCACCGCCGCTTTTACTACCGACCCAGGTTCTGCGTTTCCTATACCGTTGCTCTCTCCTTGAAACCGCAGGTTCTCATACCCCAGGTAGCAAACAACGACACCGCCGAGCAAGGAAATAACGCCCAGCATCCCCTGCACCGAAGACAGCAGAGACATCACGCCTACCGCCAACGCCACAATCATCCCGTCGGTAACCAGTGGCGCAACGGCCACCTTGAAGCCTTCTTTTAACCCATAATGTATGGTTTGCGATATCACCATAGCAAATAACGGCCCCGGTGAAAATCCCGCATAAAATCCTAATGTAATCCCTGAAAGTATAAACGAAATCACGTACCTTCTCCTCTTTCTGCTGCCATTGCCGTAATGGGATTTTATCCCCTAACAGATGTCATCTATATGTATCTCACTTTATCATAAGATACTCCGCAGCTTTTGTCCGCAATTATGGCAATATCTATGAGTCACCGTGCTGCACTGTCTTCATCAGCGGATTTCCGTCCGCACCACAGGCTGGGCAATATTTAAAAGACATTGGCAAACTCCCAAATCTTCCAGTTAATTTGCGTCCACACACAGCACACCGTTCATTTAAAAACATCTCGGTTCCCCCTGATGACCTCACGCTTTCACTTTATATTATATCGTATTTCCCTATTTGAATGATAACTTGTTGTAATTGGCATATCCTTATGAGGCTTCAAAAACGCGACAGGCCGTGTGAAGGTTTCATTTCACACGGCCTGTCGCTTATCTATAGTATGTTAGAGGGGCCTTGGTTAGCCGCAGCACACGGCAATGGCTTCTATCTCCACGAGTGCGTTTTGCGGCAGCTTGGCCACTTCCACGCAGACTCTGGCGGGATGGTTCTTGGTAAAGTATTCAGCATACACTGCATTCATGGCGGTAAAGTTCTCCAGGTCCTGCATCAAGACTGTCGTCTTTACCACGTCCTCAAAGGAGATATTGGCTTCTTCGAGGATGGCTTTTAGGTTCTCCAGAGACTGGCGCGTTTGCGCCTCAATGCCGCCTGCTGGAAATTTGCCGCTCTTCGGGTCGCTCGGCAGTTGGCCGGAAACAAAGAGAAATCCATTCGCCTTTATGGCTTGCGAGTACGGACCAATGGCTTTGGGCGCACCGTCCGTATAGATCACGTCTTTCATTTTTGCACCTTCT
Organism: uncultured Anaeromusa sp.; assembly: GCF_963668665.1. Lineage (NCBI taxonomy): Bacteria > Bacillati > Bacillota > Negativicutes > Selenomonadales > Sporomusaceae > Anaeromusa > uncultured Anaeromusa sp. The sequence continues at coordinate 1,978,427 of NZ_OY764902.1, read as the reverse complement.
TCTTTAGCCTACTTTATGGAGCATAATCTTTAGGATCTGATCGTCGGTCTGAACCATGCCTTTGCAGGCCAATTCCCCGACGTTAGCAATGGAGGCGTCCACGTCTTCGGCCACAATGCCTTCGCAGCCGGTAACGCGGGTTCCTTCCAGCGCCATGAGTACCGCCTTGCAGGCGGAGGATACGGCGGTGGATACTTTCATGGCGCAACTATTGGACGCGCCGTCGCAAATCATGCCCACCATATCTCCTACCATGCTGGAAATCGCCATGCTTACGGTGCCAAAATCCTTGCGCAGCAGCCACGCCATGCCGGATGCCGCCCCCATCGCCGCCGTGGAGACGGCGCACAAGGCGGACAGCTTGGGCAGCTTGCTGTGAATATAGATCGCCATTGCATGCGACAGCATGAGCGCGCGAATTAACGTTTCCTCATCCGCCTGGACATACTGCGCCACCACGCTCACCGGTACGGTAGCGGTAATGCCTTGGTTGCCGGAGCCGGAGTTGGTCATGGCGGGCAGCGACGCGCCGCCCATGCGGGCGTCCGATGCGGCGGTGGTGCGGAGCAGAACGCGGTTCATCAAGCTATCGGCCAGCAAGCCTTCCTCGCTCTGGCGCTGCAAGGTCGCGCCGATATGAAGGCCATAGCCTCCTTTTAGTCCTTCGTCGGCCAAGGCATCGTTCAGCCTAGCGGACTCCAAGATAAAGCGAAGCGAATCCAGCGGCGCGGTGGTAGCAAATTCATAAACCTCGCTGGCGGTAATGCCTTCCAGCGAGAAGGCGCTTTCTGCGGTACTTTCCTCGCTGCGCTTTTCATAAAGCACTTCGTCCTCGCGCTCGACCCGTACCACCTGGGTATGATCGTCGGCAATACACACGCGAGCCCACTTGCTGCCGCTAAAGACTTTCACGTCTGCATAGAGTACATGCGGCACTTCGGCAATGGCAAGGTGCACCTTGTGTTTCGCCACCATTTGTTTGGCCCGTTTTACATCGGCTTGGTTCTGGCGCTTTAAGACTTCCAGCTTGCCTTCCGGGTCGCCGCTGATGGCTCCGGCGGCAGCGGCAATGGCGAGTCCCGCCATGCCTGTTCCCGGCACCATGACGCCCATGCCGTTTTTCATCATATTGGCGGATACCTGGACTTCAATGCGTTCCACCGGTTTGCCCAGCTCCCGGGCGGCGATAGCCGCTCCCAGCGCCACGGCTACCGGCTCGGTACAGCCAATGGCCGGACGCACTTCCTGTTGGACCGCTTTGAGCAGATCCGCCCACTTTGGTTTTCCTGCTACTTTCCCTTGTTTCGTCATCATCCATGCTCCTCTCTTTTTCTCTGCTTCTCAAACACTAACTATATTTCACGAAAACGCCAGGAATGGCGATACGCACAGCAAGACACCGGTAAAGATAATGATACGCAGCGCCCAGCCTTTATAGTGCTGCAAGAACGGTACCTGGTAGACTAAGTACGCCGGAATCAGGCAGCCTACTAAACCGAAGACGGGGCTGCAGATGGAGGTAAAGCTCAGCACCGGCGCATTGAGCACAATCGCGCCCCAGGACACCAAGATGGTGAAGGCGATAATGCCGTTCTTTACCATGGTCTTATTGATGCGGTTTTCCGGCATCACCCGCGCCAGAAGGTTCATGGCAATGCCCTGGCAGGCTTCGCGAAAACCGAGGTAGACGCCAAAGTAGGCGGTCATGACGGCAAAGATATTGAGAATCAAACTGAAGATTTTCACGGTCTGCTGGCCTTGGCCCTGCGCCGCCATGGCGAGCGCGGAGATATTGGCCTTGGACGCATAGACAGCTTGCTCATGCCCCATGGATAAGGTAAAGGACACGGCGTAAAAGAAGACGGTCACAAACAAAATACCAAAGGCGATGTTCATGGCGCGCATGGCTTTATAGCGCGCTACTTCAATGGACTTTTCATGGGAACGATAGGAAATAACCATAGGACTTAAGCTTTGAATAAATAGAATGGACGTTAAGGTAAACGGCAGCATGACAATGGTGTCCGTGGTCAAGCTGCCCAAAGCCGGCACGGCTCCGACATTGTTTAGATCCCAATGGCCAATCATGGAAACCCCTAAAATCGCTACCACCAATAGCTTGGTCAGCACCATGCCGGTGGAGATTTTAAAGAGTACCTTCTCCCCACGAGACGCCATGGCTACCAAACAACAGATCAGCACTAAACCATAGAACGGATTTTTCGACAACAGCGAATCGGTAACGCCGAAGGACTGCAAGAACGACGCACTGTCATTGGTAATGGCCGTAGAATACACAAACACCCAAATCACCAGCATGATAAAGTACAAGGCCCCGAGGAAAATGCCCCAGTTCTTTCCTAAGTACCCGGAAATAACACTGGGATAGTCTTTGCACTCCGGCGAAGCCGCCAAGGTGTTGATAAATAAACGCTGGAATAAATACATCGCCGGATAGCCGATGACCGAGGACAATAAAAAGACCCATAACCCCATCAGCCCCACCTGCACCGGCAAAAATACGATACCGGCCCCGATAGCCATGCCGATACTCATAATGACCCAGCCCCAGTCGGTGCCGTCAAAGCGAATGGCCTCTCGCCATTCAACTTCCGTCATCCCGGCCCGCTGCGCCGGAGTTCTTTTTCCCAATGGCAAATTTTGCTCCACCGTTTCTTCCAGATTGGGTATCCCCATTGATTACGCCTCCCCTGTCTGCTTGAAGTGGAATAGAAACTTCGCCGCTTGGCCTCTTTTTACCAAGCAGCACGCCAAAGCTGGCGTTTTCAAATCCCCCCTTTGCCCCAATGCGTTTCTGGCAACAACACAACAGACTGGTTTGCGTTTTCGGGTAGATACAGTATAATAAAAATTGGTACGGTGTCATTAGGGCGCACGAAACTAGAGCAGCAACTTGCTTGGCCGCGATTGCTGGCGCTTGCCAGCTTACACTAACTTGCCTACTGACTTTGTTCGCCTTTTTGCTTCATGTTCTAGGAGCTTACAATTTATTTTTCATTTCATCACCTCCTAGTTATGACTACCCTTAAATAATATCACTTATAGGTTTTATTTTCAAGCTATTTATACCCTATAAGTTATATTGTTTCTTTTTCGCAATCTCAATTTCTGCGGAGGAATACATATATGATCAACATTGGGAATAGGATCAAGGAAATTCGCAAATCAAAAAACATAACTGCATCAGCGCTTGCCGAGCAAATTGGAGTTGCGCAAAGCTTTATATCTGGAATAGAAACTGGCAATAAGAAATGCTCATTAGAAACGTTAGACTCTATTTGTACGTGCCTTAATATTTCCCTTGCCGATTTTTTTCGTGAAGATACTGCGGGTTTAGAACCAGACTTCAGAAGACTGTTCGCAGCAAGTAACAAACTGACCCCACACCAACGAGAATTAATTACGAAATTTTTAGAAACACTAAATTGACATACCTGCCAAAAAAATTTTGTAGTTTGTAAGCATATAAAAGTAAGAAAAGCCAACAGGCAATATCCGAAACTCGGATATTGCCTGTTGGCTTAACACATACCATCAAAATTGTTTCACAAAATTAGTTTTCATCTCTAAGAAAGAAACGAACCTTGCCCTCGACTCTATATTCCCCATGGTCGCGATTATAAAGAAGTATTTTAAATTCTTTGCTCCCCTCTTCTCGTACTCTTTTTCTCATTTCGATCTTTTTTCCAGCCACCACTAAATAATTGCCCTACATAACTTGATAAAATTACAGATGCAAAAACTACAGATGTGAATATTTGAAAAACCACCAATAATCTTCCAATTCCAGATATTGCAGACACATCACCATATCCAACAGTTGCAGCAGTTACAGTACTAAAATAAATCGCTTGCGACCAACTCGTCGTAGCGACTAAATTCGTTCCGATTGACTGTGTCCCTAAGTAAAGCACCGCGAACTCACAAACACTTTCAAACAGATTAACAAATAACAATATTAATGATCGTTTGAAAGATGCCGGACCAGAATAAAAATCACTTAGAAAAATCAACCCTAATAGATAGACATATAAATCCATTAAACAAAGGCCGGCAATAAATAGAGAAATCGAGTAATACCAATACCCTCCTAATAAAATCCCTAATAATAAAAAAGGTTTTGCTAACGCATAAACTTCAATTGCTAATTTTCTTGTAAGATATCCACCATAGCCAGAAATCCATCGAACAAATGTAACCGGTTGTATAAGTAAACTAGCAGCAAGTAATAACAGAAAGCCTCTTTCAATACCAAATAGATCTATGGCATCTTTGTCACGACGGTAAATCTGTAATACAATAGCAAACTGTTTTTTGTAGGCATTCGTAGGCTTCGACATGTTTTTGTAGCTTGGAACTAGTTTATTCTCCAATGATTTAACTCCTATATCATATATTTTCATCAGTTTAGGATTGTAAAAAAGCAGGCTCTCCCACTTGATATCTGAGTCTTCATCCGCGCATTTTCATCTAGTAATACTTGTTTCTAGCTCAGCAGATTTTTTCATGCAATCAAACTACCTCCTTCTCCATCACCCCCACTTCATTAAAATCACACAATAGATCCATAACCAATGAGCATTTTTCAACTAAATGAGTCGAGTGCTTTGCAAATTCGTTAAGAATTTCCTGTTTCTGCTTTTGAGCATGTTCCTCAGAATCAAAATAACGGTGTTGCTGTCCCCATATTACATTTGTTAATACCTTTATATTTTTCACTTCATCAACTATTTCAGGAAAATACAGCTGCGCTAGCAACTCTGCTCGCAGCGCATTTTGATTCATATTCTCATAATGTGAGTCATACTCTTTCGTTAAAAAATCCATTTGTTTCATCCTATAGTTTTGAGTCATAGAAAAACCAAAACTAATAGTTTGCATTAGAGAAAATAACTCTTCTCTTCGGCATGATGATTTATCCAGCTTTTCCTTACTATTTGCTATATCTCTTTGTAATTCCAACTTGACCATTTCATCTTTTATCTGAAATTTTCTATTGTCGACGCCGGGCTATAATTAACCAGTAGCGCCGGTCGATAATTGATCACTATCGGTCGGGTAGAAATTGACCACCCTCCCCCAATAGGCTACCCTTTGAGTTGTCGAGACATCAAAGGAGGTAGCGCCAATGAAGGAGCGTGGCACTTCTATTATGCTGCAAGAAATGAAAGTTATGCAAGGAAAAAACGTTTCACAAATCGCCCGGGAAACGGGTATGTCGAGAATAACCGTCCGAAAATATCTGGAACAAGGTGAGCAACCGCATCGACTAAAAGGCAAAATACGCGGCTCAAAGCTCGATCCGTTTAAACCGTATATCCAAGAACTGCTTGAGCTTGGAGTCTATAATGCTAGCGTGATTTTTGACCGGATTATTGAACGAGGCTTTGACGGTGGCATCACGATTCTTAAGGATTACCTGGCGCCGTTTCGCCCGCCTTCCGTCAAAATGGAACCAGCCGTCCGGCGTTTTGAAACACCGCCTGGTCGCCAAGCGCAAATGGATTGGGGGTTTATGAACTACAAGGCTCGCAACGGTCAAATGCGAAAAGTCGCCTGTTTCGTCATGGTTCTTGGTCACAGTCGAACGCGTTATATTGAGTTTTCGCGCCGCTGCGACAGCGCCAGCTTGTTGCGTTGCATGCTCAATGCTTTTGAGTATTTTGGCGGCGTACCGGAAGTCGTGCTGACCGACAGGATGAAAACGGTGATTATATCCACCGATCACGGCAAACCGATTTGGCATGAACCATTTGAACGGTTCGCAACGGATATGCGATTTATTCCGAAAGTTTGCCGGCCGCGTCGGCCGCAAACCAAAGGCAAGGTCGAACGGCTGGTTCACTACGTCCGGGATAACTTCCTTCCGGGCAGAGCATTTATTGATTTTGGCGATCTGCAACTGCAAGCGGTAGCTTGGTGCGATCAGGCGAATCAAAAGGTTCACGGCACAACCGGCGAACGGCCCGTAGATCTTTTGTCGGCTGAAAAGTTGAGCGCCTTGCCGCCGGAAAACATCTGCAACCCTTATCGCATGGAAAATCGCAAGGTTTCACGCGAAGGCTTCGTCAGTTACAATGGCGCGCTGTATGGCGTCCATTGGAGGAATAGCGGCAAGTGCGTTCAAGTCGCGCTGCAACGCGGCCAGATTATCATTCTCGATGAAGCCGGACAATTGCTCCAAACGCATGCTGTTTGCCACAAATCGCGTAAACATGTTTACGCCACAGGACAATACGATGGGCTTTCCGCACAACAAGGTATCCCGCATGAACCATCCTGTGCCGTGCAAATTCCGCTCGATCAAGTGTATATCCGACCGCTAACCGAGTACGCGCAGTTTGCGGAGGCGACTTGATATGGTGGAATTAGAACACGTTCGCGATAGCCTTGACGCTCTTGGATTGGCGCATTCAGCGCAAGCGCTGGATGCGCATCTGGAACTGGCAGCACATGAGCAGCCAACCTATCTGAGTTTTTTAAACCGACTGCTGGATGCGGAAAACGATGTCCGGAAAGTGCGCAGCGAGGAAACGCGCTTAAAGCTATCGCGTCTGCCGCAAAAGAAGAATCTTGGCGAGTTTGATTTCAGTTTTCAACCTGGATTGGATGAACGATTGATTCGCGAACTGGAAACACTGAGTTTTGTGCATCGCCAGGAAAATGTCATTTTACTGGGACCGCCGGGAGTCGGCAAAAGCCATCTGGCGATCGGTCTTGCCACGGAAGCGATTCGCAAAGGTCTTTCCGTGTATTTTGTCAGTATGGACCGATTGATTGCTGATCTGCGCCGAGCGGATAGCGAAGGGCGGCTGGAACGCCGCTGGAAAGTTTATCAACGTCCGGGACTGTTACTGATCGATGAAATTGGCTACACGCATCTTGACCGCTATGCCGGGAATCTGTTTTTTCAGTTGGTCTGTTCGCGCTATGAAAAAGGAAGCATTATATTGACCAGCAATAAAGGCTTCGGCGAATGGGGCGAGCTAATGGGCGATGTTCCGCTGGCGACAGCCATCCTTGACCGCCTGTTGCATCACGCGCATGTCATAAACATACGAGGCCAGAGCTATCGTCTCAAGAATCGCAACAAAGCCGGTCTGTCTTTGATTCCTCACCCTCCAAGCGGTGAACTCTTGAAATCCGATGGAGTGGTCAGTTCTTAATCGGCTGCAACTGGTCATTTTTCACCCGGCGCTGGTGGTCAAAAATAAACCGGCGTTGACACTATTAATAATTGTAAAAGCACCTGCTATTATGGCACCAATTGCAGTTCCATAAAGCCCAATCAATTCAGTCCCCATTCAGCATCCTCCTATTTCTAAATCATTAACATTATACCTAATTATTGATTTTTTTAAAGTCAGCGAAATCTCCGAAAAATTCAATCATCGTTCCAATCCCCATCATAACACTCGTCTTTAACTTCGATGCTATATTCATTCAACACAACAAAAATTTCTCGTAATAGTTCTATTTGCACGTTAATAAATTCCAAGCAAAACTCCCGTTCGAAATTTAAGGAATTGAGTGTGCTCAAGTTAAAATAAGGAATGTTGAGTAATATTCTTTTTACTTTCTTCAACTCACTCGGCTTAACACATCCACCATTATGTACCACAATGTTCCTAAGCTGTCTATATTGTTGAATCTTTAACCAGTTTGCATTGCTAGGAAAATTCAAACCTAACGCTTTTTCAAAATAGAGCATTGCGCGACTTATCCCCTGTTGCGCCATATCTTCATAACTGATCTTAAGCTTCTGATCAAGTTGACAATTACGACAAACTGAATTCAAATAAGTCTCCATTTGACTATAGCACGACATAAAAAAAGCTCCACGAATAGTGTTTGGATATTGTTGTTCAGAATAGCTCAGTGAATTAGTTAATTTCTGTTCGATTAGATTTTCTATGCTACTTATACATTCTGCTAAATCATTCAAATCAACTTCTATAAAATTAATACAGCACGTAGCAAATCTAAATGGCTCCATGAATTTACCCCATTAAATTTCCTTTTTAGTTTGTCCGAGATTTAATAGTAATACCAAAAGTTCTTTTTTATAGCTAATTGACACCTAACGATTACATTCGATATTTCCAAAACATCTTCACTTAAAAGAAAAATCTCCTGATATTTTCAACTTCTTTGCTATTAACTACCTGCTATGTATTCATCTAATTATTGCACTCGGCCATCTCCAACGTTAATAGAACAATAATTAATTCGATACCAATGAGTTATTCATTCTACTCCTGTTATATTTCATATGTAATAAATCCACTTTCATCATCAATTGCCACCGATTTATTAATACATATCAAATAGTCACTCTTAGCATCATATCTTAACACAGTAACTTGCACAGCCTTATAATGTTTATCCGCAACCTCTGGTCGCAGCGCAAAATTCACATCTCTATGATCCAATTTTATAGACGGATAACACAAACCATCCAACTCCGGTATCGTGTAGAAAAGATTTTTAGCACATATTGAAAATTTATAATTATATTCTTCACCTATTGATACAGAACGTAACGCTAATGACTCTAAAAAGTTTTGAATCACCCTATGTTTCTTTACATTTCTTTTGGTTTTGAGAATATCATAAGCTTGCTGTGATGTATTTATTGTTTTAGCCGTCACACTAATTCCACTATTTTTTTTGAATTTATCTGTAAACATATTAGCAACTCTCAACGGATCAGGCGTAATTTTTTTACATGTTACAATCGAAATTACCTCCTGGTCCTTCATCAAGCATTCTTGTGCAACCACAGAGTGATTTCCAGCTGCATAAAATATTGATTCTCCAATATCATTAAACCGTCCTAAACGATTCACCTTAGTGATTGGGGGATACCAAAGTTCAGACATATTGGTAAAATAAGTAGAGCTGTCATTGTGAATTCTTCCTCTATAAATGGTATCAAAAGTTGCACCTATTAGCATTGTTAAAAATGGCTGAACAATCCCCCCCAGCTCAATTGAAAGCTCTTCAACACTATTGGTACGAGGATTAGATCGAAAAAATTTTTTCAATCGACGTTTAAGTTCACTTGTTCGCAAAAAAATCTCCACCTCATGATAAAATTAGTATTTTTTATGCATTCAACAAGGAGTTTCCTTTTTTGTTTTTCCCTTTAAAAAACCTAACGTATTTAGTTAACAACTAAAATTTACACTTTCCCAGCTTCTGCAAAATGAATAGCTTCATTTACCTTAGGAGAAAAAAGCTTATCAAATAAAACTTGATTGCGTTTCTTAGCATCTGCAAGAAGTTTAGTATAAGATATCACTTCGTAATACGCTTTTCTACCTGGTTGATATCCATAATATCCGGTACCATCAGGGGTAGGTTGCAACCCTGCCCCTAAACTATTTTCCCTCATCTGAGGAGACAAATCACAAATGGCAAAACAACGAAAACTTGTATTTTCCGAGACGCAAAATGACATTCCATTTGCACGTTTTTTATTGCCCGTACGAATTGCATCAATATATTTACCTATTTGGCTCAATGGATTATCTTGCTTATTATCAGGTTTTTTAAATTCTATAATAGTAATAGTATTTAGTGGAGCATCATCATCGGAAAAAGCAAATGCCTGGTCAAAAATTACAATATCAGGTTCTTTCTTGCTAGTACAGTCAATAACCGGCAATGACTTTAAAGTTTTATCTGAAGCTAAATATTTATGATATGCTAATCTTTCATCAATCATCCAAAGATTCATTTCTTCAAAATCCATATCATCAGAAGTATGCCTCATTGGACAAATAATAGAATGGATAGCATCTTCTCTTTTAAATTTACCATTATCTTGAATTGTTAAAGTTTGTTCAAGCATATCAAGAAGGGTTTTTCTTCTGGCAACATACTCAGCTAAGCACGTTTTGCTAAATTCGCTAATCCCAGAACAGTACATTTCAAAAAGCCCAGAAAAAGAAGTATTCTTATCAATACCATTTTTAATATCTTGAGTAAGTTGTTGCCCTTGTTCTTTAATCTCAGTTTCCCACGCTTGAACTTCTTTATGAAGCTCTATTTCCAGTCGCTCTGTTTTTAATCCAGCAGGAATTCTATCGTATACCTCAGGACGCTTCTCAAGTAAATACTTATATTGAGGCCTATTTTGAGATACAAAATCGCTAATTTGTTTATGTTTCTCTTTTTTAATTTCAACCAAATAATCTGAGAGATAACCTTTTATATATTCAACAGTAGCAGGTATCAATACTTCTTCTCCAGTACCCGCTAACGCAAGTTGCGAACCCACTACATCAAACTTAAAATCGGTACGAGTAGTATTCACTATTGAATCCAGATAAGAACTTGTTAAATAACCTACATAATAAAAACCTACCGAGTTATCTAGAGAATGTATTTTTTTCTGAAGCTCTGGAATATATTTACTAAGATCCACAGATTTTACTTCATGCATATTAGCACATAAATGTAATTCGTGTTTTATTACACCATCTGGTAGCATTAAATGGTAAATCACAAATGTTTCTTCTTCAATTTTAAAGCGATCTTGATGTAAGGAATCTTGAAGGTGCATTTTATAATATTCATTTAAGTTTATGCATTCCAAGCCATCCGTAATACTAATTTCAGGACAATTATTTGAGATAAAAAACAACAAACAATGCTCAATTATCCTTTTCGCGACCACGCTCAATTCTATAGGAGTTTTCTCCTGAAACTTAGAATCAAATCCATTTAGCATAACAGTTGTTTTATATTCTATTGAATCAGTTGGCATAACGTTATCATCTGGAGTAACTCCTTCTGGCGAAAAATTAAATTCTCTGTAATAACTAATGCCTTTTTCAATATAAGTACTCTCAATCTCAACTGAACGAAATGCTTTTAGCCATAAAAAGCGGCCAATCCCTTTACACCCCTTTTTAACTTTGAATGCCGAATATGCAGTATTAAATGATTCATAATTTCCACTATCAAATCCACTACCATTGTCTGTAACAATAAACGACTTAAATCGCCCCAAATTTTCATTATCAATTAAGTTAGTCTGAACATCCGTTTCTCTCTGTGCAAAAATACTTATTTTACCGCAATTTTTATTGTTGGAGTCTTCAATAGATTGTATTGAGTTTACTATAGCTTCAAACAACGGCCACAACGCTTTAGTTTCGCTAAGTTTTATACTATTCAATTGGCCCTGAATATTTAGTGTAAAATTACCCATACATATCCATCCCCATTCGCTATATAATAAGTTAGGCTATAACTCCAATTACAAACTCTCAATCAAATGCTTTGTCCCTCTACACCGATTCATTTCAAAATAAGGACGTTCTTTTTTTGTCATCTTTTTTCTTAAATCCCCGTCCAACTCCATCTTTCGCGCTCTTCCAACGTTTTACTCAAACTATAACTGTTTTATTTCACATAAAAAAAGGAAGTTCCTGCAAACAATCCAACTAATTTTGCAGAAACTTCCTTTTCTATATTCATTTTTACACTTGGTTCAAACGCGCCCTCACCCGCCCGCCCGTTCCGTTCCTATTCCCTAATGGGCTGGTAGATATCCAGCTCGCAGTAGTTATCTTTTGACAGGGACGTATCGATGTACTCAAAACGAAAGGTGTCAGCAAACTGGAAGCCGGACTGGAATATCCATTTGGAGTACATATGGACTAGCAAACGGCCCACTTGGCGACCATTGATATCGTTGGGATGAAAGAAGCCGACAAAGCGGAAGGCCACGTATTTATGAGCCTGGATGGTGATGCCGGTCATGCCTTCGGGGATATGCGAGAGATCCGGCGCCTCCAGCGAGGGGGTATAGTAGATATAGCCTTCGTCGTTGGAGCCCCAGTCGGTATAGCCGAAGTAGACGGCGGGATTGACGGCGTTGATGATTTTTTGTTTGTGGTGGTAATAGAAGTCGTTGCCGTAGGCATTGGCGGTGCGGTCCCCTGATTTGCTGACGATTTTATGCTGCTGGCCAATCAGGTACATCTTGGGCTTATACACAAAGAAGGGCTTGTAGATAATCGAGTTGTTGACGGACAAGATATCATGCACATTCAGCTTTTCCGTAATGATGAAGGATAGATTTTCTACGCGCACTTTGAGGGGCGTATGGCCAAACTTCTTCCGAAACGCCCGTATATAGGACTGCTCATAATCGAAGCCATATTCCAGGGCAATATCAATGATGCGCATGTTGGTATGAATCAGTTCATTGATACTGGCGGAAAGCTTCCGCGAATGAACGTAGTCCATCAAGGATTCGCCGGTTAAGGATTTAAACATCCGGTGCAAATGGTATTTGGAGATGCCTGCCTGTCCGGCGATATCATCCAGGGTAATCTTCGTATAGATATTGTCTTCGATGTAATTCACACAGGCCGCTACGATCTCTTTCATATCTACCATAATCGATGACCAACCCCAAACTTTAAAACGCTTTTAGTACCAGTGTTGCATTATGCCCGCCAAAGCCAAAGGAATTGGACAAGGCATAGGACAGCGCCGCCGGTTTTCCTTCGTTGGGAACGTAGTCTAAATCACATTCCGGATCGCTTGTCTTGTAGTTGATGGTAGGCGGCAAAAAGCCGTCCTTCAAGGCCGAGGCGGTGATGATAGCCTCCATGGCTCCGGCGGCTCCCAACAGGTGGCCGGTCATGGATTTGGTGGAGCTTACCGCCAGCTCATAGGCATGCTGCTGAAACACGGTTTTAATCGCGCTGGTTTCAAATTTATCTCCCAAGGGCGTAGAGGTGCCATGGGCGTTAATATAGCCAATGGCCTCCGGCTGTATCTGCGCATCCGCCAGCGCCAGCTTCATGCAATGGGCGGCGCCCGCGCCCCCTTCCGGCGGAGCGGTAATATGGAAAGCGTCATTGGTGCAACCATAGCCTACGATTTCGGCGATAATCGCCGCGCCCCGCTGCAAGGCATGCTCTAGTTCTTCGATAAAGAGAATACCGGCTCCTTCTCCAAGGACGAATCCGTCCCGCTCCAAATCAAACGGTCTGGACGCGGTGGCGGCGTCGGGATTGGTCGTCATGGCTTTCATGGCGCAAAAGCCTGCCAGCGCCAAGCGGGTAATGGAGGCTTCCGTTCCACCGGCAATCATCATATCTGCATCATTTCGTTGGATGATTTTATACGCGTCACCAATGGCATTGGTCGAAGACGCACAGGCGGAAACCGTACATTCGGTGAAGCCCTTAATTCCATATTTGATGGCAATGAGCCCCGCCGCCATATTGGGCAGCATCATCGGCACCAAAAAGGGACTAATCCGGCTGGGTCCTTTTTCTAACAGCACGCTGTGCTGCTCTTCGATGGACTCAATGCCGCCAATGCCAGTTCCAACCATCGCGCCGATACGCTCTTTGTTGACCACAGCCAGATCGATCCGGGCATCCTCCAGCGCCATCTGCGTGGCCGCCAGGGCATACTGCGCGAAGCGATCCATGCGTTTTAGTTCTTTCTTTTCTAGAAACTGGCTGGGATCAAAGTCTTTTACCTCCGCCCCTACCTGCGTGGGCAGGTCAGACACATCCACCCTCTCAATTCTACTAATCCCGCTTTTCCCCTGCTTAATGGACTGCCAGAGCCGGTCTGCGCCGCACCCGAAGGAAGACACCGCTCCCATGCCTGTAATGACTACCCGTCTATTCATTATGAAACCTCCGTTGTTCGTTTTATCGTTTCCTCATAGCTCTAGGATATGCTTCTAGTCACTGGTACTAGGACACGTTACCACTCTACCACATCCATTTTTTAAAAATGAACAACTCTTGCTTTCGCTGCAGCAAAAGAAAAGGGTATGAAAAAAGCCTCAACCCGAAGGTTAAGGCTTTTTGGCGCAAGTTTTCAGTTTCAGCTACCGTTTTACAGCACTTACAAGTTTAAATCGTTGGGCATTTAGAAGAAAATCGTTTTGTTTAAAATAGCGACTAGCCAACTCTGCAGACGAAGCTTCTTCAATTACTGAAAAATTGTATTTACGCAAGTAGTCTTGTATAGTTTCTTCCATAAGAAAATCTGGAGTTTCTCCCGCCTTTGCAAGATCGCGTTGTAATCGTTTTATGCCTTCCTCATCAACATCCATGATTTGTTTAGCAATTGCAGCATCTGCATAGTCAAATACAAGCCTGCTTCCTTGCGCACAATGATCGCTGATCATTTGCATGGTGCTTTCTATGGCTTCTTTTTCAAGATAATACGTTAGCCCTTCTAGGAGGAATAGACAGGTTTTGTTCTTCTGAAAGTTGGCTTGCGCTAATTTTTCCGCCATTGATTCTCGATTAAAATCGATAGCAATATAATTGACATTGCTCGGAACAGTCACTTCCATTTTTTGAAGTCTATCCCGTTTAGCTTGTTGTGTTGCTAAAGAGTCCAACTCAAATATTTTTACATTTTCCAGTTGCTGTTTAAAGCGGATAGCCCTGGAATCAAACCCTGCGCCCAAAAGCACAACTTGTTCTATATTCTCCAAGGAAGCATTGAATACAGCATCAATAAATTTTGTTCTAGCGATTACATACTCATAGATACCCGGCACTTTAAATATTACTTTTTTCAAGATATTACGCAAGAACTTATACTTTACTGCTACTTTCATACCAGCGGGAATCATTTGCGGCGCAATAAAATCATCGCTCTTATAATAAGAGCAGTCTTCGTAATAGGAAGTGGCGCGCATAATACAAGTACCTATTGCAGTAGTAGAAACTTTTTGTTTTTCTCTGTTGCTCATAATTCTCCACCTCTTTTTTAAACGACCGTTCGTTAGGTAAAATATTATATCGTATTAAGAAAAAAGTCAAGGAACGCTCTTTATTCACCAGAGCATTCCTTGCTTATCAACTCTTAATTTAAAATTGCGCCTCTCTAGCGCCTATTCCATTATGCTTTAATTCCTTGCCAAAAATTCTGCCAAACTTTATCTATCCGCTCTTCTTTCTCTTCTTTTTTCATGCCCTCCATAAATACTGTCATCAACGAATATAGCCCCTGACGCAAACTGTAAAACGAAATTAAAAGGTCTTCCGGGTTGTCTTTTTTTATCGTTCCTTGCGTCATACCTTCTAGTATGATCTCAATATATTTTTTCCCTAATTCTTGCTCATACCCTAAAGATCGCACCATAATTTTCTCTTTAAAACTCGTTGGTGGAAAAAACATAACACGAATCCAAAAATCTCTAGCCGCCACCTCTTCTTGTGCGCCAGAGGCATGATAGAACAATAGATATCGCTTAAATAGGAACAGTAACCGAGCGTCTGCCACCATCGTTTCGGAGCTTGCAAAAAGCTCCTGCATATAATTCAAATATTTGCTTTCAAGCTCTTCATATAGTTCCCAAAACAATAGCTCTTTACTTTTAATAAAAGCATATAGCGACGATTTTTTTATCCCTACTCCCTTTGCAATTTGTTCCATGCTTGTTGCTTCATAACCATCTTTCGCAAAAAGAACAAGAGCTACTTGTTTTATCCTATCTTTAGTGCCTCCACGTGCCATTTTTCCTCCAGCGTATCCTCTAGATACGATGATACTTTCTATTTTTGATATTCTTCTCCAAGGTGTTCCGCAAATACCAATACTGATAGTTATCGAGATTGATTGGTTCGTTTATTCTTTTCTTGATACATGAGTTTGTCACTATACCGAACGAGTTCATGCACATCTTTATACGAGCTGTTGAATATAGCCATGCCATAGCTAAATTTAATTTGATAGGGCATGCCGCTGTTTTCATTGTATGCTTTAATACTGCTTTTTAGAGATTTTATATACGTCTCTACGATTTCCTTTCGGTTCTCATTGACCAAGACGATAAACTCATCGCCGCCTAAGCGGATAGAAACTCCCTTTCCATCGAATACTTCTTTTATGTGCCCAGCGAATATTTTCAGCACTTTATCGCCTTCCTGATGCCCATAAGTATCGTTGATCGTTTTAAAGTTATCCATATCAATATTCACCACGGTTAGAACAAGATTTTCTTTTCGACTTAGGATTTCAAGCTGATCATCATAGGCTGCACGATTCCCCAAGCGTGTTAGCGGATCAATCTTTATCTGACTCTGCACAATAAGAATATAGTTAACAACAACGGCAATCGCAATACTATTCCAAAGCGTCAAATACACAAAGAAATATAGTTGAAAGACAGACAACACCCCGGGACTGAGTATAAGCAAGCTAAGCATGAATAGCTCTTCTCGCTGGAACTTATTGCGCGCTTTATATAGTAGCAGTAGGTTTGCAGCATAATAAAAATAACTTGTCAGTGGCGAGGCAAACCACAGCGGTCCTCGCAGATACAGATTTTCATTGGTTATAGTAAATATCCAGTTAAAATGAAAGCTTCCTATTGATAGAATCGTATTTATGAAAAGAGGCACGCCCAGCCACAAAACAATCTTTCTATTTATATTTTTGCAGCTGCCGGTTTTTGCACGAATGAATAGCAGTGCAAAAATTGGTACCAGCGGCGTCAATGTAAATCCAATCGTATCCACCAATTTGTGTACGGTTATAAAGCCGATGAAAGCAGGTGAATTCAACACTACGCTGAAAATTTCCAAGATCAGCATAAGCATTGTTAATACTAATAGCGCCAAAAACACCCTATGCTCCACATGAGTTCTTCTCGGAAGCTTAGAAAAAGCATGAACCGCAACAAGAGATAGTAATAGGACCATAAAAATATTCATCTGAATAACAAGCATTGTATCAATCGTTCATCCTTCTCCCTTCAGCGATGGTCCAACGAACCGCCACACGATTCATTTCCGCTGACGCTTCTCAGCAAGCGCCCTTTCGGTTTCTTTAGAGAAGATTATATCATATTACTAGGCCGATTATACTGTCCTCATCGTTTATTCATTTCCATAACAACGCAATTTCACCTGCCCATTTTAGAAATTCCACATAGTGTTTTTAGGCAAACTTGCATATTAAAAGGTGATAAATGACAAAGGAGCCAACGGTACTGACATACCGAAGGCTCCTAAAAACAGAATAGGGCGAGGGAATTGCCTACTTTTCAAAGTCGATTTCCACCTCGAACATCCGGTTCCAGGGATGAGTAGCCCGCAAACCTTGGATGTTATATTCCGGGAAGTGCTGGGCTGCAAATGCTTTTAACCCAGCGGTCGTGGCGGCTTCGATTTGGAGGCGCAAGGAACCCAGATCCACGGAACTAGCTCCTCCTGGCTGCACAACATCCCGTTTTACCGTTTGGCGAACGTTGGCTTGATACGCCCAGTCATCCAGCAAACGGACGGAGATTAGCCGTTCCCGCGCGGGAAGCGAGGTGGAGGCGGACAACATTCCCTGGGAAACAGCGTAACCAGTGCTATTGCCCGCCGTATTCCAGCCAGCGTACGCCGCCAGCTTGGGCAGCAATTTGCGTTTGGTCACCTCCGCCATCAACGCATTATCCGCTCCGTTGCTAAATGCAGCGTCATCCAACGCCAGGCGTTTGCCCTTATCCAGGTAACCGGCCATCTCATCAACAAAAACCTTAACTTCTGGTCGTAACGTATCCGTATTTTCAGGAACAGCGGCTTCTAAAGTCACGCCGTTAAACGGCATGCCAACCGCTACAATCAGATCGGCCCGCTCCGGCGACGAAGTTTTGTAGCCGCCAGCCACCCGAATATTGGCATCCATCAACTCGCCCATAGTATTTCCCTGATAGGCGGGCACAGTCCGAGGGCCGGTCCCCGGGCTATAGAACGTGTAAACACGGGGAATTTGAAAGGTAAGATCATTCACGGCCTTAGTTAAAAGGAGCATCCCCGCTTCATCGGCGGAGGCAAAGATAGCGAAGCGGGATTTAGGCAGCTTGCTCGTTAACGGAGCCATATCCCTCGCTTCTTTGTGAGACTGGCAATAGGGCCAAGAATCATCGCGTCCGATCATAAAATAGCGAAAAAGTTCCTGGCCTGCCATTTCCAGCATTTTCGTATTGGCCCGGTAGTTTTTCCCCCGCCGATCCATCCAGTCTTTCAGGTCTGCCTGCGGAATAGCGGCAGTCAGCTGCTGCACTTCCTGCTGCTCCGCTTTAGTAAGACCGTTTACTTCTTGCATGTCCCACAAAGCTGTCAAACGATAAATCTGATAACCGTATTTTTCATAATACGGCGCATCCGTCCCACCCGCGCTAAATTTGGGCGTCCGCATAATGGTGGAAAAGCTATAAATCGGAACATTAGGATTTGCCGCTTTAAATTCGGCAAATTTAGCTACCCTGCGAGAAAGTACATCTTCGGCAATTTCATGCGTCCGTGACGGAACCAAGCCGCCGTAAATTAGGGAATCCGCCGACAATACCACTGCATCCGCTTCCCGGCCATGGGCGAAAACCCATTCCCATAATTTATCCGCATCGCCAGGACGGCCTCGCGTAGACAGGATCTCTACCGGAGGCGTCAATACTTCATGCCCTGCCGCTTGTAGCGTCTCCACCGTGTATTGCAAGCAGACCGGCCGATCATCGATGGGCACAAACAAGAACGTAGCGGCTGCCGCCGGGGCGGCGGTGAAAAAGCTTGGCAACAACACTAATGCCAAGGCCCATAACCGCAATTCTTTCCATAGAATTCTCATGAATAAATCCTCCCTTTTTCTCTTACTGTCTTGTTTCATCTCTTTTGGCTAAAATCGAGGAGGCTTCGCCCATAACGAAGCCTCCATATTTATTCGGCGGCAGCACCAATAAATATGGATGAAACAGCATTATTTTGTACATCAAAGATAATGCCTCCATACACCGTACCGCAAACTATTCTTTTCCCTGGACTGCTGGCCCCTGGATTCATCGCCTCTTGATAGGCAGCTTGAACCTCCGTCTCACTGCTGCCAATTTTAATACCTCGCTGCGTTTCATAAACACAGGAATTTTTCATTACGATTCTCTCAATAACCTGTGTGCCGTCTTGTTTTATCATCCCAAGTTCAACGCCCTTAGCAGGGTAATACCAATATTGGTGCTCCATTTTATCAGCACCCCAAATTTTCGCATCCGATTTTTCTTCCGGCTGGCCCAGTTGCGCTACAACATCATCAGCAGCCATCCCCAAAGCCAAAGGCCCTATGGTTTCCTTCATAAGCGCAAAACCGATTTTTGCATACGTGTTCCCACTATTCGCATCTACCAGGATCTGCTGATTAGGCTCCGGCTCTGCCGCAGCCTGGGAAACAGGAACGGCAAGCAGCATTACTAGCAACCCAACGAGCAGCGCCCCAAAACGATTCTTTTTCATCGTAATCTCTCCTTATAAGCGTAGGAATAATAGAACTGCTGCTTGTGTTATTCCTTAAAAAGAAGAGAACTCCTGCCAAATTATTGTAAATTTGACAGGAGTTCTACTTTTTAACGGTTACCACTGATACAGTTCTCCGTACCAATGCCTGTTGAATTATACAGAACCCCAAGTTTAGCAAGCGTCATGATGAACCAGCTCCCCCATTTTCAAACTTCGCCTTTTCTACTTCCAATTTTTCCAAAAGCATCATTATTAATTTGTCCTGGTGAACAAGATGAGCCATGATTACCTTTATTTCTTCCTCCGCCTTGCGATTAATCTGGTAATCGATATCCGCAGCGATTCTATCTTTTTCAACACTTCGGTTTTGGCTCATCATAACTACCGGTCCAGTATACGCAGCCTGAAAACTAAGCACAAGGTTAAGAAGTATAAAAGGATACGGATCCCAAGCTTCTAAAAAGGTTTCATTAACAGAGATATTATACGCTAAAAAAATATTGAAACCGATCCAGATGCTAATAATGATGCTCTGATAAATTATAAAAGGCCAGCTCCCAACCACTCTAGCAATCCAGTCCGCTACACGCTGGCCCATAGTTAACTTTTCACGAAATTCAAGATTAACATTTTTAATCACATGTCCAACATGATTATACTTTTCGATCGGCCCTTTTAGCTCAGACATATTCCTCTTGCCTCCCCTCATACACTTGGGCTGTTTTCTTTAAGCTTATTCAAAAATTCTTCTCCTGTAATGGTTTCTTTTTCCAGTAAATATCTAGCCAAGGCGTGCAACTTATCAACATTTTCATTTAGAATACCAGTTGCTTTATCATGCGCTTGCTTAATAATCTCCAGCACCTCTATATCAACCTTCGAGGCCGTTTCACTTGAACAGGTCAGCAACGAATCCCCGCTAAGATATTGATTTTCAACGCTTTCCAAGGCCATCATATCGAAATTCTTACTCATACCGAACCGAGTTACCATCGCCCGGGCAATGCTTGTCGCCTGTTTGATATCGTTAGCAGCGCCTGAAGTAAAGGTCCCAAAAGCAATTTCCTCTGCGGCCCGCCCACCGGTACAAGTGGTGATCTTATTGAATGCCTCTTCTTTGCTAATTAAAACATGTTCTCCTTCTTCTATCTGCATAGTATAGCCGAGAGTACCGGAAGTTCGCGGAATGATAGTGATTTTATGCACCTGCGCTGATTCAGACTGTTTTGCAGCAACCAATGCGTGTCCAATTTCATGGTAGGCAATAATCTCTTTTTCTTTGGGTGGAATGACTGCGCTTCGTCGCTGATAGCCTGCAATAATAACTTCCACACTTTCTTCTAAATCATTCTGACTAACAAGCTTGCGTCCATATTTTACCGCGCGCAGAGCACTTTCATTGATAATATTCGCAAGTTCCGCACCGGAAGCGCCAGAGGTCGCTCTTGCAACTTCATTAAAATTAATATCCGGCTCCATCTTAACTTTTCGAGCATGAACCAGCAAAATCGCTTCCCGCCCCGCAAGATCCGGTAACTCTACAGGAATTCGACGATCGAATCGACCGGGTCTTAGAAGCGCCTTGTCTAAAATTTCCGGTCGATTGGTGGCCGCAAGAATTACAACGCCTTTTTTGCCGTCAAACCCATCCATCTCTGTAAGCAATTGATCAAGCGTCTGTTCACGCTCATCATTACTGCTAAAGCCCCGGCTGTCACGTCTTTTGCCGATAGTATCAATCTCGTCGATAAATATAATACAAGGAGCTTTTTCATTGGCCTGTTTAAACATGTCGCGCACCTTAGCCGCCCCCATGCCAACAAACATTTCCACAAATTCCGAACCGGAGATAGAGAAAAAAGGAACGTTAGCCTCACCAGCAACAGCCTGTGCCAATAGCGTTTTTCCTGTACCAGGCGGTCCGACAAGCAAGGCGCCTTTAGGAAGGCTCGCACCAATTTCAGCATATTTCCCTGGATTATGCAAAAAATCAATAATCTCCACAAGAGCCTCTTTTGCCTCGTCTTGCCCTGCTACATCGGCAAAACTCTTGCCGGTCTCTGACTGAGCATAAATTTTCGCATTACTCTTGCCAAAAGTCATAGCGCTAATTCCACCGCCCATCCGTTTTTGCAATTGCCCTGCTACGAATTGACCAACTACAATAAAAATGATCAGCGGCAAAATCCACGTAAAAATCAAATTAACTAGGGGAGATTTTTCCTTGGGAATATCCTGAGAAAAAACTACCCCTGCATTATAAAGCCGATTTACCAATTCTGGATCGGCTATCCGCCCAGTAACATAAGATACCTCTTTTCCCGCCCCGTCTTTAGCCACAAAATTAATTTGGTTATCCTGAATTTCCACTAACGTGACCGCACCGCTTTTTATTTGCGTTAGAAAAGCGCCATAGTCCACCAAAGTGACCTGCGGCCTAAAAAACATAGGAAAAACCAAAAGATTTAGCACTAACATTATCAGCAAAGTAACCGCATAATAATAGAATACTGTCTTTTTAGGCTCTTTTTTCTCTTCCATAAAAACAGCTCCCTCTACATAGCTATTGTAGTTGCTTCCCCTTCACTCAAGGTCATTGATTAATGTCCGCCATTTCTCTCTATGATAAAACATTTACTTCGGCGCGGTCATTTCCAAAACAGGGTCCCAACTAAAGACAGCTTAACCGCCAAAAGACGAAGCAAGTCGACGCTTACTCATAATCTAGTTGCATCAATAAGCCCTTCTTTTCAACTGTGTAATCACAAAAGGCGCTAGTTTTAAGCAATCTTCATTTTAGAATATTCTCACTTTTATTGTAATCTATTGCCGTCTTTATTACTATGAGAGAAAAACATAAAATTAGATTCGGAGGAACGATATCTATAACATTTTTAGCCAGCACAATAGTTATACATAAATCGCAGCCTTTTAATGACCAATCTGTATTTGATAATATTTAATATTTAATAAAATTATTATTTGACAAATTTCTAATTTCGCAGTAAGGTTGCATTAAAAGAAAATAATTATCAATTTCTATTATGCCGACGTAACCACTTCAGGATATAGAGACCAAGTGCGCCCTCTAACGCACTTCTCCGGCTCGTGCCGAATATCCAATCGAAGGGGGTTTTTTTTATGGGGAAGCACATTTTTAAAACAAAACTTCAAGATTTTAATAAACACTCCTACAAAGAGCTATTTTTGAGAAATCCCCAAAATCCAATTTTATCCGCAAAAGATTGGCCTTATCCCGTAAATTCCGTATTTAACCCAGCTGCGGTTCAATTCCACGATAAGACGTTACTACTTGCCAGAGTAGAAGATCGCCGAGGCTTTTCTCACTTTACCAAAGCAATTAGTGCAAACGGCGTAAATAACTGGCAAATAGACTCGTCTCCAACTCTAGAACCCGATGCAGATTTATATCCGGAGGAACGCTGGGGCATCGAAGATCCTCGAATCACGTGGCTTCCTGAACTTGAAAAATGGGCGATAACTTTTACAGCGTTTTCCCGGGGCGGTCCCCTCGTCGCACTGGCGTTGACCCAGGATTTTATCAACTTTGAACGACTTGGCCCGATCATGCCTCCCGAGGATAAAGATGCGGCTCTCTTTCCCCGCCGCATCCACGGAAAATGGGTGTTGATTCATAGGCCGATTACAGCCAACTATGTGCCTGGAGCGCATATATGGATATCGACGTCTCTGGATCTAAAGCAGTGGGGCGAAAGACAGATACTCATGCATGCACGTCGAGGCAGTTGGTGGGATGGAGGAAAAATCGGCTTAGCCGCCCCCCCCATAGAAACGGATTCTGGATGGATTCTTTTATATCACGGCGTGCGACAAACTTCTTCCGGCTCTATCTACCGACTAGGATTGGCATTGCTTGACTTAGATAACCCCAACAAGGTTTTACATCGGAGTGACGAGTGGGTCTTTGGACCCTCTGACTCCTACGAAAGAAACGGAGATGTCGATGATGTCGTATTTCCAAGCGGCTGGGTATTAGACAGTAAAAGCGGCTTATTGAAAATGTATTATGGAGCCGCAGATTCTTGCATTGCAATGGCGACAACTACAACCACTGATTTATTAGAATATCTTAAACAATGCCCAGAAGCCTTGGACGAAGCCCTTTATTAAAAACTTCTTCTCTACGGTAGCGTAACGAAAGGAGATATCCTTTATGATAAACAAACCCTGCACAAAAAGCGTTGGCTTTCTAAGCACATATCCTCCGAGCGAATGCGGCTTAGCTACTTTTACAGAGGACTTAGTACGCTCGTTAAATGTTCATCCGGTTATGCATACAAAAGTGATTGCCGTCCTTGAACATCAAGACGAATTACTTTCGGACGCGACGGATTTTAGCTTATTCAAGCATGAACGGTCTAGCTACATCCAGGCCGCTCAGTGGGCAAATGCCTCTTTGGATTTATTAGTTATTGAACATGAATATGGAATTTTTGGCGGCGAATGCGGTGAATACATTCTCGACTTAGTAAAAACGCTGACGATTCCTTTCGTCATCACAACGCACACTGTGCTCTTGTCTCCTTCTTTAAAACAACAGCTTATCTTAAGCCAGGCAGGGAATTTAAGTACAAACGTAATAACAATGGCAGAAAGCTCTATATCTATACTAGCGAGCACTTATGGAATCGACATAAAGAAAATCGTTTTCATTCCTCATGGCGTTCCCGGCATAACAACTCAGACAAGGAACCAACTGAAAGCTATATATTCCCTCCAGCAAAAAACTGTCATTAGCAGTTTTGGGCTAATTAGCCCTGCGAAAGGACTTGAATACGGAATTAAGGCCATTTCAAAACTGGCTTCAGATCACCCTAACCTACTTTATTTAATTTTAGGAAAAACGCATCCTTCTGTTAAAGAGATTAACGGAGAATCATATCGGCAACAGTTGATAAATTTGTCTCAGCGCCTTGGAATTAAAAAAAACGTACACTTTATTGATAAATATTTGACCAAAGAAGAAATCATGGCTTATCTGGGCTTATCCGATGCATATCTGACGCCATATTTATCAAAAGAACAAGCAGTCAGCGGAACATTAGCCTATGCAATGGGATGCGGGAGAGTTATTATATCTACTCCTTATCGTTATGCTCAGGAAATGCTAGGCAATGGTCGTGGTTTGCTTGCAAAATTCAAAGACGCAGCCTCTATTGCTGCGTGTATCCAAACCGTACTAGAACATCCTATGCAAAAAAAAAGAATGGAAAATAAAACGTTAGCTATTGGAAAAACCATGTTATGGAGTAATGTAGCTCAAAAATATGCAGACCTATTTGGTAATATCTTGAAAACAACACAAAGAGAATCTTCTGAGGTTGCTGCTATAAACCAATCAGAAATGCAGGTGGAATAATGACTCCCTGGGGAAACTCATTCAATGATACTCACTTGCTTCTTCTAACCGATGACACGGGAATCTTCCAACACACTCGGTATAGCATTCCAGATTTATCAAAAGGATATACAACGGACGATAACGCCCGTGCCTTCATTTTAGGGACAATGCTATATGAAGAAAAACGAACAAAAGAATATTTAACTCTTGTAATGCGTTATTTAGCATTTATTTTATATGCCCAAAATGATGATGGGCATTTTCGAAATTTCATGACCTATAGCCGTGAATTTACAGAAGATCGAGGATCAGAAGATTGCTTTGGTCGCTGTTTTTGGGCTTTAAGTTACGGAATGGCTTCTTCTCGCCTGCTAAAAGGGATAAAGTCCGCTTGTGCAAGCGCTATCAAGCTCGCTCTCCCTCAAATACCATTGTTGCAGTCTGCTCGTGGCCAAGCCTATGCCATAATTGGGCTTGGGCTTTTGGGAGCGGAGTATGATGACATAATCAAAAAGCTTGCAGATTCCCTTGCTGCTCAATATGAACACTGTGCTGCGAAAACAAGTTGGTACTGGTTCGAGGATATGTTAACCTACGACAATGCCTTACTACCGTGGGCATTGTTTGTAGCTTTTCAGCAAACTAAACAAGTTCGATTCTTGCAAATTGCGCAACAGAGCTTACTGTTTCTCGATCAAGCAACTTTTCAAGAAGGTTTTTTTCATCCAATTGGTTGTACCGGCTGGTGGCCCAGAGGAAGTAATGCAGCCTTGTATGATCAGCAACCAGTGGAAGCATCCATGGCTACCTTAGCGCATATAGCCGCTTTCAAAATCACCGGCGAAAAAAAGATGCTCTCCTTAGCTCAGCAAAGTTTTTCTTGGTATTTAGGAAAAAATTCATTAGGAAAAAGTCTGATTGATCCAGACACAGGAGGGTGTTTTGATGGCCTCACGCCCACAGGAGTTAATGAGAACCAAGGTTCTGAAAGCATTGTCGGTTATGGCATTGCCAAGTTAGCTTTATCAGCTGTTTGAAAAGTCGTGCTTGCTTTAGTCTTGAAGGAGTGAATCAAATGAAAATCGTTATTTTAGCTGGCGGTGGCGGAACACGCCTATATCCATTGTCGCGCAGCTCCTATCCAAAACAGTTTCTTAAAATTGACGGAGAGCAATCTTTATTAGCAAAGACAATCAGCCGGTGCCTTACTATTGCACCGCCATCAGATATAATAATCGTTACAAATTCTGCTTATCAGCATCATGTGCAAGCAGAAATAGCACATGCAAAGGCCGATGGCGCTCATATTTTACTAGAGTCCGTAGGAAGAAATACGGCTCCCTCCGTAGCTTTATCGGTACGTTATTGTTTGGATAAGCTTGACTGTACTAAGGACGAAGTCATTTTAGTTATGCCTTCGGATCATATCATTCAATCGCAATGTAATTTTTCTGCGCAGGCAGCGCAAGCAGTTCGTCTTGCAACCCACGGAAAGATTGTTGTTTTTGGCATTATACCCACAAAGCCAGAAACCGGTTATGGCTATATTCATGCAGGCCCTCCTTGGAATGACGCCTTTTTAGTAAAAGAGTTTAAAGAAAAGCCAGACCAGCAAACGGCCAAAACCTATCTTGAGTCTGGGGACTATTACTGGAATTCTGGAATATTTGCTTTTACTATTGACTGTATAAAGGCAGAGTTTGAAGCATATCAGCCTGCTATTTTTCAAAATTTGCTTTTCCCTTATATTAAAATGAGGGAAAACTTTGATCAAATGCCCTCTATTTCTCTTGACTATGCCATAGCCGAACATTCTAAGAAACTGGCTCTCATTCCATTTCAAGGGTATTGGAACGATGTCGGGTCGTGGGATGCAGTATATGAATCAATGCCAAAAGATGAATCTGGAAATGCTCTCAAAGGCGACTGCCTGCCATTGCATTGTTCAAACAGTTTGATGATAAGTCACAGCCGGTTGCTTGCATGCATTGGTCTTGAAAACATCTTAGTCGTTGAAACAAATGACGTCATCGTCGTTACACAGCGAGGCGAATCACAGGATATGAAAGAGTTAGTTGTGGAATTAACCGCCCGCGGTCGTAAAGAGGCGACAGAAAACAGCACCGTATATCGTCCCTGGGGCAATTATACCGTTATAGGAGAAGGAGATGGCTATAAACTAAAAACTATTGAAGTTGCAGCTGGACAAAAATTGAGCTTACAGTTACATTATCACCGCAGTGAGCATTGGGTAGTAATCGGCGGAACCGCAAAAGTTACGGTGGGAGAGTCTCAAAGAATGGTGCACAAAAACGAAAGTGCTTATATCCCGCCTTCTATTAAACATCGCTTAGAGAATCCAGGGAAACTCCCCTTGAAAATTATCGAAATTCAAAATGGAGATTATTTAGAAGAAGATGATATTGTTCGTTTTGAAGATAATTATGGTCGTATCTAATCTCTGCTTTCTAAAAATGAAAAACCAACCTTCTTGTAAATTGTAACGACTTTAAAATTTACAAGAAGGTTGGTTTCTATATTTATTTTTTGTTTCCGTAAGAACTTCTTCTAACTCGAAATCAATACCATAGACCCGCTTTCTCCCTGAGGCGTTCAGAATCACCCAGATACTGGACGAGGAGGTAGGCGCAGCCACATGGTTAAGAGGTACTGAGGGGCGGCCTCGCACACGTGGAACAATCGTTCGGCCTCACCTGTTCACGGCCCCCACGCTCAAGGATAAATCATTCAGCGAACCATCTCTCCGGTATTCATACAAGGCAGCATTGTTTACCGCTCCCGTTTCAACGACCGCAAAAGTTCTTGTAGCCTGTGGATAGTCAGTATTGTGATCCACCCAAGTCCCTGAATTGATATAAAACTTCTTGCCATTCTGCTGAAAATCAGGAATATGCGTATGTCCAAACACCACCACATCATAGGAGGCATCTTTACGATCCAAGTATTGCTTGCCGGCGCAACTATAAAAATATTTATGCGCCACGGCACCGGCTCCCGCTTCTTTAAAGGAAATCTTCACCCATACATCATTCATTTCCTGCCGTGCTTCCCAAGAACGCTGAAAATGCCGGAATAACAGAGGGGCGGAAATCGTACCGTCAGGCTGCTCCACCGGGTACATGTCCTGCAAGGAATAGCTGCCATGAAAACCACAAGTGTTTACCGCAAATACCTTGTCTTCAAAAGCACTTTTTACGGTGATCTTGTTAAATAAGCCCTCCAATATTTTGGCATACACATAGGCGCCCGTTTGATCCGTATTCGTTGCATCCGGAATCTTTGTAAGCACTGGAAAGTTCTTTTTTATCTTGGGTCTGCCTTCCTTGACCCAACTGGCGGCCATACGAGCATAGAAGTAGCCTGGCGGATACATCGTGGCGTCACTCTGACATAGCTCCCGATTCGACACCCGGTCAGGGGCTGAGTACGGATCATAACGATGGCAATGCTCAATGACAATTTCTCCGCGATCCCCGGTAATATACCGGCCAATCCCTTTCGCAT
Organism: uncultured Anaeromusa sp.; assembly: GCF_963668665.1. NCBI lineage: Bacteria > Bacillati > Bacillota > Negativicutes > Selenomonadales > Sporomusaceae > Anaeromusa > uncultured Anaeromusa sp. Next base: position 1,950,218 of record NZ_OY764902.1, on the reverse strand, counting down.
CATGGATCTCGATAACGCCAGGCAGCAGTCTGCTCAATAGGCCGGGCGCCATATTCATGTCATGGTTGCCGATGACATAGACCAGCTTGATGCCAGCCTGCATCACTTGCTTTAGCATTTCGATAACCGTCTGGTTATTCATCGCTACCTGGTAAAAAAAGTCTTGGAAATCATTTACCGGGCCATAATTTAGCGGCAAATACCATTCATCAAGGAAATCACCGGCAATAACCAGTTCTCTTACGTCGGTCGTCTGCTGCAGCTTCTGCAAAAACTCAACAAAAAGCGCCTTATTATGAACCGTTTCAGCAAAACCATCGTCAATACCAAAGTGCAAATCGCTTACGACAACAATTTTATCTTTGCGACTACCGGCTTGCCACAGTGGCTGAATCTCTCTTCCGGCAGTCAATCCCGCAGCTGCAACACGGTTGGAAAACAAAAAGGAACCATCTAGAACGGTTGCCAGCGCCAGCCCTCCCATAGCTGTCTTGTTCAAAAACTCTCGCCTGGATAATCCTTTTTCTCTTTTCATAGCATCCTCCTTGTCTGCATAAGAAAAGTAAGTATTCTGCTTCACACCATTCGCTCAAGCCCTATTACGATCAGAACTCTTACTCACCTTTAAACTTTGCTGGACGTTTTTCTAAAAATGCAGTGATTGCTTCTTCATAATCATGGCTGTCATACACCTTCCGCCGCATCCCCTGCACTCGTTCAAAGGCGGAGGGAGTGATCGAATATGCTTTTGACAAAACGCGGAACTGTTCCTTAATGACCTGAATCGATAAAATGGACCGAGTGCTAATTGTCTGAGCCATATTTAAGGTAAAAGGAAGAAGTTCTTCTTCTTCCACTAAATGATTGATAATGCCTACGTTTAAAGCCCTTTCTGACGACATTAATTCCGCCGTAAAAAACATCTCTTTCGCAATATTGATTGGCAGGCGATTCATGAAATGCAAAATACCTGTCGAATTATACGGAACCCCAAGCTTAGCAGGAGTCATGGCGAACTTAGCTGTCTTATCGGCAATCACCATATCGCAAGTCATAATTAAATCGCAAGCGCCGCCCCAAACACTGCCGTGCACCATGGCAATTACGGGACCAGGATACTCTTCAACCGTTCGCAGAAGCACCTCAAGCGAATCGTAATAGCTTAAAGGATCTCTCAACTTTAATGGCAATTCTTTAACATCATGACCTGCCGACCATACCTTGGCGCCTTCTGGCGCACGCAAGATGACGATATGTATCTGCTCTTTTTGAAAGTTACCAAGCGCCTCAACAATATCCTCCACGAGTTTAGAACTTAAGGCGTTTAGTTTTTGGGTATTATTCAGTGTAAGAATACCCACTTTGTCTAAAACTTCTACCGTAACTAATGACATAACTATTCCTCCTAAATAAGCATACCTAGCTTTTCCTCGACCTATTGTTTGTATACTTTATACCGCCTTATTATCTTTATTCCTTAAAATGCAAAGAACCCCTGCCAAATTATCATTAATTTAACAGAAGTTCTATTTTTGCGCAATTTAGCACAATGACCCAATCCTAGCCGATCCATTCTGCATCAAGAAAACCATTGGAAAAAGGGTAATGAGCTCTGTCTCATTACCCTTTTTGCTACTCAAAAGATCAAATTATTTCATTATAACTTCTCAAAGTTCAATAAATTTCGTGCCTCTTGCAAAACTCCTCAACTTTTTGGCGCACGTCCTGAGCCGTGCTCATTTTCATAACCTCTTCCAAAAGCTCCTGGCATTTCGCTAATTCAAGCTTAGAAACAGCGCATTTCACCTTGCGAATCGAGGTTGCCGACATGCTTAATTCATCCAGCCCTAACGCCACGAGAAGAGGAACCGCTTTGGGCTCGCCCGCCATTCCGCCGCACATGCCGACGAATTTCCCCTCCGCCTTGGCCGCCACAGCAACGTGTTGAAGCAACTGAAGCACAGCCGGATGAAAATGATCATATAAATAGTCAATTTTTTCATTCATACGATCTACCGCCAGCGTATACTGCACCAAATCATTCGTGCCGATGCTGAAGAAATCCACTTCCTTCGCAAATTGCCCAGCCATAATAGCGGCAGCAGGGATTTCTACCATCATTCCTACTTCAACCGCTTCGTCAAAAGCAATCTGCTCCTCACGCAGCTGCTGTTTCACCTCTTCCACAACAGCCCTTGCCGTCCGCCACTCTTCCATGCAGGAAATCATCGGAAACATAATTTTAACTTTGCCAAAAGCGCTAGCCCGCAAAATAGCCCGCAGTTGCGTAACAAACAAGTCTTTTTGATCCAGACAAAGGCGAATCGCCCGATATCCCAAGAACGGATTCATTTCTTGAGGAATGTGCAGATAGGATAGCGCCTTATCCCCGCCGATATCCAGCGTACGGATAATAACAGGACGCTCCCCCATCGACTGCACAATACTTTTATACGCGGTTACTTGCGTTTCTTCATCAGGCATACGCTCTTCGGCCATGAAAACAAGTTCCGTCCGCAATAAGCCGACGCCTTCAGCGCCTTGCTCTAATGCGAACTCAGCATCCGCCGCCGTACCAATATTCGCACCGATTTCAACTCGATACCCGTCGCGAGTAACGGCTTCTTCATTGGCAAAATGCTCCAACATCTCGGCATCATGCATTTCTTGCCGCTGCTTTTCTTCATAAAATTTGATGGTTTCCGCTGCTGGCCGAAGAATGCAAATTCCCGCGCCTCCATCTACGATAATGGAATCTCCCTCTTGAACTTGCTCTAAAAAAGCCCCTAACCCAATCACCGCCGGAACGCCTAACGTTTTGGCAAAAATAGCGGTATGAGAGGTTTTGCCTCCTTTTTGCGTCGCAAAAGCCAATACATAGTTCTTATTAAGCTGTATCGTATCACTTGGTGCTAAATCATCAGCAAGCAAAATTACTTCGCTCCTAATGTTCTCAAGAGTCTTCTCTTGAACCCCGCTCAACGCCTGTAACAAGCGAACGCCTACATCCTTAACATCGGCGGCGCGCTCCTGCATATACTCATTCGGCATAGCTTCAAAAATTGCTGCAAATTTTTTCACAACCTGATCAACGGCTGCTTCGGCGGAGATTAAGCTCTTACCAATTAGCTTTTCCATCTCTGGACAAAAAGCGGGATCTTGTAAAAAGCTTTTTTGCGCCTCGATAATTCCTGCTTTTTCTTCCCCGATTGTTGCTTTAGCCTGTTGACTCAATTCTTCAATACTCTTTATCGCTTGTTCCTTGGCTTCTGTAAGACGCTTTACCTCCGAAACCGCTTCCTGTTCATCAATTTGGCGAAATTGCACCGCAGGAGCGCGTTCATAGCGAAACGCCTTGCCGATGCGCACCCCTTCGGATACGCCAATGCCTGTTACTTTTACCTCGGTCATGGCATTCACCCTTCAAATTTATTTTTCACCAAATTTGCTTCGAACTAATTCCGCCAATGCCTGCGCAGCGGCGTCTTCATCCGCGCCCTCAATCTTGATGACTACTTTCGAGCCGCATACAAAGCCCATCGTCATCAAACCCAAAATGCTTTTTCCGTCCGTTTCCATGCCTTCTTCGTTGCCGACAACCACACCAGAGGAAAATTCAGACGCCTTTTCCACAAACAACTGGGCCGGACGGATATGAAATCCGCTTTCATTTTGCAACACTTCTTCTAGCGTAATCATTCGCGCACCTCCTACATAGCCTGTAAAATTTGATACAGCTCTGCCGGCGAGGTTACCGCCAACAGCTTGCTGCGAAACTCTTCGTGAATCAACTTTCTCGATAAAGCAACTAAGATTTTTATATGGGCGTCTCCTGCCATTTGCTCTGGAACTCCGATCAAAAACACCATTTGAACCGGTTTGCCATCAAGAGAATTCCAATCGATCGGATTAGCTAAGCGAGCAAACGCAAGCCCCGGGGCGGCGATACCGCTCGATTTCCCGTGAGGAATGGCGACTCCAAAACCAATCCCTGTTGAGCCTTTGGTTTCCCGTTCCTGCACCGTAGCCAAATACAGTTTCTTATCGCTTACAAAACCGGCGCGTTCCATACCGGCAATCATCGTCTCCAAGCAATCCTCACGGCTGGTTGTCTCTAACCCCAGGAAAACCGTTTCATCCTTAATAATATTAATAATTTCCATTAAAACACCCCCGCTATTATCTTTATTTTGACGCGTTAGAACTTACTCTTTATTCTTTTTCACAACGCTAAGCAGCGCCGCCGTTACCACCGTACCTGCCACAATCGCCACCACGTACATAGCCAGATTTTCAACAGCATTGGGGATAAGCAGAACAAAAACTCCGCCGTGAGGCGCTTTCAAGGTTGCTCCTAAAACCATAGACAACGCTCCCGCTACAGCGGAACCTGCCATAATCGAGGGAATAACACGCAACGGATCGGCAGCTGCAAAAGGAATCGCACCCTCCGTGATAAAGGACATACCCAATACGCCTGCCGCTTTACCGCCTTCCCGTTCTTCCGGCGTAAATTTTTTAGGCGCCAAAACAGTGGCCAGCCAAATTCCTAAAGGCGGCGTCATACCCGCGGCCATTACTGCGGCGATGGGAGCATAAATACCGCTGCTCAAAAGCCCGACTGCAAACGTGTAAGCCGCCTTATTAACAGGCCCTCCCATATCAAAAGCCATCATGACTCCCAAAAGCAGACCCAACAGCAAAGCATTCCCGGTCCCCAAGTTAGTCAACCACGCGGTTAACCCCTCCATGACCGCCTTCATCGGACTGCCGATAACATAAATCATCAGCAAACCAACAATGGCGCTGGCCACAAAGGGAATAATCAAAATTGGAACCAACCCTGCAAAATTTTTAGGAAGCTTGATGGTGTCTTTTAGCCACTTCGCCGTATACCCTGCCAAAAAACCGGCTATAATACCGCCTAAAAAACCAGCTCCCAGCTTTGACGCCAGCATACCGCCAATAAGACCTGGGGCCAAGCCTGGCTTTTCCGCTATGGAAAACGCAATAAAGCCTGCCAGAACAGGAACCATCAGCGCAAACGCAGCTCCGCCGCCAATATCCATCAAAGCCGCCGCCAGCGTCCCTTTTTCCTTAAATGCTTCAATCCCAAAAATGAACGATACTGCAATAAGCAAGCCCCCCGCCACCACCATAGGCAGCATATAGGATACGCCTGTCATTAAATGCTTATAGGGTCCGGTTCTCTGCGCTTTCTTTTCTTCAATTACCTGAGTTGGAGCAACCGTATCCGCTACAGGTTGCAACTCCAACGCTTGAGCCAGCACCGCCTTAGGGTCTTTAATCGCTTGACCAATAGCGACCTTCAAGACCGCCTTGCCTTGAAAGCGCGCCTCATCGACATCGGTAGCCGCCGCGACAATGATCGCATACGCTTCCGCAATGTCCGCCGCCGTCAGCTCATTTTCCACGCCAACCGCGCCGCGAGTTTCCACTTTAAGCTCCACCTGCTCTTCTTTGGCCGCCTGTTCGAGGGCTTCCGCCGCCATATAGGTGTGCGCGATACCGGTAGGGCAGCCTGTTACCGCAAGAATCTTTTTCATAAAAATCCTCCTTTTTTAAAACACAACCGCCTGTCAAATCTTCTGCACCTGAATATCCGGCGCAAGTTTTTTCACTTCTTGTAACGTGCAGACTTGCGTTCCCTCTTTGGAAGCGGTTATCGTACCAGCCGCAGTAATCCACTTAGCGATTTCCTCTAACGGATAGCCTTGCAACAAAGAGTACGTCAAAACAGCAACCATGGAATCTCCCGCCCCTACCGTGCTTTGCGGCGTAATAACCGGCGCCGCTACCCGATAGACGGCTTCTCCGGCAATAACGATCGCCCCTTTAGCCCCCATAGAGACCACGACAATTTTCACTCCTTGGACAAGTAAGCGGCGTGCAGCAGCGATGACCTCATCATCATTTTCTAAAGAATGTCCCGCCAGCTTTTCCAACTCATGAATATTAGGCTTTATGGCAAAAGGCTTTGCCTTAATTCCCTCCGCCAGCGCTTCCCCATCTGCATCCAATATTGTTTTTACTCCCATATCCGCGGCAGTTTTAGCCAAATCATAATAGATCGTACTTGCCGTTTGCCGTGGAAGGCTCCCGCTTAATACTAAATAGGACGCATTTTTCAATAGCTTGGCAAAGCGGCGTTCAAAGCTCTGCAAATCTTCCAGACCTACTTCAAAGCCATATTCATTCAGCTCCGTAGTCACGCCGGCTGTTCGATCCACTATCTTCAAGTTTGTTCTAGTTTCACCCGCCACGGTCAGAAAATTACTTCTTATGCTCTGTTTCTCCAAATATTGAAGAAGATTTTCCCCCTGGCTTCCGGCTATTATCCCCGCAGCCACAACGTCTACGCCAAATTGATGTAAAACCTTGGCTACGTTAATACCCTTGCCGCCGGGATCGGTTCGCACGCTTTGCACACGGTTCAGACCGCCCACTTCCAATTTGTCTACCACGATGGTTTTGTCAATAGCTGGATTCAACGTCACCGTTACTACATGCAGGTTCAAACTTATCGCCTCCTACGCCGTCACGATACAAACTGATACACCCAAATTGTTCAATTTCTCTACGGTCTCTTGCGGTATTTTATCATCAACTACAAAAACGTCTACTTGCGTCATATCTGCAAATTTTGCAAAGGCTACTTTATTTACCTTGCTATAATCCGCTACCAAGATAACTTTTTGCGCAATCTCAATCATTTTCGCTTTTACTGCCGCTTCAATTACATTTGGCGTAGTCAAGCCCCCGTCTATATCAACACCATTCGTTGCAATAATCGCTTTATCCACTCTCAAGGAACTAAGAGCTTGCTCCGCAATAGGCCCCACTAATGATAATGTCCGCTGCCGCAAAGTCCCTCCCGTAAGGATTACCTCCACATTATCCGCGCCTTGCAATTCTTGCGCCAAAATCAAAGAGTTTGTCACTACTTTTAGATTATGGCGCCCCCTCAGTTCTTTAGCTAAATAGGCAGTCGTCGTACCCGCATCTATAACCAGCGTATCGCCATCTTCAACAAACTCAACCGCCTTACGGGCAATGCTCTTCTTTTCCTTGCAAAACTTATCTTCCTTTTCAATAAAAGCAGGCTCGAAATTAACATTGTCTGCGGCTACCGCTCCGCCATGCGTCCTTTTTAATAATCGAGATTCTTCCAGTTCTTTCAAATCTCGACGTACGGTCGAATCCGAAACCATAAATTTCTTGCCGAGTTCTTGAACGGAAGCCCTAGAATTCTCTTGCAAATACTCTACAATTTTCATTTTGCGTTCTTCTTCGTACAACACTTTCCAAGCCTCTCTTTTATGCACATTTTTGCTCATTTATGATTTTTTATTCTCATCTATGATTATATTCAAACTTTTTCCAATAGTCAACGCATTTTCAAATTCTTAATGCAACAAACTATCTTCCTAGAAATCATCGCCCCCGATATCTCCTGGATATTTGAAGTCAATATTGAATACCCTCTATCAAGAAAAGTAAATAAAAATACCAAACCCCCGCAAATGGTAAACCATTTTGTAGGAATTTGGTATTTAAGCAGTATTTTTATAAGTTTTCCCCGAGTCCGTTCAGAATTACCCCGCTACTAGAAAGTTGCGAGGGAAAACCGCTAATAGGGCAAGGTCATAATGCGTTTTATCCTTTATAAATCAGATCAATGAGCGTCATCGTCATTTGATAGGATTTTTCTAACGAGGGGATAGGCAAAAATTCAAACCGCGAGTGAAAGTTGTGCCCTCCGGTAAAGTAATTGGGGGTCAAAATTCCTTTGGTAGAGATGAAGGAACCGTCGGTACCGCCGCGCATAGCAATTGTTTTCGGCGTGATTTGCAACTGCTTCATCGCCGTATAAAGATAATCAATGGCAATGCGGTTTTGGTCTGTCACCGCGTCAGCGATATTGCCATACACATCCTGTATTGCGCATTCAATTTTAGCGCGAGGGTTGCCCGCCTGCAGCTTTTGGACATTTTCCAAAACAAACTGCTTACGCGCTTCGTATTTTTCTTTATAGTGATCGCGGATATTTAACTCTACTTTAGCGGTGGATTGATTGGACTGGACGGCTTGACACCAAATATAGCCTTCTTTCCCTTCCGTGCACTCCGGCGTCTCTTTGCGGTCGAACATGTTGATGAAATCGACAGCCAGCAGCGTTGGGTTGACGAGTACGCCTTTGGCGCTCATGGGATGAGCGCTTACGCCATGAATTGTAATGGCAGCGCTGCCGGCGTTAAAAGTCTCGTACACGACTTCGCCGAGCTCGCAGCAATCAATGGTATAGGCAAAATCTACTGGAAATTTGCTGCAGTCCATGCTTTTGGAACCATACAGACCGCATTCCTCATCTGGAACGAAGGCAATATATATATCGCCGTGATACATAGAAGGATTTGCGGATAAGGTTGACAGCGCCGTCATAATATTGGCAATGGCGGCTTTGTTATCAGCGCCCAATACGCTAGTACCATCGGTAACGATCAAATCCTGTCCGACGTAGTTCAGCAACTCAGGATGCTCCTTGGTCGTCATCACGATCAGTTGATCCTTGTTTAACACGATGTCCTTGCCGTCGTAATTCTTGACCATTTGCGGATGAATTTCCGGCGATAAGCAGACGTCGACCGTATCGAGATGGGCGACGAAGCCGACTGAAGGAATCTTGCGGCTGCAGCCATTTGGCAAATTAGCCGGCAGCTTTCCGGTCAAAACACACTGCTCACTCAGGTGTAAGTCGACAAGGCCCAGCTTGGCGCACTCCTGTTGTAATAATTTTGCCAGCTCCCATTGGCCTTCGCTGCTAGGAACTTGCGTTCCGCCATTCGAAAGGCTTTGTGACGGAACTGCGACATAACATTGAAATCGTTCTATTAATTCAGCTTGGCTATTTGCCATGTATAAAACCTCTTTTATCCTTTATTCCACTGCGGTTGGCGCAATATAATCACGCTCTTGTTGATATAAAATTAGAACATTTGGCGAGGATAGACGTAATCGGCTTGGAAGCCTAATGGAATATTCAACCACCAGAAGAGATAGAGCATCGCCGTCAAGACAACCAGGAGCGCAATCGTATAGGGCAGCATTAAACTGCTTAAAGTTCCGACGCCGGTGCGTTTATAATATTTCTGGCAATAAATTATAATCAGCGGGTAAAAGGCGAACATAGGCGTGCAAACGTTCACAGCGGAATCGCTAATGCGAAAAGCCGCTTGTGTCAGTTCCGGCGCAATGCCGACCGACATCAGCATGGGTACGAAAATAGGCGCCAAAATAGACCACTTGGCGGAAGCGGAAGTAATTAATAAGTTTAGTAAAGCAACAAAGACGATGATGCCGAAAATAGTTGCCTGAGGCGGCAATGCCAGCGATTTTAAAAATTCAGCGCCGGAAACGGCGATTAGTGCGCCTATATTGGACGCTGCAAAAGCGTACATGAACTGAGCGGCAAAAAAGTAGAAGACAATCAGCTGAATTAATGTTTTTGTGATTTCTTCCATGGAGTTGGTAAAGTCTTTCGAACTTCTGAACTTGCCGCTTAAAATGCCGTACACAATGCCTGTGACTGCTGCAAGCAGGAAGATAATAGCGACGATAGACTGCATGACAGGCGCCTTAAAACTGGCTATGTTGCCATTTGCATCACGCAAAATGGAATCAGCCGGCAATAAGGCTAGCACCAGTCCGACCAGCATGGCAATTAGAACAAAAGTGGCAACATAGAAAGAACGATTTTCACGCGACGTAGTATGCGTAATATCTTCTTCCTGAATATCAATATCGGCATCGAGCGGGCAGGCTTTGCGGCACCATGGTTCCGTGATTTTCTCCGTAACCCACCAGCAACTCCCGATAACCGCGAAAGTCGAAGCAAACGCATAAAAATAATTACAGAGAACATTTACTTCATAGGTCGGATCGATGATTTGCGCCGCCATTTGCGTAAATCCCTGAATAATCGGATCGATGGCCGATGGCGTATAGTTGGCGGCAAAAGCGCCTGCAATACCGGCAAAAGAAGCTGCTACGCCGGACAAAGGATGTTTACCGGAAGCGTAGAACAAGTAAGCGGCAACCGGAATAATGATCATATAACCGCTGTCCGGCGCCAGGTGGCTCAGCATGCCGACAATGATGACGATCGGCGTGATCAAAAATTTCGGGGTGATTGCTAGTATCTTTTTCAAACCAGTATTAATGTAGCCGGAACCGTCAGCTATACCGATGCCTAACGTGGCTACAATAACCATGCCTAAAGGAGGGAACCCGGAGTAATTCGTAACCATTTTACTCATCAAGGTAACCAGTTCTTTAGCGCTTAACATATTGGTGACGGCAATTGCTTTGCCGGTTGTGGGATGTACATAATGGAATTGCATGTTAGATAGAATGGCTGACAAAACACAGGTAATGAAAAAGGCGGCAATGAACAGCATTGTAATATCCGGTATTTTGTTGCCAGTCCTTTCGATCCAACCTAAAAAACCACTAGTTTGTTGAGGTGACTCAGGTAACTTTGTTGCGGGTTGTACTTCTTGCGACACGACGACTTCTCCTTTTAATTTGAATTTCTTACAGTGACAAGGCTTTGAGCTCAAAAATAAAAATCTTGCCACTGCAAGATAGTGTTCCAACAAGCCTAGCAAATAACGCGCATCCGTAGTTATCAAACATTTGATACATAAATCCTATGCTGAACAAACGAAGACAATAACTTACTCTTGCTTGTGAAATGTTATCTTCTCTTTATACTATGTAAACTCCTGCAAAAATTCACGCTGGAATTCACGCAGGAGTTTTAGTAGTTTACGAGGCGCCCTCGCTCATAAAAAGGTGACAAAAAAGGGCTTTCTTAAAAAGGGGTCGAATGAGTAGAAATAAAATCACGGGAGGTTTTATCTTGAAAACTGTATTACGCACTATCACTATGGCCTTCGCATTTTTACTTTTTTTCAACGCATTTACTTACGCCCAAGCTGCAAATGAACTTTATCAATTTTCTACCATCAATGCACTCTTACAAGGCGTATATGACGGGGAACTGACCATTAAGGATTTAAAGAAACAGGGATCGTTTGGCATTGGAACTTTAAATGGGCTAGACGGAGAATTAATCGGCCTAGACGGCGACTATTATCAAGTAAAAGCCAATGGAGACGTATTGAAGCTAACGGATGATGCTAAAATTCCCTTCGCAACCTCTTTACACTTTAAATCCGACAGAGCTGCCCAATTTCATGCTTTGGATTACGAAAACTTGCAAAAATCGTTAGATCAAATGAAAAACGACACTAACTATTTCTACGCCATACGTATTGATGGAGTTTTTACAAAGGTTCTAACAAGAGCGATACCCAAACAAAGCAAGCCCTATAAAACATTAGCCGAAGCGGCCAAAGAGCAGCATGTATTTGAGCTTACCAACATCAAAGGCACCGTCATTGGGTTTTGGTGCCCGCAATACATCAATGGGATTAATGTTCCTGGTTATCACCTGCATTTTATTTCCGAAGACCGTAAATTTGGCGGACATATTTTAACAGCCTCCTTGCAAGAAGGCAACGTCCAAATGTCCCGCATCCATGCGTTTCGCATGGAATTACCCCAAGGCGCTAGTGGTTTCGGAGCCGCTGCCCTAAATAAAGACTACAGCAAGGAACTAAAAGCGATTGAACAGTAGTCAGATATAACGAGATGGTAATTTAAGAATGACAAAACTCCTGCAAAAATTCTCTTTAGAATTCTTGCAGGAGTTTTGTCAGTTGCCAGTGTTGTCTATTTATTTCGCCGCCTTTTCTCCGCATACATCATGGCGTCAGCTTTGGCAAAAAGCTCCGACATGCTGAGACTCTGGTCAGCGCGATAAGCATAGCCGACTGATACTGAAATCGGATATTCTCTATCTATCGTGTCCTTATCCTGTTCAAGTTTTATTGCCTCTACGATTTTAGCGATTTCATCTTGAGAAGCTCCGGGGAGCAGAATCACAAATTCATCGCCGCCCACTCTAGCTAGCAGCTCTCCGCCCACCGCTTTTTTTAGCATTTGAGCAACCGCTTGGAGCAACCGATCACCAGCGGCATGACCAAAGTTATCGTTAATCTGTTTTAAACCATTTACATCACAGACGATGATGCCGCAAGCCATGCCAGTCTGCTGCAGTTTACCAATCTCCAACTCAAAATACGTGCGGTTTTTCAACCCCGTAAGGCTGTCGTAGAAACTCAAGAATTTAAGTCTCTCTTCATGCGCCTTACGCTCGGATATATCGCTGTATATAGCGTAATATATAATATCGCCGTCGTATTGCTTAAACGCAAACTTAATAATCGACACCATTTTAGCCTCACCGTTTTTACAGCGACGAACGGTCTCTTCCCGAAGAGCTCCCCCTTCCTCGATTAGCTTGATCCGCTCCTTTATCTCCATTTGATTTGTGTTTAAAAACTTAGGGGTCAGTGTTCCTCTGATTTCCTCCCAAGTATAGCCGAAGATTTCTGTAAAAGCAGGATTAACGTTCAAGACCTGCATTTCTCTGTTAAAAATAAGAATGGCCTCCGGGCTGTTCTCAAAAAATTTCTCAAAGCGGACTTTTTCCAATTCCAAAGCCTGAGTCCGTTCTGTCACCATCTGTTCCATGTTGGCATTAAGATTCTCAATGTTTTCCGCCATCCGGTTCACACTATGCAATAGATTCCTAAATTCATCTTCGGCGTCTACGCCTATGCGCTCTTTAAAATAACCTTGCCCTAAGGCGGAGGTAACGGCTGCCAGCTCATTCAACGGTTTTAGCAATCGGGCCATCAGGTAGAACATGCCTCCAATGGCGATCACCACAGAAAGAATAAAGACAACGATCATTACCCAGGTTGCTATGGCTTGCCGCTCTCGGGCTTTCTCGTTTTGATCGGCGGCTACCAGCTTTCCGCAGGCTAACATCGCTTCCGCTGAAACTTCCATTTGCTGTTCATTAGTGCGTTGACGAGCTCCCAACTCTTTAGCCTTTTCCAATATCTCCATATAGTCTTTAACAAGCAGCACGATACGAGCCGCCACAAGCTTCACATCCGTATCAGGCGTCTGCTGCCGCACGCCTTCGGCCAATGAAATAATCTCTTTACCTGCCGCAATAGCGCCGATACGCTCATCATTGCTTAGCTTATGCTCTCCTACAGCAAGCAAAAATCTGTATAATTTATTAATAGTATTATCTCTGTCCGGCCAGTTTATCTTCCGTATATCATCCGCCATTTCCACCAGTTCCGCGTCAATTCTGGCGCTCTCACTCTTAAGAGCCATGCTTTGGTCCTGATAGATAACGTACTGTGAAAATGTATTCATGTATCGTTCCAAAGCTCCAGCCATGTCTTCCAGGATCGGTCCTTTAAGAGAAGACCTCTGGCGAATAACATATACCATGTCCTCTGCCTGCTGCAACTCTTCTTGCACCTCGACCGCAAAACGGCGCTCGCCAGTCTTGACATACGTCTTTTCATTCAAGCGGGCATCCAGAATCAACTCGGTAATACGTTCGACATCACGAAGATCGCTGTAACGGGCGTTTATCTCCGTCAGCGCAAGCCACGACACAGCGCCCTGCAGCAAAATAAACGACAGCAATATGATAAATGCCCCGCCTAGTTTTTGACGAAATGAAAAATGCTTCTGCATAATACCCTCTTTAAATCACGCCCGACTCTTTCCACACCTTTTCAATTTTCTTAGCAGAGCGCGTAATAATATATTCCCGTTGTTGGGGGAAATCCAGAAATTCCACAAATAGATTGAGTCCCTCCGCCGCCACCTGCGGAGGCGTGGACAGGTCATAATTGAACACCCAATGTTGTGCGGCATCAATATCTTTCAACATCCGCTGCTGTAGCGGCGAGTAAAATTCCGGCTCGACCCGTCTCGGAACAAAAGCTCCTGACCCACGGCTCATAGCCTTGAGAGATTCCAGCGAAGCAAGATACTCAAGCGCTTCCTTAGCTCCTTCTTTTTGCACAGCCTGCCTTGAAAGAACAAGCCCGTCTATCGGCCCAAGTGCATAGCGCGGCATTTCTTCATCCAATACAGGGAATGGAAAATAGTCATAATCCTCCCCCTGCCTCCATTTATGGCTGTCATCCGAATAGTTGCCGATAATCCAGGTTCCCATAAGCGTCATAGCCGCTTCTCCCTTATAAACGGCTTCATTAGCGCCCCGATCCCAGGAAACATCAATAGGGCGATCATTAAAATACCCTTTATCGATAAGCTCGGCCCACAGGTCAAATGCCTTTCGCACTGGAGCATCCGCATAGGAAATCTTACCCTCCATCAATTGCTGACGATATTCATAGCCGGCAGTATGTAAGAGAAGATAATCGAACCAAAACTGGGCCGGCCATTTTTCCTTTGCGCCAAGAGCTATAGGCGTTACCCCGTTGGCCTTAAGGCGTTCACACACACTGAGAAACTCGCTCCAATTTGCCGGCGGCTGAACCCCGGCAGCGGCAAACACCTTCTTGTTATAGAAGAAACCAACATAGTGCTGGGTGACTGGAAGTATATATTTTTTGCCATTATAGGTACAAGCTTCAGTAACCGCCTTAGACGCATCACGATTCAAGCCTGTCGTTTCCCATACATCATCGAAAGAATCCAGGTTTTCCAGTACCGACCTTGTCCTGGCCCCGGCCCAATACGAATATAAATCCGGTGAATTTGGCGAAGCCAACGTGTCTTTGATACTGGTTTTATATGCTTCATGGTCCAGCGGGGTCGCTACTAACTGGTATTTGCTGTTTCTTTGATTAAACGTCTCCACCATCCCCTGAATCCCGCCGCTTAAGGCTCCTGAAAAATAGTGCAGCAACGTGACCTTCTTCTTCACGTTGCCTGGTTCTAACGTATTAGTATTCGTCGTTCCACATCCGGCAATCACGGCCATTATGATTAGAACAACACCATATCGTATAAGTCGCCTGACTGCCATAAACTTTGCCCCCTGCCCGTTCTAGTAAGCCTGCTTGAATTTCTGCAATAATACCTTCATTTTCCTGTTTCTATTTCGACGTTTCTCATTACTTCCCTTTATAATATAAACTAAATATTTATTGCTAATTCTTATATTCTACTTGCATATTTTTAAAGCGCTGCCCACAAGTAGTTTTTACATAAAAAATAAGATCCCCTCAAATGGCAAAACCATTCTGCAGGAATCTTGTACTCTATCTTTATTCTTATACTGCCATCCCGGACGCACTCGACGCTTGCTCATCCTGCGCGTCGCAGGAGCGACAGCTCAAAAGGTGAGAAAAAATGTCCCTAGTGTCCTGTTTTCGGAAGCAAGGCGCTATCTTACGGTTTTACGTAAGAATAACCTTCGGATTGTTTCTTTATAATCCTTGTTATTCCTGCAGGAGCAACCGTTATATAACTCGGCAATGTATCTTCGCTAATAGCATTTGCTCTTAAAGCATTTCTACACGCAATAATTTTAACATTATGAGTTGATAGCGCTTTCATCTTTTCGATTACACTTGCCATCTCGGACTCTGTAGAGCCAAATATTTTTACCGCTGCTGCATTTGCAATAATTTCCAAAGTAATATTTTCTAAGCCTACGTCTGCAATAAGATTTTCTGTATTAGCTAAAGTTAACTGCCATTTAATTGGTTCATCAATATGTAAAACTGCCTTTAACAATTCTCCTACACCTCCTAGGCACTCTTTTCCCCTTCTTTAAGTCGCCTAATTAAGGAAACAGAGTCATCCCTCTGCTTCTGTTGCCGGACTAGGTTGACTGTACCTCGTTCCTAATACCCTTCCCATTTTCTATCATCTTCGTTTTGGAAACCGTCCACACAATATACACTCGTGCTCCCGCATTTTGGACAACATTCTAAATATCCACCATCGCCTATCGGTTTCAGTATCGCTCCCTCTGTATTAAACACTTTTCCACATTTGGTGCATTTTACAACTGCCATTTTTCTCTCCTTTTAGCGATTCTCCCTATTGGGTCAAGCAATGAAATATATGATAAAGGTGACAAAAAGGAACGTCCCTTTGTCCCGGAGCGACTCCAATGAATTTTACGTAAACCGTTAGTGCCTTGGATTATATCGCCTTGCTTCCAATTAGTCAGGTAAGTCGATCTTTACTTCAAACATCCGATTCCAAGGAAACGATACTTGGAACCGCTCCAACGGATATGCGGGGAAATAGGAATGCGCAAACCCCCTCAGCCGTCGCTCCGTCTCCGTCACCAAGCGAGGCGTCAGCTTGCCCAAATCAGCCCACTGGCCGCCAAGTGGAAAAAGGACCTCCACCCCCACCGCATCTCGAACATTGGCTTGATACGCCCAATCATCCAAAAACCTCACCGCCAAAAGCCTATTTTTACTTGCAGGAACCATTCTATCTGCCAGCATGCCCTGAGCGATTGCATAACCAATGGTATTACTGGCCGTGTTCCAGCCCGAGTAGGCGTCTACTCTAAATAGCAAGCCCCGCTTGCTCAATTCGGACATAAACGCGTTGTCAGCACCATTGGCAAAAGCAATATCTGCTACTGTCAACCGATGCCCGGCCCTCAATTCGCGTGCCATATCTTCTGCCAATACTGCCGTGGCTTCCCTAGAACGGCTATGATTAAATGCGCTGTCCGCCTCCCGCGTGACACCATTCTCTGGTGTATTTACCGCCAATACCAACTCAGCCCGCTGCGAGTTGAGCGGTATGCCACCAGCAGAAAGAATATGGGCATTGATGGTCTGCCCCACAGCCACATCCTCATAAGAAGGTACTGTGTTTGGACCAACTCCGGGAGCAAATAAAGTCCGTACAATGGGCACTCGGAAAGTGTTATTGTTGATGGCTCGCGTCATCATCAGCATGCCAAATTCATCAGCTCCTGGAAAGCAGGCATACTTGCTAGTCGGCAATCCGACTGTCTCTGCGGCCAAATGACGAAACTCCATATGGGACTGAGAGAACGGCGCACAATCATCCTTCCCAAGTAAAAAATAAGCGACAATATCTTGTTTGGCATAACCGATCAGACGCTGATTGGCAAGCAAGTTCTTCTCCCGTCGGCTATACCAATCGTTCAATATGGCTGGAGGCACCTTATCCAGCAAGCCGTGCAACTCCTGGTCTTCCCTACGCGTCAAACCCTGGCTGTCCATCTGATCCCGCAAAGCTGTAATACGAAAAATAGCAGGGCCATATCGTTCATAATAAGAAGGTTCTTCTCCGCCTTCTGTAGTTTTAGGTGTTCGCATAATGGTACCGTACACATACAGCATCATTCCTGGATTACTGGACTTCAGCTTAGCAAGATTAGCAAGCCGCTCTTCGACAATATCCATCGAAAGGTTATGCGTGCGAGAAGCCACCAAACTACCATATAACAGCGAGTCCGTCGATGCGACAACCGCATCCGCAGTACGTGAATGAGCAAATAACCACGCCCACAAGCCCTCTGGATCGCCCATCTCACCGCGAGTGCCTAAAAGTGCTTTGGGAGGCACAACAATATCCACGCCAGCTGCTTGAGCCGCATCAACGACATACTCCAAGTTAACCGGTCGATCATCCATCGGTATATACACAATAGTCTGAGCGCTAACCGGAGTCACGAGTAACCAAAAACTGATGAATAACATGAACGGAAAATATTTGTACATGTTCATAGACTTTCCCCTTGTCGCATAAGTTTATTTTGCTAAAAAATTACTGGCTATATGTATGTCTCCTGCTCTCTGAAAATTGGACAATGGGGATGTTCTTTATTTTTTGCATTTCCGTATTTATTCTTATACGTTGCCCCGAGGCCGCTCAGAATTTCCCAGATGCAAGGCGAACCGAGGAGCAACAACGTTGCTGGGTGACCAATGTGGGCCTCACTGAGCCGTTACCAGGCAAACGGAAGCAGCAGAATCATCCCTATGCTTCTGTTGCCGGACTAGGTTGACTGTACCTCGTTCCTAATACCCTTCCCATCTTCTATCATCGTCGTTTTGGAAACCGTCCGTACAATATACACTCGTGCTCCCGCATTTTGGACAACATTCTAAATATCCACCATCGCCTATCGGTTTCAGTATTGCTCCCTCTGTATTAAACACTTTTCCACATTTTGTGCATTTTACAACTGCCATTTTTCTCTCCTTTTAGCTATTCTCCCTATCGGGTCAAGCGACGAAACTGCCACTCCTCTCAACATTCCGTCGGCACATTTTTTCAAAAATTGCCCATAAATAGCTTTTTACATAAAACACCAAATTCCTGCAAATAGCAAAAACTATCTCCAAAAATTTGGTGTCTTCGTATTTTTTCTTATACATTTTCTCCGAGGTCGCTCAGAATTGCCCAGATACTAGGCAGCTGCGAGGAAGCGCGCACAGGCAGTACAGTTACGTACGGCAAGCAACAAGGTTGCTGGGTGATTATGGGCAGCCTCTTTAGCAATGGTGACAAAAAAGGAACGTCCCCTTTATCCCAAGCTTTTACGCTGTTATATAAAAAAGCAGGAAGCAACTCCTGCTTTTTATGCTTGTGCTAGTGTCGAACGCAATGCATCCTTAACCTGCTCCGGGTATTTTTCAATTACACGCAAAAAGGCGGCTGAAGTAGCATCCATGCCCCTTCGCTTTTGCTCCCAACCTTTCACAGTGCCAGAAGGTATGCAAAAAGTAGAGGAAAACTGTTCTTGTGTCATATTAAGTTTAAGTCGTATTTCTTTAACATCCGGTACTTCTACTTCAACCACATTAACGCCAGTTACTTTTTCATCCGTAGTATAGCTGATTGCCTCCTGCAGCCCTTCTGCAATAGCTACAGCAAGAGGACTCATTTTCTTCGTTTTCATGCTAATCCCTCCTTCTGCTCTTAATTCTTTTCTTAAGTTGTTCCGCAAATACTGAAAGAACCTGTTTATCCTGGGAAGTTAGGTTACCTTGAGAACTTTTTGCATATGCCGCAAGCAAAAATATCTGAGCGGTTTCGTCGTAGTAATAATATATAACGCGAATGCCACCTCGTTTGCCCATCCCGGAGCGACTCCAACGAATTTTCCGCAAACCGTTAGTACCTTGAATTATATCACCTTGCGTGTAATTTCCAGCAATATAAGTTAAAAACTCGCTGCGTTCCTCTTCGCTCCAAATTCCATTAATGATATTCAAATAGGCTTTCGTCTCAACAACAGTTATCATCTTCTTCATACTTCTATTTTATGCGTCATTGACGCATTTGGCAATCTCTTTATTCAAAATCAAGTGCGTCTGAACATAATTATCGATTTCTCGTTTCGAATCACGCAAGTTCAATTCACCATTTTTCACACGCAAAAACAAAGTATTTCCCCATGCTAAAACCAGGCCGTTTTTCTTTCACTTTAACATGACCAAGTAAAAATCGGAAGCAAAGAAACCAGCTCTTTGCTTCCGACGCAGAATCCTCATACGACAACACCCGTAATTGGAGCAACTGGCCTTGAGCACCCCAACACACTCACGAATAAAGAATACCTTCTTATGGCAAATTGTTCTTAAAATATGTCAAATAGGGAACGTCCCCGTGCGTCTAGGCTAGTTTTCCAGGCTAATCTTTTTTTGTTTTCGCACAGTCTGACGCCCCGGTTGTCCCAATTTATTTTTATATTTCATGTTGCATAAAATATCTCCCCCATCGTCTAATAGCACTTCCATATCTAAGACGAGATCCATCTTTCCACTGTTTTGAGTATTTTTGTTCTAGTAACTTCCCCATATCCCTTTCTGAAATATCTGCTTGGTTTTTCAAAACTTCTTTAGCATAAATTATAGTATCTGAATTTTCAATATTTTTGTATACATCTTCTATATCAGCAGAGACACAATACACATTGTTCCTTTTCTGTATACCTCCAAATGACCACAACACTCCAACTGCATTTCTATATCCTTGATTTTTCATATCTTCATAAGAAGTCGGTGTATTTTTTATCAAATTATAAGCTTTTTCTAATTTTGTTGGTGAGGTTTCACCCCAAAATACGTTATGAACATTCCCTTCTCCACTAAAACACCTAGATCTTCTATCCAACTGCTTAAATACTAATAAATCTTCTTTAACCTCATTAACCATTGCATATGATAAGCTGCTCCTAGCCTCTATCATTCCTAAATGAACAAACCAATTTAATAGTTTTGATGCATATGTTTTTTTTGTTTTTTCAGCAATATTACTATCTTGATATACGCTTATGAAGGAATCCAAATAATCTTGATATGTAAACTCTTGCAAATACGTATTTTTTAATTCAATATATAGCAAATGCTTATAGAAAAAAGCTCGCAATGCAATCACTATTTCTCTTTCACTTTTCATTGCAAGTGAAATTTCACCATTTTCTCGTTTAGCTATTCCGAACATAACTGCGTCAACCAAAAAGTTCTCTATAGTTGATATTTTCATATTAACTTTATCGCCTAATTGCTCTGTAACTAATGTTCCATTATTTAATAGGCTTTTTACAACTACTGCAACAGTTGCATACTGTTGCTGAGGAATATAATCCAGTAAAATATTGGGGATTTTTCCTTCTAAAACATAGTCTTTAAAAATATCCCAATATAAAGTCAATCTTGATGCTCTTCTTATTACAATCCTTTTGTTCACTAACATTTGAATTATGTCATTTCCAAATAAATCCGCAATTTTAAAATAATCCGCCGGTGATTCTTGTCCAATTTGTTTAATACACGCATGTTCTTCTGGCGTCAAGTCGTTAATATCTCTTTCAAACAAATCAACTATATTTAATTTCTGTCCAATAACAGTTTCTTGGTTATTTCCCTCTTTTATCAATTTAAAGACATGAATACACAATTTTTTTAATAACCATGGATATCCTTGACATTGTTTTGATAAGTAATTCCTAAGAACAGGATTAATATTTTCACCAAGTTGACTACCAAATACTTTTATGGCTCCCTTGACTTCTGCAGGCTGAAATTGTGGTAAATCAAATTCTTTTCTTCTATCCGCTAAATTAGACCACATGAAATATGCCGGATGTTCCGCTGGAATTGTTAAATCTGTTTTCCACGAAAAACCAATAACAAGATTGGCCTTAAGTTGATCTACAACATTAGATAATTGTCTTATTTTTTCAAATACACCAGCCAACTCTTTTTTGGAAAAAAGTTCTTCAAATTGATCAAATATTATTACGATCATTTTATTTTGTTTTTTTAAATATTCCAAAGTTCTAGTCACTGATTCACTTTGTAACATTTGTATAATTGACAACGTTTCCAGTTTTCTATTTGAAACATCTGTAAATCCTTCTTTATCAGCCTTTTCAAAACAAGATTTAACGGATAATTCAACATAACGTGCTGAAATTGCAGTTCTTGAGTCAAGTGCGTAAACAAAATATTTTTTTGACTTTCTCCTTGAATCTGACATTGATGCAAGCTTTAAAATCAACGAACTTTTTCCCATTCCAGATGGGGCTGTAACAGAGAAGAGCCTAGTATCTGTTTTTTCATCTAAGACATTATCAAAATACTTAAAAATATTGAGCATTATTTTTTTTCTTCCAACAAAATCTGCTGGACGAGCAGGTCTATAATCTTCCCAATCATCCCCTCCCATTACAGGGACAATACTATTAAATTCTTCTTCTACATTACTTTCTATACCATGAGCAACCTTAAGATTGCTCCCTACCCATAAATAATCTGAATACAAATTTGAAATGTGCTTTAATTCACTCAACAAATTATTATCATTAATACATTCTCCATTAGTTGCATCAAATACAGTTATATAACTGACGGTTCCATATTGATTATCTAAAATAGGCACTACCCAATAGTATTTCTTTTCTGTTAACATCAATGTGATATCATCCGCAAAATATTTTGATTCTAATTTTCTCTTAACTTGATCACCAGAAATTATTTTTCCAGAGTCAAGAAGGAGTTCTAATATTCTATCATTTGTGTAAAAAGATAACATTGCTCTTTCAGCATCGTCTTTATTCTCCCATTCAGATTTAATACCCTTTGCATCTTTTGATAAAGGCCCTGTAGATACAAGCCAACCTTGATTTGCATGTCGCAACATCACGTTTCCCAAAAGTTTACTAATCACATCCGCTGGCAACGGCGATTCCCAAGCCTTGCATTCTACCAGTAGTGTCGTATTGTTAACTTTGTGTTTGGCAAAAACATCTATTTCCATGCCAGTTACCCTAATAGTATTTACCACCTCATACTGTTGAATTGTAAGAAGTTGTGCTACCAAATGTTCTAGAATTCTACCTTTTTCAGTTGTATTTTTTTCTTTATCAATACATAAATCAATTTGCATCTTATGCACCCCTGCTTTCTTAAAATCCAACACTTCATTGATCTCAACTGTTAAAAATTCAATTCTTCGTTTACAGTATATATCAATCTAATTTTAAGGCTTATTTCTTAATAATGGAATGACAACAGTCATTTAGACCAATTTTTATGAGGTCTGTAATATATGTTACACTTTCCACATCAAACATAACGATGCAACCATTTTTGAAAGTTGTTTCCGTATCATAATATAACAGCGAAATAGGACAGCAAAGACATTCTCTTTTTGTCACCATTTCCCCTGCACTTTTTCCAAACACTGCCTTGCCCTAAATAGCTTTTTACATAAAAACACCAAATTCCTGCAAATAGCAACTACTATTTCCAGAAATTTGGTGTTTTCGTATTTTTTCCTATACGTTTCTCCGAGGCCGTTCAGAATTGCCCAGATACTAGGCAGCTGCGAGGAAGCGCACGCAGGCAGTACAGTTGCGTACGGCAAGCGCGCTCCCGGAGCAGCAACAACGTAGATGGGTGATTATCAACGGTCTCATTACCAATGATACGGTTCTCCGTATCATATATAACAGCGAAATCATTGATGCGAGTTGTCTCCGTATCGGGTATAACGGTGCAAAACGGGCAATGAGTTCTGCCCTCATTGCCCTCTATTCTAATAGAAAAATCATTCATCATTATGGATTTTGGCTCACAATAGCCTCCACAAGTTCTTCAAGCAACAACATATTTCCCTGAAAAGACAAAATGCAGGCGTGCAGCCATTGAGATTGATCTACTGTCTCAAATTCCAGGTTCCAACCTGCGTCTATACCCACCAACCAAATAAATACCCGTAGAGTTCTCCCATTTCCTTCGCGAAAAGGATGTAACGCATTTAGCTCTCCGATATACCAGGCAATTCGCTTCACAAATTGCGTTTTATCCAAACCACGTAAAAATCTCTCTTCTTTTAGACAGCCGAAAATACGCTCCGCTTCTGCTTCTATATTCTCTGGATAAGAAAAGGTCGTAGTTCCTTTATGAACCCGCACTGTCCTAATTTTTCCAGCCCAGTTATAGACATCTTGAAAAATATATTGATGAATTTTTTTTAAATGTGCGAAGCCCTTGCGACCGCCTACTACATGTTCCGCATAAATTTCCGCGATCCGTTGCCTAGAATACAGATCTTCAATCTCCGCTAACTTGACTGGATCTGAAACATTCCATCTATTCTTCAAAACCGTTGTACCTGGATAGCAATATACATCTTGTACTGATTCGTAACCATCCATCATTCGACAGCCAATCGCGTCCGCACATAATGGTCAATTTCTCGCTTCGAATCCCGCAAAGTAGTCTCTCCATTTTTTACTCGCGAAAAAATTCCGTTACCCCATTCGGAAACAAGACCGTTTTCTAAACGCAAATCCCCTTCGGCCTTTTGTACGGCTTGTTTTATTGTTAGAGCAAATTTTCTTTTTTTCATGCCATTCACCTACTCAAACTTAATCTACTTTATCCTTAATTATAACATGGACACATGAAACAACGCATCTCTACATTACTTTGAAAGATAGTTCTCCAATTCGAACATAGCACCGAATCAAGTATTATCATCTAGTTTTTCGATTATTGAAATCTGCCAAGGAACTCCTTTAATAACATCCAAATCTTTTTTCAATTCCGCCGCCAATATTTTTCTATCTGCACTAATATCTATGATCCCTTCAAAGGTTCTTCCATATGAGCAACTGCCAAAATTTATCACTTTTATTTCAACGTCATACTGTTTACTAACTACATCAATAATAGATTGACGAAATTCATCTGTATCAACATCTACATCATAGGGGTATTGAGCGTTAAAGTTAAACCTTTGTTGCATTTAAAGTCACCCTCTGTCTTAATTCTTCCCGTTTTACCTAAACCTCATTTAGATGCTCCATAGGAACGTCTTAAGTGTGCATTAATTAGAAGCTAGTCAATTCTTTAAAAATTTTCTCCGCGAAAGAGTCCGTCATTCCAGCAATAAAATCAACGCACGCCCTTTGATAATCTTTATTATTCGAAAGCACATTGTAAATCACCTTATTATTGTAATTACTATTTCTTGCCCCCTTCTTTCGTTCCCCCACTTGTTGCCTTTGAATCCGACCAAGATCTGAATACTTCTGCAACCATTCAAGAAAGTATCTTCCTAGCGTTGGATAGAAATTCGTCATTTCCAGTACCTTATTAGCTGTTTCTTCTCCCTCATTCCATGTCTGAATCTCTTGGTATATCGATTGTATTATCAACTCAGCATACCGTTTGTAATATAACAATCTTGGATGATCGTATATATTACCATAGTTGAATTTCTTAATTTCATTCATAAGCTCCAAGTATTTATGTGATAAAACCAGTCCTCTAACAGGATCACTTTGCTCACACAAATTGACAATAAATTGATGCATTAAAACCGTATTATTTATGCAATCCAATTCCATTCCCATTTGCTCTTTTACTAATCTTAAAATATCTCTCATATTAACTGGCTGAATTATTTTCAAACGAAAAGCATCTTCAATATCTCTCCCGAGATAAGCGATCTTATCCGAAATTTTAACAACACATGCTTCCCAGGTAAACGGTTGATATTGATTTGCTTTACGAATTTTCTCTAGTTCAAAGTACTCTTCCCTTGGACGAAGAGCATTTTCATCTACTTCTCCACAATGACTAATAATGCCATCACGCACTGCATAGGTTAACAGCATATTCTCTTCATTACCATCAGGCCCAGTTAGAGTTTCAATATCATCCACCACATGTAATCCTTGCCGTTCATGCCAAAAATTATCGTCTATCTCCTTTGCTATTTCTCTCAATATAACTTCGCCACAATGACCAAATGGAGCATGTCCTAAGTCATGCCCCGTCGCTATTGCACGAACCAGTTCCGTATTCAATCCAAGATATTGTGCGATTGTATAACTTACAGACGCAACATGATTTACATGCTCTATTCTCGTACACACATGATCATTTTGCGTAGCAAAAAAAACTTGAGTTTTATGTTTCAACCTACGATAAGCTGTAGAATGTAAAATTCGAGTATAATCACGCCCAAATTCAGTTCTAATATCATCTTCACGGATATAGAGCCCTTTTTTACGTCCAATTGCATTTTCCCATTTAACATGCTTCTCAGACATGCATTCCTTTTCAAACTTCCTTTGGCTCATAAAACCCCTCCCCGAATTCTATTAACACGCCCATTGTCCAACCGAAAGTTCTAACAAATACAATTCCTCTTCTTATTGCAGCCAACTGCGAATACCTACTTAAGTAAAGACTTACCTGTTTTCTTCAAATTTCGCCAGTATCACATCAAAGATATGCTGATTTCCCCCTAACAGCTCATCACTCTTTGCAGTCAAAGGATCTAACCAGTCCGCCTTGTCTCGGGCCCATTTCAGCCACTTCCGAAGCTTTTCCTGTTTTTCCTGATCATCAAGTTCCGTAATTTTACACTCCATGCTATCAGCGAAGCTTCTAATCTTTTGGGCTTTAGCCCAATCTTTCGAAGCTTGCGTTAGCAGTTTAACTTCTTCCAATTCTCCCTCACGCATCTTTTTCAGACGACGCTGGCGTTCTCGTTCTTCTTCTTTTCTCCGTTCTTCTCTTTTTTCCAGTTCGTCCATTACTTGCAATTTGTTAGCAACAACAAACATATCATATATAATTTTGCCTACCTGTACTTCCATTGGTTCATTATCATGGTCCTGGTATATCATTGCAGGCTGCGTTTTTTTGCTAAACCCAAACCAACTCTCGGGAATTAGCGTCAATATTAGCTCAGGTACATGTTCTTTGTTATCTTTATTTTTCGTTTTCCTCGTTTGTTCATTAACTGTGATTTGAAAGCTTGCGTGCATTATGTGAAATGCTCCGATATCCTTGCTTGAGTCTTTCCGAAGAGTGGTATATGCCTCCATGTCATCAAGGGTTGTAATGATAGCATCCATAAGCCGGTATGCTCTATTAATATTCACATCGGAGACGCTCAGCGGAAGAATAGGGTTGTTCTCTCTATATTCACTTTTAACTTTTGAATAGTAGCTAGGACTAAAGCTGGCTCGTTTTAATGCTCTATCCCTTTTCTTTCTGTATATAGTTTCTTCTTTATGCTCAATGATATATTTATGAGGATTTCTCAACTGACTTTTCACGGTAGCCTGTGCGCACTTTTCTCGAATAAACGATTTCGTTTCTTCCTGAAGCAAATTAAGCTCTTCGGCGTTAGCTAATTCATTATCAGTAAAGCTTTCAATGCCTTCTCGATACTTTATAACATAGTTGCGAATATATCGTTTCAATTCTCCAGATACTGCAGGTAGCGGTGTTTTAGGCACGTTCTGTCCGGCCTTCACCCGCGCCCAATACCCTTTAGGTGGAAGAGTGTCGACGCCGGGCTATAATTAACCAGTAGCGCCGGTCGATAATTGATCACTATCGGTCGGGTAGAAATTGACCACCCTCCCCCAATAGGCTACCCTTTGAGTTGTCGAGACATCAAAGGAGGTAGCGCCAATGAAGGAGCGTGGCACTTCTATTATGCTGCAAGAAATGAAAGTTATGCAAGGAAAAAACGTTTCACAAATCGCCCGGGAAACGGGTATGTCGAGAATAACCGTCCGAAAATATCTGGAACAAGGTGAGCAACCGCATCGACTAAAAGGCAAAATACGCGGCTCAAAGCTCGATCCGTTTAAACCGTATATCCAAGAACTGCTTGAGCTTGGAGTCTATAATGCTAGCGTGATTTTTGACCGGATTATTGAACGAGGCTTTGACGGTGGCATCACGATTCTTAAGGATTACCTGGCGCCGTTTCGCCCGC
The DNA here is from genome assembly GCF_963668665.1 of uncultured Anaeromusa sp. Taxonomy (NCBI): domain Bacteria; kingdom Bacillati; phylum Bacillota; class Negativicutes; order Selenomonadales; family Sporomusaceae; genus Anaeromusa; species uncultured Anaeromusa sp. Next base: position 1,922,957 of record NZ_OY764902.1, on the reverse strand, counting down.
CTTCCGTCAAAATGGAACCAGCCGTCCGGCGTTTTGAAACACCGCCTGGTCGCCAAGCGCAAATGGATTGGGGGTTTATGAACTACAAGGCTCGCAACGGTCAAATGCGAAAAGTCGCCTGTTTCGTCATGGTTCTTGGTCACAGTCGAACGCGTTATATTGAGTTTTCGCGCCGCTGCGACAGCGCCAGCTTGTTGCGTTGCATGCTCAATGCTTTTGAGTATTTTGGCGGCGTACCGGAAGTCGTGCTGACCGACAGGATGAAAACGGTGATTATATCCACCGATCACGGCAAACCGATTTGGCATGAACCATTTGAACGGTTCGCAACGGATATGCGATTTATTCCGAAAGTTTGCCGGCCGCGTCGGCCGCAAACCAAAGGCAAGGTCGAACGGCTGGTTCACTACGTCCGGGATAACTTCCTTCCGGGCAGAGCATTTATTGATTTTGGCGATCTGCAACTGCAAGCGGTAGCTTGGTGCGATCAGGCGAATCAAAAGGTTCACGGCACAACCGGCGAACGGCCCGTAGATCTTTTGTCGGCTGAAAAGTTGAGCGCCTTGCCGCCGGAAAACATCTGCAACCCTTATCGCATGGAAAATCGCAAGGTTTCACGCGAAGGCTTCGTCAGTTACAATGGCGCGCTGTATGGCGTCCATTGGAGGAATAGCGGCAAGTGCGTTCAAGTCGCGCTGCAACGCGGCCAGATTATCATTCTCGATGAAGCCGGACAATTGCTCCAAACGCATGCTGTTTGCCACAAATCGCGTAAACATGTTTACGCCACAGGACAATACGATGGGCTTTCCGCACAACAAGGTATCCCGCATGAACCATCCTGTGCCGTGCAAATTCCGCTCGATCAAGTGTATATCCGACCGCTAACCGAGTACGCGCAGTTTGCGGAGGCGACTTGATATGGTGGAATTAGAACACGTTCGCGATAGCCTTGACGCTCTTGGATTGGCGCATTCAGCGCAAGCGCTGGATGCGCATCTGGAACTGGCAGCACATGAGCAGCCAACCTATCTGAGTTTTTTAAACCGACTGCTGGATGCGGAAAACGATGTCCGGAAAGTGCGCAGCGAGGAAACGCGCTTAAAGCTATCGCGTCTGCCGCAAAAGAAGAATCTTGGCGAGTTTGATTTCAGTTTTCAACCTGGATTGGATGAACGATTGATTCGCGAACTGGAAACACTGAGTTTTGTGCATCGCCAGGAAAATGTCATTTTACTGGGACCGCCGGGAGTCGGCAAAAGCCATCTGGCGATCGGTCTTGCCACGGAAGCGATTCGCAAAGGTCTTTCCGTGTATTTTGTCAGTATGGACCGATTGATTGCTGATCTGCGCCGAGCGGATAGCGAAGGGCGGCTGGAACGCCGCTGGAAAGTTTATCAACGTCCGGGACTGTTACTGATCGATGAAATTGGCTACACGCATCTTGACCGCTATGCCGGGAATCTGTTTTTTCAGTTGGTCTGTTCGCGCTATGAAAAAGGAAGCATTATATTGACCAGCAATAAAGGCTTCGGCGAATGGGGCGAGCTAATGGGCGATGTTCCGCTGGCGACAGCCATCCTTGACCGCCTGTTGCATCACGCGCATGTCATAAACATACGAGGCCAGAGCTATCGTCTCAAGAATCGCAACAAAGCCGGTCTGTCTTTGATTCCTCACCCTCCAAGCGGTGAACTCTTGAAATCCGATGGAGTGGTCAGTTCTTAATCGGCTGCAACTGGTCATTTTTCACCCGGCGCTGGTGGTCAAAAATAAACCGGCGTTGACATATTCAAGTCTTTTTACACGAGGTGTCGCACTTGGCTTGACAATCCGCCATTTAAAAATTGAGTATCCATTTCATGTTCATGCGTGGAAACAACAGTATCCTTCGAGCGCAGACCTTCCTTTTGTTGTAACTGCTCTTTTTGTTTGTCTTTAATGGTATCGATTGCATTGTCGACTTTTTTCATTAGATTACGCCATTGCTTTTCTGACATCTGAATACTGCCATTGCGATCATTTTCCAGCTGTTTATCAATAGCTTCCTTTATTCTTTTTTCCCAATTTATAATCGCTTTGCTGAATGAATCAGACACGCTTTCACTACTACTACACTTTGTATTGGAAGTGTCGAGCACTGCATAATTTTGATATTGTGATTCAATTCCATTTATTTTCATAATCTATTCCCTCTCAGATGAAATTTTGTCAGAATACCTACTCAAAATAATTTTCCATAAACTGTATATATTATTATATCACCCATAAATAGCTTTTTACATAAAAACACCAAATTCCTTCAAGTAGTAAAAACTATCTCCAGGAATTTGGTGTTTTCGTATTTTTTCTTATACGTTTCCCCGAGGCCGTTCAAAATTGCCCAGATACTAGGCAGTTGCGAGGAAGCGCGCGCAGAGGCAGTACCGTTACGTACGAAGCAACAACGTTGCGGGGTATTTAAGGGCGGCCCTTTACAAAAAGGAAAGTCCCTGTTGTCTTGCGGATTCTGATGAATATAACGTTGCAAAGGTTTTAAAATCCTACCCGTCGTTTTACGAGTTTTGATAGAGATTGAAATCATAGCCTCGTTTTTTAGCCGCCTTACGCAACCTTTTGCACTTATCCCAGCTATTATACCACGCAACAGCAGGCAGTAAATCAGATAACTTTTCCCAATCTTCATAATCCATTTGATTATTTTCAAGTTTGCTATGCATCTCGTTAAAGACAAAATAGGCAATATCGCTAGGATATTTTTCATTTGATTTAAGCATAATAGGCAATAAAAACTGGGGAAGAACTTCATGGTAAGATCTTTGATTATTACAAAACTTATAAAAAATTTCTATCCATGTACTTTTATCTATGGCTAGAACTTCCGATGAATATGGATTTAAAGACTTTATTATACACTCGAGTAACCAAATATTTTCAAGATACGGTAACTTTTTTATACATATTAATGGATTTAATCGACAAAGATCCGACCATCTCCGTATTGATTCTATATTATTTTTCTTTTCTGCCCATAACAAGAAATAATTAACAGCATAATCGCCAAAAGCCTCAAATAATTGCTCACATATATTTTCTTGGCTTGTATCAAATATTTCAAAAAGTATTTCGTTAATTAAATTTTCATTCTTGATATTTTTATTCAAACAACGCAATATTTCAATTTGAAAAAGTTTAGGTTGCATCCATAATTCTTTACACAAAGCCAGCTTATGGTTAAAAGTGACTAAAATATGACTTCCCTTTAAAAACGGCCCTGTAACATTGAAAAGTTCATATGGCTCAATAAATGAAGAAACTGCAACGATTACACGCTCTCCCAATTTATTTATTTCGGTACCAATTAAAGACTGAAAGATTGTTGTTAGCAGATCAGGATTTACATTCCAAGTGTTATGTAGATTTATTTCTAAAAATAGGTTATCAAACTCTTCATAATCATCGTAGGGATTTGTTGATAGCTCTTTTAAAACTGTTGCTGGATTTATTCGCTCTAATATAGGAAATCCTTTTATTAAAATTATCACTAAAAGTCGCTCTTTAATTTCCTTGCAATCTTCCGGAGAAAAAATTTGCGATATTTTTCCAAAAATGCTCACAATATCAATGCTATTAGAATTAAGCGCTGAATGCAATAAAGCAAATGGCTTAACATATCTTCTATTCAAATATTTATCCGAAAACGCTAATATAAACTCTTCAATATCATGATTTTTATTGAATATTAATTCTTGCATAACTACAGAGAACCAGAAAGGTCGTGGTTCGCTTACTAAAGGAATATTGGCTTTTTTTACGTTACGCGAAACACTTTTCAAGAGGTTCTCTGGAACAACCTGTAAATCAAGTGGTTTTTTTTCGATCATACGGTTAGATAAAGAACCAGTACAAAATGAAAAATACTTATCGTATCTAGTTGCCAACCGTGACCACAAAAAACATATTTCATAGTTATAATCGCTCGTATCCCTTGCAGGAACAAAAACAGGCTCCATACTGTCTAATATCGGTTTCAAAAGATATTCCAGCTTTTCCTTTGATAATTCACTGCCGTTATTTATACCACTTAATTTTTCTGCGTCAATATAGATTGGATTTGTATATACACTAGTATCATTTCTAGAGGATGGTCTTTTGAAAAGTTCCCAAACAGGCTTCATTTTAGGCAAAGATTTTAAATCTATAAAATCAATAAAAAGCGTATGCGTCCAAACACAACCTGGTCTCTCCATTTCTGGGGCATACCAAGTTTTGCTCAAAGCATAACACTTATCCTCCTCAAGCGGACACCCCGTGAAATATTCTGTAAATCCCGGCTGCATTTCAGAGCCAGAAAAGTCACTCAGCGGCTCCAACAATCTTTGGGAATAATTAGATAACCTGCGAGAAGTAGCGAGCATATGATGGCCGTTAGAATATCCGAAAAGAGCCTGATCAATCGTTATCATTTGTTTTATTCACCTTCTTTATTTAACGCCATCCATAAAGGCATAGTGATATCAGTCGATCTGTTTTTGTCATTATCTACCACAATAATACGCTCAGTTTGATCCTCAATCTTTAACACTTCATCTTTATCAGCTTGGCTTTCTAATGAATTTCCTTGTGCACTTACACCAAAATAAAACACATCAAATATTTTTTGATTAGCCAACAAATACTGCCAAAACAATGGAAGATTTTCTTTAATAAACTTTTCAGGAATATCATATTTGCTCTCTCTAATAGTATCCCAGGCTGACACAACCATGCCCAACCTAACCGGTTCGTCTTCTCGTAAGTATTTTACAAATTGTAGTAGTTCAACTAATTGTACGTCAATAGGATCTGATTGGGTTGGATTTCGTAAAGTTACTTCTCTTGAATCTACGTTAGACGGCCTCAAATGCTCAGGAACATCTGATATTAGGTGAGGCTCTTCTATTTTTAATGGATTAACAAAATAGAGAATTCCATCACATTGACAAACACATTCTGCAATATCACTACCTATTTCCCGATCTATATATTGCCTTTGAAAAGTTTCCCCTGATAGATCCGGGAAGGTTACTTCATACTCTTCATTTGAGCAACCTTTTAATGTTAAGGTTAGTGTTTTCTCTTCTGCGTGAATATTTGTTCGAGACACTTTTGAACCGCTAAGCCATGTTTCTGATAGTTGCGCTAAATACTTATGATTATTGGAATATTTTTTAAGTTTCAAAACATTTTTGTCTGGCTGACTCAAACAATACCACAATGCAGCTAAATATGTAGTCTTTCCTGCTTCTGGAAGACCCATTATAAAACATGATTTAGCATTCATTTTTGAATCCTTTCATTAAATAGATTGAATTCAGAAGATGGAACAACTGTTGGATGGCATTTACAAATCGGATTACAAATTTCTGATATCATCAAATTTAAAAGCTTTTTTAACCCAAAACCAGTACCAAGATCACCGGCGACATCCGGCATAGCCGCTACGAAACAAAAGTCAATACGAGATCTAACACCCTCTATTTGTCTGCATATCTTTTCAGGAACACTCTCGACAAACTGTTTCAACTCCGGTTTACTTTGGTATAAATTATGTATAATATCATATTTACTTATTACAACAACTATCTTAGCTGTCGAATTGATGAGTTCTGCATCATAGAATGTACGTAATATATGAATAGCTTTTTGTATTTCTGTATGCCTATATTGGTTATCGGAAATTTTAGCTCCATCAATAAGCAGAACTATTACCTGTGCCGCTTTTACTACGCTAAACTCCGCCTGTGCCAACGTAACATTGCCAGAAAGATCATTATAGTCTTCACCCGAAAAGTCTGTTAAAAGTAAATTGTTATATTTATCTCGTGAATGATCCCATATTCGGAGATGTAAAATTGAGTCCAGTGACCCCCTTGGAGTTCGCTGAGTCTGTGGATTTGCTTGATTTGACACAATCCGCGTTAAAAATGCTCTTTGTTCAAAAGCTTGTAATGTAAGAGAGCCTGCAAAATAGTATTGTTCTAAAGGCTTTTTAAGGAACATCTGATACATAGATGTGACCAACGTTGTTTTACCACAACCACTTGGGCCAGCTATAACTGCAAAAGTAGCTGGTTCAGCTGCAGAAATACTATAAATCTGTTCTCTAGTTAACGCATCCCCTAATGGCAAAGGAATTACAGGTGAAATTTCTTCTCTTGTTTCAAGTCCTTCCACTTCAACAGAATCCTGATTATCCAATTGTGTGCTCACGAAATCACTCCTTAGATTTCTATAAGTCAAAATAGCATTTTTGAGCAAGTACTTCAAAATACATCTGGACTGCGTACTCAAAAGGTGCGCATTTTATTTCGTCAACCGAGATACAAGCTTCATGATTATATTTATGTATCCATTCATTCTTTGATTCCGTATTCTCAGAGTAAGCAAGCGCAGCAGTAACTGGTAACAACTCTAGCATATTAGGAATATCGTACTTCTCATTATAGCGCTTTTTCCACTCACCATCTATTTGGGAAATAACTTCTGAAAAGTCAAGTTTTGCAGTATTCTTTTTGCAGTATTCTACTACTTTATATAAAACTCCCTCAATAGAATAGGGTCCAGGATATATTCTAACTAATTCTGCTGCCTCTTTTCCAATAATAAGGCATGCCTCAAGTGAATTCACCAATTTGTAAGAACATCTTAAGTCTTTACTCCACCCAGCTGTTAACCACCATAATAGTTGGGAATCCTCGAAATAAACCTTATTCGCTTTGCAAATTTTATTAACTGCATCATTTAGTTCTTTTATACTTGCATCAATAGTTTTTGCATAACCGTTGAATCCATTGGCAACATCAGGCGTCCAAGCATTACCTGATGTTTCTAATGCTTTTGCTAATGTCATACTTGAAGTTTGTATATTCTTCTCATCATTTGTACTTTCTCTGATTGTTATCATATCATCCAATTGAGTTTGACCAATTACTTGATATATCCCACTTACTGCTGGCCTTCGATTTCCAAAAAAAGCAGCGCGTACGAGAAGTTCACAAAAACTATATAAATTATACTTAATTGCGATTTGTGCTAAAACAGCTCCGGCTAAAACAGCTAGCTCTATCTCATTTTTTCTCGAAAAGGCAGCATCAATTTTGATAAAAGTCTCAGCAAATGTATCTTTATAATTCTTATCAACCGGCATACTGTAGAATATTTTTACAAGATTGATAATATCATCCTTAGTTGCTTTTTTTGATATTTCTTCGACACCCTCCCATCTGTTTTTTAGTTGGTCATCTCGAAGTGTAATGCTTGCTTCCAGGAACCAATCATTAAAATTGCTATGCATAGTAAGCACTCCTTTACTTTCTAGAATTCTCAATTTCTTCCCTTAATTGCTGAATACAACCTTTTTTTTCTGCTCTTTTTAAGAGGGTATCGATTATTTCAACGTGCTTAAAACCTTCATCTTCTTCCCTACCCAAAAAAAGTTTAGCTATAATTTTATCTCGAGTCACATAGGGCAAACTCAAAAATGTATAAGTTAAAGACTTAATATCAACTTCCTTTGACGGTTCTTGGGGGGGAGCTTTTAAAGCGCTTGACTTCTTAAACAACTCATCGCTCTCTGAAGGTAATGGAATCTGATATTCGACATATACTTTATTTTGACATAATTCTATGTCTGCCACAAAGCGATCTCCTTTATCGTCTAAAACGCGGGGAAATACCCTGACGTTTAGAAAATCAGCTCCCTGACTAGTCATTACCTCTAACAAAATCCAATTATAGCGTGGGTTCCAATATTCTCCCCCCCTGGTAGGGTGAGTCGCGCCACTACAAATGATTAATGTTTCTTCTGTTTTTTGTATAGTTTGAATGTGTTTATGTCCATAAAGTTGAATCTGAATTCGTGAATCCATTCTATGTTTTAAGTAGTTACCAGGATCTTGCCAACATTCGGGAGGATGATGGCATAGAGTAAGGTATATTCCATTATCCGTTCTGCTAGGAATTTGATATTGACCGATTACCATAGGTCTATCCCCGATTACATCTGAGGCATGATCATCCGCATTTGAAATCACTGTTGAGTTCAATCCGAATAATCGGAGTGTATATTTTTCTCCTATTTCAAAATCAAACTCCCAGGTTGGTTTTTCAGGAGTTATATAGCATTTGAATTTCCCCGCAAATTCGGTATTATAGCATTTGATAGGCGCATAAAGAAGATTATTGAATTCAGTATCTCTACTATACTTTGTAAGAATTCTATCAATTTCAACCTGCGTCTTTGCTTCTGCTATTTTATCTTGTATTGTTTTGATGATAGCGGATTTGGTCGGAATACTCTGATCCACGTCATGATTTCCTGGAACGCAATATACGGCCTCTTGTGGAATCCCGATACTATCGCAAACCTCCGAAAGAAACTCTGAGGCTACTTTATATTCTGGTGACTGACCACAAAAAGCAATATCACCACAAACTAAAACACCTTTAATATTTGTTAAATTCTGCTTTGCGTTCTGATTTATATCTCTAAATAACTCATTTCTCAGATCTTGATCAAGATCGTATGCATCACCACTATAACGTGTAAAATGAATATCAGATAAATGTACAAATGATATTGAACTCAATAATTACACCCCTTAATTATTAACATAGCTTTCTAAACATAGACAGTAGGGACCTTCCTTTTCTGTCAACATCTTATTACCACTCCGTCTATCATTCCTTTAATGCATTGTTTTCAATCCCTGTCTCTAAATAGCTTTTTACATAAAAACACAAAATTCCTGCAAATGTTAAAAACATTTTGCAGGAATTTTGCCGTTTCGTATCATTTTTATACGTCTCCCTGAGGCCGTTCAGAATTGCCCAGATACTAGGCAGCTGCGAGGAAGCGCGCGCAGACAGTACAGTTACGTACGGCAAGCGCGCTCCCGGAACAGCAACAACGGAGATGGGTGATTATCAACGGCCTCATTACCAATGATACGGTTCTCCCCGGCTAATCTTGTACGCCCGATAAACCTGTTCCACCAGCAGCAATCTTACCATTTGGTGGGTAAAGGTCATGCGAGAGAAGGAGAGTTTGAGATTGGCCCGTTGGCGCAGCTGCGGAGCCAAGCCGAAAGCGCCGCCGATGAGGAAGACAATGTCGCTTTTGCCATCAAGAGCGCAGCGGTCGATATGGGCGGAGAGTTCTTCGGAGGACAGGTTCTGTCCAAATACATCGAGAACGATGCAATAGCTATTGTCCCGAACATGCTTTAAGAGGCGCTCGCCTTCTTTGACCAACGCCTGAGCGCGCTCGGCGTCCGATGGACGGTCGGGCAGCTTTTCTTCGTCCACTTCGACAATGGAGAGCTTGCAGAAAGGCCCCAGGCGTTTGGTGAATTCCGCGATACCCATGGTAAGGTATTTTTCTTTGATTTTGCCGACAGCGGCGATGGTAATATGCATTATTGCGCCGCCGGAGTTTCTTCAAAGAGAATGTTCACGGTGATATTGCGTCCGCCGCGCTGCAGCACCACATCGGCGCGGCTTCCGGGCGCCAGGCTGTCAATGGTTCCGCGCAGTTCAGCCACGGTATTGGTGGCAACGCCGTTAATGGAGAGCACCAAATCTCCAATACGCAGCCCCGCTTTAGCAGCCGGTCCCTGCGCATCCACTTTGGCGACGTACACGCCTTGGTCTGTATTCAGCTCATAGCCGTAGCGAGCGGCGGTATTCTTGTCCAGCACGCCTATGCCCAGATAGGAACGCACGACGCGCCCTTTATCGATGATGGATTGCAAAATAGGACGGGCCGTATTGATGGGAATGGAAAAGCCGATGCCTTCGACGCCTTCTTTAGCAATTTTGGCGCTATTGATGCCAATCACCACGCCATCGGCGTTGACCAGCGCACCGCCGGAATTGCCGGGATTGATGGCGGCATCGGTCTGAATGAGTTTGAAGCGTCGCTCGCCAATTTCAAGGGAACGGTTCACGGCGCTGATCACGCCTGCCGTAACGCTGCCTTTAAATTCAAGGCCCAGCGGATTGCCGATGGCAATGGCCGGTTCGCCAACCAATAGTGAATCGCTGTCTCCCATCGCCGCTACGGGCAAATTGTCCGCCTCGATCTTTACCACGGCCAAATCCGTAATAGGATCAACGCCTAACACCCGTCCGTCCACGGTTCTGCCGTCCGCCAGAGAAACTACAATTTCCTTGGCTTCTTCTACTACATGATAGTTCGTCGCGATGTAGCCGCGCTTATCAAAAATCACGCCGGAGCCGGTGCCGCGCTCAACGACTACCTTGCGGTTGAAAAAGTCGCGGGCGTACGCCTTGTTGGTAATGCCTACTACCGCTGGCCCTACCGCTTGCGCCGCACGGACAATGGCGGTATTACGCGCCTCCGAGACATTAGTAGCATTCGCTCCGGGAATCACAACGCTTTCCTGCAGCGCCATCGCAGGCGGCTTTTCGGCAAATTTCTGGCCGTAGGCCATGACTAAGCCGCCGCCGATTAATGCGCCAATGACGGCAATGACAAAAAAGGGCGCCCATTGGCGATAGGTTTCTTTCCAACTCATCTTTTTACCTCCTTACAAGCTGGTCATTTGATCTGGATAGGTCAGCAGCAAGCGAATATTGTTTTCTTCGTCCCCCACGCTTTGACTGCGCAAGATGGTTTCTACCGTTTCTAGAGCCAGTTGGGGACGATTATTTTCCTGGCTAAGATGGGCCAGAAATACCTCGGTCTGCTTTTTTTTCGGCAGCTTCGCCAAAAGCCAGGCCGCCGCGTCGTTAGACAAATGGCCTCGGTTACTCAAAATACGCTGTTTTAAGTGCCAGGGATAACTGCCGCCTTCCAGCATGTTTACGTCATGGTTGGCTTCCAGCACCAATATATCCGAATACGCCAGCGCTCGCACTACCGTTTCCGTCGCAAAGCCCAAGTCGGTCGCCACGCTGCATTTCACATCATGATGAAAAAAATTAAAGCCTACCGGATCTGCCGCGTCATGAGAAATCGGAAAGGTATGAATATCCACGCCGCCAATATGTAGGCGCTCCGGCAGTTCCCTGCAACACGACGCCTCCATTTTATCCTTGCCCTTCATCGCCTGCCACGCTGCCGGTCGGGCGTACACCGGCACGCCATGCCGCCGCGTCAAGGTTCCCAGCCCCAGCACATGGTCGCGATGCTCATGGGTCAGCACCACGGCGTCCAGCTCGGACACCGCTACGCCGATGGATTCCAGGCCTTTTTGAATGCGCCGGGCGCTGATGCCTGCATCCACAAGCACCTTGGCTCCGCCCAGGGCGACGTACGTAGCATTCCCCGTACTGCCGCTGGCCAGTACATGCACCTGCGCGCTCATAAGGACACTCCGGCGGCTACAATCTTCGCGCGCACAGCCGTGCCTACGTCAGGCCGCAAGGCTTGCACCAGAAGCTCCGCAATTTCCGCTAAACGCTGTTGCGATTTTGCTTCAAAGCGCAGCGTAAAAAGAGGCTCTGTCACGGAGGCGCGAATCATCCCCCAGCCGTCGGCAAATTCCAAACGCACGCCGTCAATACGGTTTGGTTGGTAGGTTTCCAGCTTGGCTGCCGCCTCATCCAAAAGCGCATCCTTGTCTGCTCCGGCATAGGGTACGCGAATATCCGGGGTCAAAGGATAGCGCGGTATTTCACTCACTAAAGAAGATAACGCGCCATGGCTGGCCACAAATTCGCAGACTTTGAGTCCTGCAAACATGCCGTCGTCATAGCCCAGCTCGGACAGAAAGAAATGGCCGCTGATCTCACCGGCAAAAAGCGCCTGTTCCTCTAAGAAGGCTTGTTTGCTGAAAGTATGCCCCGCCCGGGCCATAACGGCTCGGCCGCCCGCTTGCGCCACTGCTTCCGGCACAACCATGGAGCATTTTGCGTCATAAATGATCGCGCCAGGCCCTTTTTGTTCCAGATAGTGCCTCGCCAGCAACACCATGATCAAATCGTTATCAATGGCGGCTCCTGTTTCATCAACAAAGCCTACGCGGTCGCCGTCGCCGTCAAAGGCTACGCCCAGCGCCGCTTGATGCTGCCGCACAGCTTGCCCCAAAGCGACAAGATTTTCCGCTAACGCCGGGTTAGGCGCACGTCCAGGAAAATTCCCGTCGGCCTCGCAATATAGATCGACTACCTCATACCCTAAGGAATTATACAACGCAGGCGCAAACGGCGCGGTCGCCCCGCAGCCTGCGTCGACAACTACTTTCAGTTTACCCGGGGCGGCTTTGGCGGCGGTATCCCGCAGATAGGCTTTGGCTACGTCCCAGCTTTCCAGCGAACCCTCTGCACGCACGCACGCTTTCTCCCCAACCAAAGAGGCAATATGAGCCACCTCTTCTTCTCTCACCGGCAACGGGCCCAAGACCAGCTTAAAGCCGTTATAGGGCGCCGGATTGTGACTGGCGGTAATCATAACGCCGCCTTCGGCTTCACTTTGACGCAGCGCATAATAAAACACCGGCGTCGCCACCGTGCCAATGTCCAGCACCCGACAGCCGGAAGCCGCCAGTTCACGGCATAAAATCGGCTTTAAACGCGGCGTAGACAAACGAATATCGCCGCCGACCACCACGGTTTTTCCGGTTAACATCACGCCCAGCGCTCTGGCAATATCCGTTACTGTCGCGTCGTCTAAATCCCTATCGGCAATGCCGCGAATGTCGCAGGCGTGATAAATATTGTGTTTCATGAAGACTCCTTCTGTAGTGCTTGCATAATAGCCACACCCGCACTGGCGCCAATGCGGTCGGCGCCGGCGGCAATCATCGCCCGTACCTGTTCCAGCGTACGAATACCGCCGGAAGCTTTGATCTGCGCAGCATCGCCTACAGTCCGACGAAGCAGCTGTATATCTTCTACCGTAGCGCCGCCGCTGCCAAAGCCTGTGGAGGTTTTCACGAAATGCGCGCCCCCTCTAAGAGCCGCCAGCGCCGCTTGGCATTTTTCGTCATCATCCAAAAAGCAAGTTTCCAGGATGGCTTTGACAATTTTGCCTTCCGCCGCCTCTACGACGCTATGCACATCGTTGGCCACCCCATCCCATTGGCCGCTCTTCGCCGCCCCTAGGGAAATGACCATATCGATTTCATCCGCCTTACAGCGCACGGCTTGGCGCGTTTCTTCCTCTTTTACCCAAGTCAAGTTAGCGCCTAACGGGAACCCCACGACAGTAGCCACCTTGACGCCGCTGCCAGCCAAAAGATGCGCCGCTAAATCCACATAGACCGGATTGACGCATACGGCGGCAAAACCATACATTGCCGCCTCTTCGCACAGATCCCGGATATCATCGGGAGTCGCCGTCGCCTTAAGCAAGGTATGATCAATATAGGAAGCCAATTTCCGCATGGTGATTCCTCCTTTTTTACTTTACAGGGTGATATTCTTTTATTTTACCAGAGGCAAGCAAAACAGAAAAGCCGTCCTTCGCAAGAAGGACGGCTCGCAATGCGAACTATAAAGAAATAGTGCGATGATGCAATGCGTGAGTACAATTAGTTGCGCGCTTGCGCTTGTTGCTTTTTCTGGCAGGCCGGACAGATGCCATAGAAATAGAACTGCTGGCCTGATAAAACATAGTCCGTTTTGTCGCTGACTTGTTTCACAAAAGAGCTGGCGTCAATATCATGCATGTCATCCACGCGGCCGCAATCCATGCAACGTACATGAGGATGGTTTTCGACGGTCGCATCGTAGCGGAAGCTGTCTTCGCCTACATTGAGCACCTGTACCATGCCAATTTCCCGCAAAATCTCGATAGTCTTGTACACAGTGGCCAAGCTCATCGTCGGATAATGGGGCTGCAATTCGTTGAAAATCGCTTCGGCGCAGGGATGCTGTGTCGTATTAGACAAAACCTGATAAATCGCCAGACGTTGAGGGGTTACTTTGAATCCTTTCTCCCGCAAGAGAGCCGCTACGGAGAAATCCATTATTCATCACACCTACTTCATAAATCTTTTAGCTTACTAGTAATTATTATCCTTTGAGTTTAATTGAATTTTACTATGGTTTGCAATGCCTGTCAAGCATTTCATAAGGGTAATATTACCATTCCCCAGAGCATTCGTCTAGTCTTAGACACATATTTCCTAAAAGAATCTCTTTGCCAACAACAATCATGGTCTATGCTATAATAAAAAGACTGTATATGACAAGGCTGGTGAAATATATGAAACTAGAACAAATCCCCGGCATTCTCGCCCAGGAGCTACGCATTGCGCCGCACCAGGCGAACGCCACGATCTCCCTCTTGGACGACGGCAATACTGTCCCGTTCATCGCACGGTATCGCAAAGAAGCAACCGGCGAGCTGGACGAAGAACAAATCCGTCTCATTGAAGAACGCTTAGCGTATCTGCGGAATTTGGCCAAACGCCAAGAAGAAATTCTCGCTTCCATTGAGGAGCAGCAAAAGCTGACGCCTGAACTTCAGGCAGCTATCGAGAAAACCACCAAGCTGCAAGAACTGGAGGATCTCTATCTTCCATATCGCCCCAAAAAGCGCACACGGGCGCAAATCGCCCGCGAAAAAGGTCTCGAGCCTCTGGCCGATCTGCTGCGCCAGCTTCCTGCCGGAAAAAGCCCTGACGAAGCGGCCGCTGCTATGCTGGCTGCGTTGCCGGATATTGAAACGGCAGAAGAAGCGCTAGCCGGAGCCTCGGATATTATTGCAGAACAAACCTCAGAAGATGCTTCTATCCGCGCCTGGCTGCGCAAAGAACTGTGGCAAAAAGGCGAAATCACTGCGGAATTTGCCGTTGAGGAAGAAGCCGCTAAAGAAGTTCTGGCCTATAAAGACTACCGCGAACCGGTAAAACGCATGCCGTCCCATCGTATTCTCGCCATCAATCGCGGTGAAAAGAAGGAGCTTCTCAAGGTACACTTAGTAGCGCCGCACGAAGAGTTTATCGCCGCTTTGTGCCGAAGAATCATTTCCACGCCCAATGGCGCCTCGGAGTGGCTGGCCTCGGCCATTGCCGACGGCTATAAGCGTCTGCTTTTCCCTGCCTTGGAGCGGGAAATCCGCAATCTCCTCTCGGAGCACGCCGAAAAGCAAGCCATCCGCGTCTTCAGCCTCAACCTGCGCCAGTTGCTGCTGCAGGCTCCCTTAGCCGGACATACCGTAATCGGCCTTGACCCTGGCTACCGCACCGGCTGCAAGGTGGCTGTCATTGATCCTACGGGGGCGGTTCTGGAGACCACTACCATTTACATTACCCATTCGACGGCGCAAAAACAGCAGAGCGCCCAAAAAGTGCTGGATCTCTGCCGCCGCCATAAGATCACGCTGGCAGCCATCGGCAATGGCACAGCTTCCTTTGAAACAGAGGAGTTTGTCGCCAACCTCATTGCCGAGCATCAACTGCCGCTGCGCTATCTCATCGCCAACGAAGCCGGCGCCTCGGTCTACTCCGCCTCTAAGCTGGCCCGGGAGGAAATGCCGGATTTGGATGTTTCGATTCGCGGCGCTGTTTCCATCGCCCGCCGCATCCAGGATCCTTTAGCCGAGCTGGTCAAGATCGAACCCAAGGCCATCGGCGTCGGCCAGTACCAGCATGATGTCGATCAAAAGGAGCTGGCCCACACGCTAGACGCTGTTGTTGAGTCAGCGGTTAACCATGTAGGCGTAGAATTAAACACCGCCTCGGGAGCGTTGCTGCGTCATGTAGCCGGCATTAATGCGACTGTCGCTAAAAACATTGTAGCTCACCGCGAGGTCAACGGCCCCTTCCGACAGCGCAAAGAGCTGCTGAAGGTCGCCCGTCTGGGTCCTGCTGCCTATACGCAATGCGCAGGGTTCCTCCGTTTGGCCGCTTCTCCCCATCCGCTAGATAATACGCCGGTCCATCCGGAATCTTACTCTTTGGCGGAAAATCTGCTCGCCAAGCTGGGTTTCACCTTGAAAGATTTAAGCAATAAAGACCGGCTGGCCGCCCTGCAGTCGCAAGCGCCGCAGGCCGATGTCGCCAAGCTGGCTAAAGAGCTCGAAGCTGGCGAACCCACAGTCCGTGATATTCTGGCGGCCCTAGCCAAGCCGGGCCGCGACCCCCGGGAAGACGTACCGCTGCCGCTCACGCGTCAGCAGGTAGTCAAGCTGTCCGAACTGCAGCCAGGCAGCATCGTCCAAGGCACGGTGCATAATGTCACCGACTTCGGCGTCTTTGTCGACATCGGCATTAAGGTCAAGGGCCTGGTGCACCGTTCGGAACTCAGCCGCAAACCCTTCCGGCATCCGCTGGACGTGGTATCAGTCGGCGATATTCTGGAAGTACTCATTCTGTCCGTAGACGAAGAACGCAATCGCATCGCTCTCAGCCTCAAACAGGTGCCTGCGAAGGACTAATAAAAAACGAACAGGAGTCGCGAGAGTGACCGGAGGGTACGACTGAGAGATTTATATTTAACAGGAGTAGATGGAGTAGAGTGAGGGTACGAAGAGAATTCAAAATTTTAATTTTTCGAGCAAATAGTACCCAAAAAATCCCCACATACAAAAACAGAGAGACAGTCAAAGCCTTACGGCTTTCGCTGTCTCTCTGTTTTTCCAAGCCCTCCCTTTACTCCCTCTACTCCTTGTTAGTATCATTGGTTCCTTTTAGATCATTAATGTAATCGAAAAATGATTCGATGGAAGACATCCACTACCAAATCCATATATTCCGCGGCATCCTTGAAGCCCCGGTAGACTTCACGCTTTTTCATGGCGTCAATGGGATCGCCAGCTTTAAAGAGCTGGGACATGGCATCGCGATAGCGCGATTCCACCGCCAAAGAAGCCAGGCGCATTTCCTCTACGCAAGCCTCGGCTTCGCGCGGGTTGCTTGATAAAAGACCGGTGCCTCTAGATAGCTCGTAGGTGCCGCGGCTGAGGTTCCACGCCAGCTCGCAGATAATCAAATCCGGTTTCACTTCAAAAGCCTGCATGGATTGAATCGTCCCTTTGGATAATTCCAAAATGCGGTCCATGCGCACGGAAAAGGTATAAATGTCTTGACGGTCAAAAGGCGTGGTAAACGCCTCTACTAGTTCTTCTTCAAGCTTCATGCGCACCAAGTCCGCTTCGCGGCTGGAATGCATAAAGCGCTCGAAATGCTGCATTTGCGGATCGCTCAACCAGGCCACCATGGCCGAAATGCCCTGCGAGGTCACCCGAGCCTGCTCACTGAGGCGCCCGTAAAAATCATATTTCGGCGGCACTAGACGATCCCATAGCTTCTTGCTTCCCATCTTGCTCCTCCTTATCTTGTCAGCCACTGCAGCAGGCGGTATACCCCTGCTGCGCAAAGCGCCGACGCCGGAATGGTCACGCACCAGGCAACCAACATATGCTTGCCAACGTTCCAATTCACCATGCGATAATTGTCCGCCGCTCCGGCGCCGATTACCGTTCCGGAGACAATATGCGTCGTCGAGACCGGTGCGCCAACGAACGTAGCCAACGCCACCGCAGCGCCTGCGGAAAATTGGGAATTAAAGCTATGCAAGGGGCGCAGCGTAAAAATCCCCGTGCCAAGCGTTTTCATAATAGACCAACCGCCAAAAAGCGTACCGAAGAACATGATTAAGCCGCAGGCGATTTTCACCCAAGCCGGTACGCCTTCCACACTGCTCTGCACGCCAGACGCCAGCAAGGCCAAGCTGATAATGCCCACCATTTTTTGGGCGTCATTCGCACCATGCCCGTAAGCCAAAATGCCGCTCAACAGCCATTGCGAACGTTTTAACGGTTTATTCACCCAGAAGGTAGCCCTACGAAACGCCAGGGACAAGACCATTTGCACGATGAACGCCACCAGAAAGCCTAAAGCCGGTGAAATAATCAAGCTGGCCACAATTTTGGCCACGCCCACCAGCTCCGCATTTCCCATATACAGCTCGGTCCAGCCCCAAACAACAGCGGACGCACCGTAAGCCGCCCAAGCGCCGCCAACCAGACCGCCTACCAAGGAATGCGTAGAGCTTGAAGGAATGCCTAATTTCCAAGTAAAAAGATTCCAAATCATAGCCGCCGTCAAACCTGCTAAAAGGACCAGCAGCAATTGATGGCTCACAGGCACATTGAGAAGACCTATAATGGTTTGCGCCACCGCAGCACCGCTGAAAATAGCCCCTACAAGCCCCACGCTGGCCGCCCAAAGCACTGCCTGCAGCGGCGTCGCCGCACCGCAGGCAATCATCGTAGCTACCACCGCGCTGGCGTCATTCATCCCATTGGTCAGTAGAAACACAAAGGCCACCAGGACAACCAAAGCCAACACGAGTTCCCACACTACGCATCATCTCCCCAGCGTTTGTATCATTTGCGCCGTTTGCGGCTGCCAGAAAGTGCGATCACTGTCCGGACAGAGGAAAACCACCGCCGTAAAATGTCCTTTGCTGACAAAGCCATAGACCTCGCTATACATAGGCAAGGGCAGCTGCTCCGTCGCAATCAGCCGGCATTTGAGCAATACTGCCTTGCGCCCTTTCAAATTGGCGCTGCGAACCGGCTCCAAATCCAGCACCCGCATGCCGTTTCCTTCCAGCGTACTTTTCACTTGATCCTTGATTTGTCCGGCAAAAAAGCCCAGCACCGGATCCAGCGGCATCACCGCCAGCATATCCGCTACTTGGCCCAGCTTGTTCTCTTCCCGGCAGATCAATAAGCGCGAATAGTGCCAAACATCACCGGACTGCATCGTTAGATCATATTGCGCTTGAATGGCCGGATACTGCTGAGCTGCCTCCAATTCCTTAGCAGTCTCCGCCTGCACCCCGGTTGCTATTTTCATAACGCCAATAGGGTCTACAGATACTTCCGCTACAGCACACTCGCCGCCGACAGCCGACGTGTTCCATAAAAACGCCGCCAGCAGCAAGACTTTCAAAAATTGTTTCATTCTCTTTCACCTCGTTTGCACAGTTACGTTTATTATACCCTACTGACGATAGGGAGGAAATGAGCCGATTGTCAGGAAAATAGTTTTTTCCACGGAGAAAATATTTTTGTCTCACAGGGAAACGCCACCCCAGCGTCGAAGTTTATAACTATACAAAAGTTCAACGCAAGGGAGGGTTTTCTATGGAACCGACAGGAAAAACCGTTATTCATGAGGATGTTTTCGCCGAAGTCGCTCGCAATGCCATGACGCAGGTCAATGAGGTGTTCACAGACACTTCCAAAAAAGGTCCGGTCGCAGGCTTGGCGCAAATCGTCTCGGAACGCTTCGCCCCGCAGATTACGGTAAAGAAAAACCAACCGGAAGACGCGGAAGGTTCGGCTGGCAAAGTCTCCTTCGAATTGAAAGTGGAGCTTCTCTATGGCGTGAATATTCCCGAAGTAACCCAGCGACTACGGGATGCCATGGTCAAAGAAGTAGAGTCCCTCACAGGGTACACCGTAGAAAAAATCGATATCAATGTAGAGCGCCTAGTGCGGCCGGAAAAACAGGAAGCCGCCAAAGCCTAGTTACGCAAAAGCCTCTTCGCCCCTTAAGGCGGAGAGGCTTCTTTTATTGTACGATAATACTCACCAAGGCGGCTACGCCGAACAGCGCCAACACAACACCGGAAATCCGATTAATCACTTCCAGCACATGCCGCGTAAACTTGCCGCGCAGGCAATTAATAAGGCCGCTCAAAAGGAACCACCATAGCACGGCTCCCAGAAAGACGCCGCCCACCAACAACACCGCTGTTTGGTAGTTCGGCGTAAAGCGGTCCATACCGACACTGGCAAAAACGGCGGCAAACAAAAACAAGGTCAGCGGATTGGCCAGCGTCAAGAGCAGCGTTGAAACATAGGTGCTCCAGAAACCGCTGCTCGCCCCAGGCAGACGCATACAACTCACTGCCGAGCGCCAAGTAGTAATGCCCATACCCAAAAGAGCCACGCCGCCCAAGGCGCGCAGCACTGTATGATATTCCATCAGCACATTCGCCACCAACGTCATACCCATTCCGGCCAGCATGGCGTATAAGGAATCAGCGGTCGCCGCTCCCACGCCTGCGACCAAACCGCTTAGACGCCCAAAAACCAAGGTTCGCCGAATGCATAGTACGGCAATAGGCCCCACCGGCGCCGACATGGAAAAACCAACAAGCATGGATTTTAGAAACAAAGCTAACTCCATGTTTCCGGCATCCCCCTCCCGCAAGTTTCAAATCCATTTCTTCCGTTTCGCCTCTAAGCGCTTAGTCCGGCTTTTGCTGCAATTCTTGCAAGGCCTCTTCACCCCGGCCTAGGGCAACATCTACTTTTTGCTGCAAAGCATCTCTTTCTTCGGCATCGGAAAGCAAAGACAAATTCAAAGCAATAATCGCAGCGCCGCCGCGCAAAGCTGCCGCCAATTGCCAAATGGCTACTTCCAAATCGCACTGCATATGCGCCGCCAGCTGCGGCTTCAGCTGGCTTGCCGCCTCCAACGCCTGCGCTGCTATATCCAGAAGCTGCAACAACGGTTGCACAGCCCCCCAAATTTCCGCTTGTCCCAAGACATCGCCGCTGGAAAACACCTGCAAAATACGCCGCAGTACGGCTTCATCCGCTGTCGCTACTGCCTGCGCCTGCTTGCGCCACGCTTCTAGTTGCTCGGTCTTTGCCGCAGCCGCACGGGACAGCATGATCAAAATCCCTAACGCCAAGGCCGCCCCCGCGGCGGCAGCGCTGCCGCCGCCTGGCGGCGGGCCTGACCAGGCCAAATCATGGCTCCAATCTCGGTTTTGTGTATCGCTCATTTTATTCCACACTAACCAGCAACGGATACAAGGGCTGGCCTCCGTCATATAATTCTACCGTCAGCTCCGGGAAGGCTTCGCGCACTTGCGCCGCTAATTTCTCCGCCTCGCTGACCGTCAGCTCACTGCCGTAATACAAGGTCGCCACCTCAGCCGACTTGGATACCAGCTGCTGCAACAACGTCAAAAGCACCTTTGCGATACATTCCCCTTGGGCCGCCACTTTTCCTGCTTTGATCCCCAGAAAATGACCGGCCTTAACCGGCTGACCGTCCACCACGCTATCCCGCACGGCTTTAGTCACGCTGCCGGAAACAACTTCTTGCCGCCGCGCTTCCATCCAGCCCACATTGTCTTCTAACGAAGCCTCCGACTGAAAAGCCAACAGCGCCGCCAGCCCTTGCTGCACGTCAATTGTCGGCACCACTTCCACACGGTCGCCCAACAATTTTTTCACTTGCTTGGCCGCCAGCACAATATTCTTGTTGTTCGGCAGAATAATGTAGCGCTCTGCATCGCCGCTGTGAATGGCGGCGATAAATTCTTCCACCGGGGGATTCATCGTCTGCCCGCCGCTAACAATGGCGGAAGCTCCCAGCTGACGCAGCATGGCGCTCAACCCTTCGCCCGGCGATACCGCAAGCACCGCCAGCGGCACTTGCGGCCGCGCCGCCGTATGCAGGCGTTCTTGATGCTGGTCCGCCATATTGTCAATTTTGATGTCATGCAACGAGCCCCAGGTCAGTGCCATTTCCAAAACCTGTCCCGGATGCGCCGTATGAATATGCACCTTGAGGAGCTCGTCCCCTTCCGCCAAGATCAGGGATTCGCCTAAGTTTTGCAGAGCCTGACGCGCTTCCCCGCCGCTGACGCGGCTCTTCTTGACTAAAAACTCCGTACAATACGGATGCGCTAGATTTGCCGTCTCCCCGCTCAGGGACGGTTTAGGGGTCAAGCGCAAGAAAGAACTTCCTTCCGGCGCCGTCACTTCGCCGCGCAAGCCTTCGGCGCAGCCCTGCAGAAAAACCAGCAGTCCCTTGCCGCCGGCGTCAACAACGCCGGCATCCCGCAAGGCTTTCAAGAGCAACGGCGTTTTAGCCAATTCCTCTTCCCCCACCTGCAGCGCCGCCGCCAACACTTCGCTAAAAGACCGCTCTTCTCTCACCGCACGCCTAGCGCCGCGCGCCACGCCTTTGGCCACCGTCAAAATCGTGCCTTCCACAGGCTGCGCTACTGCCCGATACGCATACAAAACCCCGTATTGAAAGGCCTTGCCGATTTCACAAGAGGAAGCTTCTTCTTTCCCCGCCAAGCCGCGGGCGATGCCGCGAAACAATTGCGCCAAGATAACGCCGGAATTGCCTCTGGCGCCCATGATCGCACTGTCCGCCGTCCGTTTGGCCAACGTGCCAATACCGCCGTCCGCAGCTTCTTGAAGCCCTCTAGACGCCGCCCCTAGCGTCAGCAGCATATTCGTTCCCGTATCGCCGTCCGGCACCGGAAATACATTCAAATTGTTAATTTCTTCGTAGTTGCGCAAAAAAGCGTCATAGGCGCCCAGAATCATGCGCCGAAAATCAGCTCCGCTAATTCGTCCCGTCATGCGCTGGCGCCTCCTCCAAGTTCTCTTGATAAATAAAGCCAATCAGCCCTGGTCCGGTATGCGCGCCAATGACCGGACTGATTAAAAACACTTCCACTTGCGCTTCCGGCTGGGCCTCTTTCACCTGCGCCGCCGTCTGAACCGCCAATTCCTGATTATCCACATGACCCACGCCAACATAAGCCGGCCGCTTTAAAATCCGAATGTCCTGCATGGCCCGCTCGAGGGCCCGTTTTTGCGTACGCACCTTGTCTAAAACCTGTACTTTGCCGTTTTGGAGATATAAAAGGGGCCGCAGCTGCAAAATACCGCCGAACAACCTGGCCGCACCGCCAATCCGGCCTCCTTTATGTAAGTATTCCAACGTTCCTGGAATAAACACGGTATGCGTGCGCCGCACCATGGCGTCCAAGAGACGCACCACATCGGCCAAGCTTTTCCCCGCCTCTGCCGCTTCTAACGCGGCTTTAGCCATCTGCACCAAGCCAAGAGCCGTCGTGCCGGAATCAATGACCCTAATGAGTCTGGGGTCCACCTGGGCTGCGGCCATGCGCGCCGTACTGGCGGTACCGCTCAAGCCTCCGGACAAAAGAATACAAACCACTTCCTGCCCTTGGGCGGTCAATTCTTGAAACAATTGGATAAACTGCCCCTGCGCCGGCTGCGACGTCTTCGGCATTTCCTTCGCCGCACTGGCTCTTTGGAACAACTCCGCGCCGCTTATATCTGTATCCAGCCACTCCTGCTCTCCGATTCGCACTGACAAGGGTACCACATGCAAATTTTCATGCTGCCCCAACCATTCCTTATCGACCATCGCCGTACTGTCAATTACCACTTGTAGCTGTGTATTACCCATATCTGCAACGTCCTTTCAGCTCCTACAATCCTATAGCCCGGCGCTTCCGGCTACCTTGCATTCTTTTCTGAAAACAACTGGAAAAGCCGCGCAACCTCGCGTATACTGATAGAAAGACAGTCTTGCCGCAACGCTGCCTTATTTTAGCGTGACCGCGCAAGATCTTCCTTTTATTATTGTAACAAAATCACACTGGAAAAACATCTCCCAATTCATGGGAGCACTGGCCTGTCGCCTTTCAGCGCAGCAGCCTATAACAAAAAGCGGAGGATGGTTTCATGGAAAATAAGGAACGGCCCAGACTTTTCGCTCTAGACATCGGCACACGCAGCGTCGTCGGTCTGGTAGGCGAACGTGAAGGCCTCCACACACGCATTTTGGGGTATGAACGCCAGGAACATCACACACGTTCCATGATGGACGGTCAAATCCATGACGTGCAGGAAGTAAGCCGCATTTTGGCTTCCGTCAAAGAACGTCTGGAAGAAAGCTACGGCACGTTGACGCAAGTGTCCATCGCAGCTGCCGGACGCGCTTTGTGCACCATCCGCTCGGAAGCCGAAATTGAGACCAATCTTAAAGGCCCGCTCAGCACAGATGACGTGCGGACCTTGGAACTCGCCGCCATCCAAACGGCGCAGCAGCAATTATCCACCTCAAAAACCGTCAAAGATCCCACGGACTACTATTGCGTCGGTTACAGCGTCCTGCATTACAGTTTGGACGACACCCAGCTGTCTTCTTTGGTCGGACAAACCGGCAAGAACGCCCGCGTAGAGCTTATCGCCACCTTCCTGCCTCGCCAAGTTATCGATTCGCTGCAGACCGCCGTACAGCAGGCGGGCATGGAAATTGCTACTCTTACGCTGGAGCCTATCGCCGCCATCAATGTTTTGATTCCGCCTACCATGCGCCATCTTAATCTTACCCTTGTCGATGTCGGCGCCGGTACCTCGGACGTTGCCATCACCCGAGACGGCACAGTTATCGGTTATGGCATGGTTCCTTCGGCAGGAGATGAAATCACCGAAGCCATCTCCCAACAATACTTGCTTGATTTCAATGTCGCTGAAGAAGTCAAGCGTTCCTTAAACGAACAAAAAGAAGTTCGTTTCCAGGATATTTTGGGCTTAGAACAGGTACTGCCGTCCGCCCAAATCACCGAGGCTATTTTGCCGCAGGTCACCCAGCTGGCTAACGATATTGCCGCTCAAATATTAGAACTGAATGCTGAACCGCCGCAAGCCGTACTGCTCGTAGGCGGCGGCTCGCTGACCCCTCAACTGCCGCAAGCGCTGGCGCAAGCCCTGAACATGCCGCCAGCCCGCGTCGCCATTCGGCGGCCCGACATGGTCCAGGAAATCATGGACATTCCCGAAGCGCTGCATGCGCCGGATGCGATTACCCCCTTGGGCATTCTCAAGCTGGCTTCCGGCAATTTGCTGCATTTCGTACATGTAACTTTAAACGATCGGCCTCTGCGCCTTTTCAACCTGGGACAGCTGACCGTCGCCGACGCTTTGCTTGTAGCCGGCTTCGATATCCGCGCCCTCAAAGGCCGTCCAGGGCTGGGCATCACGGTTACCGCCAACGGTCAAAAGCATTTTCTTCCCGGCAGCGCCGGCGCTCCGGGAACCTTGGCGCTCAACGGACAACCGGCCACCGTTTCGGATTTGCTGCATGACGAAGATACTTTGACAGCCATTGCCGGCGCCATCGGCTCCACGCCGCAGGTCACGCTGGCGGACTTGGCTGATTTGCCCTCCGAGTTATCCTGCAGCATCAACGGACGGAGCCATATTTTCCAACCGGTTGTCACCATCAATCAAGAACCGGCTTCCGTACAGACCGTGCTCAAAGACCGGGATGTCGTCGCCTATTCGTTCCCGCCCACCCTGCGTCAGGTACTAAAACAAGCCGGTCATGAAGAAAACGACTTCCATTTTCGCTATTTCATCAACGGCCAGGAACGCACCTACACGGTCTGGCCGGAATTTTTCGTCGGTCCAGACGCAGCCACGTTGGAGACCCAAGTATCCGACGGCGCCGTTATCCGTATAGTCGCCAAACAGACGCCTAAGCTGGAGGACGTCCTGGGGCTTCGCGATACTTCTACTCACATCCAAGTGCAGTTTAACGGCGCTGCCTGCAAGGTTCCCACCTGCCGCCTGCGTCTTCATGTGGACGGCCGTGCGGCTCAACCGGGCGAAGACGCTCCCGACGGCAGCCATATTGAATTCCAGCTGACTGAAGCGCTCACCCCCATCATCAGCGACGTCCTCTTAGCGGCGGAATTTGACGCCATGAAGCTGCCGTTGGGGAAAATCAACATTTTGTGCAACAACTGCGAAGCGGAGCTCACTACGCCTGTTAAAAACGGCGATGCCATCCGCATTGAAAGCGAGCCGCTGCCTACAAGCAGGCTGTAAGTGTGAAACAGGATTGAACAGGAGAACCGGAGGCACGTGAGGGTACGACTGAGGGATTTTTATTTAGCAGGAGTAGAGTGAGTAGAGGGAGGGTACGAGCAAATTCCCAGTTCACTCTATAAAATGACCGTCTAAGCAGTCAAAATGGCTACTTAGACGGTCATTTTTCATATATTCATATCTCCGTAGCCCTCGGTTGTTCCCTCCGATTAAATAGTGGACGTCGGTTGCTACGCCATCCATGTCACAACCGACCCTAGGCGCGTCCGGCGCCGTCGTACTCTTGTTTAAAATATCATTTTCTGTGTTTATCCCCTGGTCTCTTTCTAAAATTCAATGCCTTGCTGGGCTTTGATGCCTTTTTGATAGGGATGCTTAATTTCCCGCATTTCCGTTACCAAGTCGGCTTTTTCGATCAATTCCTCCCGGGCGTTGCGGCCAGTCAAAACCAAATGCACTGTCGGAGGTTTGGCTTCCACCAAATCCAGCACCTGTTCCACAGAGACAAGGCCAAAGTGAACCGCGTAATTGATCTCATCCAAAATAACCATGTCCCATTCCCCTGACGTCAGGGCGTCTTTCGCTTCCTTCAACGCCTCCGCCGCAGCCGCTTGATGGGCTTCTTTTTCCTCGCGCTGCTCTTGCGTCCGCTGTACAAATCCTTCTCCCAAAGGACGGATAATCAGCCGCGGCGCTAAGGCTTCCGCCGTCTTAAGCTCGCCGTATTTCCAATTTCCTTTAATGAATTGCAGCACCAAAATGCGCAGTCCTTGGCCCCAAGCCCGAAAAGCCAGTCCCAACGCCGCCGTCGTCTTGCCTTTGCCATTGCCGGTATGCACCATCACCAAACCTTGCCGTTCCTTCATCATGCCCCCCCATTCTCTCTTTCAATCACACCCATGCTCAAAGAACATCTTGCTATATATTTTCCCATGATTTTTCACGGATGTACATGCCAAATTGCAATTGCACAAAGTCCTTGCTATTTTTCACAAAAAGGCAGCAACTTCCAGCAGGATTCCAGTCCTTAAAGCCGAATAAAGCATATATATTTTGTCCTGTTTTTCGCGGTCTAAGGAGACTATTATGAGCTTTTCGTCCTATGATTCCAACGCAAAAAATTCTTCAACCTTCGAAATTCCTCTTTTATACCGTCAACTCTTACACGCAACGCCTGCCAATGCCCTCGTACTAACCAAAAACCGACTTTGGGTTAACCGCAATTTACAGGAACAGCTCCATGCCCATGGCCTCCTTCAAAGCCGCAGCCGCCTTTGGCAATTAGTATGTTCCCAAGACCGCCGCCCGCTGCTGCACGTTCTCGCCGCCGCGTTCCAAGCTCCAGGCATCCCCTTGCATTGTGAGCTTCGCCTTGAACTCCAGCCTCAAGAACTTTCTTTTTTCCAAACCTCTGTCGTACGTCCTGAAGGCAGCGACTCGATTTGCTTATTTTTGTTGAATCTCACGGAAGAACGCCGCCTGCAAGAACGCCTTGCCCACCGCGAAGAGCAATGGAAACTTATTTCCACTACCTCCGAAGACGGGTTCTGGGAGTGGGATCTGCAACTGCAGCAAGGCTACTTATCCCGCCGCAGCCAAACGCTGCTCGGCTACGCGCCTGGCGAATTAGCTATCGATTTAGATGCTATGCAGCAATACATTCATCCAGCAGACCACACCCGTTTTTATCAGCAGCTTGCAGAACACCTGACAAACAGACGGCCTTATTTTCATTGCGACTATCGCATGCTGGCCAAAGATGGGACCTGGCGCTGGGTTCGCAGCCGCGGCTTAGTTTTTCGCAGCGAAACCGGACAGCCCTTGCACATTCTCGGCACGCTCCGAGATATCCACGAAAAACGTCTTGCCGAAGAACGTCTGCTTTTGCGCAACCGCTTGCTGGCGGATTTGCACGAAGTAGCGTTGGGCCTTCTGAAGCCCTATGCACCGCATGAACTTTTGGATATTATTTTAGACAAAGCGACTGCGTTCATGGGCGTCGCCGACAGCCTGCTTGTGTTAGACGAAAAAAAGTCCGGACTTTCTGTGCCTACCTTTATGGCGACTCACGGCAAGCTGCAGTTTCTGGAAGGGCAAACCTCTTCTGACGCCTGCGGTTTGACGCAATTGATTCTGCAAAGCCAAGACGCCATTTACATTGAAAACTACACGACTTGGCCCAAACGACATCCCGCCCTTTCTGCGTTAGGCGCAGCCCTAGCCGTGCCACTTCGTCTGGAAGAGCGCACCATAGGAGCCTTGCTTTTTTTCGCCTCTGCTTCTAGCCAGCAATTTTCTCCGGAAGAAATACAAGCGGCTAAACATTTGGCCGACCTCGCCGCAGCAAGCATTCGCAGCACCTCGTTAGCCGCCTCTTTGGCCAAGGAAACCCAAGAGCGCAGCCAAGCCGAATCCGAACTGCAAGAAAGCCAAAGTCGCTATGAACAACTGCTCGCCTTGCTGCCTGACGCCGTCTTCCAAGTTGATCGGGACACCAAAATCATTATAGACGCCAATGATCAGTTTGCTCAGCTTCTTGGCTATACTCGCCAGGAAATCCTCGGCAAGCCTATTCTCTCTTTCATTGATACTACTGTGCATCCTACCAGTGAAATGGAACATTTTTACACTACGATTCCTAATGACGGCCCCATCCCCCGCGAGACCAAAGTATATTTACACAAAGACGGCTCTCAGATATACCTAGAGCGAAGCGGCTCTACCTCGCGCAGTCTAGAGCATTGCATCATTCTCTTTGTAGCTCGCGACGTTTCCGCGCAGCTCGCTAAGGAAGAACGCTTACGCTACCTGGGGTTCCATGATGCTCTCACAGGTCTGGGCAATCGCGCTTATTTAGAAGATATGCTCGCAAAAATGAAAAGCGCTCCCGCCCCATTTTCTCTGGGAGTCATTCTCTGCGACCTGGATCGCTTGAAAAAAACAAATGACTCCTTAGGACATGCCGCCGGTGATCTAGCCATTATGGAAGCGGCGTCTATTCTGCGTCGCTGCTTCCGCCAAGATGATGTGATCATCCGCTTTGGCGGCGATGAGTTTCTGATCCTGCTCCCTCACGTCAACCAAGAACTTATCTCTCAAAAGTGCCAGAACCTTCTTGAGGAAGCTAAAAAGGTCAGCCAGCGTTGGAATTATGGCCATTTCGGTCTATCGGTCGGCTCCTCCTACGATGCCGCTGGCTCTTTAAATCCTCAACAGCTGATCCAGCAAGCAGACCAACAAATGTACGCCAACAAACATCGCGATACAGAACCCCATTGAAGAACACACAGCTAAAAAAGACACCGACAGCGCTTAGCTGTCGGTGTCTTTTAAGATTTGCCCGCTTAACAGCGCAGCTTCAACAAGTTGCGCATCTGGCGCAAACGTTCCTCTGCCACCCGTTCCGCCGCCTTATGAGGCGGCAATTTTTCTTTACGAGCCATCGCCAAAACACGCCCCATATTTTCATAAATGGTTTCCACACGGCGCGTAGCTCGGTCCCGATGATAGCCGCCTGGCTGCAGCTCGTCGTAAACATTAATGACGCCGCCGGCATTAATGATAAAATCCGGAGCATATAAAATGCCCTTCTGCTGCAATAGTTCGCCATGGTGCGCTTCCTGCAGCTGATTATTGGCAGCTCCCGCCACCACCCGGCAGCGCAGACGTTCTATGGTCCGTTCGTTTAAAACGCCGCCAAGAGCGCAGGGAGCAAAAATATCACAATCTACATCATAAATGACTTCCGCCGCCACTGCTTGGGCCCCGGTCTTTTCGACAACACCCCGAACCCGCTCTTCCTGCACATCGCTTACAACTAATTGGCAGCCTTCCTTATGCAAAATATCGCATAGCGCCGCCCCTACATGCCCCAGCCCTTGCACGGCCACGGTCTTGCCGCGCAGACTTTCTTGACCCCAAATCTCTTTGGCGCAGGCCAGCATACCTCGGTAAACGCCCAATGCCGTCAACGGCGAAGGATCACCGCTGGAACCGCGACTCTTGAGACCTACTACCGAATTCGTTTCCATGTGAATAAATTCCATATCCGCCGGAGAGGTTCCCACATCTTCCGCCGTAATATATCGCCCTCCTAAGGTCTGTACAAACCTGCCAAACGCTCGCCATAAGGCTTCGCTCTTGTCTTTTGCCGGATCGCCAATAATGACGGCCTTAGCGCCTCCCAAATTCAAGCCCGCAGCGGCATTCTTGTACGTCATGCCCCTTGCCAGACGCAGGGCATCCTGAATCGCGTCTTCTTCGTGCTCATACGGCCACATGCGCGTGCCGCCCAGCCCTGGCCCCAAGGTTGTGTCGTGAATACAAATAATGGCTTTCAAGCCGGATTGGGGCTCATGACAAAACACAAGCTGTTCATACTGGCCGCGCGCCATTTTACCGAAAATCTGCATAATCCCGCCCCCTTCATGAAACGTCGGAAAATACTGTTAGTTCTATATTGGACAACGACAAGGCAAATTCCTTTTTTGAACAAGAGTAATAGGAAAGCTCGACGGGATAGGATTGAACAAGAGAATCGGAGAACCGGAGGGTACGAGGTACGGTTTTTAACAAGAGGAGAGGGAGTAAAGTGAGGGAACGAATGAGGCTACGGTGGCCGTGATTGTATTTGATACTTTTTGAAGCAAGTCCGCAGAACGCAAAAACGAGGGCACTACGGAAGAAGAAAATCCTCCGTCATGCCCTCTCTTGACTCCGGTTCTCTTGTTCAAAGCTTTCGCCATTTCCCCCGGAACAAATTCTTTTATTCTTTACGGAAACAAAGGATAAAAAGTTCCTCATCATCGGCTACTACTTCGACAATAAAGCCGGCTTCTTCGCCCCAGGCACGCAGCACCGCCGCTTCGGGCAACACGTCTTGCGTCACTGGCTCCATCTTGTCATGCAGCGCATTAATGGCCGCCCGGCTTTCGCCATGGGCCACCACCAAGCGCCCGCCGGCGCGAAGCACTCTGGCAAATTCGCTCAACACCGCCTGCGGCTGTTCAAAATGCGGAAATACGGAATAACAAAGGATCGCATCCACACTGTTTTCCGCCTGCGGCAGCAAGGAAGCGTCCGCCTGCAAAAACAAGGCCAATTCACTGTGTTTCGCCCTAGCCCGGGCCAGCATTTCCTCCGCCACGTCAATGGCCGTCAGCTCCCCCAGCATGCCCAAGGCCTGCCGCAAATACGGCAGCATAACTCCTGTACCTGTGCCAATATCCAGCACGCGCTCTCCCGGCTGCAAAGACAACGCCGTCACTATACGTGACAGCTTGCAGGCGTCATGACGCACTTGTTCATCCCACTGCGGGGCCATTCGATTAAAAAATTCCCGGTGATTCATCAATTTGCTCCTCAAAGCCTCTAACTATCATTTAACGCACCCCGGCGCCGGACGCTCGCATTCGGGCCGACCAACCCCGCTGCTTCCAGGGAAGTTCGCCCAAGCCGCCAGCGGCTAAAGCCGCTTGCTGGCAAGTTACTTTCTTCGATACTTCTTCTAATGATGAATAGATAAACTCGTGCACCGTATACGCCGGACCAATGCGCTGCACCAGCCGTGCGGCTTCTTTGCTGCCAAAAGGCTGATGCTGATCAATGGCCGACACGTGCTTCCAGAGGGTTTCCACATCGCTGACTTTCATATCCCGGCGTCTACTGTGACGCACATACTCGCCAGACAAGGATGCATGCAAATGCATCCCTCTCACCCGGGATGCATAGATTCCCAGGGAATCCACCGTACGCAGCACATAATCGACTGCTTCTTGCTCGTTGCGCAGTTCTTGGCAGGTATTCATTAAATGGCCTGTATCCAGCATAATGCCAGCATTAGCCCGCCCTAAACCATCAAAGAGCAATGCCGCCATACGCGGCTGGGTCAGCCGCAAGCCGGGCCACCAAAGATTTTCGAATAAAAGAGCTACCGACGCAGGCAGTTCCTGCACCAATAAGCGCACCAACTCCAGCGTTGCAGTTACAACCTCTTCATCGCTAGCGGAAAAGCGCCAATGACCGGTTTCTTCCTGTCGCACATGGGCCACATGAAGAACGACATAACGAGCGCCTGCGGCTACGGCCTGCGCCAAATTGCGCCGCCAAACCGCCAGCCACCCTGTTGGAGTATCTGCACCGTAATACAGCCTGGCATTTTCCCAGCTGCCAAACTGCCGCAGCACTTCCGCTTCGTCGCCACGCCAGAAATCAAGCCATGCCGGCCAAAAGCGCAAATGCACCCCGCAAATATGCCGTGCAGACAGCTGCGCATCGTCCCAGTCATCGCCCAAATAGGCCTCAACCCCATCTAAGCCATGGTCCGCCAGAAATCCTTCCAGACCGCCGCCCCAACTGCGCCACATTGCACAATCGTCAACATAGCTGGAAGTATTAATCAGCTGCAGCATGCCGGTCTCCTCTCTAAAAGCGCCTGCGTAATTATCGTTATAACCTTAGCAAAATAAGTTTTAAAAGTCAACGCACAGTATAAGGTAACGATAGGATGGGAATTTACATAGTTATAATCTGGCATATCAAAAAAGCCAAGAGCCGCTGGGAGGTCCCAACCAGTCTTGGCTTTTTGCCTACAAGGGTTAAAAGTTCTGCGTAAAAGTAGCTTCTAATTTGGTATTTTTTTGCCCGCTATCAAGCGCTTTTTGGTCTTTGTAAACCAGCTCCAAAGAGTTATTTTTGCTTAGCTGATGTTTAATTCCATAGTATAAACCGCGATTGTTGTTGTCAAAATCGCTTTGTTGTCCCATATCTCCGTTTGTTTCCACCCGGAAACCGGTAAGATACACCGCGGTCTTATCGTCGAAACCATACTCCCAAGTTACCGCATACGCCCGATTATCGTTGCTGCGGTTAGACTGCGTATATTCCGCCGTCCACGTATGCTTTCCAGCCGTATACGTCCCATCAAGCGCCCAATGATTGGTGCTGCCTGCCGAGCTATCTTGGTAACGGCCCAACGTCATGCCCCATTGAAAGGGTTTCTCTTTTTGAAAGCCCGTACGAATGGCGTAAACTCGATTATCCTGCTCTCCAGCATTATCTTCCTGAACAAAAGCAGCTGTAACATCCACCTCGCCCATGGTTCCAGTCGCCGTTATACCATCTACAAAAGCGCGTTTGCCTATGTTCGATTCCGAACGACTATACAAAAGAGCCGTCGTACCCACGGTCACATCTTGACGCCCTATTTTCAGCAGCATATCCCCCGCTTGACGCGTAAAGCCGAATTGATCAATGGTCATTACGGATTTTTTATCGCCGTATACGGCGGAATCCGTGTTATAATCCGCCAGCCCTGGCTGGGTAGCATGCTGCGCCCCAAAGCGAGCATACAAGGACCATCCTTTTCCCAGATCCGCTTCCCCTTTTAAACGCACGGAACTCATCGTCCCGGCAACATCATCGGCGCCCTCGGCCGTATCTTTTTCATACTTGACCGTCACATCGCCGCTAAATTTTACCGGCTCCGCCGCCAACGCCATAGACGAAGTCGTCAACACCGTTCCCGCCGCCAACATAGCTATCCACTGCTTCATAAAATCTCCTCGCTTTTTCTTCTCTATCATTTTTTCAGCCGCTTCCGCCAACCTGCCGGTCTCTGCAGCAGCAACGCACAAGACCTTGACTAAACAATTCGTTTTCCCGCGCATCTTCGCGTTCGCTCTGTTTTTCTTTGCGTTTTTGCCACTCTTCCAAACTCACCGGCACGCCGGAAGCACGAGCGCAGCAATACACGCAGTTGCGCCCCTCCCGCTTCGCCTGGTAAAGCGCCTTATCCGCTCCCAGCAAAAAAGGATCCGCCTGGCACTCCTCTCCCTTTTGCAGCGTATGCAAGCCAATGGAAACCGTAACTCCTTCAATGCGTACGCCTTGGTATAAAAAGCAATGCCGGCTGACTTTTTGTAAGATTTCCAAGGCCTTGCGCGCCGCTTCCTCCGCACTAACGCCCGGTAAAATTACGGCAAATTCTTCGCCCCCTATGCGGGCCGCCATCTCTCTGGGAGATACCGCTTCGGCCAGCAAATTTCCCATGCCTTGCAGTACGCAATCGCCGCCGGGATGACCGTAGGTATCGTTGATTTTTTTGAAGTAATCAATATCCAACATCAGCAGCGACAACGGACGACTGCAATCTTTGGCTACAGGAAGCTCTACCTGCAAGTGCTCAAAAAAGTGTCTGCGGTTGGACAAGCCTGTGAGCGGATCCACCAAAGCCAGCTCCCTCATGCGCCGATAAGCCTCTTCCAAATCCACCGTCCGCCGGTTGAGCTCCTGTTCACGCAAGCGGATGCGCCGTATCATCCATTGCAAATCACGCGACAAGCGAAGTAAGTCATCCTCATCGGCGGCATCCGCCATTTCATTAGGAAGAACAGGCAAGTCAGCCAGTTCTCCTTTTTTCACATGCTCGCACCAAGCGTGTATCCGCGTCAACGTGCGGCCCCAAAGCCACGGAACGCCCACTGAAGCTGCCAAAAAAGCCAGCAGGCAAGCCGCAGCCAAAGCCAACGAAAAGGTTGCTTCCAATTGCCGATGCTCCCGCAGCACTCCGCCCGCCAGGAAATAGAAAAGCAATAGCGGCCCTAGCCCTGTCGTCAGGCAAAGCAGCCGCAGCTTGCCCCGCCCGGTCACGAATGTTTTTCTCCGCAGCCTTGGCCGCAACCGCCGCAGCCGCCACGGCAGCCGCCTGAGGCAGTGCCGGACTGTGCGCAAGCGCAGCCATCTTCACCGCGAAGCTTGCGCACACCCAGCCAGGCAAAGTACGCTGCAGCCCCAGCGCCGATTAGATATACCAGAAGATCATTCATACTTTCTCCTTCTTTCCGCAAGAAGCGCTTAACCGCCTAGACCTAGCAACAAGCCTCCTTGATAAACAAGAAACGCCATGAGCCACGCCAAGGTCATCGAGTAAGCCACGCTAAAACCAGCCCACTTCCAAGAATTCATTTCCCGCTTGATTACCGCCACAGTGGCTAGGCACGGTGAGTAAATCAAGCAGAAAACCATAAGCGAAACCGCAATTAACGGACTAAACGAAGGATCTGCAGCCAACACTTCTTGGAGCGGCGCCATTTCTTCATCATCCGCTTCTACGCTATAAATCGTCGCCAAGGTACTCACCATAACTTCTTTAGCGGCAAAGGCGCTGAACAAACCCACGCCGATCTTCCAATCAAAACCAAGGGGCTTAATCACAGGCTCAATAGCATGCCCCAAGGCGCCTGCATAACTTTGCGCCAAAAGTTCTGTGGATTTTTCTTTTTCCAACTTGCCTGTTGCTTCATCCGCTTCTTTTTTTAGCAAAACGTACTGCGCCGCAAAGGACGATAATTTTTCTTTACTGAACGTTTGGGGAGCCGCTTTATCGGCGTCCTGCTCTGCAGTCTTACCCGTTTCGGCAGCAGGTTCCGCAACTTCGGCATCCTTTTCACCGGTAGTTTTTCCAGCGGCATTAGCCGCCTCAGCGCCTTCGTCTTCAGCCTCTTCAGCTGCAGACAGCTCTTCTACCAACGCATTGAATTCTTCATTTTCTTCAACAGCCGTTATACCCAGCGGCAGCAGCACCTGATTTTGAATCTGCTCTTCATAGCGAGTTTCCAGAGCCGCCTGCAAGGCTTCGTACTTGCTGTTGACATCCTCGTTTTGCGGATAGTTTACGCCGAACCAAACCAGAATCGAAGCTGCCAAAATAATCGTGCCTGCTTTGCGCAAATAGATCATGCTGCGCTCCCACATGTGAGTCAGCACGCTGCGCAGCGTCGGCATATGGTATGGAGGCATTTCCATAACAAACGGCTCCGTATCTCCTGGAAATAATGTTTTCCGAAACAAGAAGGCCATGCCGATGGCTAAAGCAATGCCTAAAATATAAATGCCAAAAAGTACTGTTCCGGCCATGTCCTCCGTAAAGAAAGCGCCGATCAGCAAGGTATACACAGGCAGTCTGGCGCTGCAGCTCATAAGCGGCGACACCAGGATGGTAATATAGCGGTCTTTTTCATTTTCCAGCGTCCGCGCCGCCATTACCGATGAAACATTGCAGCCGAAGCCCAGCAGCATGGGAATGAAAGACTTACCATGCAACCCAAAACCGCGCATCACCCGGTCCATGACAAAAGCCGCCCGGGCCATGTACCCGGAATCTTCCAGCAGAGCAATTGCAAAGAATAACAGTAGAATATCCGGCAAAAAGCTAATCACGCTGCCTACGCCGCCAATAATGCCGTCTACCAGCAAAGACCGTAAATTTCCATCCGGCAAGGCCTCTCCCACGGTGCTTCCTAACCAGGAAACGCCTGTGTCCAAGAAGTCTTTGGGGATCTCCCCTATTGTAAAAACAAGATTAAATAAAAGCCACATAAGTGCAAAGAAAATAGGCAGACCCAAGACACGATGCGTCACAACGCTGTCAATACGATCCGAGAGCGTACGAGTCTCCTTACGATCTTGTTTCAGGCAAGCGCCGTAAATTTTTCCGACTTTGCGGTACCGGCAGCCAGCAATGTAGGTGTCAAGTTCTTCATTCAAAGCGCTTTGCAGTTCCCGACGCTGCCGCTCAGCCTCTAAAACCACTTTCTCGCCGCCCGCAAGCAGGCGAAGCTGCGCCGCAACATCGTCATCATTTTCCAAGAGTTTTACCGCCAGCCAGCGCGCAGGAAACGGCGAATCCAAATCTGCCAGTTTAGCTCCAAGCGCCTCTAAAACCTGTTCCACCTGCTCGCCATAATCGACTCGGATGCCTGCAGTTTCTACGGCAGCCGTTTTTTCTACGGCAGCCAGCAGGGCATCCATCCCCTGTTCCTGGCGTCCTACCGTAGGTACCACAAGTACTCCCAGCTGCGCCGACAAGGCCTTCAGATCATATACCAAGCCTTGTTTTTCCGCCATATCCGCCATGTTAAGCGCCAACACCAAGGGCCGTTCCAGTTCCAATAACTGCAGCGTCAAATACAAGTGTCGTTCTAGATTCGCCGCATCGGCTACATCAATCACTACATCCGGCTTATCTTGGACAATAAAATTTCGCGCAACCACTTCTTCCAAGGAATACGCCGTCAGGCTGTATGTACCTGGCAAATCAACCAGTACCGCCTCCCGCGAGCCAATCCGGCAATAGCCCTCTTTTTTTTCCACCGTTACGCCGGGATAATTGCCTACATGCTGCCGCGCCCCGGTAAGCGCATTAAATACGGTAGTTTTTCCCGCATTAGGATTGCCCGCCAAGGCAATTGTCAGTCGTTCTTCGTGCACCTTGAAGCCCCCTCGTTTTCCAGTTCTACGCAAATAAACGCTGCTTCGCGTTTACGAAGCGATAAATTGCAGCCTTTTACTTTAATTTCCATGGGATCCCCCAGCGGCGC
Source organism: uncultured Anaeromusa sp. (assembly GCF_963668665.1). Lineage (NCBI taxonomy): Bacteria > Bacillati > Bacillota > Negativicutes > Selenomonadales > Sporomusaceae > Anaeromusa > uncultured Anaeromusa sp. The sequence goes on along the minus strand of NZ_OY764902.1, from coordinate 1,885,925 downwards.
AAATTTGCAAACCTCTATGGCCGTGCCGCCTACCATGCCCATATCCACAATGCGCCGTTTAATGGAGCCGCCGCCATTCACGGACACAACAATTCCTTTTTCTCCCGGTTGAAGCAAATGCAGCTCTTTAGTCATTGTTTTTCGCCCCCTTTTCTTCTTGTCTTTGTCTGCAAGCGCAGCGATGTCCGCAACCGCGCCCCCCGCAATTCCCGCCGCAAGCGCACTCGGACTTATGCTTTGGCAACTCTTTCTTACTATCAGCCATCACTATACCTCTTTCCTTGATTTAGATAATCATTCTCACTGTTTATGGCAAAAAAAAGATGGTCCGCAGGATACGAACGCCACTCTCGTTCTCTTTGCACAACCGGCCGAAAAGCCTTCACTGCTTCCGGATCAAACTGGCTGCCGCTGCAACGGCATAACTCTTGCCAAGCCTCTTTGGCAGAAACCGCTTTTCGATACGAACGTGCGCTGGTCATGGCGTCATAGGAATCCGCCACTGCAATTAACCGACTGGCCAAAGGAATGTCTGTACCGCACAGCCTGTCCGGATAGCCGGTCCCGTCAAATCGCTCATGATGATGACGTACAATGCGAGCCACCTGTTGAAACGAACTGATGCGCCGCAGAATTTGCCAGCCAATCACCGGATGCCGCTGTACAACGGCAAATTCTTCCGCCGTCAAACGCGCAGGCTTATTCAAAATCGCATCAGGAATGCCAATTTTTCCTACGTCATGCAAATGAGCCGCTATCTGCAGTTCTTCTATTTGCGCTGCATCCAGACGCAAATGAGTTCCCATAACCATCGCCAATTCGCCCACACGGTGGGAATGTCCATAGGTATTGCCGTCTTTGGCGTCAATGGCGCTGGCCAGCGCTTCCGTCAATTCCCTCACCACACACTCAACGCCGAATCCGCAAAAGGCTTTCTCTTTTTCACCGCCCGAGGCAAAGAGCATATTGTAATACCTCCACATCCGGCAAACCGCACCTCAATAATTCCTTGGCGCGCTCTTTCAGACGTTCCCATCGCTGCATACGCTCTAAGGACGGTTTCGGATCCCCATATACATGCCAAAGTCCCCCGCCGCTGCGCCCTTCCTGGCTCAGCCCCATAAAACCCAACACATCTTTCAAAGGAATGCCTAAAAACAAACCCATTTCATGAGGCACCTCCTGACGAAAACGCATGGTCAACCGATCCAACTGCATTGCCAAGGTCGCCCCAGGATCATAGCCGCAATAGTGCAGCAGCGCCGCATGCTCAGCCCGGCGAAAACACGCTTCCAAAACTTCCGGCCGAAAAAAGAACAGCACCGCCCCATTATCCCATAGACGCAGCACCCGCCACTGCAAAGACAAACCTTTCAAAACGCTCCAGTGGTGACGACGCCACCAGGTCCAAAGCGCTCGCTGGCGATTATCCCGGAGGCATAAAATCGTAGCTTCCTTTTCGCCAGCCAGGGTCGGCGCCAATTCTACCGCCAACCAGGAAGCCAATTGCCTCATTTCCCCGCCACTTTCCATGCGCACATCCCCTCTCCGCATTGAATGATTTCGCCTGCCGCTTTTTCCGGCGGTTTTTCGCAAAATACCTGTACGCAGCCGCAACGGCTGCATTTAAATTCTACGCAGCGCACCAGACCGCGCCCCAGCAATTTTTTGCAGCATAAACACCGTAATTCCTTCATAGCCGCCCTCTTTGCTCCTTCCGTGCCTAAAAACAAAAATCCCGAAGCATGCCAAAACATACTTCGGGACTCTAGGTCCTCTTAAAACACTTTTCCCCGCTATGTTGCAAGAAAAATTGTTTCGTGAAGCTTGTCGTTTGTGAGTTTGATAATTATTTTCAATTGAATTTTACAAAACCATCTATGCTTTGTCAATATCTAATTGAAATTTATTATCATCAACAAGCTTACGCTTTCTCTTTTGCCGCTAAATAAGAAATCGCCGCATGTGCCGCCGCATTCCCTTCGCCTACAGCTACCGTAATCTGCCAGGGCTTGCCTGTGCAATCGCCAGCGGCAAACACGCCGGGAACCGAGGTTTTCTGCAGATGCGAGACTTTAATTGCATCCTTGCAAAGTTCAACCTCCGCCAGCAAATTTTCTACTGGATCGGTTTCGCGTAAAATAAAGATTCCATCCACCTCAACCTGCCCTTTTGTGTGCTTGAGAACAAAACGTTCTTCCTTGGACGCCACGCCTTTCGGCTTGCCGCTGCAAATCTGCACCGAAGACGGCAGCGAGCCCACCGGCTTGTACTGGGGAAAATAAAAAACCTTACTGCAAATTTCGCTTAAGAAAACAGCTTCGTGCTCCGCCTCGGCGGCGTAAGCCACGACAGCAACTTCCTTTTCCCGGTACAACATGCCGTCGCAGGTGGCGCAATAGCTGACGCCCTGACCGAGCAATCCTTTTTCACCCGCTAAAAGCTCCGCTGGCGACACGCCAATGGCTAAAATTACCGTCTTCGCTTCATACACATCCTGCGGCGTCAACAGTGTAAATACCTCTCCGGGAAAAATTTGCGTCACTTTTTCTTTCACCAGAACCGGTCCGGCTGCTAAGCAATGCTCCGCCATGCGCTCCATCAGCTCTTTACCGCTCAAGTTCGGCAAGCCCAGGTAATTGGGAACCTCGGCCGCCCGCTGCAGCTTGGCGCTGAAACCCATATGTTCAAAAATCACAACGCTTTTATTGCGAACCCGCGCCGTCAGCGCTGCCGAAAGTCCCGCCGGACCGCCGCCAACTACGGCCACATCATACACTTGTTTTTCCATCTATTTTCCCTCCTTGGGATGCTTATCGTATAAGCACCTTTTCTTCTTTCATAATTATTCTTTGTATGTTTATTTCGCGGCTCTGCAGCGAGAATCCTTCTCCGTGGAGCCAGACGAAGGTATTCTTACGCTGACATTTTAACAAGCTTCAGCAGCGCCAAGATCAAATAAACCTTTTATAAGTCAGCACGAAACCGCCAAATCCGACCAATCTCTATTTCCTGCATCCCTTTTATCTATAGCTATCCGGCGCAAAGTTTACAAAGTACCCCCTCAATTTCGGCCTGCATAGCAATTTGTTGTATCAATTTTTTGATGTTTTTTTCAAAAATACACTTGACTTTCTTCACGAGAGCATCTTATAATAAGTCCAATGGTCTTGCATACAGAAAACACGATGCACGGGAAGCCTACTGTTCCTATCGCACAGAAAACCGGCGGTTGCTGCGAGCCGGAGGATAGAACGTATGGTTCCGCCCGGAAGTGTCTGACGAAGAGTCAGTACGGGTTCCGCCCGTTAAAGCGGTTCGAGGTGGTCGCTGTTTTAACCTAGGAAAACACGACACAAGTTGGGTGGCAACGCGGGAATCAATCCCGCCCCTTCACGGGGGCGGGATTATTTTTTTTACCTCAGTAACTTTAAATTTTATTTTTGGAGGGGTTAGATCATGATGAAAGTACTTGTTAGCGATCCGGTATCGGAAAAAGGGGTGGCTCTGCTTAAAGAGCAATTTGAAGTGGATGTAAAAACCAAACTGCCTGTGGAAGAACTTATTCGCATTATTCCAGAGTATGACGGATTGGTTGTACGCAGCGAAACCAAAGTTACCGCTCCGGTTCTGGATGCAGCGGTAAAACTCAAGGTCATCGGCCGCGCCGGCGTCGGCGTCGACAACATTGACGTAGAGTACGCCACCAAGAAAGGCGTCATTGTCCTTAATGCGCCCGAAGGCAACACCATGGCCGCCACGGAACATTCCGTCGCCATGATGATGTCCATGGCCCGCAACATCCCCCAGGCTCACGCCACCATGCAGGAAGGCAAATGGGAGCGGGGCAAATTCATGGGCGTTGAGCTGCGCGGCAAAACGCTGGGCATTCTCGGCCTTGGCCGTATCGGCACCGGCGTAGCCAAGCGCGCCCTGGCTCTGGAAATGCGTGTTCTCGCGTACGATCCCTTCATTAATGTCGAAGCCGCTCAAGCCTTGGGCATTGAAGTAGCCGAAATGGATGAAATTTTCGCCCAGGCTGATTTCATCACCTTACATTTGCCGAAAACCAATCAAACCAAAAACCTGATCACTAAAGACGTTTTTGCCAAAATGAAAAAAGGCGTTCGCATTGTTAACTGCGCTCGAGGCGGCGTCATTAATGAAGCCGATTTGGCCGCAGCCGTACAAGAAGGCATTGTCGCCGGCGCTGCCATTGACGTTTTTGAAAGCGAGCCGATTCAAGAAGGCAATCCGCTCATCGGCCTGCCTAATGTCATTGTAACGCCTCATTTGGGCGCTTCTACCGTAGAAGCCCAAGTCGGCGTGGCCGTCGATGTGGCGCACGGCATTGTCGCCGCGCTGAAAGGCGAGCCTGTCACCACCGCCGTCAACATGGCCGCTATCCCGGCGCATGTCCTTAAAAAGCTCCGCCCCTATCTCAACCTGGCCGAACGCATGGGCTGCCTGGCGGTACATTTGGCTGAAGGCCGCATGACTGCCATTCAAATCGAGTACAACGGCGATATTGGCGATGTGGACACCCGCATGCTGACCACCGGCGTACTAAAAGGCTGCCTCAATCCGATTCTGCAAGAAGCCATCAACTACGTCAACGCTCCTGGCCTGGCGAAAGCTCGCAACATTGAAGTCAAAGAAATTAAAACGAAGGAAGCGGCTAACTTCGCCAACCAAATTACGGTCCGCCTGATTACTGACAAGGGCGAACACAGCGTCTCCGGCACCCTCTTCGGCAAAGCGGAAGCGCGCATCGTCATGATCGACGGCTATCGCGTTGATGTACAGCCCGGCGGCTGGCTCTTAACCTGCCCCCACGTCAACCGCCCCGGCATTATCGGCAAGGTTGGCACCATGTTGGGCGAAGAGGGCGTCAACATTTCCAGCATGCAAGTGGGTCTGACCGAAGTGGAAGGCACCAGCATCATGGTGCTGGGCGTTGACAGCGACGTTCCTAACGCGGTTCTGCTCAAGCTCAAAGGCATTGACGGTATTTATGACGCCAAGCTGATTAATTTCGACGCTCGCTAAGACACTGCGATGATTGATTTGCAAGCATTTACCGGCGTACGTCCTCTGCCGGAGGCGGCAGCCGCTATCGCGGCGCCGCCGGCGCAGGACCTGGACGCTGCCGCCGTTCGCCACGAAGCACAAACACATCCGCTCAGTTTTTTGCGGGTAACGCGCAGCGACGCTTTCGGTGATGATCAAAGTTATCACCTAGCTCGCAAAAATCTGGACGCACTGCTGCAGCAAGGGCTGCTCCAGCAAGACGCCTCCCCTTGTCTCTACTTATACCATCATCACACAGAAGAAGAAGCGCATATTGCTCTGATTGGCCTATTGCCTGCTACTACCGTCTTGGATCTAGCAGAGGCGGACGAAAAACTGGCCGCTAAGCAAGCCGCGCATATTTTGGCGACCGAGGCTCATACAAGCCTGCCGGTCCTGACGTATACGGCAACACGCCAAAGCGAGCTGCTCCTTGGCGCCATTGTCGCCAGCCGTACAGCAGCATATGATTTTTTTACTCCTGACGGACATAATCATACGCTGTATGTAATCGACGACGCCGACGATATTGCCGCGTTGCGCTCCATTCTTACCGGCGCGAATCTTCAAATCGCCGCCGGAGCGCACCTTATCGCCGCCGCAAGACAAGCCGCACAGGCACCCAACAGCCCGCCGACAAGCGCCTTTTTTCCGGTACTGTTGACAGGCTTGCCGCCTCACCTAAAAAAGCCGGAAGCTTTTGGCTTTCTTGACGCTTTAGTTCTGCACTTATTGTAAATATTTAAGGAGGGTTCTATTATGAGCGATCGTATTTTTAACTTTAACGCCGGCCCGGCCGTACTGCCTTTGGAGGTGCTCCAAGAAGCCCAAGCCGATTTCCTCAACTACAAGGGAACCGGCATGTCCATCACGGAAATCAGCCATCGTTCCAAAGCCTATGAAGAAGTAAACACCCAGGCCGAAGCCGACACCAAAGAACTGCTCGGCCTCGGCGACGACTATCGCGTCCTCTTCCTGCAAGGCGGCGCCAGCACACAGTTTGCCGCTATTCCCATGAACTTCCTGCCCCAGGGCGCTACCGCCGACTACATTCTCACCGGTTCTTGGTCGGAAAAAGCATTAAAAGAAGCGCAGCTTCTAGGTAATACCCATGTCGCCGCCACCACGGCTGACGGCAATTATAAACGCATTCCTAAAATGGAAGAAATCAAGCTTAGCGAAAAGCCAGCCTATGTACACATTACTTCCAACAATACCATCTACGGTACCGAATGGCAGCAATTCCCAACCTTCGGCGATGTTCCCTTAATCGCCGACATGTCTTCGGACATGCTCAGCCGTCCCTTTGACGCCACTAAGTTTGCCATGATCTATGCGGGCGCCCAGAAAAACCTCGGCCCTGCAGGGGTTACTCTGGTCATCCTGCGCCAAGATATGATTGAGCGCTGCCCTAAAAACATTCCGACCATGCTGCGCTATGACATCCATGCCAAGAAAGACTCTCTCTATAACACACCGCCTGCTTTCTCGGTTTACATGGTGCACCTGGTCTTGAAATGGCTGAAGAAAAACGGCGGCCTCACCGCTATGGCCGAACGCAATCAGGCCAAAGCCAAGCTGGTATACGACGTCATCGACGCTGCGCCGGGCTTCTTCAGCGGTCATGCGGACAAAGACAGCCGTTCTTTAATGAACGTCACCTTCCGCCTGCCTTCAGAAGATCTCGAAAAGCAGTTTGTCGCCGAAGCTACGGCTGCTGGCCTGGGCGGCCTCAAAGGCCATCGCTCCGTCGGCGGCCTGCGCGCTTCCATCTACAACGCCATGCCTCAAGCGGGCTGCCAAGCGCTGGCTGATTTCATGAAAGAATTCCAGCGTAAAAACGGCTAAAAGAAGCGAAGAAATTGAACAAGAGTCGCGAGAGTCACGGGAGGGCACGGAAGAGGGTTACCTATTAAAATAGGCTCCTGCTTTCTTAGCTCCAAAACTCTTGTTAGCTACATTTACCAAAAAGGAACTGCGTCTAACTGATTAAAGTTAAACGCAGTTCCTTTTATAATTTCCGCTTCTGCTTTAAACGCAGGAAAAGCTCCACCAGCATGGGATCGAACTGGCGACCGCTATAGTCCCTCAGCTCTTGCAGCGCCGCTTCTTCGCTCAAGGCCTTACGGTAAGGACGATCACTGCGCATGGCGTCGTAGGCGTCCACTATCGCCAAAATCCGGCATTCCAGCGGAATTTCGTCCCCTTTTAAGCCGATAGGGTAACCGCTGCCGTCCCACCATTCGTGATGCCGTAAAATGCTCTCCGCAATCGGATGCAGATCCGGCGCCACCTGGGCAATGCGATGACCAATCGCCGGGTGTTCCTTCATTAAAAAGAATTCTTCAGCATCCAGGCGTCCCGGTTTAAATAAAATGCGGTCCGGAATCCCCACCTTGCCGATATCATGGAACTTGGCCAATAGCCGCAGATCCATTAAACGGCTCTCCGCCAAACCCAGGGATCGTCCCATGGCTTCCGCCCATTCCTGCATGCGGTCCGCATGGCCTTCGGTAATATAGTCCCTGGCTTCCAGCAGCTTCATCACCGTCTGGACGATAGCGCTTTTGGCGCTGCGTCCGCTATGCAGTTTTTCGCGATACATATGGTTTTCCGCTTCTTTATAGCATTGCAGTACGCCGTCTTCACCGCCGCGGCCGTCCAAAGCATAGCCAACAGACACGCTTAAAGAAACGCCGCGGCTTTTCTCTTCGGCTTCATGCTCATTATACCAACTGAGGCGTTGCTGCAATTGCCGCGCATAATGGCTAACTTCTTCGCGCGTCGTATTAGCAAAGACCACAGCAAACTCATTGCCGCCAATGCGATGCACCAAGGCATCTTCCGGCATAACCTGGCGAATGAGCTCCGCCGTTTGCATTAATAAAACATCGCCCACTTCAATGCCCAACGTATCGTTGACCAGCTTCAGACCGTCAATGTCGCAAGTAAGAATGCCCACTGGCGCATAGTGGCTCTGCGCATAATTCTGCAGCACCGTCTCAAAATAAAGGCGATTATGGAAGCCTGTCACCATATCATACATGCTCAAGTAATTTAGATGCTCTTCCATCTGTTTGCGCGACGTAATATCCTCATATGACACAACAACCCGCAAAGGTCCTTCGTCGGCAAAACGATTGGCCTCCACCCGAAACCATTGCATCGTTTCATCGCCGTTATCGAAAGGAAGCTCCATCGAAAATGTCTCTTCATCGCCTTCGAGAATATTGCGAATGCCATGGCTTAAAGCAACCGACCATTTGCGCTGTCGTTCGCCCGCACGCCGCTGTACAAATTCCACAAAATCAATACCAAGAACTTCCTTGGCTTTCAGATTGTAAACCATGCGCGACCGGCGATACCAAGCCTTGTTTCCATATACGACCCGCCCATTTTCATCCAGCACGGCAATATACAAGCGCATCGCATCCAAAGTCGACGTAATCAAGCGTTCCTTTTCTTTTAGTTCTTGCTCCGCTTCCCGCCGTTGCCGCCGTGCAGTCACGTCGCCCAACTCACGCTCCAACGCCGGCAACAGCCGCAGCATCTTACCCTTAGGAATGAAATCATGCGCCCCGGCGCGCATCAATTCCACCGCCGCTTCTTCGCCAATGGCGCCAGACTGAATCAAAAAGGGAATATCCTGGCCGGAAGCTTGGAGGATTTCCAACGCCTCTACGCCGCTGAATCCAGGCAGCGCATAGTCCGATAAAATCACCTCCCAGGTTCGCTCCTGCAAGGCAGCCTGCATTTCCTCCCGAGTTTCCACCCGCAAAGCATCCGGCTCATAGCCGCCTCGGCGCAGCTCCCGGATTAAAAGCAGCGCATCATCTTCATTATCTTCCACGATGAGAACGGCCAGCTTCTTCTCATTCATACCCCGTCCCTCCTCAGCGGCGGCTGTTCATTGAGAACCAGCCAATATAAGCCTAACTGTTGCACCGCTAAAATGAACTGATTAAAATCGACTGGCTTGCGTATGTAGCTGTTAGCTCCCAAAGCATAGCAGCTGGCCAAGTCCTGCTCCTCCTTGGAGGAAGTCAGTACAACCACAGGCAGCAACCTTGTGGCCTCTGTTTCCCGAATACAGCGCAACACTTCCAAGCCATCCACCTTGGGCAATTTTAAATCCAACAAAATAAGCTGCGGCACATGAAACGGATCCCTCTTGGCATAACTGCCTTTTGCTAATAAAAAATCCAAAGCTTCCGCACCATCACGTACTACCTCGATGCGATTTAAAATATTATTCTTTCGAAAAGCCCGTTGCGTCAGCAGTTCATCGTCCGGATTATCCTCGACCAATAAAATGAATGGATCCTGTCCCATGCCCCATCCCTCCAGCTCAACTGCGTTTTTTACGAATCAATGCGCATCCTGTATTAACCGCTAGCTTTACTATTACTCCTAAATATTTTCTCATTTCGCTTCACACTTTGAAAAACCCTGCTGCCAAACAAGAGGAAGGCAACAAAAAACAGCGAATACTTTAAGCATTGGTATTGCCAAGAAGCATTTATCGAAAGGGGTCTAATGACTATGAAACCATTGGATTTTCACATTCCCGCTTCACAAGCATTGGAAATTTTACAAAAGGGGGCTTTCCTGACGACACAAAGCCAAGGGAAAGTCAACACGATGACAATTGGCTGGGGCAGCGTCTCCTTCCTCTGGCGCAAGCCCATGTTTCTCGTTATGGTTCGCCCTTCCCGCCATACTCATGGCATGATCGAAGCCGCCAAAGAATTTACCGTCACCCTGCCGCTGGATGACCAGCTAAAAGAAGCCTTGGCTTTGTGCGGCAGCAAATCTGGGCGGGATATGGATAAATTGGCTGCCGCCGGCCTAACTGCACTGCCAGGGCAGAAAATTTCCACGCCGGTTATTGCGGGCAACTGCATCCACTATGAATGCAAGGTTGTCTACCGCCAAGATATGGACCAAGACGCTCTGGCTGCTATGCTGCAGCATTCCTGCTACGCTAGCGGCGACTACCACACCTTGTACTACGGCGAAATCGTCGCCTGCTACCAGACGGAAGCGTAGTAAGCACAAAGGACCGAATTACAAACAGGAGTAAAGGGAGTATTCGGAGGATCCGAACGAGGTATATACAAAAACAAGGAAGGCATATGGCCTTCCTTGTTTTTGTAATAACAGTATTTTTTGAACCCCTTACCTTCAGCGACTTCTGACGTCGCCCTCCCTTTACTCCCTCTACTCCTGTTAAAAACCGTCCCCTAGCGCACGCCGATATTGCGGTACACTTGGCGACGTTTCCAAAACTGGCTGCGAAACAGGCGGCTGCGACTGTCCCAAAAGTCAAAAACAATGGCGTCTTTTTTCCCAGCCGAGGGGCGCATAATGCGCCCCACTTCCTGTTCCACCGCAGCCGCCGCCCGCTTGGGCGTCGCCAAAAACAAGCGGTCCAAATGAGTCAAATCCAGACCTTCCCGGGCCAGCTGCGTAGCTAAAAGAATATCTACCTGCCGCGCCTGGGCACGCTCCATAATTTCCTGGCGCTGGCTTTTTTTTAAATCCGCCGTCAATACCTCCACCGTCAAATCCGGCAAGGCCTCCTGCAGCCATAACGCCAGTTGGCGCAAATGCTCTTTGCGTTCGGAAAGAACCAGACTGAAATGCCCCGGCGCTTCACGGCGCAGGGTATCGACAATCAAACGATTTCGTTCATTATTGGCAGTCAGATACGAAAGCGCTTTGGCGTACTGCAGGCGGTCCTCCTCCATAAAATCGTCAGCCAGCTCAAACTCGGTTTCCACTACCACCAATTGCGGCGAAAGCGTGCCGGTTTGGCAACGGCCAATTACATGCAGCACAGGCCCCCCTGCCGCCACAATCATGGGGGTTAATCCGTCCTCTCGCTGCGGCGTTGCGCTGGCCCACAGACGATACAAGGCCGCAAAGCGCCCCACCGTACGATAGAAGCTGCCAGCCGCCAAATGATGCGCCTCGTCAACGAAGACCGCCCCAAAGGCTTTTTCCAGCGGCTGCAAATCCGCTTTCGCCAAGGTCTGCACCAACGCTAAGGTCAGATGAGACCCTAAGGCAACCTTGCCCTCGGCAATTTCGCCGATTTGTTCATCCGTCAGCCCCAAACACTCCATCGCTCGCTGCCGCGTTTGGTTCAACAGCTCCTTCGTATGGGTCACCCACAAGGCCGGTTGGCCGATACGCGCCATAGCCTCCAGCATAATAATCGTCTTGCCGGAGCCGCAAGGAGCCACTACGCCCCCCTGGCGTCCCTGCAAGAGGGCCGTCACGGCGCCTTCTTGATACGGCCGCAGGCAAATGCCGGATTGGAACGCCACCGGGTCTTTCAAACAAGTACGATTATCCCAGCTGGCTTCGACCTGCTGCCTGCCCAAATGGTAGCGCAGCGTCCGCGCATAGCCCCGGGGCAGCGTCAAGGTCTGGCCGCGCCATTTATAAAGTTGAATATCCTTCGGCTTGCCCCAGACGGAATAGCCATGCCTTCGCGCCGCCTGGTACTCAGGGTTGGCCAAGGTCAAATCCTGCAGCACCGCTTCCATTAACGTCGGGAACTGCCGTATACCTGATACTTTCAGTCCCTGGTCCACGCAAATCCGCACCATGCCGCCCCTCCTTTTCCCTGCAAAATCTTTCTATGTCTCATTATAATATGCAAGAGTCCGGAAGAAAAGCATTTTCGAACATATTTTCTCTTTAACTTAAAGGCTGTAAGGTCCGCTGCCGCTTGGCAAAGACGGCAATTTGGTCATAGCCAACCGATTGGGCATAGGCGGCGGCTTCTGCGATATAACGGCCGCAGTCTTCGGGCTGGTGTGCATCAGACGACAAAATGACCGGCAGCCCCTGCGTCCGCGCTTCTTTCAGGAAATCCGGGTACGGCGATATTTCTTCAATAGGATACCGATACAACGTACCGGTATTAATATCCGCCGCCATATCCGCCGCCTTCAGCGCCGCCACAGCCTGCTTCACATACGGCAACGCATCGAAAGTCGGCAAATGCTTGAACAAGCGAATGTTGAAGGGATGACCCAGCACATCATATAGGCCGGAAGCCGCTAGATTCTTAATCGCCTCTACATACTGCCGATACAAATCCTCCAGATTCTTCGTGTCCCACACCTTCAGCAATGCCGAAAAGTCGTAACCCCAGCCTTCGAGAAAATGCACAGACCCAATGACATAATCAAACTGATATGAGCCCAGCACCTTGGCCACTTGGGCCTGATCGTTAAAATTACAGACCTCTATACCGGTTTTCACCGGATACCCCAGCGCTTTGAGTTTATCCATAAAGGTCAAGTACTCTTCGAGGCGATAGCGGAATTTGCCCTTCTTCAGCCATTCCTTTTGAAAGCGGCCAATCTCCGAATCGTCCAAAATCAAGTCTTGTTCGTAGAGCGGCTGAAACTCTACAAAAGTATGACTATGTTCGGAAATACCAATCTCGTCAATGCCCCTCTTGGCGGCATGCTCGAAAAAGCCTTTTACCCATTCTAAATCATAGCTGCCATATTCAAAATGCATGTGATAGTCAATACGCATTGTCTATTCCTCCTCGCCGTATCTCGGGTATAACGTTTTATGTTTCGCCTGTTTTGCGGCAATCTCCTGCTTTGATCGCGAAGGGTACGGAGATTGAACAGGAGTCGCGGGAGTCACGGGAGGGTACATAGGAGAAGAACAGGTACGGTTTTTAACAAGAGTAGAGGGAGTAAAGGGAGGGATCGGCAGAGGACTGCGGCGGTCGTGATTGTATTTGAGACTTTTATTGGAGCAAGACGGTCCGCAGGACGAAAAAGAACCGGCATTATGCCGGCTCTCTTGGGTCTTCTATTTTATTTAGTCGTTGCCTTCGAGCACCGGCGTACGGCACCAATGGCGGCGAGCCTTATACCAAAGAATGGGCAAAATCAAAAAGGGAACGCCGATGAATAAGGCGTTACGCAATTCGTCTACCAACGCCATCACCAGCAAGCAGCCCACCTGCACCCAAATACCGAAGTACGTAACATACGGAAACAGGGGCACTTTAAAACGCAAGCTATGCTCTTCCCCAGCCGCCTGCAGGCGATTACGAAAGTTCAACTGACTCCAGCAGATGGAAATCCACGCCACAGCGCCGGAAAACCCAGATAAAGCCAGCAAATACGTATAGATGGTCTCACTGGCATCCAGCGAGTACGCCACCACTCCAATCCAGCAGGCCATAACCGACATCACCGTTGCATTTTGAGGCACGCCTTTGTCACTCAGGCGTCCCAACCAAGCAGGAGCCATCCCTTCGCGCGCCAAAGCGTACAAAGCGCGGCTGCAGCCGTACAAGCCGGAATTAGAGCAGGAAATGGCCGCGGTCAGCACCACAAAGGAGAACAACGCTCCCGCCCATTCCAAATCGTACGCCGACAGCGCGGCGGCAAAAACGCTTTCTTCCAGGCTGGCCTTATCCCAAGGATAAATGGTAACTAAAAGTCCTAAGGGAATAATATATAAAGACAAGATGCGCCAAACAATATTTTTAATCGCCATCGGAATGCTTTTCGCCGGATCCTGGCTTTCGCCGGCAGCCAAGCCAATAATCTCAGAACCCTGGAAATTCACCAAAATAATGACCATCGTCAAAAAGACCGCCCAATAGCCATTCGGCGCTACGCCGCCGCTGGAGAGAAGCACCGACGAGCCCAAAAAGCCTTCACTGCCCACCAGGCCAAGCAAAATCAGGCAGCCCAAGACCACAAACAACACCAAGGCCGCCACCTTGATCAAAGCCAGCCAAAACTCCAGTTCCCCAAAGGTTTTGACATAAGACAAATTGATAAAGGTAATCAAAAGCCCGAAAAGCACCGCCCACCACATCGTGCTGATATCCGGGAAAAAATTATTCATAATAATGCCGCCGGCAATCATTTCCGAAGGCACATAGGTTACCCAAGTCAGCCAATAACACCAGCCTACGCCGCAAGCCCAGGACGGAGAAATATATTCCTTGGCATAGGTGACAAAGGAACTGGCTACCGGTCTGGCTACGGCCAGCTCGCCCAGGCAGAACATCACCGCCAACACAATTAAACCGCCCAGCAAGTAGGAGAAAATGGCAGCCGGCCCCGCCTTACTCAGGACATATCCTGTTCCCAAAAAATAACCGCTGCCAATAATGCCTCCAAGGGCGATCATTTGCAAATGACGGCTTTTCAAGCCGCGGACCATAGTACGTTCCTGCTGCATGCCTTTTCCTCCTTTGTTGTCTTTTTGCAATGCACTTGCTTTATCATAAAAGAATCCGCCCTGCTTGTAAATACTTTTACTGTATTTTTTCAGCATTTTCAGCTGTTTTTCTATGTTTTTTCAGAGCCAACAGCATTTGCGCCATGTTATCATTTGGTTATTCCTGTTTTCCTCTGTTTTCCACAAAAAAGCTCAATTAAACTTCAAAAGCCCCTACAAGCCATTTTGTGGCCTGCAGGGGCTTTTGCGCCCAAAAATCTCGGTTAGATGTCTCTTACATTCGCTAAAGACCCCTCGGTCTTCATTACAAGTTTTTACGCGTTCCCCTTGGCTTTGGTCGCCCGATCCACCAGGTACGCCACCGATTGATAGCTTAAGCCGCTGGCGCTGGAAAGGCCGATTTCACAGGTACGGCTGTTGGAGTAGCCGGAGGTAGTTTCCGGCGGCAGCGCTTCTTTGAGTCCTTCCAACGCCGACGCATTCAACTCCGGCGTTTCAAACCCAGCGTCTCCTGCAAAACCGCAGCATTTGATTTTAGGCGGCCGTACCACTTTAGCCGCGCATTTCTGCACCACAGCGAGAAACTTATCTTGCAGTCCCATTTTGATCGAGCTGCAGGTGACATGAGCGGCTACAGTTTCCGGCAGCTGCGTAAATTCCAGCTTGTCCAGCAGGAAGTCGTGGATAAATTCCGCCGGTTCATAGAGCTTCAACTCGCTCTTAAACACCCGACGCATGCGATAGACGCAGGGGCTTGTGTCGCACAAGACAGGAATAGCCCCATCATTACTGGCTTTGAGCAGTTTCTTCTCCAGCTTGGCCGCCATGCGGTCGCCGATCTCGGGCAAGCCTTTGCTTTCAAAAGGCATGCCGCAGCAAAGCTCATCCATATCGGACGGATAGATCACTGCATAGCCCGCTTTTTCCAGCACCGATATCATGGCCTCGGTCAAAGAACGAGCGTCTCGATCTTCTTTGGCCGGTCCCATGCTGCGCCCCAGACAGCTGGGGAAGTAGACAACCTGATGCTGCGCCTTTTTCGGCTTCAGCTTCGGCTTAGCTAGAACCGCGCCTTTGGGCATCCAAGGCGTCCATTGCGGCGATGCGCCGCCGGAGATGGTATGCGCCATTTTGGAAAGGCTGTTCATAGCATTGGTTCCTAAAAGGGAATGTGCAAAATTAGCCAGCCCCAATGCAATGCGAGCGGTCGAGGTAATCCCGGCAAAATGCCCTGCCACAAACTCGGCGATGCGCCGGGCGTCCTGGCTCATATGCTGCGCCCGCCAATGCTTGGTATGATCGCCGGTATTGATCTTCACCGGACAAGGAAGCTGACACAAACCATCCGTAGCACAGGTCTTATCGCCAAAATACTCATAGCCCTTGAGCAGTTCCGCCAAGCGCTGCGGATTCTGGCCGCTTTGCTGCAACCGCGCGATTTCCCGCTGCAGCACAATACGCTGACGCGGCGTAACCGTAAGATTGCGGGACGGACAATTACTTTCGCAATAGCCGCACTCAATGCACTTATCAATGAGAGGATGCGCCACTACGGCAGGTTTAATGTTTTCCAAATGCAAATTGGCTTTATCGGTGATGATTACATCTGGATTGATCAGCCCTTCGGGATCAAAGAGCTTTTTAATGCGCCGCATAAATTGGTATGCCTGACGGCCCCATTCCATTTCCACATAAGGCGCCATATTCCGGCCCGTGCCATGCTCGGCTTTTAAGGAGCCATTGTAGCGATGCACTACCAACTCCGCCACATCGTCCATCAAGTCCGCATAGCGCTTGATTTCTGTTTCATTGGAAAAGTCTTGGGAAAATACAAAGTGCAGATTGCCGTCCAGCGCATGGCCGTAAATGATGCCCTCGTGATAACCATGCTTATCCATGGCGCGGCGCAAATCAAGCGTCGCTTCCGCCAAATGTTCCAGAGGGAAGGCGACGTCTTCAATCAACACCGTCGTGCCGGCTGGTCGCACATTGCCCACAGCGGGGAACACATTTTTACGAATGTCCCAGTAGCGCTCATACTCCGCTTTCACCGTGGTAAACTCAATAGGCATCACCGTCGGAATGCCCTCTAAACGTTCTTTAACGCCGTCAATACAGCGGTGCAGCTCTTCATGATCGTTAGCCCGCACTTCCACCAAAATAGCGGTTACCTCTTCCCCAAATTCCTTGAGGTATGCCGGCATGCCTGGTTCGTCTTCCACCGAGCGCAGGCCGATACGATCCACCATCTCCGTTGCCGAGACCAATGGCCGATAAAGACGCATAACGCCTTGACAAGCGGTGCCGATATCGGGAAAGAAAATCATCGCCGAAGCTTTGTGCTCCTGCTCCACCACCGTACGGTAAGTGATTTCCGCAATAAAGCCTAAGGTGCCTTCAGAACCGATAAAGAGGTGATTCAAAATGTCGAAAACGTCCTGATAGTCTACAAACGCATTGAGGCTGTACCCGGTAGTGTTCTTGATTTTGAACTTATGCCGGATGCGCTCCACCAGCTCCGGCTGCGCGGCGATCTCATCCCGCAACAGCTCGATTTCCGCCAGTAGTTCCTTGTGGCTTTGACGAAAAGCGATTTTAGAAGCCTCATCGCCGGTATCGAGAAGCGTGCCGTCCGGAAAAATAATTTTCATGGAGGCTACGGTTTTATAGCTGTTGTCACTGGTGCCGCAGCACATGCCGCTGGCGTTGTTGGCGGCAATGCCGCCGATCATGGCCGCATTAATCGAGGCCGGGTCCGGGCCGATTTTACGCGCATACGGTTTGAGGTACAAATTGGCCTCCGCGCCAATGATCCCCGGTTCCAGCACGATTTTATCCCCGTCCTCCAGTACTTCATAACGCCCCCAGGCGCCGGTAAGCATAACCAGAACTGAATCGGTCACCGCCTGCCCGGACAGACTGGTGCCTGCCGCCCGAAAGGTAAGAGGCACTTTGTGCAAATGAGCTGCATGAATGACAGCCGTGACTTCCTGCACCGTCCTCACTTTTACGACAATTTTAGGAATCAAGCGATAAAAGCTGGCATCTGTGCCATAAGCCAGGGTCCGCACCGGATCCGTAAAAATACGACTCTCCGGGATGGTGCTGCGGATCTCAGCATGAAACTGTTGATACTGTTCCGGTAAATTCATTCTCCGCACCGCCTTTGTAGAGATTTTTTAAGAAAAATGATTCTTAAAGATATATTCTGCAAAAATTCATTCTTTCCTGCCAAATAAAAAAACCGCTTGCGCGGTCCTTAGCAGAAAACGGAACTCAGAACAGTGAAAATATTGAACAAGAGAACCGGAGTCGCGAGAGGGTACGCAGGAGAAGAAAAAAGAAAAGGGAAAGTCATAAGCTCTTGAAATCCCCTTTCGCGTTTTTCGTGTATTTCGCGGTTCGTTTTATAAGTTATGTTATATAGAAAAAGCCGCTTGCGCGGCTTTTTACATTGATTTCATGCCAACTACAGCAGCCAGCAGCACCGCCGTTACAGCGCCCGCTTGCCAACAAGCAGCCCGACTCAGGCCGAAATAGCGACTCAAAGCCTTCCTGTTGAGCCACCCATGGATCAACAGGATAACAGTCACTCCCAGACTCAGGTAAATATGGACGTCCTTATAAATCCCCTTGGACAGACCCAAAAAAGCCCCGCGACCAGGAACCAGCCACAAAACCAAGCCTGTCACTAAGGAAATCAAAAAAAGACTTAATGCCAATACAGTCACAGTCGGCCGCAGTCTTTCCAAATTCATTTTCATACACCCTTTCTTTTGTGATTATATCTAGTGTAAACAAGGACTGTGACAGCTTCGTGACAGCCTGATTACAGTTTGCCTACCTTAACATTTTTCATCCGGCCCTAAATGACCGGAGTCTTGATAAATTTGGCAAGCCTTGCCCTGAAACGATGGCAGCTGCCGTAAAAAAAGAATAGCCGCGGCCAAACAAGCCCAGCCGCAATATTGCAGCATAGTCAAGACGCCAAACCAATCCGCCCCCTGCCCTGCTGCAATGCAGCCCACGGGAACCAAGCCGAGAAAAGACATATTGTAAAAACTCATAACCCGCCCTCTCAAATGGTCGGGAACCATGTGCTGCAGCAAGGTATTGACGCCGACAATCAAAAAAAGCAGTCCTACCCCTAACGCAAACAGCAAGACACCTGCCGCCTCTACCGATACGCCTGCAGACAGCCCCAGCAGACTCAATGCCGCCAAAAGCGCCGCCGCGCCAACCCAGCGCTCCAAACCGACAATACTGCGCCGAAAAGCAAGAATCAGCGCCCCGCATAAAGAGCCCGCCCCGGCCACAGCCATCAGCGTTCCCAACAGCGGCGCGCCGCCGCCAAAATAACGCACTGCCAGCACTGGCAGCAGTACCGTATAAGGCATGGCGGAAAGGCTCATCAGCGCCAACAATTGCAGTAATTGCCGAATGGGAGGATGCCCGAAGGTATAATTCCAACCGTCCCGAAAACCCCGATGCCAGCTTTTTTTCTCCGTTTCTTTTTCTAACGCAGCAAGACGCAGCAAAACCAAGGAAAGCAACGAAAAAAGGTAACTTACCGCATTAAGAGCGAAGCACATCGCTTCGCCAACCAAGGGAATCAAAAGCCCCCCCAACGCTGGCCCTACTAACCGAGTTGCGTTGAACATGACGGAATTTAAGGCGATAGCGTTGCCCCGATCTTCACGCGCCTCCACCAACTCCACGACCAAAGCCTGGCGCGCCGGCATATCTGCCGCATTAATGCAGCCTAACAATAGACTCAGCGCCAGCAAATGCCAGATTTCTTCGCGGCCCGTCCAGACCAGCAAGGCTAAGATTGTCGCCTGCAACAAAGAAAGCGCCTGGGTGGCAACAAGCACCTGCCTTCGCGGCAAGCGATCCACCCAGACGCCGATAAATGGCGAAAAAAGCAAACTAGGAATCTGTCCGGCAAAACTTACCAAGCCCAACAGTAAACCCGAACCGGTCAGGCGATATACCAACCAGCTCATAGCAATGCTTTGTACCCATGTACCTAATAAAGACAGCCCTTGACCGCAAAAGAACAGACGAAAGTTACGATAGGCCAGAGCGCGTCCTAAGAGGCGCCCTTGCCTACGCAACTGACGAAGCTGTTGCTTAATGATCGCTGCGATTTTGCGGTCTTCTGAGTTTACTGGCCCGTTCATAGAGCTCCTTTTCTTCCTCCGTCTCCGGCTCCACCACAATGCCGTGCGGCGCCGAATGACCGGTCTCATCCACATGAATAAAGGTCAAAAAGCCGTCAACTACAAACTCTTCCTTGTCGGCGGTCACCACATCTACATATACGACCAGACTGGAACGCCCTGTATAAACAACGCGGCTGTCAAAACGCAGAATACTGCCTTTTTTTACGGGCCGGTTGAAAACCATGCCATGCACCGTAGCGCATACGGTCTCTGCTGTACAGGTCAGGCTGGCGGCAGCCACAAAGCCGGCTTCCACAAACCAGGCAGCGCCGCGACCGGCGAACAAAGTCCCGTGATGATTGGTATCGGCCCCGGTCACCAAATGATGCGTCTCAAAATTCTTTATTGCCATCTTTTTTTCCCCCTGCTTATCGAATGATTTTTGCGAATTTTCACTTGTTTAGAGTGTAATACAAAATACAAAGAATGACAAGCAGGCTACATTATCCTTCATCAAAAGACAACATCTCTTGAAACGCCTTCACCACAGCCGAATCAAATTGGCTGCCGGCGCAGCGCTCTAACTCCGCCAACGCCTCTATTCTGCTTAGCGGCCCTCGATGCACGCGCGTCCCGGTCATCGATTCATAGGCGTCAGCCACAGCCAGCACTCTGCTGAGATAGGGAATTTCCTCCCCGCAAAGTTTAGCCGGATACCCGGCGCCGTCCCAACGTTCATGGTGATGCAGGATGAGCTTTGCCAAAGGAGCCAGTTCCGGCATCATCTGCGCCAACTGAGCCCCTTTTTCCGCATGGCTTTCCATCAAGGCCCGCTCTTCCGGCGTATATACAGCATCCTTGTTTACCAGCACCTCCGGCAGCAACAGCGTACCTACATCATGAAACATAGCCAATAAGCGCAGCGATTCCTCACTGTCCTGAAGCTGCAAGTACCGACCAAAACGAACCAAAATCCCTTCCAGCCTCTGTACATGGGGCCCTGTCCAACGGCTGCCCACCTCCAGCATGCGCCGCAGCCTCGCTAGTCCTCCCTGCTCGTACTGGGAAGTAAACTTGTATTTTTCCGCATACATGGCGCTATCTGCAGCCTGCAACAGGTTCTGACTGACCATCTGAGACAAATCACCCCAGGCCCAGCCCACAGATAAAGAAACACGCGCCGCCGTGGCCTCCCGGGCAAGAAATTCCGCTTTCTGCTTCATCAACTCTCCCGGCACATCACAATACAACGCCACAAACTCATCACCGCCAATGCGCGCCAACAACTCCGCATCCCCAAAGGCCGCCTGCAATACGCCGCTAACGCGGCGCAGCAATTCATCTCCTGCTTCATGGCCTTCCAGGTCGTTAACCAGCTTCAAATCATTGACATCAATGGCCAAAACACCTAAGGTTCCCTGGTTCATTTCCGCCAATTCCTGGCGCAAGCGCTCAAAGCGGGAACGATTGGCCAAGCCTGTCAAGGCATCTTTTTCACTATAAATGCGCAACTGTTCTTCTACTCGCTTGCGTTCTATTATTTCTTGACGCAGTTTCGCATTGGAGTCCAATAGCTGCTCCGTTCTCTTGATCACGCGCAACTCCAGTTGATTGTTTAAAGTACGCACTTCCTCTTCCGCTTGCCGGCGCTCCTCCGCTTCCTCCCGGAGCCGCTCAAAAAGCAAACAGGCTTCCACGGACACTGCAAACTTTTGCATCACCTGTGCCAGCATACGCTGCAGGACTTCATTCTCCGCCAGCTCTTCTTGGACGCTATAGAGCTTAAGCACTCCCATTTTTCCCAAGGGATATAAAAAATAGCAACCGCCTTCGATTTGCCGTTCCTGCACCAATTCTTCAAATTCAGACATCTGCGCCGTTACCACCGCTCCGGCGTCATTATCTAAGCAGGCTTTAGCCACAGAAGGCAAGGCGCCCAGCACATTTTCCACATAGTAGCTGGGGTATCCGTAGATCAAGCGCGCCCGTTCCTGCGCCTCGTCGTTCAGCCAGACTGCGCCATAACGAAAGGTTTTGCGCCGCAAGAGGACTTGCAAAAAGGCGGCGCAATTCTCTTCCAGCTCCAACGTTCGCCCCACCGCCAACGACAATTCATACAAAACCGCCAATTCCCGTACCATCTGGAGCCCCTGTACCGGCTTCATACCATCACTCCAATAACAACGGTTTTATTGCACAATTCCAAGATTCCCTCTGACGGCAAGACAATTTCTCCATAGCTCAGTACGCCATAAGGTTCGCCCAAGTTCGGATTGCGTCGCTGCAAGGTTTGCCGGAGGACTGACAATTCTTTAGTGAAGAAGGACCCTTCCAATTGTTCTCTGGCATAACAGTTCACAATCAAGACGCCCCGCGCAGCCGTAACTTCTACCTCCTCAGCGGCCGCAGCCACCGAGGCCGCCATAGCCTCTCCTTCGGCGACAAGCACGCTGAGGACGGCGTTTTCCGGCACTTCGCCAGCGCATAGCAGACTGCCGTCTTCTGTGATTTCGACAACACTGCGCACCAAGTCTACACTTTCTTCCCGTACAATTCCTAGTGGGTAGCGGCCAACGTCATCTAAAACCAAGCCATGCGCCGCCAGCACCCCCTGATAAGCGGCCCGTGCGCTCTGCCAATTGAGCTCCAAAATACGGTTTTTCTCCGCCTTAGTCACGATCAGTACGTCCGGCAGACTGCTGAAACCATAGCCGCGCGAAGTATGCAGCCCGCAGGCGGCAAACACAGCCAGCCCCACGGCCTCGCACCAACCTTCCTGCGTAAACAAAGCCGTACCTGTTTCCTGCAAAGTGTATTCACCCACAGCGCCAATGCAGCGAATCGAATGGCCCAAGTAATCATACAAGCCGTCCAACAACTGTTCTGTTTCACCGCGCTGGCAGTTGAACAGCAAAAACGCAGTCGTATTCTGCACGTCATGCCGCCAAGGCGGCTCCTCTTGTTTAGGATATAGCGGCAATAAAGGCGCAGCCAAAGTCAACCGCAACCAACAGGCTCCTTCCTTTTCAACCTGCTCGCCTCGAATGAGCGCAGGAAACAAAGATCCGGCTACAACTACGCCTTTGTCTCGAGCCCACTGCCATACCGCAGGCAGCGCCGCCTGCGAAGCGGAAGCTGCCAGAAGCAGCAATATTTCATTTTCTTTCCATTCGATACGCTCTAACTGCGCCAACCACGCCTCGCTTTGCGAACCGGACAGCCAGCCTTGCATGCTCATGGCCCGGCTCCTTTCCAACAGGTATTGCCGCTTGCAAAAAAAAGCCTGTTTCGTGTATGCTGAAACTAATAGAAAAACTCCGTTTTCAAAAACGCCTCATTCACTCTGTGAAATACAACGTTAACAACAATTTTTCTTACAAAAGTTATTTCCCTATATTATAAAAGATAGCTTTTCATTTGTCATTACGTTCCAGCAGCCAATCCCAATATATGCCGGATTTTTTCCGACATTATTAGAACAGGAGGAGTTTGCTATGCAATGCTTCCATTTTTATCGCAAAGAAGAAAAAATGCATGCGATCTTCCAAACCATCGCTCCCCGCTACAACTGCCTCAACCGCATGATCAGCTTTTTCCATGATCAATATTGGCGGCGCAAAGCCGTAGAGCAGGCAAATTTCCCGCCCCAGGCCAAGCTTCTGGATGTTTGCTGCGGCACTGGCCGCCTAACGCAAGAATTGCTGCGCCATGGCGGCGAGGAAAGCCGCATTACAGGACTGGATTTTTCCGCTAACATGCTGCGCGAAGCCGAAGCAAATCTTCGCTACCATCCTCAATGCCGCCAAGTTTCCTGGGTTCATGGCAATGCGCTGCACTTGCCCTTTGCCGACGCCTCCTTTGACGGCGTTTCTATCGCCTTCGGCTTGTACAGCGTCGCGGGCACGGAACAGGTGCTGCAAGAAATGCTGCGCGTACTTCGTCCCGGCGGCAAGCTGCTATTGCTTGAGCTTTCTCAGCCCGCCGACACCGCTCTGACGCCCTTGTTCCACTTTTATTTTGAACATATACTGCCCTTAGCAGGCAGCTTGTACCTGGGCCTTCCGATCACTTTTCAGCGCTGGCTGCCGGAATCGCTGCATACGCTTCCCTCGCGCGAAGCAATCTCTCAAATTCTAGCGCAGTTGGGCGCCGCAACCACCTCTTGGAAAAGTCTAACAAACGGCATGGTCGCCATCGGCACTGCTGTTAAAAGCGAGGCTTAACATGCAGACATTGCGCATTTTTCTGGAAATGATCAAGTTCAAGCATACCTTATTCGCTCTGCCTTTCGCCTATGCGGGTGCGCTTCTAACAGCGCAGCGCGTGCCCTCTCTGCACGATCTTTTCTGGATCACTGTCGCCATGGCCGGCGCCCGTACCGCCGCTATGTCCTTTAACCGTCTGGCGGATCGACATTTTGACGCTGCCAACCCCCGCACCGCCAACCGCGCTCTGCCCCAAAATCAATTAAGCCTTTTAGCCGTGTCTCTCTACACGCTGTTTTCTTTGCTCCTCTTGGCCCTGGCGGCGTTTCAGCTCAGCTCGCTGGCTGTAAAACTGCTGCTGCCAGTCGTCTTTTGCCTGACCTTCTACTCCTATACCAAGCGATTCACCTGGCTATGTCATCTCTTTCTCGGCGCTACTTTGGGCCTAGCGCCTCTTTGCGCCTGGGCGGCTATTGCCGATACGCTCAGCTTGCCAGCCCTCTCTTTGTGGGGCGGCGTCCTCTTCTGGGTAGCCGGCTTTGACATCATCTATGCCTGCAGCGATATGGAATTTGACCGACAAGCCGGACTGTACTCGATTCCGGCCTGCTTCGGCCTCGCTCCTTCGCTGCGCCTGGCCGCCTTTTTCCATGTCTTTGCAGCCGGTTTTTTCGTAATTACCGGCTGGCTTTTAACTCTGGGCCCCTGGTACTGGGCGGCCCTTGGCGCCGCCGCTTTCCCGCTTTGGTGGCAGCACCATTTAGTTAGCCCAACGGATCTCTCCCGTAGCCAAGTGGCTTTCTTTCACTGCAACAGCCTCTTAAGCCTGCTTTTCTTCGCCGGCGTGCTCCTCGACGTGCTGACCAGATACGGTTTTTGAACAGGAGTAGAGGGAGTAGATGGAGGACACTGAGTACGATATTTTGAACAAGAGAACCGGATTCGCGGGAGGGTGCGAATGAGGGTTACTGGTTTTATAATTTAATGATTCCCACTAAGAACAGAGGCCTAAAAGCATGCTTTTAGGCCTCTGTTCTTAGTATATTTTATTAAATTTTATTCCGTCGGAACCCTCCCTTTACTCACTCTACTCCTGTTAAATTCCGCACCCTCCTGCGACTCTTGTTCAATCCCCACCCTCCAAAAGAATGGTTTTTTCTAGGGCGAAGGAGTACAGCCAGCATTCTTTGACAGGCTGCCGCAGAATGCCGCCTAAAGCGCGAGCGTAGAGTTCCAGCTGCAAACGGTAACGGCTTGCCAATTCTTCCGGCGACAAACCTCGATCACTTTTATAGTCCACCAGAATCCAAGCATCGCCTTCTTTAAACAGCAGATCCGCCACGCCTTGCACAAAGACCGTTTCTTCCTGCCCCGCCACTTCGGGGTAAAATTCCTCCGCCGGCAGCAGGACGCTAAAAGGAACCTCCCGCCGGACTTGAGAAGACGCCAGCAAGCGGTTTCCCAGAGCGGACTCTAAAAAAGCGGCAATTTTCGATGCTTCCAAGGCTGCCGCCTGCTCCGGCAGCAGCACTTCCTTGACAACTAGTTCTTCCAACACAGACTGCACCTGTTCTTCGTTCAGCCTGCCCTCTAGCGGCAGATGCTGCATCACCGTGTGCATCCAGACGCCGTATTCGCCGCCCTTCGGCCCTTGCTGCGCCTGCAGAAAAAGAGGCCGGTCATATACAGCGCCTGACCGCGCCGGCCAGGCGCGAGCGCTTTCGTCTACGTCGGCAAAACGCCGCTTAATTTCCGTTACCGAAAGCTTAGCCGCCTTGCCGACCGCGTCCTGCCAAGGATATTGCCACTCCAGGCAGGCCGCGGTTTGAGCCGCTTCGCCTCCAGGCAAAAGCTGGCCTTCTTCTAAACAAGACCAATCGTCAGGCAAGACAGCAGCGCCAGCAGAGTCCGCCGCCGCAGGCGGACAAATATGAATCTCCCAGCTACTTTCATCCGGCAGCAAGCATTCCTCTTGTGGCGCGCCGCCTAAACGACGCAAATCGCCCGCTGCCTGGTGGCGGACCAATGCCGGCCCCAGCCAATCCAAATACCCTTTGGCTTCGGCGATCAAACCGGGGGGCAGCAATTCTTCGCTGCGGCAGCTTTGACGGCACCAATTGGCGGCCGCCTTGTCTGCATGCTTGAGACGTCCCGTTAAAATCAATTTTTCCCGCGCTCGCGTAAGAGCTACATATAAAACCCGCAGTTCTTCGGCCTTTGTCTCCAGTTCCAAGCAATGAGCCACTGCCTTACGAGCCGCGCCAGGATAGCGGTAGCGCGTATTTACATCAATAACCTGCGGCCCCAAGCCCTGGGTCTTGTGAAAAAGAACCGGTTTTTTCAAATCCTGCAGGTTAAACTGTTTGCCCGCATCGGCCACGACCACGACTGGAAACTCCAGGCCTTTACTTTTGTGAATGGTCATAACCCGTACAACATTTTCCTGCTCCCCCAAAATTCGAGCCACCGCCATATCAGCGCCGCCTTCGCGCATATCCTCCACAAAGCGCAAAAAGCGGAAAAGGCCTCGGTAATGGGTGCTCTCAAACTGCCGGGCCCGATCATAAAGAGCGCGCAGATTGGCTTGCCGCAGCGCGCCGCCAGGCAGACCGCCTACATATTCATAATACCCCGTATCGCGGTATATGCGCAGAAGCAGCTCCGGCACGCCCCGCCGCCGCGCCAAACGACGCCAGCCTTCTAAAAGTTC
Organism: uncultured Anaeromusa sp.; assembly: GCF_963668665.1. Classification (NCBI taxonomy): domain Bacteria; kingdom Bacillati; phylum Bacillota; class Negativicutes; order Selenomonadales; family Sporomusaceae; genus Anaeromusa; species uncultured Anaeromusa sp. The sequence goes on along the minus strand of NZ_OY764902.1, from coordinate 1,859,535 downwards.
CACTGCATGTGCCGCTTTGCGGCCTGCTTCCGTTTCCAGGTCCGCTAAAACAGTCACCGCATCCCACAAATCGCTTCGTTCGGCGCTGGCCAGGCGAATTCCGGCCAACTCTGCCGCTTTACAGCCCACCAAGGGCGAACGTAAAAATGCGGCCAGTGGAATATCTTGCCTTGGATTGTCCACCGCCGCTAAGGCGGCTAAAAGCACTTCTACTTCGATTTCTCGAAAATATCCCTCGTCCACATCGGCGTACGCAGGAATGCCGGCTTCGCGCAAAGCCTCCAGCAGCACCGGTCCTTTGGCCCGCACCGAGCGCAGCAGCACCACCACATCCCGCCAAGCCAACGGCCGATAGCCGCCCAGGCCCTTGTCATATACCTGCACTTGCTCTTCTTGCAGCTTTTGCAGCCGTCGTGCAATGAGCGCCGCTTCGGCAGCAAAGCCTCCCGGCAGTTCTTCAACTGCGCCGTCATCTTCGCTTTCCGCTGCCTCTTTGCCCGTCTCCTCCAGCAGCCAAAGCTCATTAGGTCCTTCCAGACTTTTCCCCTCGCAAGGCGGATACGGCAGCCCCGGCCGCAGGAATTCAGCTTCCCCATACGCCAGCTCCGCCACCTGCGGCTCCATCAACTGTCGAAAAAGATAATTGACCCCTGCCAGTACGTTGGCGCGGCTGCGAAAATTCTGCGCCAGATCAATCCGTTCATAGCCCTCGCCCAACACAGGATAGCTTTCATATTTTTCGCGAAACAGCTCCGGCTCCGCCAGACGAAAACGGTATATGCTTTGCTTCACATCGCCTACTAAAAACAGCCGGCCGCTGGCCGCTGGACACAGACATTGCAAAATAGCCTCCTGCACGCCATTCGTATCCTGATATTCATCGACCATTACTTCCTGAAAGCGCTCTTGCAAATCTAGCGCCGCTGCAGAAGAACCTTCGCCGTCGTGCAAGACCGCCAAGCAAAAGTGTTCCAAATCGCCAAAGTCCAGCAAGTTGCGGCTGGCCTTGGCTTCGCGAAAGGCGGAGGCAAACTCTAAAGTCACCGCCACCAGCGCCGCCATCAGCGGCTGGCAGTGACGCAAGTCCTCTAACAGTTCCTCCCCGGGCCGATCGACTAAGACATATACTTTTTCCAGCTGTTTTTTTAATTGATCCCGTCCATGCTTAAAAGCGTCCCTCGCCTCTTGCCCGGCGGGATCTTTCTTGCCGCCGCTCAGACGGGTATAGGCGGTTTTTTCCCCTTGTCTGCAGGCGCGCTCCAGCTCGCTCCAAGTGGAGGCCGCCTGCAGCTCGTCAATGACTGCTGCATATTCCTGCGCCAGCTGCACTTCTTTTTCACCGGCCAGTTCCGCTAGTTCCAGCAGTTCCGCCGCCGCAACAGCCAACGACCCTAGACGCAGCTGCGCCTGGCGCAGCAACAGTTTGGCCTGCGGCAGTTCATCAAAGGAATCCTGCTCCGGCGGCGCAAATACATCCAAACAACCTTGCAGCCACAGCTCTGGCTCTGGAAGCGAGCGGGAGAACTCATAAAGCTCTACAATCATAACGCCCAATTCCGCATCATCGCGCTCGCCGCCATAGCAGTCCGCTAACAGGAACATCGCCGGATCATCCGCAGCATAGCGTTTTTCCAGCACCTCTTCCAGAACATCGCGGCGCAGTAAATCCGCCTCCGCCTGCGAAGCCACGCGAAAACGGGGATCCAGATTCAATTGGTGAAAATGCTGCCGCACCACAGACTGACAAAACGAATGAATGGTAGAAATAGAAGCCGAACCTAATAACGCCAGCTGCCGTTCCAAGCGTTCCAGCCTGTCTGGCGGCAAATCCTGACGGCTCAGCTCTTTCCCCAGCGCCGCGGCAATCCGTTCTCTCATTTCCAAGGCCGCCGCATTGGTAAAAGTAACGACTAGCAATCTGTCAATATCTAAAGGGTCTGCAACGTCCAACATGCGCTGAATGACCCGTTCCACCAGCACCGCGGTCTTGCCGGAGCCAGCCGCTGCCGAAACCAGTAAATTTTTACGCCTCGCTTCAATCGCCCGGCGCTGCCTCTCTGACCAGCTCATGCTTGATTCTCCCTTTCTGTCGGCAGCAAACGCAGCCATACTTCATCTTCATTCATTTTTTTCAGCAACCGACAAGCTTGGCCTTCTATGGCTCTGTCAAATTGGCAGACGCTTCGATACTCACACCATAGGCACGGACTCTGCCCTTCCAATTCGTACGGCGCCGGCGTTACCTGTCCTTCTAAAATCGCCGCACCGGTTTCCTGCAATACCGTACGCGCGTGCAGCAATAACGCCCCGAACTGCTCCGCCGAGCGTACTTGACGCAAACAAGCCGGATGATAGTCGCCGTCTTTCTTTAACGATATCGATAAAAACTTAGACCAGCTGCCCTCAATGGACGCATCCAGCAGACGAGATACCTGGGGTTCCTGCAGCGTCCAGCCGGGCAGTTTCAATTTTTTAGCCACTTCCGCTTCAATTTCCGCCTCGCTTTTCGGCCCTTCGCCGCTCACGGCCGGATCTTGCAAGAAATAATACAGCATCCCTGCAGGCAGGCATTCCTGGCCAAATACGCTGCGACCGGCTTCGAGAGCCACCAGTAAGTAGGTCAGCAGCTGCAGGCGCAGGCCATAGTAAATTTGATCGAGATTCAATCCCGCCTTGCCGGACTTATAGTCAATCACAAGCAAATAGCGAAGGCCCTCCTGCTCGGCGCTGTCCACCCGGTCAATCTGCCCGGAAATATCCAAACGCTGCCCTCCGGGCAAACGAAACGTCAGCGGCGGCAGCGCCTGCTCGCCATGACCAAAACACTGCTCCAGCCAACAAGTCTTAAAGCTGCCGGCCGCCGCAAAGTCGCTCAATTGTTTCGCCGCCCGGCGCACAGTGCGGCCCAAACGACGCAAAAGGTGCCTGTGCTGACCGGAGCTGAGCAAAATCTCGTTTTGCAGCCGCGGCGCTAAAGCATTCACCACTTCTTCGCACAAAGCCACCCGTTCCTCTTCTCCCGGTTCCGCCCAGCTTTGCCCTTTAGCCGCTAAGCGTTCACCATACTCTTTCAAGGATGCATGCAAAAATTGCCCTAAATCCGGCGCCGCCAGGCGAAAAACGGAACGCTGCCGCAAGCCTAAGCCATAACGGGCAAAATGCCGAAACGGACAGGCTTGAAAGGCTTCAAAACGCGTCACGCTGCCGCTGAGGCGCTGACCGCGCAAAAACAGACGCTGCGCCAGTTCCTTCGGCAGCAGCCGTTCGCGGTTATCATGAAATAAGCCTGCCAAGTAGCGCCGCAGCTCCTCCGGCCGGTAGCGAAGCCCCCAATTATACACTTCCCGCCAAGCCGGCGCTAATTCGCCAGTTTCACGATAGCGCCGCAGCACGCCAGGCAACGCCGCCAAAGCTTGCTCCGGCTGCACTGCATAAGAAGCCTCCTCGCCTACTGGAATATCCAGCGGCAAATTTTGCAGCAAAAGCTGCGGCCACAATTCACGCAGGCGGCGCACAATCAACGAAGGCGCCTGACTTTTTCCCTCTGCGTCAGCCAAGGCGTAACTGAGCCATAGATAGCGGCAGGAGCGACTTAGCGCCGTATATACTAAGAATCTCTCCCCAAGCATGTCCGCCTGCGCTCCCGGCGCCAGCTCCAGCCCTGCGCCGCGTAAAGCGCGCCGCTCGCTATCGCTCAAAAGTCCCTCGTCCCGAGCACGCCGGGGCAGCGTCCCTTCGTTGACGCCGGGAAGATACACGGCCTTCACATTGGCCAGACTGGTATTGCCCAGCGTCGCCAGCACTACATGATCCAACCCGGGAGGCACTAGGCTGAGCGTCATAGCGTCCAGCCCTTCTTGCAAAAGAGCGGCAAATTCCTCCGGCGGCAGAGACTCGTCCCCCAGAACCTCCACCAGCTGTTCTAAAAGAGCCACCGTCTGCCCCCAAAACTGTCTGTGTTCCAGCGCTTCATCCAATTCTTGCAGCTCTTCGGCTCGCTGCGCCCACTCTTCAAGGCGCAGAGGCGCTTCCAAACGCTCCAAAAACTGGAATAAAGCCGTTGCTTGGACTCGCACGGTAGAAGCCCGGCCCAGGGCCAGTTCCAGCTCCGCCAGCGGTTGCGCCGCTTGACGACGCCAGTTATCGAGGCAAGCCAATTCTTCTTGGCTTGCCTCATCCAAGCCTTCGTCTTCCTCCGCCAAAGCCAGACGCCGCCAATAACGCCACGGCTCCTCCTGCGTCCAGCGGCGGCCGCGCAGGCCAAAGCACAAAACATAGTTTTCCAGTTTATCCACCGCAGCTCGCTCTAACGGAAAAAAATCTGTTTTCAGACAACGAAAAACAGACTCATAGCCCCAATTCCCCATAACGACTTCCAGGGCGGAACGAATAAGCTCCGCCAAGGGATGATGCTGCGCCTGCCGGGGCTGGTCGCTAAAATAAGGAATGCCATGATCCGTCAACGCCGCCTCCAGCCAGTCCCGGTAATCGTCGTCGCGCACCAGCACGGCTATATCGCGCCAACGCCAGCCCTCTTCGCGCGCCAAACGAAGCATGTCTCTAGCAATGCCCGCCGCCTCGGCGCGCCCGTTCGCCGCTTCCGCAAGGACTACGCCCTGCGGCGCTTTCGGCAAGGGGCGTACAGGAAAACGAAAAAACCGCTCTTCCAAGAGCTGCAATGCCGCACTGTCAAAGCGCCATCGTTCCTCCAGATTGACTTCTTCATACTGAGCCCCCAGTTGCGCCGCCAAGCGCCGCAAGTCTTCCCTCGTCCGCCATTGCCGATGAAACAAGGAGGTTTCCGCTTCATAGCGCGCAAGTTCCGCCCCGTCAAGACACAGCGTTACCGTCACCTCTTTGGCAAGAGGCAAAAGCGCCCCTAAAACCGCCAGCTCCTGAGGGTTGAACCAGGCAAAGCCATCCGCCCAGACCTCGCAGCCGCGCAACAACGCCGCCTCTTGGGCCCGTTCGGCCAACAGCGTCATACGGTCTTGCGCATCATGATAGCATTCCTGCAAAGACTGCGAAAACGCTGTATAAAGAAGCGCCAAGTCATGCAGCTTGTCCGCCAGCAACGTCCGCCCTTGCTGCTGCTCCGTCTGCGCCGCTGCCTGCAAGGCTTCCGGAGGCAAGCGATAGGTTTTACATTCTTCCAAAAGCCCCATGGCCTGCATGGCAAAGCCCCGCTGCCGCGCCGCCCGCCCAAAAGAACGCAGTTGCGGCTCTAGCTGCCGCAAAAGGCGCGTCACCAGCAGCGTTTTTCCTAATTCGTCCAGTTGAGGCCGCGCCGCGCCGCCGGTTTCCTGCAGTACCCGGTAGGACAAACGCCGAAAGCCCAGCACATGAGCTCGGATAAAGCCTTGCAAGCCCGGCGTCGCCGCCAGTTCCCTCTCCACCTGATACGTGGCATGCTCCGGCAGCAGCAGCACTAACGGCGCTCCCTCCGGTTGAGCCAGCAGCTTGCGGCGTATCTCCTCCAAGCACAAATGGGTCTTGCCGCTTCCGGCGCGCCCCATGACCACTCTTAGCTTCATGCCTGCTCCTCCTTTAAATCCTCACGCCCTAGGGTAAATGAAAAACCGCGCGGCTACCCCGCTCGCCGGGAATGACCTCCAGGCGCGCGCCAATCCGCTCCTTCAACTCCGGCACATGGGAAATAATCCCTACCAGCCGGCCGCCGCTCTGTAAATCCACTAACGCTCGCATAGCCAGTTCCAACGCTTCCGGATCGAGAGTACCAAAGCCCTCGTCCACTAAAATCGTGTCCAAACGCATGCCTCCTGCATAGGCCTGCACCACATCGGAAAGCCCCAGAGCCAGCGCCAAAGACGCCAAAAAGCTTTCGCCGCCGGACAAGGTTCCCACCGGCCTGGGCACGCCAGTGTAGCTGTCGAACACCTCTAAATCCAAGCCGCCAGCCTTGCGGGCGTCCGCCAGCACGCTGGAGCGTTGCAGGGCGTAACGCCCCCGGCTCATTAAAGAAAGACGCGCGTTCGCTTCTTCCACCACATCATCCAGCAATGTACGCAGCACATAACGCTGAAAGGTCAGGTTCAACGCGTTGCCGCCTCCCGCCATAGCCGCTAACGCCGCTACCGCGCCTTGCGCTTCCTCCACGGCCGCTAATTCTTTGGCGATGCTTTGCAAACGCACCAATCGCTCCTGGTCCCGTTTCCAGGCTTCTTCCAAGCGAACCTTTGTTTCCCTCAAGGCCGCCTCCGCAGCAGCCGCTTGTTCCTGCGCGGCTGCAAACACCGCCAAATTCGGATGCGTCTGCCCAGCCACCGCCTCCTGGGCCCGCCGCACACGTTCCTGCGACGCCGCCTCTTTTTGCCGCCTTGCTTCAAGCTGCTGTCCCCACAAAAGCCGCTGCTCTTCTGCGGCCCGCGCCTGTTCAAACGCTTCCTGACCCGCAAAACCGCTCTGCTGCAAGCGCTGCAGCCAAAGAGTTTTTCCTTCCTCCAGTCTCGCCGCCGCTGCCGCTGCCGCCGTTCGGGCCTGTTTAGACAAGGCCTGCGCGGTTTCAAAATGCTGCGCCGTTTCGCGGAGGAGCTTCTCCGCCTGGACCAAAGAAGTCTGCACTTGCTCCAGCTGTTGGGCGCACGCGCGCCGCGCCGCTTCCAGCGCGCCTTCCTGGCGCAACGCTTCCGGTACCCGTGCGGAACATTCCTGCAGCACCGCCTTGGCCGCCTCTAAGGCGCTGCCGGCTTTATCTCTGACAGAAAGCGCCGTTTCGCGCTCTTTTTCGGTTTGAAGCAGCTTTTTCTGCTCTTCTTGGCGTTTTTCAGCGCACCGAGCTGCTTCTTCCAAGGCTTGCTGCGCTTGTTGCGCCAGCTCCGCCGCCTGTTGCGCCTCCGCCTTCGCTTCAAGAAGAGACAATTCCTGCTTCTCCCCCAGCTCCTGCAAGCACTGGTTTTCCTGCTCTGCCAGCAGCTTTTGCGCCGCTTCCTGCTGCGCCGCCTGCGCCAACGCCTTGCTATGGGCCTGCTGCCATTTCAGCCACGCCGATTCGGCCTGCTCCACATCCTGCGGCTGCAGCATACCTGCAAAAGAAGCTTTTTGGGGATGTTCCAGGGCGCCGCAAACCGGACAAGGTTCTCCCGCCTCTAATTCAGCGGCCAGCAGCGCGGCTTGCTGTTTCTGCCATTGCTGCCGCAGCGCCCCTAAGGTTCGCCTGGCGCTTTCCTCGCTGGCGCAAGCATTTTGCAGCGTTACCGAATGCTCTTGCTGACGCCGCGCCTGTTCTGTCAGTTTCACGCGCAGCTCCGTCAGGCGCTGCAAAACAGACAGCCTCCCTTGCAGCCTGGCCGCTTCCCTCTCCAGCTGCGGCGCTTTTTCACCTGCCATAGTTAAGCTTTGCTGCTTAGCTTCCAGCGCTTTCCACTCTTGCTGCCGCTGTTGCAGCAGCTCTTCTTGCCGCGCCGCCAGTTCTTGCGCTTGGGCCCAAGCCTTTTTTAGCTCCGCCGTCTGCTGCCGCGCCGTTTGCCAGCGTTCGTACTCTTTCGCCTGACCCTCCAGCTCTAATTGCCTAGCTTGAAGCTGCCGAAAAACCGCTTCTTGGGGCTGCAGCTTTTCCCAAGCATCCCGGGCGGCTTCCTTCGCCGCTGTCGCCGCAGCGGCGTTAGCCTCTGCACGACCGCTTTCTTTTTCTTGGGATGCCGCTTCTTGCGCTAACTGCTGCCATTGCCGCCAGAGATCCTCCAAAGAGGCCGCTTGCTGCGCCGCTTCTACTCGAGCCGCCAGCTTTGCCGCCTCTTCAACGCCGGCCAGCAATTGCAGCGCCTCTTCCTCCGCCGCCTCTTTTTCCGCAAAACGATCCGCCGCTTGCTGCGCCGCCGCCAGTTCCAAACGGCGTTCTTCCGCCGCCTGTTGTCCGGCATTTAGGCGAAGCTGCGCTTCTGCTGCAGCCTGTTGCGCGATCGCGCAGCGCTCCTGCAAGTCCGGTTTCGACTCAGTCCCCGCTTCCGTCAGCAGCCATGCTTCTTCATCGCGCAACGCCTGAAAGCGCTTCGCGCCGCTTTGCGCTTTGTCTTTCAATCCTTGCTCCAAGCGCGCGTACAGTTCCGTGCGGAAAAGGTTTTGCAAGATTTCTTCTCGCTCTTTAGAGCCGGCCACCAGCAGTTGCCTAAACTGCCCTTGGGGCAGCAGCACCACTTGCCGGAACTGAGCCACTTGAAAGCCCAAGATCTCCTCCACACGGCGCGTGACGTCCTGCCAACGAGAAGCCAGCAATTTCTCCCCGTCCGGCCCTTCTTCATACAAAATCGCTTCCGCCGGAATCTGGCGAAAGCCTTCGCCCCGCAATTTAGGCCGCTGCTGTTCTGGACGCCGCTGTACACGCAGGATTCGCTCACCCACAGCAAAACGAAGCTCCACCACGGTAGCCTCTTGAGGCGAAGCATAGTCGCTGCGTAAATGGCGCACCTCTCGCAAATCGCCGCTGGCGCTGCCGTATAAAGCAAAGCAAATCGCGTCCAACACGGTCGTTTTTCCAGCGCCGGTCGGCCCGTGAATTAAAAATAAACGCACATCTCCTAAACAAGAAAAATCCAGCGTCTGCGACGCCGCATAAGCGCCAAAGGCCTGAATGCGCAGCCATAACGGCCTCATTAGCCCACCTCCCGCTGCCGCCGATACTCTTCTTCTACTAAAGCGGCAAAAAGCGCCTCTTCTTCGCGCTTCCATTCCCGGCCGGCCACTTCGCGAAAAAAGCAGGCAAACAGTTCTTCCGGTCCCAAACGGCGATGATCCTGCACGCCTTGCTGCTCTTTCAGCTTTTGCAGGCGAGCGTATTCTAAATGCAGAATTTCCGGATGCTGCTGCTGCAGCCGCCCCTTGGCGTCAAGCACCGGCGCATCGTCTGTTAGGGTCACCATCAAATAATCGCTGCACTTAGGCCGCGCCAACAGCTCTTGAAAGCTTCCCTGCCAGCAAACCACATCGCGCCGCGGCGTCAGACGCACCGTCTCCACCGTCACTGCGCCATCCGCCGCTAAATCCACCAGATGAACGCCCTTAGTCTGCGCCGCCTCTTGAAAAGAATATTTCAGCAGCGAACCGGAATAGCGGACCTTGTTGCCGCTTTGCTGACAGCCGTGCAAATGGCCCAATGCCGTATAGTTAAAGGCCGAAAAAGCATCCGCCCCCACCATGCCGCTGCCGCCCACGGACAAGGGGCGCTCCGACTCGCTGGCCGCTCCGCCAGCCACAAAAGCATGCGCTACCGCCACCTTGCGGGCTCCCTGCGGCACCTTTGCCAAGGCAGCCGCTATTTGACAGCGCAAAGCCGCATCATGATCCGCCGCATCCTCCCCCAAGGCGTAGCGAACCGCTGCCGGCTCAGCATAAGGCAAGGACAGAATATGCACCGGACCCGCACTGTCTTCCAGAATAAGCGCAGGCTCCTGCGCCTGCAGCGCCCCTGCCACATGCAATCCCTGGCGCGCTAAAAGAGCGCTCCCAAAACCCAGCCGCTCCGGGCTGTCGTGATTGCCGGCGATCAATACCGTCGGCAAGGCGCACTCCAACACCAACTTCTGCAATACCTCGTTTAAAAGCTCCACCGCTTCCGCCGGCGGTACCGCTCGGTCATAAATATCCCCGGCTACAAGTACGGCGTCTACTTTAGCTTCTTTGGCCAAAGCCACCAATTGTTCCAAAACATAAGCCTGGTCCTCCGTCAAATGTACGCCATGAAACAGACGGCCTAAATGCCAATCCGATGTATGTAAAAAGCGCATACGCCACCTCCGAATACGAACGTAGTTTCTTTTTTCTTTTCGCCGCCTTTGGACGGAAGTCCTTCCAGCCGTTCAAGCACTTCTGATTTATTCCATCATAACAAAGCCCGCTGACAACAGTCTGTCAGCGGGAAAAAACTAAATTTAAACAGGAGTAGAGTGAGTAGAGGGAGGGTACGATAGAGAGGAACGGAACACAGAGTAAGCAGAGGAACAGAGGAAAACAGAGTAGTACGAGAATTGAACAATAGTCGCGATGAGAACCGGAGGATACGTATGAGGGAACTGGGTATGTTTTTTAACAAGAGTACCAAGCTAGGCAACAGCGAGGTCCGCGCCAGGCGCCTGGGGCAAAACTTTTGCAAGCGAAGCGGTCCGCAGGGCCTGCAAAGGTAGTGGAAAGGAATAGAAATCCGGATGTTTGAGCGCAGCGAGTTACGGATTTCCCTTTCAACTAGCTGCGCAGGAGCTGAGCGAGCTTTTGTTTTGACACAGGCGTCTGGTAAGGACGCGATTCAAATTTCTTCTTTTTGCAAGGCGGCTTACAGGAAACGCTTGTTTCACGGACGCCTTTGGGCCCAGCGGGTCAAATACAAGCCAGCAAAGATGACCCCTGCTCCCAAGGCCTGGACGACGCCAAAGGCCTCGCCCAAAAAAGCATACCCCGCTGCCACGGCGAAGACCGGCGCCAAATTATTGTATAGAGAAGCCGTCGTGCTCCCCACCTTGCCTGTAGCCCATACCCAAAGACCGTTAGCCAGGCTGAGCGGAAAAATTCCGGAATAAAGGACGCTGCTCCATGCCACCGTCGACAACGCCGACCAATCTACCGCCAGCATATCCGGCAAAGCGACCAAGACAAACAAGACCGTAGTCGTCAAGATTACGTACGCCGTAACTTGATACGGCGAATACCGCACAAGGAGCAGCCGGGAAAAAACCGTGTAGTAACCATAACCAAGCTGTGCGCAAAGCAAAAGCACCCCGCCCAATACATGCGGTCCAGCTAAGCTGAATTCCTTGCCAGCGCCCCAAACCATGACAAGCACCCCTAGCAGCGAAACAGCAATCCCCGCCACCGTCAGACGCCGAATTCCCTCCAGGCCATGTATGCGATTAATGATCGCGACGCTCACCGGGAGCAGCCCCAAAATCAAGGAGGCATTACCGGCGGTCGTCAACTGCACGCCAAAGGTAAAGAAAATCTGAAACGAAAAAAAGCCGAAGCTGGACACCGCCAGCAGCCGCAAATCCTCACGCCTTAAAGGCACCCACACCGCCGCCCGCCGGAAAACAACCCACCCCACCGCCAGAGCCGCCACCATGCGGATGGCATTATACGCCATAGGCGGCACCTCTTCCAGGCCGAGCTTCATCACTGGCGGATTGAGTCCCCACAGCAAAGCTACTAATACTAACACTCCGTGCACCTGAGACATCGTTTATTTCTCCTTTTTGCCGTCTTGATATCATGTAACAATTCACTGTCAGAGAGAATTTCTCCTTTTTTGAAGATTAAAGAGAATAAGCGCATCTTAAACAAGAGTATAAGGAGGCAACGGCGGGTACGAAACAGGGAGGCGGCGGTGATACTTGCATTTGAGACTTTTATTGGAGCAAGGCGGTCCGCAGGACGAAAAAGTTAGCTAAGGCGGATTACAGTTTCGCCTGTTTGAGCGCAGCGAGTTAAGAAACTGCCAACTTAACTAGCTTTTTCGAGGCGCGCGCAAATCTTGTCTCAAATACAAGTATGCCGTCCGTTTGATGCAGCGCCTCCCAACCCTTGATGAATCGAGGTTTGCGACCGTAAAACATACGCTTTCTGGCAACGCAAAAGCAGACGCCCCTGCAAGGACGTCTGCTTTTTGTGATTCTTATTTCTGTGGCGGTGTAATCCGCACATCGATTTCAAACATCCGGTTCCAGGGAAAGTTCACCTGCACCTGTTCGGGCTGCAAAAAGTCTAGATACTGTTTAGCAAATTCACGCAGTTTCTTCTGCGCCGCTACAGTCAGTTCTCCCTCAAGAGCATCCAGTTGCACCAGGCTGCCGCCTTTAGCGTAAACGATTTCCCGATTCAGCTGACTGCGAATGTTGGCCTGATACGCCCAATCATCCAAATAGCGTTCCGCCAGCAGCTTCTGCCGCGATGTTGTCGTCATCTGCGGCGCCAGCATGCCTTGAGAAATAGCAAATCCCAAGGTGTTGCTCGGCGTATTCCAGCCGGAATAGGCTGTCAGCTTGCCCAGCAGCTTCTGGTCGCTCAATTCCTGCATCAACGAATTATCCGAACCATTGACAAAAGAAATGTTGCCGATAGCCACGGCCTGTCCTCTGGCAAGTTCTTTGGCTACATTAGCCACAAACTGCTTCGTCCCCGCACTGGCGTAGGTGATATTAGTAACCCATTCGGCTTCATCCGTATGACCGTCCGGCGAAGTATGCACCGCCAGCACTAAATCCGGTTTTTGCGGCTGCGGCAGCACAATGCCTCCAGCAGAAACGATCTGATCCACAATACTCTTGCCAATAGGCTGATCCTCATAGGTTGGCAGCGATTTAGGACCCTTGCCCAAAGCATATTGCACCGAAACCACTGGTACGCGATGCTCCAAGTCGTTAATTGCGCGGGTCAACAGCAGCATGCCCAGTTGATCAGCTCCAGGAAACGAGGCAAAACGGCTAGCCGGCAGCTGCGCCGCCTGCTTCACCAGCAGTCTGGCTTCTTTGTGCGTTTGGGAAAAGGGTGCGGTGTCATCTCGTCCCAGCAGCAGATATTGAATATCGCCCTTAATGGTTTTATCTACAAAAATTTGGTTAATCTGAAAATTCTTATCCCGCCGCGAAAACCAATCTTCTAATGCATCCTTAGGAATGGTTTCTTTCAACTTTTTCAACTGACGCTTTTCTTCGCTTGTCAGGCCCAAAACATCTTCCTTGTCCAGTAAAACCGTCAGCTCAAAAATATTAGGACCATGCTTCTCATAGTAAGAAGGCTCCACGCCGCCGGCAGTCATGCGCGGTGTCCGCATAATCGTCGCAAACACATATTGCCGCGCCGTTGGGTTGAGTTTTTTCAGCTTGTCAAAGCGCGTCTGCCGCGCCCAAAGCAAATCAGGTCCGAGATGATGAATGCGCGAATCTACCAAGCCGCCGTAAACCAGCGTATCCGCCGACAACACCATGGCGTCCACGGTTCTGCCGTTAGCCATCACCCAGTCCCAAACCGCTTCGGGGTTGCCTTCGCGTCCCCGGCTGGCCAGCAACTCTGCCGGCGGCGTCAACACCTCAAAACCAGCAGCCTGCGCTGTTTCTACAGCCTCTCTAAAACTCACCGGCCGATCATCCTGCGGCACAAACAAGATGGTTTTCGCCCAAGCCGCCGCCGGCAAGGCAGCCACAAAGCAAAACACAGTCATCACCGTGCATAGCCAGCGTATGTACGTTTTCTTTTCCATCCTTTACGAAGCCCTCCTTTACTTGCTTTCCTCATCGCGCAGATAACCAACTACATCCTTAACAAGCTGATCCTGCGTATAGGCGGCGCCTGCCGCGTCCCCTTGAGGCTTTGCAGCCGCGTCTTCGCCTTGAGGACGGTTCAATTCGCGCAATCGCCGGTCATGCTGAAGATTATAGCGCGCTAAGCGCTCTCCCAGCAAGCGTTGCTCCTGTTCCCAAAAAGCAGCCAACCCCAATTCTTCTACATGCATAAAAATAAAATAAATAAGTCCCAACAAAGCCACTTCCGGAAGCAGCACAACTGCAAGAACCTCCACATTACTTTTAATCCCTATGCTCCATAAATAGGATACGAAAGAAAGAAAGATGTCATTCATTCCTTTAAGCTCCTTGCCACAAGTACATATTCAGGAAATACTGCACCTATCTTATTATTTTCTCTCATAAAGACCCCTTCTGTCAATCCATCCTCCGTCCCAAGAGTACCCTTTTGCTTTCAATCGCCGGTTCCTTGCCGCACCGATCCGTACAATCCGAAAAACCCTTGATACGCCTGGTACGCAGCCGCATAGGAAGCCGTCACCACGGCGCCGGTGAGCATAAAGGTCACCATGATTTGATATTTTATCGCTTCTGTCGGCGCCACTCCCGCCAGAATTAGGCCGGTCATCATACCTGGAAGCTGCACTAAACCTACCGTTTTCATAGCATCTACCATAGGAGCGCTAGCGGTATGCAGACTGTCGCGAATAAGAACGGCCGCCGCTTCTTTGGGCGCCGCTCCTAAGGCCAACCGAGCTTCTACTTCCGCTCGGCGCGAAGCAAAAGATCCGGCCAAGGTCCGCAATAACAGTCCCACAGCCACCATGGACTGTCCTGCCACCATGCCGCCGACAGGCACCACTTCGCTGGGACGATAGGTAATAGCGCCGCAAAGCACCAACGTCCCTAAAGTGACCACCATGGATATCGCAATGGAAATGCAGGCAATCCGCCTGGCCCCCGGCACATCCTTGCCGCGTTGGGCTGACACGCCGGACGCTGTATAAAGCATGACGCACAAAAGCAGCGTCGTCAGCGCGGGATGGTCGGCTTCAAACAAAAAGGACAGCACCATGCCGATTGCCACCAGCTGCACCACCGCCCGCAGGCTGCCAATCAACATCTCCTTGCTCAAGCCCAGCTTTTCCCGCTGCGACAAAGCCATGGCCAGCAAAATCAGGCCGTATGACAAAATCAGCGCTTCATTGCTCATACCACACCTCCTGCAGGCCACTTCTCTACGCGATCCCAAAATACCGCCTCACCGCTGCGCAGCCCCAGCACGCGCGACGCCATGCGCCGCACCTGCGCCTCCTGGTGGGACACCCACAAAAGGGTTAACCCCTCCTCGCTGCGCAGCTGCTGCAGCAGTGCTTCCACCTGCGCCGTCGCCGCCACATCCAAGGCGGACGTGCTTTCATCCAGCAACAGCACCTGCGGCTGCGCCAGCAGCGAGCGCACCAGCGCCACCCGCTGCGCCTCGCCGCCGGACAGAGTCTCGGTTTTAGCGCTAAAAAAAGCCGCAGCCAGCCCTACGGCCGCCAACAACTTTTTCATCCGACCCTCATCCGGTTTTTGCTTGGCAATTTGAAAGGGATACGCCAAGTCTTCCTCCACGGTTTTACCAAAAAGTACGGCTTTTTGCGGCACATAGCCAATACGCCGCCGCAAATCCGGCGGCAAATAACTGCGAAACTCCTTGCCTGCAAAAAATACTTCGCCGCCGCTAGGAGGCGTCAAAAGACACAAGGTGCGCAAGAGAGTCGACTTGCCGCAGCCGGACGGACCGGCCACCGCCACACTGTCCCCGGCCGCTACGGCAAAAGAAATATCCTGCAATAGTGCTTTCCCGCCTATCGTTACGCTTAATTTTTTTACTTCCAACAGGTTATTCATCATCTATCCCTCTGCTTTTAAAGTGAAGCAAAGCCGTACTCCAGTAAATATTTAGCCTCTTCCCAACGCAAATCACTGTTGAGAATCACGGTTACCACGGATTTTCCTTGACGAGTGGCGGAAGCCACCAGGCATTCGCCAGCAGCATCGGTATAACCGGTCTTCACGCCGTCCGCCCCAGGAAAAGTCCGTAACAAGCGATTGGTGTTGCGCACAAACACCGGCCGACGGTTCAAAAAGATAACATTCCGTTCATTCGTCGCTACAATGCGCCGGAATTCCGGTTCTTGCCGCGCCGCCAAGGTCAGCTTGGCCAAATCCTCCGCCGTTGTGAAGTGGTTGACTGGATCCGGCAACCCATGAGGATTGCTGAAATGTGTTTTGGACATGCCTAGGGATTCCGCCTTCTCATTCATCCATTGAATAAAGCGAGACCGAGAGCCGCCGCCAACATGTTCCGCCACAGCCTCTGCGGCATCATTGCCGGAAACAACCATCATCCCTGTAAGCAATTCCCGCAGCTTCAGCTTATCGCCGGCGCGCAAATCCAGCGAGGAGCCGTCCGTGCGGGCGGCCCGCCAGCCAACGGTCACCACGCTGTCTAAGTTTCCCCGTTCCAAAGCCACCAAGCAAGTCATAATCTTGGTCGTACTTGCTGGATACATCACCTTATCGGCGTTCTTGGCAAACAATGTTTTCCCGCTGGCTCCGTCTACCACCACCG
Organism: uncultured Anaeromusa sp.; assembly: GCF_963668665.1. Lineage (NCBI taxonomy): Bacteria > Bacillati > Bacillota > Negativicutes > Selenomonadales > Sporomusaceae > Anaeromusa > uncultured Anaeromusa sp. The sequence goes on along the minus strand of NZ_OY764902.1, from coordinate 1,843,674 downwards.
CCGCTTCGGCTATAACGGCAGGAGGAGGCGGTGCAGCCATCGCCGCTCCGCCTCCTGTTAGGCACAACAAACCAACTAAAAGAATGAGCTTAAAAAAGCTTATACCACTTTTTATGATAATACCCCTCCTTGCCGCGCCCTGCAAAGTGCGCAGCTGCGCCCCATAGCAAGCCGATAGCGATCCATTTTAACATAGGAGTCAAGCCGATTTCTCCGCCAAAACCATACACCCCTGCGCTTAAAAGCGCTGCAATCACATACCAAATCATCAGCCGACCACCAACTCTTGCAGCGTCCGTTTAGGCACATGATGCACGCCGGAAGCGTCACGCCAATATTTCACATCGCTGTTTTCATTGATGTCATCTACAACAACCTGTTCTATCGGCTTGCCTAAAGCCAGCACCAGCAGAATTTCATAATCATCCGGCGACAAGCCGGTGACTTGAAACAAGCGCGGCCGGTCTATATTGCCGATAAAGCAGCCGCCTAAGCCTTTTTCCACAGCGCCGAGCATGATGCTTTGCGCGGCAATGCCGTGATCAATGCCAGCCACATGCGCAATGCCTTTGTCCTTGAGAACCAAAATATAGCCTGTGGGACGTTCGCCTGCTTCCGGGCCGGCCCACTCTTTTAAATATCCCGCCCAGCCAAGGGTAGGAAAAATGCTCTCATTTTTTTCCGCATCCGCCGACACGTAAAACTTCAGCGGCTGCATATTCGCGCCTGACGGAGAAAGACGAGCCAAATCCACCAGACCCACCAGCGTCTGCCGACTGATTTTCACCGCTTCGTCAAAACGGCGGTAACTGCGTGATTTCGCTACTAATTCCTTCAACATGGCACATCCTCCCTCACATATAGTTTGTATAAAGCCTGCGTACCGCTATCGGCTTCGCCCAGCGCCGCTAAGCGCTCATACAGGGACTTGGTCAAAGCCAGCCCGGGCGTCTCTAAGCCCATAGCCGCCGCCTCTTCCAAGGCGATCGTCATATCCTTAATAAAATGCTTCACATAAAACCCGGGCACAAAATCGCCGTCCAGCATACGCGGTCCCAAATTGCTCAGCGACCAGCTGCCGGCAGCGCCGCTGCCAATGACGCCCAAGACCTTCGCCGGATCCAAGCCGGCGGTCTTAGCATAAGCTAACGCTTCGCACACGCCAACCATATTCCCAGCAATGACGATCTGGTTGCACATTTTTGTATGCTGCCCTGCGCCTGCCTCGCCTTGATGAACCACATTCGTGCCCAGCAAATCAAAAATAGGCTTGGCCCGTTCAAAGTCAGCCTTCTCACCGCCAACCATAATAGCCAGCCGCGCTTCGCGAGCGCCAACATCGCCCCCCGACACCGGCGCATCTAAGGATGCCATGCCGGCATCCTTGGCCGCGGCGGCAATACGTCGGGCCAAAGCCGGACTAGAAGTCGTCATGTCAATAAACAACGCCCCCTGGCGCCCTTTAGCAATTAAACCGTTTTCTCCTAAATAGGTCTCTTCCACATCCTTAGGATAGCCAACCATCGTAATGACCACATCACAGGCTTTAGCCACCGCCCCTGGACATTCGGCCCAAGAGGCGCCCTGCGCCAGCAGCGCTTCTGCTTTCGCTTTCGTCCGGTTATAGACCACTAAAGGATAGCCCGCCGCCAGCAAATGCCCAGCCATGCTTTTGCCCATCACGCCAATGCCGATAAATCCCACTGTAGGTTTTACGCCCTGTTCCATCATACGCCTCCTTAGTATCTACATAACCGGCGGCCATTCGGGCCAATCTTCTTTTCCCGGCGTCGCCGGGAAAAGCAAGCGTTCCACAAGCACATCAATGCGCTCCACTTCCCAACAGGTAACCTGGCGAATTTCTTCGGCCACCTGCCGACGAATGCGGGAAGCCACCTCTGGAATAAACGTGCCATAAGGTACGGCAATGCCTAGCTCCAGAACCACCGTCCGGTTTTCTTCATCTTTTTTTACCACAATCCGGGGGCCCATGCGGCTCAAAAGCGCCTTGGCCTTTTCCAGCAGCGTCCCCTCAGCTGCCGCCACCGGCACAACCTCCAGCTTCTCCATGGCGCCCAGCGCCAACTGTGCAAATACCTCTTCTCGGATAATCGTCTTGCCTGCGGTTTCCATACCAGTCCCCTCCTTGCACAAGATTGCGGTTGTTTTGTCTCCTTCGCGCTGTCTTCCGGCAAATCCTGCCCTACAAAAAAAGAAATGGGAATCGCCTTATGCGAAATTCAGTATAGAATTCCTAATCCTGAGCCAAATAGATAAGTCCCTCTAAAAACTTGCGTACGCTGATTTTTCCGTGATACGGACTTTTTCCTTGAATATAGTTCATTTCCTGGCGCACTTCCTTAAAGTCAAAAAGGGCTGTGCTATAGGTCTGGAATTTTTCATTATCATAGTCTTCCGCGCCCAGATTCGCCATATTCTGCAACGCTTTGGTAATCGTCCGCCGGACGCGCTGCTCTATGGTTTTGGTATCAGTAGAAGTTTTTTCCGAAATTTGCTGGTACATGTCACTCAACTGGTACTCGCTGGTACCATCCGCCAAAAGGGGCGCAATATGCTCAATCATCTGAAAGATCGTTTTCGCACCGGTCTCGCCCAAAATACCTATATCGGAAAAGCTGCGATACACACGAGAACGCAGCGTGTTTTCGGCGTTTTCCCCATGGGCTCCGTGCACCGGCCCGGTAATACGGATCGCCGTTTCAGAAATCAATGATAAAGCTTGCCGCAGCCGCTGACTTTCCGCCACCCGCTCAATAACCTTTACCACTTCCACCACATTGATGGGTTTGCGAATGAAAAAGCTGACGCCTCGTTCGTACGCCTTCGTAATCATTTGCTGGCTCTCACTTTGGGAAATCATAATAAACGTCGTGTTGGGTAGAGAAGGGCTTACATGATCAATCAGAGTCAAACCGTCCTGACCTGGAAGCAGCAAGTCCACCAGCGCCAGATCCGGCTGAAAGTCCGCAATTACTCGTTCCGCAGAAAGACCGTCGCTGCACTCGCCCAGAACCGTTCCCAAGCGGTACTCGGCAATAATATTTTTCAAAATACGGCGCACCCCTGCATCGTCGTCTACAATCACCAAACGCAATGTCATCGTTTCGCCACCTTTATCCTTTTTGTCGCACCCCTCAGGCAATCAACCGCACAGTGGGAATGGAAATATAAAAATGAGTTCCTCCGTTCTCGCCGGATGTCACCACCACTTGGCCTCCCAGAAGCTTCGTCAGATTCTGTACATGAGACAAGCCCAAGCCGGTGGACATGGCGCCAGTACGCCGATCAAACTTGGTCGAATAGCCCGGTTGAAAAATAAGCTCCCGATCCGCCTCGGCAATGCCGCAGCCACTGTCCTGCACTTCAAAAATAACCGTATCTTTTTCTATGGATTCGCTAACTTGAATCGCCCCTTTGTCACCGCAGGCTTCAATGGCGTTAATCAGTAGATTATTTAAAATCGACACAATGACATAGTGCTGATCCGTCCAAAAATCCTGGCGGCATTCGAACTGCAAAGAAACGTCGGCGCCGCGCTGCGCCAGCACCCGCCTGGCATTTTGCTCAATCAGCTGAAAAATGCCTGACAAGAGGCTCTTACGATCGCCTTCGGATGGTTCCAGCACCTTCTCAATGCCTGCCACAACCCTCTGATAATCTTTTTTTACTTCGTGAATATTACGAGCAATAGCCAAAGCCTGATCCGCTACCAACAGATGACGTTCCTGCTCCCGGCATTGGCAGTTCTGCATCTCCTGATACAAGCCGTAGCTATCCACCATAACCTGCTCAATGTCCCTTGAAGACTTGCGCAAGTAAAACAGTTCCGCTTTGAGCTGCGCAATAAGGAGTGTCAACTCATTATAGTGGGCCACCTGTTCTTCCGCCAGCGCCACCGCCTGGGCTTCCCGCAGACCGTAGCAGATGAACACCGCCATCACCGCCCTGGCAATGGCTACGCCCGCTAAGATGCCGAAAGTAACATCCGCCGGCCGGCTAAAAAGTTCGCCCCGCATGGCCAGCTCCGCTGCATTGGAAAAGCCGTCGCAAATGGTCAGCAGCATGACCGTCATCAGCACATTGTCCCGTTGCTCCCGCACCCGGGTCAAATTAAAACCAATGGAGTAAATAATATAAAAGAAAAAAGTTGGCGCTCGTTCCAGCAGAATTTCCATGAGCTCCATATTGGAGGTAGAGACATCAGTTACTACCCGTAAAATGACCATGACAATACTGCCGAAAAAAGCGGTATATTCCACGGAAAGACGGCGAAAATACATCAAAAGAGAGCTGAAAATCACCGGTGCAAAAGACAGCTGAAAGGGGCTGTTGAAAGGGTGCACTGTAATCATGCCGCCAAGGGCAAAGAAAGTTGTCACAAGCAGCATAGTTTGCCACAAGGACAAATAAGACGTTCCTAACATTCTTCCTCCTACAAGGACTACTAATTAACTCAGCAGCTCCCTAGCACCCTCCATCTACTCCTGCTCAAAATCCCTGCTTCGTTTGCGTTCCGTCTCTTGTTTTGCATAAAAAAGATGTGGCCAGAGACCCCTTACGGGTCTCTTGTCCACATCTTTTTTCGTGATAAAGTTGGTAAATTCCTTTTTTACAGGAACTTACTCGCTATAATTTTTCGTGTAAGCTACTTTCAACACTTCGTCAGGCAGCTCGTTTTCCCAACGGGCCACAACAACAGCGGCTACGCAGTTACCTACCAGGTTGCAGGCGGTACGAGCCATGTCGAGAATGCGGTCCACGCCGAGGATGATGGCGATGCCTTCAACAGGCAGGCCAAACGCAGCAGCAGTACCGGCGATAACGATGAGGGAAGCGCCAGGAACAGCGGCGATGCCTTTTGTGGAAAGCATCAAGGTGATAACCATCAGCAACTGAGTTTCAAGCGGGAAATCAATGCCGTACACCTGGGCGATAAATACAACCGCCAAGGCGCTGTAAAGGGTGGAGCCGTCCAGGTTAAACGTATAGCCTGTAGGCAGTACAAAGGTGATGATGTGACGAGGAACGCCGAATTTCTCCAATTTTTCCATCGCCGACGGCAGAGCCGCCTCGCTGGAAGCCGTCGAGAAGGCCAGCATGAGCGGATCCTTAATAGCCCGCAGCAACTGGAAGAAATTGATCCGGAAGATGATCGTCGCCATCAGGAAGACCAAGAAGAGGAACAGAGCCAGAGCGAAATACAACGAGCCGATCAGTTTCATCAACGGAATCAGCATGCCTAAGCCGAATTTGCCAACCGTAAAGGCGATCATGGCAAAGATACCGATCGGCGCCAGGCACATGACGTAGTGAGTAAATTTGAACATAACTTCCGCAATACTTGTGGCGACTTGCAAAACCGGTTTGCCCTTTTCGCCCATTGCAGCCGTCGCTACGCCAAAGAAACAGGAGAATACGATAATCTGCAGCATGTCGCCGCGCGCCGCCGCATCTACCGCATTAGTAGGAACAATTTTAATCAGCATGTCCATCATGTTGATGGATTTCTTAGCAGCAGCAGCTGCCGCCGAAGGATCGCTCGAAACGATCTGCACGCCTACGCCGGGTTCAAAGACGTTAACTACCAGCAGACCTACAAACAGAGCCACCGTGGTTGCCAATTCAAACCACAAAATGGATTTCGCGCCCAAACGGCCCAATTTTTTGAAGTCGCCTGTGCCCGCAATGCCCATGATCAAGGAACTGAAGATCAAAGGCACCACGATCATCTTAATCATACGAATAAAGATGTCGCCAATAGGTTTGAGCTGTTCACCATAGGAAGGAAAGAGATAGCCAAAAATGACGCCTAGAATAAGACCGAGGAAGATTTGCGTAGTGAGACCAATACCGCCAGATTTCTTTTCTTCTGCCATGCGTACGCCCCCTTATAAAATAATTTGGGAAACCAGCCGTGCTTCTGCCAGGTACGCCCGTTCCAGTTTCTGTTTATAGTATGAAAGGAGCCTAATCAAAAAACTACATAATACGACAAAACCATTTTTCAAGAATTTTGCATTTAATATACAACACGCATACAAACGGCTTAGCAGCTTTCTTCTCCGCGTCAGAAAGACCTCTTTGCTAAAAGCGCCGTAAAAGCAAGATCAATATGTCATTTTGGCAAAATACAGGGTGCGCACAAATTCCGCCACCTCTTCCACCTGACTGGAAACCTGAGGAATTCCGTAGCCTACATAGACCGGCGACAAGACAAAACGCGGCATCATTTTCGCCCGTACCGCACCGCCGTTTTCATAAAAGAACAGATTGTAGCTGCTGCAATGACGGTGAAAATGATTCAGAATATAATGCGCCACCGCTTGAATTCCATGGGCAAAAGGAGCAATAGCCCCTTCTTTCTGTAAAAGAATATTAAATTCAAAAAAGCCTACCCTCGGCTGCGTCGACAGATTTACCTCCACCTCGCCATTCTGCCAGATAGGAATGCCACGAAAGGCTTCTTCCTCCATGCTGTGCTGGTAGTTAATATGGTCTAGCCCGACAATCTGCATATGAGGATGACGCATGGAGCCCCCGGAACAAGGCCCATGGTTTTTAAAGAACAATACCGAACGAAACTGTCCGCTCCGTGAAAGCTCCCGCCATTTTTCCAGGCCAAAGCCAATAACCGCCTGCAAATGCTCCGGCGCATAAGTCGAAAGTTCCTCGTCGCAAGTGTAGCTTTCTACCAGCACCGTCTGGTAAGCGTCCGGAAAAACAGGATATTTATTTTTCAACCAAAGAATGGGGCCTTCCTCCGCCAGGACGCCGCTCAGTCCCTGGCGATCACAAAACGGACAGGAAGCTTCCTTATGCACAATATTTTCCGGTTTCTTCCGGCCAATGCCTGTATCAAAAACAAGATGCGTATGGACCATAACAAGTCCTCCTTCACTAACTGCCTACTATTGCCAATTCGCCGCTGTCATGCTTCTTCCCTGCAGGTTTAATGCGAACAAGAGTTTGAAAAGCAAAGCGTTTTCTGGTATACTGAGGAAAAATTCAAGAATAACGAGGTGAGCCTGATGCCACGCAAGCGCACCGGCGACAAGCCGGCTGAAATTCTCAGCTTCATCCGCGAACGACTGCGGACCAACGGCTATCCCCCATCTATCCGCGAGATCGGCTCTGCTGTCGGACTCAGCTCCAGTTCCACCGTTCATGGCTACTTAAACCGTCTGGAAGAGGACGGCCTCATTCGGCGGGATCCTACCAAGCCCAGAGCCATTGAGCTTGTTTCCGAATCTCCCTGGCGTCAAAAAGAGATGATCCCCGTCCCTCTGGTGGGCCGCGTTACCGCAGGCTTGCCAATTCTGGCGGAAGAAAACATTGAAGATACGTTCCCCTTGCCTGCATCCTTATTGGGCCGGGGCAACGAAGACCTGTTCATGCTCACCGTCAGCGGTGAAAGCATGATCAATGTCGGCATCCACGACGGCGACTTTCTCCTTGTCCGCCCCAGCGACAGCGCCAAAAACGGCGATATTGTCGTGGCGTTGGTCGACGGCGAAGAAGCCACGGTCAAGCGTTTCTGGAAAGACGGCAAGCAGATTCTGCTCAAGCCGGAAAATGACGCCATGGAACCCATCCGCCCGGCGCATGTAGACATTCTCGGCCATGTAGTCGGTCTGTTCCGTAAGTTCTGAGAGAAATAGAGAAGTGGCTGGTTTTGAACAAGAGTAGAGGGAGTCAAGGGAGGGTACGTCGGAGGGCTGCCGCCGTTTTATTCAGACGCTCTTATCCCTTAACATCCTTGGCTTTCCAACCATAGTAAAAAATCTCCTTGCCTGCAGTTTTTCACCTGCAGGCAAGGAGATTTTTTATTGGAGCATGTGCTTAAAGTCCATACCCTCAAGCACGCCCTCCGATTACTCCGGTTCTCTTGTTCGTCCCTCGTTATTTTTCGTTCAGCGTCACTTCGAAGGAAACTACGCGTACGACGTCAGGCAAAAGTTCCGGGTCCGCGGAAAATACTTTCACTCCGTCGCCATAATACTGACGCGGCAGCTGCCGCGTCGGCGCCAAGCGCAAGCACAAGCCTTTTTGCTGAATTAGGGTTCCTTCCTGCCGTACCGGAATATAGCCGCCGTAGTCCCAACCAAAACCGACAATGCGAAAGGGCTGACCATTCAAACGGTTCAACTCCGCCAAGGGCGTACCGACGGTGATGTTTTCCGCCGTTTTCCAAGAAGAACCCTCTTTTTTCACCCATGCATGGGACAGTCTTTGGCCATATTGATTGTCCCTCCAAAATAGAATCACTTCATTAGCGCTATACGGATAGATCACCGACACATCCCGTTTTTCGGTTCCCTCAGCCACATAAATGGTCCTTCTTTGCACCTGCTCAGCCCCAAAAAGCTGCAGCAAGTCCTCCTCTTTAGCCGAGGCCAGGATGGGCCCTACCCGCTCAAAAGGAAGACATAGCCAGTCATTTTCAACCGTTTCCGCCGCCTGAGCTACGGAAACACCGCCGCCCAAAACCGCAAGACCCACAAGCAAAATCGCCAGCCGCCACCATCGTTTCATCAGTACGCCCCCTTTTTCGGTTTCATACTTTCACTATACTACAGAAAAAGCTGCTTTTTAAGCCGCTTTTTCCAATTTTTACAAAATATTCATTTTACGCCATGACGATGGTTCAAAAACAACGAAGCACTTTTTGAACAAGAGTAGAGGGAGTCAAGGGAGGGTACGACTGAGGGCTGCCGCCTTTTTATTCAGACCCGCTCCCCTCTTAACCTCATTGCCTTTCCAAGCACAAAAGCTTATACTTTCATCCATAGTAAAAAATCTCCTTGCCTGCAGTTTTTGAAACTGCGAGCAGGGAGATTTTTCGCTTTAAGGTTTACGCCCGGAAACAATAATACAACCCGCCGCCAACAGGCGCACGGCCGGCTTCTTCATGCCCGCCGCCAGGGCCCGGGAAAGAGCAATTTCTTGTTCCGCCAAATCCGTTCGGCCGGCTTCATTCCAAGCCTTGGCTCGCTGAGCCGTATCTTTTTCCAGCGCTTCACACGCAACAGGCACCAATTCCTGGTACCAGGCATCCTTCTCCAGAAGTTTTAACGAAGCTTCATAGGTTTTACCACAGGCGTCTTTCCAGTCTTCAAGACCGATTACCTCATGAAGCTGCTTAACCCGCCCTTTAATCAAGTTAATATCGCGGGCCTTGCTGAAAGGCTGCTCCAAAATATCTAAAAGTTCCGGATGGCGCACGCGCCGCCCTTGCTGATCTAAATACAGCCGTACTGTCAACGGCGCCAAAAAACCGTCCGCGCGGCGGCGCAAGTTTTTCCACAAACGCTCCGGCAGGCCCAGTTTCTTTAAAAAGCCTCTAACAAGCTTCATATCCGCTTCCAGCGTATATTCATAGCAAAAGCCAGCCCATTCATCGCCTTTTTCCTCGCTCCACCGCGCCTCCGGGCGCCAAAAAGCAAAGGTTTGCCCCCGGTCATCCCAATCCAAATAGCGCGATACTGTATCCAGAAAAGACTGCCCCGACCGAACCGCAGCAGCTTCTTGAAGCTGCAATGACTCGCTTCGGTCATACGGCAAAGGCCTCTGCAAATCTTCCTGCATGCGGCTAAGCCAGTCAAAGGGCATCAGCACGGTTTCGCTTGTCGCCGTATAGCGCGGTCCTTGACGCCCCAACCCCAAAGCCATGGCAATCCAAGGCTCAAAGGCTTGACGCTGTCCATCGCTGTCATTGTCATAAGCAAGGGCCGCTTCGCCCCACCCGGCCGTCGTCGCAGCAGCCGGACGCGAAGCTTGCCATTGACCAAAAGCCTCTTCCAACGCTGTAGCGGCATCCAAAAGACCTTCATAGCCGTCCTCAAGCAGCGCCTTGCGCACCAACGGCGTCGCGACCTTTCTAGCCCAGCCATCCACGCCATGCAGAGACTGACGGAAAAACGACAGTTCTTCTTCCAGCACCTCACACCAAACATTGGCCAGAGAATAATCGCCGCCGGAACCGAGAACCGCCACGGTTTGCAGCGCTTCTGTGCGATTGCGCCGTTCCACCCGAGACATGCGCCGCTCCAAGCGACGCAAATCAAAGGGCAGATCAAAATGCACCACCACCTGGGCGTGACCCAAGTCGCAATACTCTTCGCCCCGCGGGTCCAGCACCAATACCTGGCAGGACGCCTCGTCCCGAAACTGCACTTGCGCCGCTTGTACCTCTCGAACGGTTTGCGCCCGGTGCACTTGGGCTACGGCTTTAGCCCCCAAAAGCTTGTTCAATTCGTCGGTTACGGTCTGACAAGTAGCGGCAAAACGTGTAAAGACGACCACTTTGCGCGCCTTCGGCAGCGTCTTGATATAAGCAGCCAAGGACGCCAGCCTCGGCTCGGCTTCAGCAGCGCCTGGCGTCAACGCGTCAAGACGCTGCAAGATCACTTCCTCGCCCTCCAAGAGCGGCATCTTCCTACACAAATGCAGCCACGTCTTAGGCAGCTCTTCTTCCAGCTGCGCCGGCGTCTGCCGACCCAAACGACAGCCTACCAATTCTTTTAACAACTTGTAGCTGCTGCCGGCGCATTCCGCCAACGCCAGATACAACACTTCCACTAATTGACGATGCTGCGCCAGATCCGCGTCGCTCTCCATCGCTTTTTTCATGAGCAAACGCCATTGTTCCAACGTCTCTTCCAGTTCTTCCGCCGCTTCTCCCGCCACTTGCAGCACTTTCAACTTCCCAGTCTGCCGACAGAGAGGCAATTCACTCCCGCCAACTTCCAATAGGCGCGGTTCTGCTTTTTTCCCCCAGAGCGACGCGGCCTCAGGCAACTGTTCTAACGGATAGCCGTCTCGATCCACCAAGTGAAACATCGCCCAATACAAGGCTTCTTGTTCTTGCGAGGCCAATGGAGTTGTCAACAACACCCGCTCCGCCTGCTGTGCTGCAGCCGCATAAAAGCGGTAACGACGCAGCGCCGCCTCATCTTTAGTTAATACATCAGCAGCTACAAGTTGCGCGTCATCAAAGACGACCAGACCTGGGCGCTGTTTCAATACAAAGTCTTTAGCCGTCACCGCCCGATCAGCGGCAATCAGCTTTAAACGCGGATCGTTGGGCTGCAAGTGAAAATGCTTACGCAACATTTCTTCCCAAAACGCAACCAGCAGCGGCGGCACCACCAACAGTACTTTTCCTGCAGGGTCATCCAGCAAAAACTGGCGAACCACCGCACCGGCGGCTATCGTTTTGCCCCAGCCAGGAGGCGCTGCCAACACTCGCCGCTGAGAAGCACCGCTAACAAGCTCCCAGACCGCTTCTAACTGTTCCGGAACTACCTGCACCTTGGCGGACAAAAGGCCTGTAACGCCTCGCGTCATCGCCCGCTGCTCCAAAAGCCCCCTCACAAAGGAGGCCCTGGTTTCGCGCAGAAAAGCCGTCTCTTGCAGCGTTTCCGCCAGCATGGACACTGCGTCGGCGAGAGGCCGATTCCAGCGTACATACACGTCTTCCGTCGGCACAGCTAACATACGCAGATTCCCCGGCAGCGTCCCTTCGGGAAATTTTACTTGATATTCGCCGCTGGCTGCGTCAAATTGCTCTACCCGCCCGGCGTACCAACGACCCAGCGCTTCTATGTATACAAAGCAACGCGTTTTAGGCTGCAACCGTCCTAATGGACGAAGCGACTCAAAAGGGATTTCTACATCCTGGCGACTTACAGGCGAAGAAAAGAACTCCACCACCACGCTGCCTGCTCGTATTTCCTTGATTTTCCCTGTCCCCAGAACATTGCCGGTTTCCTTGACAAAATACCCTTTTTTTAGCGCCTGCATCTCCTTCACGCTCATATACTTTTGTTCCTCCTACTTGCTACTGCCACGCCTTCGACCCCTTTCATTTTTTACCAATCACTATAGATAGAAAAAAGGCCCACTGCCGTGGACCCATTACGACTTGTCATCGTTCAGGACGATTTGCCCGGTTTTCCCATTATACTACTCCCCCGAGGGCTAAACAACTCCCACGGCGGAAAAAAACAGGCAGTCTGAAAAGGGCAGACAAACTGTACAAAACACACCAGCAAGAAATAAACAAGAGAACCGAAGAATCTGAGGGTACGACGGAGGATACGAAACTCAGAGTAACAGAGAAAAGCCAGAGGAAAGCAGAGAAGTTAAAGAAAAAAACCAAAAGACTGCAAAAAAGAAACCACAGGCTCCTAAAGCCTGTGGTATATATGTTTTCTCTCTGGCCTTTCCTCTGTTCCCTCTGTTACTCTGCGTAACGTTCTTCTTCCGTTTTTTTCTTAAAACGGTTTTTGGTAGAAGAAGGGCATATAGCTTTGATAGCCGATGTCACGGAAATTCAAGATGGCTTCGGTGCCGCCGACAAACAGAACGCCGCCCGGCTTCAACGCTTCCAGGAAACGCCGGTAGAGGGCGTCTTTGGCTTCTTCCGTAAAATAAATAACTACATTACGGCAAAGAATGAGATCAAAGCCGCTTTCAAATTTATCCAGCAGCAAATTGTGCTTCTTAAATTCCACTCGCGAACGGATATCGGGGACCACTACATAGCGGTCGCCTTCCTTGGTGAAATATTTAGAAGCCCGATTGGAGGAAATGTTCTTGTATTCGTTCGCGCTGAATTTGCCTTCCTTTGCTTTACCCAGCACTTCTTCATCCAAATCGGTCGCCAAAATGCGATGCCGCGCGCTGGGCGTCAAATCCGCCAAAATCATGGACAGCGAATAAGGTTCCGCCCCCATGGAGCACCCGGCGCTCCAAATATTGAGCTTCGAGCTGCGCTGCAGCAGATCTGCGAGCACTTTTTTCTCCAATTCTTCAAATTTCTCCGGCGTCCGGAAAAATTCCGTTACGTTAATCGTAATGTACTCGACAAATTCTTTATAAGCCTTGGGGTCTTTTTCCAACTGCGAAAAAAATGCCGTATAGCTGCTATGGCCGTGACGGTTCATCAAATTCGTAATACGCCGCTGCATCTGCGCCCGTTTGTAATAATTCAGGTCAATCCCGGCTTTGGCATTGAATTTCTTCTTAAACGCTTCCCAATCCTGTTCCATTTGGTCCATCCTGCCGCCTCCATTCGTACTACAATGATTTAGCTTATCGTACCATGAGCCATGTAACGCCGCAAGAAAATTCAAGCGTTCCCATAGCGCCTCGGCACCCGTTTCCCGACCATACACACAATTTCATAAGGAATGGTTCCCAGCCAGGCCGCCACTTCTTCCACAGTCGGCCCTGCCGGCCCAAAAAGTAACGCAGGTTCCCCCACTGCTACCTTCGCCCCTGCCGGAAGAGCCACCATGCACTGATCCATGCAGATGCGCCCCACCACAGGCGCCCTTTGACCAGCTAAAGATACTGCCGCTTTGCCCGCCAAAAGCCGCGTCCAACCGTCCGCATACCCTACAGGCAGCGTCGCGATACAGGTTTCTTGACCCGCTTTGTAGATACATCCGTAGCTGACCGGGCTTCCCGGGGGCACGCACTTTACATGGCTGACACAGGCTTTCCAGGACATCGCCTGCCGCAAGGGAAGGGAACGCTTGACTTCTTCTGACGGCCAAATTCCATATAGAATAATGCCGGGCCGCACCATATCCAGGTGGTACTCCGGCAATTCCAGCGTAGCCGCGCTATTGGCGATATGACGAACAGCCACCTTGACGCCGTGAGCTTCGATGTTCTGCAGCGCCTCTTGAAAACGCCGGAATTGCTCGTGAGCATAACTCTTATCTTCACAATCCGCCGTTGCAAAATGCGAAAAGACGCCTTCCACTTCAATTCCAGGCAGCGCGGCCACTTGCGCCGCAAAAACGCCAGCCTCTTCCGGCTGGACGCCGATGCGCCCCATGCCGGTATCGACTTTTAAATGCACTATCGCTTTGCAGCCCAACTGCTGCGCGGCGTGCGACAAAGCCTCCGCCGTTTCTAACGAATATACAGCGGCGGTAACCTTTTTCGCCACGACCTGCGCCGCTTCCTCCGGCGGTGTATAGCCTAGAATCAGAATGGGAACTTCAATACCGGCCTGCCGCAATTCGACCGCCTCCTGCAGCATCGCTACCGCCATCTGGTCCGCCCCTGCTGCCAGCACGGCTTTTGCTACAGGCACGGCGCCATGCCCGTAAGCGTCGGCCTTCACAACGGCGCAAAACTGCACCCCTTTTCGCAAGGTGCTGCGAATGTGCCGCACATTGTCTTTGATAGCCCCCAAATCTACTTCCGCCCAAACCGCCTGGCGCATCATGCCTACTCCCCCTTGACCTGCTCTTTTTTGCGGCGCACTTCGTCTTTGATCCAGTTGAGCCAAGAGCTCAGCCCGGTTGTTTGACCACCTTGGAAGGACGTTTTAAAGAGCAGAATGTCGCTGTTAGCGCTCTTGATATCATGCTCCGCCAGTTCCATATCAAATGACGTATGCGGCAACAAATCCATTTTATTAATGACCGCCGCCTTAGACACATTAAAGGCAATCCGATATTTCGCCGGTTTATCATCGCCTTCAGTCACGCTGAGAACTACAATCTTAGCGTCTTCGCCGATATCAAACTCAGCAGGGCAAACTAGATTCCCCACGTTTTCCACAAGTACCAAATCCAATTCATCAAGATTGAGAGAATTTACAGCCTCTTCCACCATGGCCGCTTCCAAATGGCAACCGCCTTCGGTGTTGATTTGAATTACCGGTACATGCAGCTGCTCAATGCGGCGGGCATCTTTATCGGTAAATAAATCGCCTTCAATGACCGCTACGCGCAGACGCGCCTTGAGGGCAGCAATAGTGTTTTCCAGCAGCGTCGTCTTGCCGCAGCCGGGAGACCCCATCAAATTCAACACCAAAATACCCTTTGCCGCAAAGCGCTGCCGTAGACGGGCCGCAATCGCTTCATTTTTCTCTAAAATATTGCTCATAACTTTAATTTCCATTTTAATCCACCTCCAGATATTCCACTTGCATTTCTCTGCCGCTCAGCATATCCACAGCCAGAGAAGAACAATGAGCGCACATAAGGCTGCGTCCCTGAATTTCGCATTCTCCGCCGCACTCTCGACAGTGTAGCCGCACCGGAACGCGTTCTACCAAAAGTTCAGCCTGCGCTGCCGGCGTCTGCGTCGCCACCGCTTGAAACGCCGTCAAAAGCGCTTGCACATCTACCTGCGTATAGGCTCCGATGCGTAACTTGATCCGGCGGATGCTTCCTTGGCTGCCGGAAGCCTCGGCATGCCGCCGCACCACATCTAAAATTCCTTGAGCCAAACTGACTTCGTGCATCTTCTTCCTCTTCTTTCTCCATCTGCCGTAAACCAGGCCTGCTACAGTCAATTGCTATGATTCTTCATTATACCCGCTTGTTTGCGGTTGGTCATCAATTTTCGCTGAAAGAAACGCCGATCTCACTCCCCACAGACACCGGCGCGCCTGGCGGCACTTCCTGGCTAACCGCCAGGCCGCCTCCGACCGGACGGAAAAACAAGCCTTCCTTGTGCAGTTCCGCTGCCGCTTGACGCATCGTTTTGCCCTGCAAATTCGGCATGCGCACCTGCCCCGCCGGCAGCGGAGGCAATGGAGCTACCGGCGGTCTCACCGGCTGCGGCGCTGGAGACTGTTTTTTCTTTTCTTCCGGCAGCAATACGCCGCTGGGCAAAATGTTCAAATAGCGAAAAATTTGGCTAAAAATTTCTCCGGCCACCGGCGCGGCAATCTGCCCGCCATAATAAACGCCCCGGGGATCGTCCAACACCACCAAAACCGCTATACGAGGCTCTTCTACCGGAGCAAAGCCCGCGAAAGAAGCGATATAACGCCCTTGATAATAGCCGCCGCCGTCTTCACGCAGTTTTTCCGCCGTCCCTGTTTTACCGGCAATGCGGTAACCCTTCACAGCGGCTTTGCCGCCGCCGCCTTCGGAAACGACTTTTTCCAAAAGCCCTTTGAGAGTCTGAGCGGTCTCGGAGCGAATCACGCGGCGCACTACTTCTGTAGCATAGGCTTGCTGCACCGAGCCGTCGCCGTTTTGCACCTCTTTGATGATATGCGGCTTTAACAACACGCCGTCGTTAGCCAACGCGCTCACCGCCGTCACCAGTTGCAGCGGCGTTATCGCAATACTTTGGCCAATAGCCATGGTAGCAATATCAGAGTCGCGCATATCCTTGGGTTCGAACAAAATCCCTTCTTCTTCACCAGCCAAATCAATGCCGGTGGGACGTCCAAAACCGAAGTCCCTGGCATATCGCGTCAGCCTTTCGCCGCCAAGACCCAGGCCGATCTGCACAAAGCCCGTATTCAAAGATTGCTTAATGACATCTTCCAGCGGAACCGCCCCGTAGGACTCACCGCTCCAGTTTTGAATGCGCCGCCCGGATACTTCGATAGCGCCATTGTCCTGAAACCACTGTCCGGGATGTACGGTTCCTTCGTTCAAGGCTGCCGCTACGACAATACTTTTAAAAGTCGACCCTGGTTCATATACGTTGGCAACGGCTCGATTACGCCATTCTCCTGGTCCGCCTTTCCAAAATTGGTTTGGATTGTACGTAGGTCGGCTGACCATGGCCAAGACATCGCCTGTCTTGGGGTCCATCACAATAGCGGTAGCTGCCGCAGAACCAGTGGCCGCCATGGCCTTGTCCAAACTCTGTTCCACAATGAACTGAATGTTCTGGTCAATCGTCAACAGCACTTTGCGGCCTTCTTCCGGCGATTTCAAGGAAAACACCGATTGAAAAATAGGACGTCCCTGATTATCTGTAAAGATATTCTGCTTTCCCTTGCTCCCTTTCAGCACGCTATCCAGCTTGGCCTCCAAGCCTTCCAGCCCCTGATCGTCGCTGCCTACAAAGCCCAAGAGCTGCGCCGCCAGCTTCTCATTGGGATAATAACGTTTGTTTTCCTCTAAAAACCCAAAACCGGGCAATTGATACTGTTTGATAAATGCCGCCGCCTGAGCGGCTATCGGCGCATCCATACGCCGCTTTAGCCAAACGAATTTGCGTTCCGGCAACAGCATATCCTCTTTCATCTCTTTAGGGTCAATGCCCAAGATAGGCGCCAAACCGCCAACAATACTGTCGACGTCTGCCTGATTTTTGCGCAATTCATCCGGATTAGCGTACAACGATTTCGTCACTACGCTGACAGCCAGCTCATTGCCGTTGCGATCACAAATCGAACCGCGCGGCGACTGCATATCGCGGCTGACCTCCAACTGAGCCATCGCCTTTTCCTTCATGTCGCCGCCTTGGACCACTTGAATCCAGGCTACGCGCCCTGCCGCCACGGCCAGCAGCAGCAACAGTAGCAGCAAGCATACTGCCAAACGCAATTGCAACGGCTTTTTTCTAGGCCGCTGCGGCGGCCCGCCTGTTGTTTGGCTAGAACCGCCTTGCGTTCGGGGCCTTCTATATCTTCGTTCACGTTCTACCATGCACTGTTTCTCTCCTATGTCTTTTGAAAAGTTGTCTAACCTTTATAATATTCTCCCTCTAAGAGCGTCTTCCCTGCTTAGGCTTTTTGTTCTTGCCGCGACAGACCGTCTTTTGTCTGCTATACTAACGAAAGATCAAGCCCTGCCTGGAGGTATTACTATGTTTTTCGCCTGGCCTCAGTGGAAAAAGAATCTAGCCGCCCTTTGGTTCGCCCAGTTCAGCGGCATGGGAGCCATTACTGGCGTCTTAGCCTTTCTCCCTTTATATGTAGAGCAATTAGGAATCAGCGACCCGGCCGCCCAAGAATGGTGGGCCGGACTTCTTTTAGGCATCGCACCGCTATTTGCCGCCATTTCCGGCCCCCATTGGGGCGCCTACGCAGATCGCAAAGGCCGCAAGCTCATGCTAGAGCGCGTAACTGTCGCTTTTTTTCTGGTCATGCTGGCCATGGCCTACGCCAGCTCCGTCTATGAAATGCTGGTACTGCGAGCCTTGCAGGGAGTTTTCGGCGGCTTTACCGCGGCGGTACTAGCTTTGGTCACCAGCATCACGCCTAAAGAACACATTGATTTTACCATGAGCGTATATCAAACCGCCATGATTGCCGGAGCCGCCTTTGGTCCTCTTTTTGGAGGTTTTATCGCCGATACCCTTGGCTATTCGGAATCCTTTATGTCTTTTGCCGCCTTATCCATCTTGTCTCTCATCATCATTCATTTAGGCGTGCAAGAAGACTTCCAGCCGCAAAGCACAGCCAATCGCCCTTCCATAGGCAGGCAAATTCGCGCTATGGTCGCCATTCCCGGCCTGCGAGCCATGCTAGTGATCATGTTTCTCATTCAATTTGCAATTCAGGTCATTTCCCCCATTCTGCCTTTGTATGTGCAGCGCCTCGCCGTAGACCCAGCCTATGTAGCCAGCGCTGTCGGCGCGGTTGTAGCAGCCGCCGCTTTGGCCAGCGCCATTTCCTCCGCCGCCATGGGCCGCCTCAGCCAATATTGGCGCTACGAAGCAACGCTGCTGATCGCCAGCATTCTGAGCGCGTTCTCTTTTGCTTTGCAAGGTCTGGCAGGAAGCGTACTTTCTTTAGGCCTGGCCCGAGCTCTAGGCGGTCTCTTCATGGGCGCCATGCTGCCCACGGTCAACGCCCTGGCGTATCAGCTCATCCCCCCGGATCAGCGCGGTCTGGCCTTCGGCGTCACAAGCTCCGCCGCCCTCGTCGGCAATATGATCGGACCGGTGGCAGGCGGCTTTCTCGCCATCACCTTAGGCTCCCGTTCCGTCTTCTGGGCGACGGCACTACTCTTTTTACTGCTGACTGGCTGGATTTACGTACAACGGAACAAGTTGCGCCAAAAAAGCTAAAAAAATCTTGTCTCAAATACAGTTATGTCGCCGCTTTTGCAGAAGCTCCTAGGCTTGCCACCCCTTTCGCGTTTTTCGCGTATTTCGCGGTTCGTTATCCCCCGCCATTCCTCCTATTTCAGACTCTCAAAACTTATAAATTCTAGTATATTTGCAAAGTTGCGCCAAAACGAGCGCGACTTTTTTTATAAAATACACCTTTTGGCACTCCCTCCCAGAGCAGGGAAACGTAGTCCTGTGTAGAATTGCAAAAGTATATTCAATAAACATAAAGATACGTTGTACCTTAAAAGACTGATCTTGACAGGAGGAAAGCTTCCATGGAAGAAAGCGATTATTTCCAGCTTGTATTTTATGGTTCCTCCGTTACCTTTGTTGGCGCTTATTTTTTTCAGTCTTGGTTGTTGTACCGCTTATCCTTAAAATTCAACCCGGCAGCAGACTGGGTGCCGCATCTGCTGCCAGGGTACGCTCTGGTGCTTCTTTGCCGTCAGCTGGAGCTGTCTCCCTGGCTGGCGTTGGGCTTGTTTTTGCCCATAAGCTATCCGTTCTTCGCGCCCTATCTCTTCTACCGTTTAGCCAAGGTGCTCTATAAGCGGCCTTATTGGCTTTGGGCGCTGGGCATGACACTTTTGCCGCCGCTTTTTGTCTTTCCGGCTTTAGATGATTCGCAGCCCGGAGAAGAGCCGCAAGCAGCGGAGGAATTGGACGAGGAAATGGCTGAGGTCTTCACAGCCACGCCGCCTCTGCCAACACCACCGGAAGATCCCGCCGCGACGGCGTTCAGCAATATCCCTTCTCCCTCTCCGATACAGGCCAAAGCGCCTGAACTGCCTGTATCTATTCAAGTACAGCTTCTAGTGCCGGATAATCAGAAGCCGCCTTGGCTGCTGCCCTTGGAAGGACTGGCCTTGGGCCGAGATCCGCAGGCCGCTCAAATACTGCTGGACGATCCCCAGGTTTCCAAGGTCCATGCCCGCCTCCTGCCTAACTTAGGTGAAGGCTCGCCGATACTGCTGGAAGACCTAAAATCCAAAAACGGCACGTATTATCAACGGCCCTCCAGCCAGCACTGGTACAAGGCTGTACCGCACTTAAAAGTGCTGCTCCCTTTTAAAAGCAAGATACGCATTGGCGAAAACGTCTTTTTGCTGCTTTCCGGGCAAAACCAAGCCTTAAGTACAGACCAAGAAACTGCTCCAGCAGAAAAAGCAAACGAATCTACTGTTTAAAATTCGAGGTATTTCGATGAACAAATCATTTTCACGCACATCCCTGCAGCACGCCCGCGAGCTGCTGCGCTATCTAGGCCCAGGAATTCTAGTCACCGTTGGTTTTATCGACCCCGGCAACTGGGCTTCTAACGTCGCCGCCGGCGCTGAATACGGCTACTTGCTGCTCTGGATGGTCACACTGTCCACGATTATGCTCATCCTGCTGCAGCACAACGTCGCCCATTTAGGCATTGCCACAGGCCTATGCCTCTCTGAAGCGGCGACTAAGCATCTGCCTTCCTGGCTATCCCGTCCGCTTCTTTCTTCCGCCGTATTGGCGGCCATTTCTACGGCTATGGCGGAAATACTAGGTGCAGCCATCGCTTTGAATATGCTCTTCGGTCTCAGTATCCGCGACGGCGCGATACTCTCCACCCTTGGAGTTTTATTCATGCTGGGCACCAACTCTTACCGGCGGCTGGAAAAGTGGATTATCGGCTTTGTTTCCATTATCGGTCTGTCTTTTCTCTTTGAGCTCAGCCTGGTAGACATTGCCTGGTCCAGCGCCGCTGCCGGCTGGGTCACTCCCGCCATTCCCGAAGGCTCCCTGCCGGTCGTCATGAGCGTCCTCGGCGCGGTAGTTATGCCGCACAACCTTTTTTTACATTCCGAGATCATTCAAAGCCGGCAATGGAACCTAGAAAATCCGGTAATTATTCGCAAACAACTACGTTTTGAATTTCTGGACACGCTGTTTTCCATGATCTTAGGTTGGGCCATTAACAGCGCCATGATCCTAGTAGCTGCAACCACGTTTTTCCAGGCAGGGGTCGCGGTTGACGCTCTCGAGCAGGCGCAGGTTATGCTAGAGCCGCTCTTAGGCGGCCACGCCGCCATCGTCTTTGCAGTAGCCTTGCTCTTTGCGGGTTTTTCATCGAGCATCACCGCCGGCATGGCAGGAGGCTCCATTTTCGCCGGCGTCTTCGGCGAAGCCTATGACACCGCCAGCAACCAAACCCGCGCTGGTATTTTGCTCACCCTAATCGCGGCGCTAATCGTCATTTTCTTCGTCTCTGATCCTTTCCAAGGACTTATTTACTCCCAGATGCTGTTGAGCATCCAGCTTCCCTGGACCATTTTTCTGCAGATCTACCTAACTTCTTCCAAAAAGGTAATGGGCGACTACGCCAACCGCCCGACCACCAAATGGCTCCTGCTGCTTGTGGGCGCTATTGTCAGCGTCCTCAATATCATGCTGTTGTTCAGCTATTTGTAGGAGAATGAGATAAGGAACAAGAGTAGAGTGAGGGCTCGACGGGATTGGATTGAACAGGAGAACCAGAGTCACGGGAGGGTGCGACAGAGAAAGAATTGCACACAGGAAAAAACAGTATGATATAATTTTGATTCACAAACCTCTTTCGCGTTTTTCGTGTGTTTCGCGGTTCGTTTTATAAATTCTGCTGTAGCAAAAAAGAGCGCTCAAATGCAAAATTGCATCTGAGCGCTCTTTTTGGGCTTTCACGCTTACAGAAGCTTAACCTCCCGCACATAGCGTAGTTAGTTACGGGCCTTGGCGTACAAAGACCCTTGTATCGTAGAATGTGCTTCCCGCCGCCCGATCAGTCAGTCGCTGCGAAGTCAAGGCGTTCACCGTGTTAGCGCCAGCTGCATCCGCCAGCTTCCACACGCCTTCGGCCACCACCACGCCGGGCTGCGCTTTTTCCGTCACCGCCAGTGTAAACAGCACCCGCCCCCGCGCATTCCAAACTTCCACTAAGGCCCCGTCCTGCAGCTTTCGTTTCGCAGCATCCGCCGGATGCATCAAAAGGCTCATCGCCCCCCGCAGCTGCATCAAGCGCGGCTGCTCTCGGAAAGATGAATTAAGTCCGTATAAGCTTGGCGCCGTCATCAGCCATAAATCGCCCTCGCCGCCATGAGGCGGCAGCCAGCGAGGCAACGGTTCTTGTTCCAGAGGGTTCCACACTTCGATTTTTCCGGAGGGAGTAAGATATTGCAGCTTATAATCTGCCGCCACTGGCAGCTCCACAAAGTCTCCTTGACGAATTTTTTCCACACCCGCCGCTTCCAGCCAAGGGGTGGGGCGGTCCAAAACGGCGTCCACCATCTGCGCCGCTGTTTTTTCATACAGGCCGGCAAAGCCCATGGCTTCCGCAAGGAGTCGAAAAACATCCCAGTTGGATTTTGCTTCGCCTACCGGCGCAATAGCCGCCGGCGAACGCTGTACAAAGTAATGCCCGTAACAGGTAAACAAATCGTCCTGCTCCAGCGAAGTCGTCGCTGGCAGCACAATATCCGCAAAAAGAGCGGTATCCGTCAAAAACCGCTCATGCACCACCGTAAACAAATCGTCTCGCCGCAAACCAGCCAGCACCTTGTTTTGGTCCGCCACCACCGCCGCAGGATTGCAGTGATAGACGTATAAGGAACGAACTGGCGGCTCCGCTTGGGCCAAAGCGTCTCCCAACTGATTAATGTTGATGCTGCGCGTCGCCGGGTTTAAAAGGTCCGGCCTCAGAACTACGTCCTTATCAATAGCAGCTCCTGTGCTGAGATCGCCATAAGCGCCGCCGCCCAAATGCCGCCAGGCGCCCAGCCAGGCAGGCACGCAAAGAATAGCCCTGATGGTCATGGCGCCGTTGCCATAGCGCGTCATGCCGCTGCCCATGCGGATTAAAGGCGCTTTAGCCCGCCCTAAAGCCTGCGCCAGTTCCAGTTGTTCTTGAGGCGTCACACCAGTTAAAGCCGCCACCTTGTCCGGCGTATAGTCCGGCAGCACCTCCTGGCGCAGCTTCTCATACCCTTGAACATGATTTTCTAAAAAGGCTTCATCGGTTAAGCCTGCTTCATCAAACAGCAGCACCATCCCCAAAGCCAAGGCGGCGTCGCTGCCAGGCTGCACCCGAATAACCCGATCCGCCACCGCCGCCGTCGGCGTCTCATACGTATCGATCAGCCAAACCTTGGCACCCTTTTTTTTAGCCTTTTGGACAAAATGAAGAAAATGCACAGACGTAGCCGCGGCGTTAGCGCCCCAAATGACAATCAAATCACTATGGGCCGTCTCCTGCACCCGCATCCCTTTGGCGCCTCCCATGATGGCCCGCCAACCGTAATCCTTGGCCGGTGAACATAGGGTACGCTCCAATTGCGACGCCCCCAAGCGATGAAAGAAAGCATGTCCGGCGTTGCGCTGCACCACCCCCATTGTCCCGGCGTAGGAAAAAGGCAAAATGGCTTCGCCGCCATATTCTTCAACTAAGCTGCGCCACTGCTCGGCAATGCGCGCTATCGCCTCTTCCCAAGAAATCGGTGTAAATGTTCCGCTCCCTTTAACGCCAGTGCGCAGCAAGGGCGTCAAAACCCGCTCCGGCGAATATACAGTCGCAGAATAATCCCGCATTTTAGGGCAGAGTTTCCCCTGCGTAATCGGATGCTGCGGTTCCCCTGTCACCCGCAGCGCCCGCCCGTCTTCCACCTCTACCAAAAGAGAACAGGCATCCGGACAATCGTAAGGACAAACAGATCGCTTATATGCTTGCATCATTTCACTTCCTCTCACTTTTTACCGCATTGGCAAACACAAAAACCGTCAAAAACAGAATCCCCGCCCCCCAGAAAAACATGGCGTCATACCCCAGATATTCTCCGGCAAAACCCAGCACCACAGCGCCGCTGGCAATGCCTACATCCATGAAGGACGTAAAAAAGCCCAGCGCCGTCCCCCGATCGCGCAGCGGCGTATGATCCACTACCAAGGCGTTAAGCACAGGAAAGTAAGCCCCCAAACCAAAGCCAAAAAGCGCGCCAGCTACGGCTAGTTCCCACGCGCTGGTCACTTGCGCCAAAAAGATCATCGCCGCCGCCATAACCAGCATAAAGGGCACAATGACTTTTTTGCGCCCAATTCGGTCGGACAGCTTGCCTGCCACCGCTCGGCTGACCACGGTACTGACCGCATAGACGCTGAAAAAAATACCAAAATCTTCAATGCCCCGGGACGGCGCGAAAAGCGGCAAGAAGGTAATAACCACGCCGTAACACAAGGCGCCGCTCCATAAAGCCAAAGAGGACGCCCAGACCTCTGTACGAACAGCCACCTGCCGCAAGGAAGCGCCGGGACGGCGCGACTCCTGGGTAGAACATTCTTGCAGGCCCGCCACAAAAGCCCAGGCCACCAAGGCAATCGCACCGCCGCCCCAAACCAGACCGGTAAAGTCGTCTTGGCTGTATTTCATCCAGGCAACGCCTACTGCCGGAAACACCGCCATGGAGATAATATTAGAAAGGCTGTAATAGCCAATGACTTCGCCCCGCCGTTCTACCGGCGCCAAATCGGCGATATACGCGGCGGCAGCCGCCAAAAAAGCGGCATGCCCCAACCCGTGCAAAGCCCGCACCGCATACAAAACATATACGTCATCCACTACGGCATAAAGAAAAAACACCAAAGAAAAAAAGCCGACCCCTGCCAGCATCACCGGCCGCCTGCCATAAGTTCCGGCCAATACGCCGCATTGCGGCCGAATCGTAACCGATGCAAACGTAAAAAAGCCCATCACCAGGCCTACTTGAAAAGTCGAAGCTCCCAAGGCGGCCGCATATGGAGATAAGGTAGGCAGCAGCAGATAAAAGCTGCCGAAATAGAGAAAATTCGCCGCCCAAAGGCAAATGAAATTTCTCGACAAGTAACGGAACCCGTCATCCTGCATGCGCCCGCCTCCTTTGCTTTCTCTGCTGTTTTTCGACATGGTTCCGCGCCATCCCTGCAGAATGAACGAGGCACGAAATTTTGAACAAGAGTAGAGAGAGTAAATGGAGGGTACGCAAGAGAGGGAACGGAACTCAGCAACAGAGAAAGGCCGAGAGAAAATTCGAGACTCTTGTTCAATTTCTGCTCTTCTCCGTCGAGCCCTCACTCTACTCACTCTACTCCTGTTAAAAAGCCGTACCCTCCGTCAAGCCCTCCCGCGACTCTGTTTCTCTTGTTCAATCTCTCCGGCTTTTCTCGGTTCCGTAATCGTCCCTTACGTAAAAAAGAACCGCGCTTTTAGCGCGGCCTTGGCTATTCTTCTTTGGCTGGTTTTTCCAGTTTTTCCTTTTTCTTTTCTTCCTCGATCGCCTGCATACCCCGCTCCATGACCATCTGTGTGGCATAATAGCGCTGCTCTTCTTCGGTCATGTTGTCGCCGGCGTCTTTCACGGCCCAATAACCCTTGAGCAGGCTGAAGCCCAGCTGCAGCAGCGAATACGCCAAGCCGCAGAAGAAAAAGAGAAATACCCTTTCGATTAAGGTATCGGACGGCATGGCGAAAAGAACCGCCATAATCAACACAATAAATAAGCCCCGTTCAAAAGTGGAAAGAGGCGGTGCGCTCATCGCCGCGCGCACTAATATCGGCCGCCAGGAAGCCTCTTCCCGGTTCATCGCCATACGCAGAGCTAATTGCCCGCCCCGGCTGCCCAGCCATTCTCCCAAATACAACATCACCGTCACCGCGGCGAAGTAAATTAACGTTCCCATGTTACCTCTACCTCCTTAGGTCACCAAAAAGTGCGTTCTTGCGACTCACATCTTCTTATTATAAAGTAAGACTATAAAAAAGAAAACGCCAGGTCTTTCCAAAAAGGCCGGCCAAGGAGGTTTTCTCATGAAAGTAGTCGCCTTTAACGGCAGCCCTCACAAAGAGGGAAACACATTTCATTCCTTGCAAGTTGTAGGCCAAAAGCTCACCGCCGCCGGCATCGAGTTTGAAATCGTCCAGGTCGGAAGCAGCAGTCTCCGGGGCTGTACGGCCTGTAACGGCTGCGCCAGAAACAAAAACGAGAAATGCGTTTTGCCTGGGGATGAGCTCAATACTTGGATTCAAAAAATGAAGGAAGCCGACGGCATCCTCTTGGGTTCGCCAGTTCATTACGCCGGCATCGGCGCCACCATGAAATGCTTTTTGGATCGAGCCTTCTATGTGGCCGGCGTCAACGGCGGTTTGCTGCGCCACAAGGTAGGCGCCAGCGTTGTCGCCGTACGCCGCAGCGGCGGCAGCAGCACCTTTGACGCCTTAAACCACTATATTACCTACTCCGAAATGCTGCTGCCAGGCTCCAATTATTGGAACATCGCCCATGGCACAACGCCCGGCGAAGTGCTGCAGGATGAAGAAGGCCTGCAACTGCTGCGCGTTCTCGGCCGCAACATGGCCTGGCTGCTCAAATCGTTGGATGCAGCCAAAAATTTGGTTCCGCCGCCAGCGGCAGAAAAGAAAATCTTCACCAATTTTATCCGCTAACAGGGGTTAGGGCATACGAAAATTCGAACAGCCAAGAGAGTAATCAGAGAGCTCGAATGAGCAAACAGCTCCGCAGCGTTAACCAACGCCGCGGAGCTGTTTTACGCCTATTCTCCCTTGGAAGAAATCTCTTTTTTGGCAGGTATCTGCTCGATTTCGTCGAAATCAGCCCAGAAGAGAACTCCTTTCGGCGTGTTCTCTGCACCAAAGGAGTTGCCATGGGCTTCCTGGATGGCGCGGACAATGGACAACCCCAGGCCATGGCCGCCGTATTGACGGGTGCGGGCCTTATCTACCTTGTAAAAGCTGGTCCAAATTTTGTCCAAGCTATCTTCAGGAATAGACTTCCCCGTATTTTCCACCCGGAGCCGCCAATGACTCTCCGCCAGCTCCAGCCAAAGGCGAACTTTGCGCTCACCATCGGCATGAGAAAAAGCGTTAGTAAGGAAATTAGTTATGATTTGCTCGGCTCCCAGCACGTCGCCATACACAAAGCAAGACGTTGCCGCCTCCACAGTCAAATCGATCTCTTTTTCCGCTAACAAGGCTTTATATTTCTGAGCCACATCCACCGCCAAACCGGCCAAATCAAACTCTTCCCATTGCAAATGTCCGGCGCCGCTTTCCAGTTGCGACAAATTCAGCAAGCTTTTGACCAGCTTATCCATCTTCTGCGCCTCATCGGCAATGACCGAACAGTAATAACGCTGACTTTCTTCGTCAATAACCACATGTTCCTGCAATCCCTCGGCATAACCCAAAATCAAAGCCAAGGGAGTCTTCAACTCATGGGATACTGCAGAAACGAAATCCTTGCGCATCCGGTCCAAGCGTCGTTCTTTTTCCACATCTTCCTGTAATTGACGGTTTTGCTCCTGCAATCGATCCATGGCTTCTCCCAACTGTTTTGACAAATGATTGATGCTGCTCCCCAGTTCCCCCAGCTCATCCCGGCGCTGCGTTGTCCATTTTTGGGAAAAATCGAGTTTAGCCATGCTCTGGGCGATACGATTCAACTCCAAAATGGGCGCCGTAAAGCGCCGGGCAAAGAGGAACGCCCAGCAGCTTCCCGCCAAAAGCGCAATGAAGCCGGCAAAAAGCATAAACTGAGCTGCCAAATTGGCGCTTTCCGAGACAGGCGCCAGCGGCTGCCGCACAATAAACGAATCGCCGTTAGACAGCCAATGACGCCATACGAGAAAGTCAATCTTTAGATCTAAGTCCTGCTGTGTTTCCACTACGGTGTGCTCATCCACCCAATGCCGATCTTTATCAATATGCTTAGGCGGCCCGTGCAGTTCCTCATTAACGCCGGAACCGATGCTTCCCGTCATGCGCCGCACGCGCAGGGGGCCAAAGGAAGTGTATTTTACATTTTTATCCTTGTCCAAAATGACGACGCCAGCGCCCAAGGTGCTCGCCAGACGCTCTAGCTCCAATTCAATATGTTCCGGATCACCGTCATATTGGTCCGCCACCGCCCGGCTGCTGACTAGGAGAACCGACTCTTTCTGCCAGAGGTAGTAACGCTCCAGCCCAAAGTCAATGACAACCCAAACGAGAATGCCAAAGAAAGACACCAGCGCCAACAGCGACACAAAGAGCTTCGTGCGTATGGAAACCATCAGCGTTCCCCCTCAAAACGATAGCCATAGCCGCGAATGGTCTGCACCAGCGCAGCTTGGTCGCCCAGTTTGCCCCGCAAACGGGTAATATGGGTATCTACGGTACGCAAATCTCCATAGTAGTCATAGTTCCAAACTTGGTTTAATATCTGCTGACGGCTGAGCGCCTTGCCCCGATGTTCTACTAAATAGCTGAGCAGCTCATATTCCTTAGGACTCAGTTCCAGCGGCTGTCCGTCAATAAATACCTGCCTAGCCGCCGCATCAATACTAAGACCTCCAGGCAGCATAGCGCGCCCGCCGCCATCTAGGCGCCGGAACAGCGCATTAACGCGAGCCGTCAAAATTTTGGGGCTGAAGGGCTTAGTCACATATTCATCCGCTCCTAATTCAAACGCAAAAAGCTGGTCCATCTCCTCGCTGCGCGCCGTCAGCATGATCACCGGAATGTCGCTGGTACGGCGAAGCTCCCGACACACAGTCCAGCCGTCCTGCTCCGGCATCATTACATCCAAAATAACCAAATCCACTTTTTCCGTACTCAAGCGTTCCAAAGCCTGCCGACCATCACCGGCTTCCACTATTTGATAGCCTTCGCGCCGCAAAAAATCTCCGATTAACTTGCGCATCCGCTCTTCGTCATCCACTACCAAGATAGTTCGTTCCATATAGCAACGCTCCTTTTGTGACTTCTCTTATTTAGCATACGGTTCTCAACAGGCAAAATCAACCATCTCGGAAGCTTAACGCGAAATATCAGAGGACCGACACAGAACA
The DNA here is from genome assembly GCF_963668665.1 of uncultured Anaeromusa sp. Taxonomy (NCBI): domain Bacteria; kingdom Bacillati; phylum Bacillota; class Negativicutes; order Selenomonadales; family Sporomusaceae; genus Anaeromusa; species uncultured Anaeromusa sp. Next base: position 1,814,937 of record NZ_OY764902.1, on the reverse strand, counting down.
GACACAAAACTGTAACAATGAAAATTCATAATTCAAGACATACATAAGTACCTTGCCGCTATGCGGTTATTTTAGCAGGAGGTGGCCATCATTAAAAATCCGCTTCACGCCGTTTCTAAAAAATATATTGCCCTGGCCCTCATTATCGTTTTTGCAGCAGGCGGCGCCTGGTGGTATCAATCGCGCCAAAAGGCGGCTTCCGTTCCCAGTGTCAACACGACAACCGTCGGCCGCGAAACCATTCAGAGCGTAGTATCTGCTACAGGCACCATTTCCGCCGTGAACTCTGTCGATATTTCTTCGCGCGTAACCGGCCTCATCCGAGAACTGCGGGTAAAAGAAAATGACTGGGTCACCGCCGGACAGGTGCTAGTCGTTCTCGACGACAGCAGCCTCCAGGCGCAAGTGGCCCAATATCGGGCGCAACTTGCCAACTACGAAGCCATTTACGCTCGCAGCCGCCAGCTCGCCGCAGGAGGCGGCGAATCGGATCAACAGCTTGATGCGGACCGCACCAATTACCTTGTAGCTAAAGCTAATTACGACAACTACGCTTCGCAGCTCGGCTACTATGTTATTACCTCCCCCATTACTGGGCTGGTTGTTGGCAAGCCCACGCCGGAAGGCCAAACGGTCGCTCAAGGCATTTCCACGCCGCAGGTCATCATGACCATTGCCGATATGTCTAAAATGCAGATCAAGGTTATGGTAGATGAAACCGACATCGGCAAAGTCCAAAACGGCCAACAAGTAAGCTTCACAGTAGACGCCTACCCTAATCGAACTTTTACTGGTATAGTAAGCAATATTTCCCGCAGCGCCACTACCACCTCCAATGTCATTTATTATCCGGTATATGTAGACATTAACTCCTCGGATGGCCTGCTCTTTCCGACAATGACCGCTAGGGTAAGCATTCTGATTTCCAAACGGGATCAGGTGCTGGCCGTACCTACCGGTGCAATTAAAGAAGAAGGCGACCGCAAAACGGTTCAGGTGCTGCAAGACGGTAAAGCCATCAACGTCACCGTAGAAACCGGCTTAAGCAATGATGAAAAAGTAGAAATCAGCAGCGGTTTGAACGAAGGAGCGCAAGTAATCCTGCCCACGACCAAAGCCAAAACAGTGAGCAGCAACCAAGGGCCTCCGCCCCGCCTTTAAGGAGCACGCCATGAGCATTATTGTTTTAAACGACATCACCAAAACGTACCACATGGGCGATACCGCAGTCCATGCCTTAAACCATGTCAGCCTTGGCATTGACAGCGGCGAATTTGTCGCAATTATCGGCTCTTCCGGTTCCGGCAAGTCCACCCTAATGAATATTGTCGGCTGCCTAGACCGTCCGACGAGCGGTTCTTACCAGTTGGAAGGCAAGGAGGTAGCCACTTTGAACGAATCCGCTTTGGCCGCTGTGCGCAACGCCAAATTGGGCTTTGTTTTCCAAAATTTCAATTTGCTGCCGCGCATGTCGGCCCTGCAAAATGTTGCTTTACCCTTGGTATATGCCAATATGCCAAAAAAAGAACGCTTGGAGCGTGCAGCGCAGCATCTGGAAAAAGTCGGCCTTGGAGACCGTATGCATCATCGGCCCAATGAGCTCTCCGGCGGACAACGGCAGCGGGTCGCCATCGCCCGGGCGCTTGTTAACGATCCTCCCATTCTTATCGCCGACGAGCCCACTGGCAACTTAGATACCAAATCTAGCTTGGAAATTATGGATATTTTTACGGCTCTGCACCGGCATGGCCGTACATTGATCATGGTTACCCATGAGCCGGATATCGCCGCCTATGCGCTGCGCACCATACAAATGCGCGACGGACAAATAGTGCAAGACTCACAACGCGAAGAGGAGGCCTAGGCATGTTTTGGGAAAGCGTACTTATCGCCTGGGAGGGCCTAATCGCCAACAAACTGCGCACCGCCCTGACTATGCTGGGCATCATCATCGGCGTCGGCGCCGTTATCGCCATGATTTCCATAGGTCTGGGGGTACAGCAGAAAGTTCAATCGTCTATTTCCAGCCTGGGCAGCAATCTGCTTGTCGTCATGCCTGGCGCCAGCTCTTCCGCCGGCGGCGGCGTCCGCCAGGCTGCGGGTTCCAACATCACCCTCACCTATACTGATGCCAAAGCCATCGGTAAATCGGTCAGCGGCATCGCCAACCTAGCTCCAGCAGTCAGTTCCTCCTACCAGCTGGTCTATGGCAATCAAAACTGGAAAACCTCGGTACAGGGGACCACGCCGGACCAACAAGCCATCCGCAGCTATACGCTGGCCGCCGGCTCCTTTATCAGCAGCCGAGACGAATCTGACCGGGCCCGGGTAGTTGTGCTGGGTAATACGGTTGCCACCAATCTCTTTGGCAACGCTTCCGCCGTTGGCAAGATGATTCGCATTGACAAAGCTCCGTTTCGCGTCATCGGCGTCCTAGACGCCAAGGGGCAATCCGCCATGGGACAAGATCAAGACGATATTGCCATCATTCCCATTACAACCGCCCAGGAACGTCTGCTGGGCATTACGTACATCCACTCCATCAGCGTGCAGATGGAAAGTGAAGATTTATTGGACAAGGCGCAAGAAGACATTACAGCCCTCTTGCGCTCCCGCCATCGCCTGGCGGCGACAGCGGAAAACGATTTTTCCGTCCGCAACTTGACAGCGCTGATGAGCACCATGCAGGAAACCACCGGCACTATGACCATTTTCTTAGGCGCCATTGCCGCCATTTCTCTGCTGGTCGGCGGCATCGGCATTATGAATATCATGCTGGTATCCGTCACCGAACGCACCCGGGAAATTGGCATCCGCAAAGCCATCGGCGCCACCTTCAGCAACATCCTGCTGCAGTTTCTCATCGAAGCCATTGTGGTCAGCGTCAGCGGCGGTTTGGTAGGCATCTTTCTCGGCATCGGCGCCGCTTACGCCATTACCTCAGTCTTCGGTTGGCAGACTGTCATTTCGCCGCTCTCCATCGGCGCTTCCTTCGGCATTACTGTCGTAATCGGACTGTTTTTCGGCATTTACCCCGCCAGAAAAGCCGCGCTCCTAGACCCCATCGACGCTTTGCGTTACGAATAATTAATTTCCCTTAATTCAGAATAATACTTCTTTGGTATTTTCGCCTCTGTTTTCTAGTTCAATCATCCCATGTATGCTATACTGAACATATATTTACTAATTCACACTCTACGAAGCTCTTATTGTGGCACACAATACGAGCTTCTTTTTTCAACATTTTTTAAAATCGTTCTACTTATTTTAGCAGGAGAGATGCTTATGCCCCCTTCTTTTATGTCTTTACCGCTTCCCGTACCGGAAAGCCTTCTTGATCAATTTCCCTGTCCGGTCTCAAAAATCGACCGCAACTATTACATACTATACCGCAACCCAGCCTCGGTTCGCAGCAATGGTCCGACGCCGCCAGAAGCTTATGCCAGACATTGTTATGAATGGATTGGACGCACCTCGCGCTGCCCGCAGTGCGCCGTCGCCCAAGCTTTCGCCAGCGGCCGTGTAGAAACGCAAGAAAAGTTGAATTTCACAGAAGACCAACGCTTAGTCCGGTTGGAACAAACAGCCATTCCCGTCTTTGCCGCCAACGGTGAAATCGCTTATGTGCTCGAAGTGGATCTGGACACTACGGCTACCTTGACCTTGCAGCAAGATAACGAAACTACCTTTACGCAAACCATTTTTGCTTTTGCGGAACTCATTGAAAAACGCGACGCCTATACAGGGCGCCACTCGGCCAACACCTGCTCAATCGCACTTAAGCTGGGACAGCAATTGGGCTTACCTTCCACTAAGCTGGATGATCTTTCTACGGCCGCTCTTTTGCACGACATCGGGAAAATTGGCATCCCTGAGTCCGTCCTGCTCAAGCCTGGCCGTCTTACCGAAACGGAACGCCTGCAAATTCAGGAACACCCGCGCATCGGCTACGACGTACTTTGCAAGGTAAACCGCTTTGCACATCTCGCCGACTATGTCCTCTACCATCACGAATGGATGAACGGCAGCGGCTATCCTACCCAACGCAGCGGCGATGACATTCCGCTTTTAGCCCGCATTCTCAGCGTAGCCGATGTCTTCGAAGCCCTTACCGCCCATCGAGTCTACCGTCCGGCGATGCCGAAGGAACAGGCTCTTTCTATTATCCAACAGGGACGCGGCAGCCAATTTGACGAAAAAGTAGTTGACTGTCTGCTCTCGTTACCCGATATTCATTAAATTGGCTTCATGCCAGGAGGTATTCAACTATGTCAGCTTTCCGAAATTGGAGCATACGCTTAAAAGTGCTTAGCGTCGCTGGCCTGCTAGGGCTGTTTCTGCTTTTAAGCAGCGCAGTAGGCCTCTACGTAACCAACCAACTGACAGAAGAACTAGAATCGTTACATAAAAATGAAATGCAGCAAGCGTCCCTGGTCAACGCCATTCGCACCTATACCCGCGGCATTGAAGTATCGATCACTACCTATTTGCTGGCGCCTTTGAACCAGGAGCAACAGGCATCCTTACTAAAAAAAGCGGAGGAATACTCGCAGACCCGCACTGAACTTATCAGCCGCTTGGAAAAAGTCGACTTAAGCCCGGAAGACCGCAATTTGCTGGCCCAAGCCAAAGAAGCCAACCAAAAAGCCGGTACCGCCCGCAAAAACGCTTTTGAACTGCGAAATTCGGGGCAAAACGCAGCCGCTTGGTCCATTTATTTCTCCCAAGCGCAGCCCAATATGGACAAGGCCAACGAACTGCTGCTCACCTTAAACGAGCATGCTGAAAAAAGCGCTCTTGCCGCTAAAGAACGAGCCGAGGCCATGACTTCAAGCAGCCGCTGGCTGCTGCTTGGCTTTTCCCTGGCCGCCCTTTTCTGTGGCGCTTGCTTTTCCTTCTGGCTGGCAGGCCATATCTCTGCTTCCCTGCAGGCTGTCGCCCGCCGCGCCGGCGATGTAGCCGCAGGCGATTTATCCGGCCAAGACCTCACCATCGAAGGGCAGGATGAAATAGGCCAGCTAACGCATTCCTTTAACGGCATGCAAGGAAAGCTGCGTCATTTGGTCAGCACTTCCATCACTTCCGCGGATCAAGTAGCCTCGGCGGCGGAAGAATTGACCGCCAACGAAGCCCAATGCGCTGAAGCAGCCCAGCAAATTACAGCCTCTTTGTCCATTGTCGCCGAAGCAGCTAAAGGCCAGCAGCAGCACGTAGAAAAGACGTCTGCAGCGATTCAAGAAATTTCGGCCAGCACCCAGGAGGTTTCGGCTACCGTAGAAAACCTGGCTCAAGAAGCGGCCGCGGCCGCCAAGACTGCCGAAGACGGCGGAGCCGCCGTTCGGGAAGCAGTACATAAAATCCAGGACGCCGCTCAAAATTCCGCGGCCGTCAAAGAAACAATGACCCAACTAGAGGAAGGATCTAAAAAGATCGCGGAAATTGTCGGCGTCATTACCGCCATTGCCGACCAGACCAACCTTCTGGCCTTGAATGCCGCGATTGAAGCAGCCCGAGCCGGCGAAGCAGGGCGCGGCTTTGCCGTTGTCGCCGAAGAAGTGCGCAAGCTGGCCGAAGACAGCGCCAAGGCCGCCGGTAATATTGGCGAGTTGATTGCAGAAAATGAACGCAGTATGGCCCAAGCGCTTGCTACCACCAATAGCGCCGGCTCCGTTCTGTTGGATGGCGCCAACAGCGTCGACGCCGCAGGCAGGCAATTCTCCGAAATTGTCGCCGCTATCGAAAACCTGGCCACAGAAATGCAGGAAATCAGCCGCGCCGTCGACGAGACCGCCAAGGGTTCCCAAAGTATCGTTGATTCGGCTGCGCAAATTGATACCGCCACGCAGCATATCAACAGCGAAATTCAGCAAGTAACCGCTGCCATGGAAGAACAAACTTCTTCGATGGACGAGGTAGCCTCTGCCGGACGCGAACTGGCCCAGCTGGCCGAGCAGCTTTCCGCAAGGGTCCACGAATTCAAGGTCTAATACCCTTTTCTTTATAGAATGGAAACGGTCCACTTGCCGGGTTACCGGTAACTGGACCGTTTTTTCATTCTTCCGCCCGTATTGCTCTGTATATCGTTACTTCCCTCATTCATTCCCTCCTATTCTCACCGAGACTCTTGTTCAAGCCTCGCTCTCTGTATTTCGTTTCTCTAGCCACTATTGTCACAAAACCGTCACGTATTTGTGGTAAGATAAGCGTAAAATCAATAATCTGCCAATAATCTCCAGCACTATTTTACCTCTGTAATTTTAGTTGTTTAAGCAACTTATTGTTTGCATTCCGATTCAGTGCTATGATAAAAACGATAATCACCAGAGAGGAGCATCGCCCCCATGAATTTAGCAAAATTAAAAACAACCTTACATACAAATAAACAGGCCCAAAAAGGCCTTGCCTTTTTTCTGCTGTTGCTGGTATTGGCCGGAGGAATTTACCTGCTTACGTCCAAAGACGCGCCTCGCGACACCAGCGGCAAACAGCAAACCACCGTTGATATGCTTACCATCGGCCGCGCCGACCTTTATAAGCGCATTTCCCTAACCGGACAAACGGTCCCCCTCTCCCAAGTCGACTTAGCCGCCAAATACCAAGGACGCATTCTGGCTGTCAATGTGGAACTGGGGCAGCAAGTTTCGGAAGGAGATGTTTTACTCGTTCAAGACACCCAGGATGCTGATATTTCGATCGCCCAGAACCAGGCGGCCTATAGTCAAGCCGCCGCCGACGCTGTTACGACCCAAGCCTCCTTCTATGCTAACTACGAAAAAGCCCAGGCGGATTACCGCAAGGCTGTCTCCACCGAAGAGCGCTCCCAGCGACTCTACAACGTGGGCGGCATTTCTCTAGAGCAGTTGGAATCCATCCAGCAGCAAACCGCTGACGCCAAGGGAGCCTTAGATGCTTTAGCTAACCAAATGCAAAACGGCCTGGCCGCCTCCATTCAGTCCTCTCAGGCGGCAGCGCAAAAAGCGCAGCACACCGTGCAAGCCATGGAAAAGCAGCGTTCGGATCTGCTGCTGCGAGCCCCCCGCTCCGGTACCATCGGCTATCGCCAGGCGGAAGTGGGCAATCTGGCAGCTGCAGGCCAAAAGCTGCTGAGCATTGTTGACAACAGCCAGATGTACGTCGACTGTCAAGTGGCCGAAGGCGACTTAGCGGCCCTTTCCTTGGGCATGCCGGTACAGGTACAACTAGAGGCGCTGGGCCAAACGCTGCCAGGCGCCATTACCTATATCAGCCCGGCCATAGATACGCAGACCTTGGCTTTCTCGCTGCGTATTTCCTTGTTGCCCCCTTTACCTGCCACCCTGCGCGGCGGGCTCTTTTCCCGCGTGGTTTTACAGTTGCCTTTGCGCCAACAAGTTTTGGTTATTCCTAAAGAAGCCCTTTTGGAAAAAAATGGCCAAACCTATGTATTTGTCATTGCTGCAAACAATAAGATTGAGCAACGCACCGTTCAAGTAGGCGCGCGCGGTGATAGTCAAATCGAAATCCTGCAGGGATTGCAAGTTGGAGACAATATTGCCGTCTCCAACCTCTCCCGCCTGCGCCCGGATATGGTAATCTCGCCTCACCCAGTGACTCTCACTGCGGCAGGTGACGCGTCATGAACCTGACCCGCTTTTCCATTCAAAAGCCAATCGGCATTTCTATGATTGTTATGCTCTTAGTCGTGCTGGGCCTATTCAGCTTCTGGCGCATCGGCGTAGAACTTCTGCCGGCCCTCAACATCCCTTACGTCACCGTAACCGTCAACTATCCCGGCGCCGGCACGGAGGAAATTGAGCAGACCGTCATCAAACCCTTGGAAAACTCTCTTTCCGGTCTGTCCAACCTCAAGCATATGACCTCGGTATCCCGCCCGGAAAAGGCGCAGATCATTTTAGAGTTTGAGTTTTGGACCAATACCGACACCGCCGCCATCAACGCCTCGGAATATGTCAATTCCGCATTGAATCGCCTGCCTACAGGCATTAACCAGCCAGTGGTCATGAAGCGCGACGTCAACGCGGCGCCGATCATGGAAATCTCCGTCATTGCCGATAAGCCCTTGGCCGATGTCTACAGCCTGGCCAACGATGTATTCCTAGAACGCATGCAGCGCGCTGGCGGCGTTTCCGACGTGCAGCTTTTTGGCGGCCGCGACAAGGAAGTTGCTGTGGAAATCCAGAAGGACAAACTCAACTTCTTCAATATTTCCCTATCGCAGATCGCCAAACGCATCGAACAGGAAAACCTCCTCACCCCTGCAGGCTCCGTATTTAACGACCGCCAAGAAACCAGCGTTCGCCTAATGGCGCAATACGCAACACCTGAGGAACTCACCCGCATTCATGTCAGCAATAACGCCGGCGTCAGTATTCCGCTGAGCAGCATGGCTACCGTTAGGGAGCAGGACGCCCGTGTTACGCGCTATGCCCGCACGGACGGCCAAGATGTCATTTCCATGGCGGTATATAAAAACAGCGACGCCAATTTGGTCGACACCGCCAAAGCCGCTAAAGAACAATTGAAGTCGCTGGAAACGGAATACCCCGACTACCGTTTCGTCATGGTCACCGACTCGTCACGCTTTGTGGAAAACTCATTAACCAATACCTTGGAGGCTTTAATCGAAGGCCTTATCACCACCAGCCTTGTGCTGTACTTCTTCTTGCGAGGCTGGCGCTCTACTGTCGCCGTACTGGTAGCCATTCCCACCTCGCTCATTTCTACGTTCTTCGTCATGTACATCGCCGGCTTTACCTTCAACATGATGTCCCTCATGGGCATGGCGCTTTGCATCGGCATTCTTGTGGATGATTCCATTGTGGTCCTCGAAAATATCCATAGGCATTTGGCTATGAAAAAAGACTCATTTCAAGCCGCCGAAGATGGCCGTACGGAAATCGGCATGGCCGCCATCGCCATTACCTTGTGCGACGTCGTAGTATTTATGCCTATTGCTTTTATGAACGGCATGACCGGGCAATACTTCCGCCAGTTCGGCTTGACCATTGTCTTCGCCACCCTTTGCTCGCTGTTCATCTCCTTCACTTTAACGCCCATGATGGCCTCTCGCCTCTTCCGCCACGGTCTGCAGGAGCCCACCGGACGCATTTGGGAGCGTCTGGACCGCTGGGAGACCAAAGTTATCAGCTTCTACGAAAAAACTCTGCGCCGCAGCTTAGAACGCCCTAAAATCATATTGACCGCCATCCTGGTTTTGTTTGTTTTTACAATCTCCCTTATTCCCTTGGGAATCATCGGCGCTGAATACATGCCCAAAACCGATGAAGGCAGCTTCCGGATCAACATGCAGTTTCCCACTGGCCAGAATATCGACCAGACCAACCAGCGACTAGCTGTCGTCGAAGCCTACCTAAACAACATCCCTGAAATCACGCACTACCTTTCTAATGTCGGCTCTCCCGCCGGCAATTACGGCAGCATCAGCGTGCAGCTTGCAGATCGCCAAAATCGCGGCCGCACCGTCTGGCAGATCACGGACCAGGTACGCAAAGAGCTGCGCAGTAAATACCCGGAAGCCATCATCCAAGTCAGCGAGACCCAATCGTCCATCGCTGGCGTTTCCGGCGGCACAGGCACCGGAGGCGGCGGGGGCGGCAACAGTTCTCCTGTCCAGATCGAGCTGCGCGGCAGCAGCTTGGATAATCTTGTCAAAGCCTCCTACCGCGTACAAGAGCTGTTAGGCCAAGTAAACGGCATCAAGGATGTACGAAGCTCTTACAGTGAAGGAGCTCCAGAGCTTCGTATTCTGCCGGACCGCGAGCGGCTGCGCTTCTACAACACGACGGTTAATGACGTCAATTCCGTCTTTAACGGCGCCATTTCCGGCATCCAAGCCGGTTATTTCGTCAATGACCCCAACAACAACGGTCAAGATACCAAAATCTATGTCCGCTTGGCTGGCAGCGACGGCTTCCGGGCCTCCGACATCCGTTCCATCCCTGTGCAAGGCGGTAAAGGCCTTGTTCGACTCAGTGACGTGGCCCGCATCGAAGACGGTGTAGGACCCGTTATGCTGCGCCGCGTTGACAAACAAGAGTCCATCAACATCGCCGCCAATATCACCGATCGGGCCCTCCAGGAAGTGCTCAATGACATCAGTCGGCAGCTAACGCCTAAGGAACTGGGCAATGGCGTCACTTACCGCTTTACAGGCCAGGCCGACAACATGAAGACTACCTTCAGCGAAATGGCGCAGGCTCTCTTCCTTTCGCTGCTGCTGGTATACATGCTGCTGGCAGTGCTCTACGAATCGCTATCTACGCCGTTTATCCGCATGTTCTCCCTGCCCTTGGGCATGATTGGTTCGCTGCTGTTTCTGGCCTTTACCCGCAACACAATCAACCTCTATTCGCTCATCGGCATTTTGGTCATGGACGGTCTTGTCGCTAAAAACGGCACCTTGCTCTTAGACTACACCTTGACCCTGATGGAGAAAGGATTCACCGCCAAGGATGCTCTCATTGAAGCCGGCAAAACCAGGCTCAAGCCCATATTCATGACCACCTTGACCATGGTAGTCGGCATGCTGCCCACGGCGCTGGCCATGACCGCCGGATCGGAAACCCGTGTCAGCATGGCCTGGGTGCTCATCGGCGGCCTGCTGTCGTCAACTGTCTTTACGCTGATTATCATTCCTATCATCTTCTTGCATCTGGAAACCCATCACCCCTTCGCCAGATTAAAGCAATTTGTAGTATCGCTGCTGAGAGGAAGACGAGGAACGGAAATTAAACAAGAGTAAAAGGAGTAAAGGGAGGGTACGCATGAGGGTTACGAGATATAATTTTCAAATACTGTCTTTATAAAAAAGCAGGCTGAAATCTTTCACACAAAGAATGATTTCAGCCTGCTTTTGCATATTAACTTATCATTTTCCAAAATACTAAGCCCCATTTTTAGGGAGCCGCTAATTTAATGAGCGCTCCGGCATCGGGGGAGATTTTTTCGCCAGACGAGGAAGAAAACGCAGGCATAGCGGCGCTCTGCCGAGGCTTTCTGACGACGTATAGCGGAAAAAGCACCCCGCTGCCGCGAGATGCTCATAAATTATCGGCTCCTGCCTAGTGGCTCCCGAGGCAAATACAATTTCGCCCCTGCCGCTTGGCCTGATACAACGCCTGGTCCGCCACGGCCACAAGTTCTTGGGAGGTTTCATCTCCTTGCGGTGTAAATGTAGCGATTCCCATACTAACCGTAATGAAGTCGCCGTTGTGCGAGCGTTCATGCCGAATGCAGGCAGCAGCCACGGCCTGCTGAATCTGCACAGCCAGTTCCAATGCGCCTTTTTCCGAGGTGGCCGGTAAAACCACGGCAAACTCCTCACCGCCATAACGCGCCACCAAGTCACTGCTGCGTTTGACGGTTTGCACCAACGCCGCCCCAATACAACGTAAACAGTCATCACCGCGCAAATGTCCATAATAATCATTATAGCTTTTGAACTCATCCACATCGATCATGATTAAAGCCATGCATTCTTGGCTTCGTCTAGCCCTCAACCATTCACGCTGCAGAAACTCGTCAAAATAACGTCGATTAGCCAAACCGGTCAAACCGTCAGCCCGAGAAATGCGCCGCAACTCCTCATTTAACTCCTGCAACTCTTTCGTACGCAGCGCTACTTTCCGTTCTAATTCCCCCTGAACATGACTCAAAGCCTCGTCACGATGCAATAGCTGCTCCGTCATATCGTTAAAATTGGCCGCCAATTGTCCGATTTCATCCTTGCTCGTTACCGGCAGGCGAAAACTCAAATCGCCGGCTGCCAAACGACGCGTGGCCTCGGAAATACGCACCAGCGGCATGGCCATGGTACGAGCCAATTCCAGCGCTCCTGCCGCCGCCAAGACGGACGAAAGTAAGGCAATCACCAAGACTACCCATTTCAATACAGCAACCGGCTCCATCGCCTCTTGCAGCGGCTGCTGCACCACAACTCCCATGCGGGTCGTCGGCACAAATCGATAGCTGGCTAACAGCGTAGTACCCTGCATATCTTCAAATTCAACAGAACCGTTATGTTCCGCCAGCACTTCCTGCACCGGCCGCAGCGCAGATGCATCCACGCCTTCAACAAGCAAGCCCAAGTCAGGATGCATAATCATACGTCCGTGGCGGTTTACCACATAGGCATAGCCTGAATCTCCTACAATTGTCGCTCCAATGCGGTTCAGCAGCGAACGAAGCTCTATATTGACGATCAAGACTCCTTCAATACGACCACTTACCATAATTGGCTCTGCCACAACAATTCCCATTTTTTGCGTACTTTTGGCTAGCAGTACATCGGAAATAACGGTACTCCCAGTATTCAACACTTCCGTATAGTAGGACCGGTCCCAATAGGAAATATTCCGAGCCTCCTCCATCTGCCCGTCCCAACGCGCCACCTGACGTCCCTGCGCATCCGCCACTACGGCTAGTTGTATATCAGGATACTGCAGCACCATTTGACGGAGCGCTTCATTTTGCCGCTCCGCATCCATGGACCGAATAGCAGCGGTTTTGGCCATCATCCGCAGTAAGCGCATCTTTTCCGCAAAAACCCACTCCAGATCACCGCCTATCTGTTCCGCCAGTTGCCGATTCCGCTCCACTACCGTTTCTCGCATAGCCTTCCCATAGGATTGCCATGTCAAAAAAGTTGTCACCAGCAAGGGCGCTACCGTCAAAACAGCAAAGACCAAACCCAGTTTTTTACGCATACTCAGCCCCTGCCAAAACCATCCAGGCAGTTGCCACCATTTTTTGCTCACACAAGTGTCCTCCCGGCTTGCAAAAGCTGTTTTCAGGCAAACGTTATCTCTATATACTAATTCGCTTTATTTTTACAAATCCTTTCCCGAATAAAATTTATTCTGATTCTTCAAGTATTTTTCTACAAAAAGCAGCAACATAAAAAGAAGGCATGCAACATGCACGCCTAAAAATCTCTTCCTATGCAGTTAGCGCATCTGTCGCCGCAACTCCGGCAGCACGTATCGCACCGCCACTGCTGTCAAAATGACGCCGCCTCCCCACAATGCCCAAATACCAGGCTGCTCTCCCAAGAGTAAAAATACCCAGAGCGGGTTAAGCAGGGGCTCCACCATGGTAACAATAGATGCCTCTAAAGCGTTTACCTGCTTGATTGCCACAGAATACAATACATAGGATAAGCCCAGCTGCACCACGCCCATGACCAGTAGCGCCAGCCAGCCTTCTCCTCCAGGGCCGCCGCCAAAGAAAAATGGCAAGCCGCATAACGCAGCCAGCACGTTGCCCAACAGCACCGAACCCCACGGAGTTCCTTCTTTCTGACTGCGCAAGGCCACCACCATTACAGCCATAGCCACGCCGCTGCCAATAGCCAATACATTGCCTTCCAGTCGTCCCGGCGACATTTGTTCCTGAAAAAACAAAATCATGCCGACGCAAACAGTTGCCATCGTCAGCCAATCCGCCCGGCACGGCTTCTCCTGCAAAAACACCATTCCAAGCACGGCAACAAATACTGGATACGTATACTGTAACAAAATAGCGTTAGCTGCCGTTGTCAGCTTAGTAGCAGACACGAAAAGAAGCACCGTAAGCGCATAGGCCACCCCGCCGATAAGTAAGGACCGATCCCAGTGCAGCGACTTTTTGCGAAATGCCGCCCAAACCACGATGGCCGCAATCCCGCTGCGCGCTCCGGCAATGGCCAACGGATGCCAAGACACCCATTTTATTCCTATACCGCTGGTACTCCACAGCACCGCTGTTGCCAACAACAAAGCCAACCCCTGCAAGCGTGTCACACTACTCACTATCTTTTCCTCCGCCTTTATACACTGTTTTTTTATTGTAGCATAGAAGCAAAGAAAAAAGCGTTATTCCTTGATAGGAATAACGCTGCCAATACTATATGTGATGTTAGCGCAATTGCCTTCCCAATGCCTCACATTGCGCCAAAGAGGTTGCGTCCGGGGCGCCATTAACAATCAATCCTTCCGCTACCATTTGCGCACCTGCTTTCTGCATACGGCTCTCCCATTCTTGCATCCATTCTCCATTGCCCCAGCCGTAGGATCCAAATAACGCAAGTGATTTTCCAGAAAGCGCCGATTCACATTCGGCTACCAAGGGCTCCATTATCGTTTCTTCTAATTCTTCCGCCCCCATAGACGGGCACCCGAACGCCACAGCGTCAGCAGCCGCAACGTCGGCCGCCGATGCCAACGCCGCTTCCAAAAGAACTACGTCCGCCCCCTCGCGCTTGGCCCCAGCTGCCACAGCCTGCGCCATAGCTTGCGTATTCCCGGTACCGCTCCAATAAACTACTGCAATTTTTTTCATGTTCCTTACTCCTCTGCAAATAAAATAAACTCCGTATCATGCCCTCATGAAACGAAGTTCAAAGACTTTCTCCATCAGATCGTAGCATTCTCTTTTTTCGGCTTATGCAAGCTCCGGCTCCTCCCAGGTCCGAATCAAAGCGCCGCCAAGCCAAATCAGTTGATGATCCACTTCATCTAGCATCGCTTCGCATTCAGCCGACACCATCTGCTCTGCATGCAAAACAATGCGGCGATATCCTTGGGACACGCAAGCCAGCAAGCGCTGCCGAAACTCCTCCACATGCTCAGGTTTCACCAAGCCGTGAATCTGCACCACCGCTTCGCGCCAATCCGTATGAATCCATAAGGACATGTCAAAAGCCTCCTTCGTAATTTAATTCGCCTCTTGCAGCTTTAGCAATTCATCATGCATAGAGGCCGCTTCCATAGCTCCCCAGGAACGTTTTGTAAAGAAAGATGGGATCCCTTGTGTTTTTGCTGCATCTTTAACAATTTTCACGATATTATGATTTACATAATCAGTAAACACCAAAACACAGGAAATTTGCTTGGGAATGTTTAAGCGGTTTCTTTTCATGGGTTTGCGCCCATCGATATGAACTAGCTTAGTGACTCCCAAAGAGTAAAGATTTTTTTCGATTACCCCTAAATAGTCGCCTCCGACAACCATAACTGACATCTTGTTTCCTCCTTTAACTCATTTTTCTTGTTCTAAGTACTACATAGTTTATTATTTAATCTCGTGTTTGATATTGATTATCATTTTCGTTGCTTTTATATTACTTCATCCTTTTTATCCCGTCAACCTCGAAAATAAAAAAAGACTTCCTATTGCGCCCAAAACATGGTTTTATATATATAGCATAGCTATACACTGCTTTCTGCAGGTTACCTATACAAAAGAAACCTTTTTCAAACGACTTCCAAAAAGGATGATTGCACTTCATGACACAAGAAAAAAGCACCAGCAACCGACTTCTTAAGGGTACTTTGATCCTTACCGCCGCAGGCATGGTTGTTAAGGTCATCGGTTCTCTCAACTGGATTATTCTTTCTCGGGTCCTCGGCGGCGAAGGAATCGGCCTCTATCAAATGGCTTTTCCCCTGTATCTTTTGGCTTTGAGCCTTTCCACCGCAGGCATTCCTGTGGCCATTTCCATCCTCACCGCCGAAAAAATCGCCAAAAATGACATCCTGGGACGGCGGCAGCTTTTCCGAGCGTCTTTTTGCTTTCTCACCGCCACCGGTCTCATTTTAAGCTTGGCGATGTACTGGGGCGCCGCCTGGCTCATTGACGCTGGCTTTATTCGTGACGGCCGCGCTTATTATTCTCTTTTAGCCTTATCCCCAGCCGTCTTTCTGGTCACCCTCATCGCCGGCTTGCGCGGCTATCTGCAAGGTTGGCAATACATGACTCCTACAGCAGTCTCACAAATCGTCGAACAGCTTTTCCGAGTTATGGCCATGCTTTTTTTTGCCAGTCTGCTGCTGCCCCAAGGCCTTGCTTTCGCCGCTGGCGGCGCCAGCTTAGGCGCCGCTGCCGGCGCCGCTGCCGGCTTGGCGGTGCTGCTCTACTATTACGCCCGCTTACGCCGCCAGGAAAATTCGATTGGGGAAGCAGCTACGCCGACCGCACAACCAACAGAATCCTTAGGGCGACTGTTTAAGCGCCTTTTCAAATTAGCTTTACCGGTGTCCTTAGCCAGCTTAATGCTGCCTGTCGTTGCCAACTTGGATTTGCTCATCGTACCGGTTCGTCTGGAAGCGGCTGGTTACAGCATCACTCAAGCTACTGAACTGTTTGGCTATCTTACCGGCATGGGCGTTCCTTTGGTAAATCTAGCTACGATGATGACCGCCGCCTTAGCTACTAGTATTGTACCGTCCGTCTCCGCCGTGGCCTCCCTGGGTCAAAAACACGAAGTGCAAGAACGCATTACCACAGCCATGCGCATGACGAATCTCGTTATTTTCCCTGCTTCCGGCGCTTTGTACGTATTAGCAGTACCGGTAGCGACTGTTGTCTATGGCGCGCCGCAAGCAGGAGACGTCATTCAGGTGCTGGCCTTTGGCGTATACCTGTTGGGCGTACATCAAGTCACTACCGGCGTTCTTCAGGGTTTGGGCCGCCCTACACTGCCTGTAGTCAACATGGGCCTGGCCGCCGTAGTAAAGATCGTCCTTAACTATGTGCTCACAGCCATTCCTTCGCTAGGCATTTGCGGCGCCGCCTGGGCTACGAATGCGGATTTCGGCGTTGCCGCCCTGCTCAACTACTATTGGATTTCCCGCCACACCGGTTTTCGCACGGATTGGGCGGAACTGGGCAAAACCATCCTGGCTACGCTGCTCATGTCCGCCGCCATCTACGAGGCATTCGTCTTTTTACTGCCCTATAACATCCCAATCGCTTGGCTGCTGCTCCCGCTGATTCTCTTAGCGACAGTCTTGTATGCCGCTATCCTCCTTGCTTGCGGCGGTTTGACCTTAGCCGACGCCGAACGCGTTCCCTTCCTGGGCCATCGCCTGGCCTCGCTCTTGCTGCGCCTGAGACTAAAAAAATAATAGGGACGTAATTTTGAACAGGAGTAGAGGGAGTAAAAGGAGGGTACGACAGAGGGATACACAAAAGCAGAAACAATAGAACCTAAAAAAACCGCCAAAAGGCGGTTTTTTTAGTAGAAAGTACAACTGAGGAACACTCAAAGAAATGGCAAACACAATAGTCCTTTAAAAGCCCTCACTCTACTCCCTCTACTCCTGTTTTGTTTTCCGTTCTCTATACGCTCTGCGCGGCAGTAGTGCTGTCCGTGCTGGCTACGCTGTAGCTTTGATTGGTGTCATAGGCGCTGGCCGCCACTTGCATCGGCGGCGGAGGCGGAGGCGGCATGAAAGCCGCTTGGCTCTCGGCTTCGATCTCTTGGAGCAGATCCGCCAATTCATTCAAATCATCGGTAGTAACGGTTCCGTCTTCCACTTTCTGCAAGAACGAAGCCAAGCTGAACGAACTGCTCGTCGTGTCTGATGCGGTTGTCTCAGCTGCGTCAGTCGACGTTGTCGACGAATCAGTTGATGAAGCCGTCGTTCCCGCCACGGCAGCGGCAGCATCAGTTTCTTCACTAGAATCACTTAGACTGGCCAGCAGACTTTGCAAGGCCGACTGTTCATCTCGATTGACATGTTGCGGCGGCGGAGGCGGCGGTGGTGCTGCAGCCTCTTCTACGGCATCGCTGGAATCATTCAAAGCGCTCTGCAACGCTGTCAAATCGTCATCGGTTACGGTACCGTTTTTTACTTTATCGAGAAAGGAAGATAAAACAGCTTCCAACTTCGAAGTGTTATCACTGCTGCTTTCGGCCGTATCCGAACTAGTACTCCCACTTATTGGCACTAACCCTTGACTCATGAGTCCGCTGAAGAATGCCGCAGCCGTCTCACTGTCCTGACCTTCATACCGAGATTTTGTTTCTGTAGTGGTAGTAGTGGTTTGCGTAGCGGTCTCCTGATTGGCAGTAGCGCTATTCTGCAACCGCTGCAGATATTGCCACCAATTGCTTGTTACTGAAGAAACATTCATGGTTTCGCCTCCTTATGCGTCAATATAGAAATCCTTATTGACTATTATCGGCGATGCACCTTTATTTCTTCTTTGAAAACAAGCTCCATGACAAAATTTTACATTAAAAATTTTAAGGCTTCTTCGGCATCTACAGGGCGGCTGAAAATATAACCTTGCAAACAATCGCAGCCTCGCCGCTTCAGCACCTCTTGCTGCACCTCGGTTTCCACGCCTTCCGCCACTAAAACCATGCCTAAAGTATGGCCCAAAGAGATAATGGAAGCAATCATTTCTTCCTGGGTTCCTTCCATTTCTTCGACATTAATAAACGATTTATCCATCTTTAGAATGTTGATCGGCAGATGTTTCAGATAGGTCAAGGAAGAGTAACCTGTACCAAAATCGTCCAAGGCTAACAGCAATCCCATTTTCCGCAATTCCCACAGCTTGCCGATACTTTCTTCCATGGATTCGATCATAATTCCCTCGGTTACTTCTAAAACGATTTGTCCCATAGCAACCTCTTCACGCGCCAAGACCTCCTGTACTTGCTCGACAAAATCAGCAGCCAGCAATTGCTTCGGCGATATATTGACCGCAACATGAACCGCCCCAAAGCCTCTCGTCTCCAGACGTTTCGCAAAACGAGCCGCTTCTCCCAATACCCATGCGCCTATCGGCAAAATTAAACCGCATTCTTCAGCAATAGGTATAAACTTGGCCGGTGAAACAAATCCATGCTCTTCACTTCGCCAGCGCAGCAGCGCTTCAAAACCATTCACCCGGTCTGAAACCAAATCAAGCTGCGGCTGATACTGCAAAAGAAGCTCGTTTTTTTCCAAAGCCCGACGCAAGCTGTTGGTCAGAGCCATCCGCTCATACGCTTCATCAGACAACGCCGTTTCATAAAAACGCCAGCAGTTTCTTCCAGCCCGTTTAGCGGCGTACATGGCGCTGTCCGACCGTTTAAGAAGTTCTTCCGCGGTTTCTCCGTCTTCCGGATATAAAACAACACCCAAACTAGCAGACAAATGCACTTTTCTTCCCGCCACCGCATACTCACAACCTAATTCACGAATGACCTTCTCCGCTACATAGGCAGCTTCGCTTCGTCCCAAACCAGGAACCAAAGCGATAAACTCATCTCCGCCCAATCGCGAAACAAAGGCTTCTTTGCCCAAAACCCGGCACAGAATGTTCCCGGCAGTAATAATTACATGATCCCCGCTGGAATGTCCAAAATTATCATTAATTGCTTTTAGATCATCCATGTCAATAAAGAAAAGCGCTCCTTTCTTTCCTTCATTGTTAAGGATAAGCTCCTCCCTCAATTTTTCCTGCAACCCGGCCCGATTCGGCAAGTCTGTAAGAGAATCATGAAAAGCCATATGCCGAATGACTTCCTGCGCTTGCACCCGTTCCAACAGCACCGAGGCCAAGTCGGCAAATTGCCGAAGCGTTTCCATATCTTCCTCTTGAATATGGCGCACTTCATCTTCCCAACTGGCGGCAAATACGCCGCAGACGCCAGAACCGTTTTTTAGGGGCAACATGATAATATTGGTCATAGTAGCCAGATACATATCGTTGATGCGCTTTGGGTACACTCGGTAATCCTCTACATATAAGAAATCCCCGCTCGCATAGACCTGCCCTTGCATGCCAATCCCCATAGGAAAGGCTTTTTGAATTCGCTGGGCGTGCAGTCCTTTGGCATGATGCAGCACAAATTCCTGCGCATTGGCGTCATAAAGACCGATATAACCGCTTGGCGCTTCAACCAATTCTAAGGCATTGCGCAAAATAATCTCCAAACACTGGCTGCTTTCGCTAACAGGACGCGTCACTAAATCCATCGCCGCCAAATATTGTCGTTCTCGCAATTGCAGGCGCTCGCTTGTCTGACGACGCATTTCCACTTCCTCTTCCAAGCGGCTATTAGCATCTTCCTGCGCCTCATTCATGGCCGTCAATTCTTCATTTGAAGCCATAAGGTCCTGCGTCTTTTCCGCGACCTTCTGCTCCAAACGATTGCGCGCCTCTGCTAGGTCCTGATTTTTCAGCTCTAATTCCCGCATCATCCGCCGCAGCATATCTACCATATAACGAAAAGCTGCAGCTAAGCGCCCCACCTCATCATCCGAATCTAACCGCAGCAAAGGCGTATCCAAGTCTCCTTCTCCAATGCGCCGAGCCTGTTGGTCCAACTGCCGCAAGGACTGCGTCAAGCGCCCAGCCGCCAGCCATAAAGCAAGGCCAACAACGCCCAATAGCAACGTAGTAATGCCCAATAAAAATTGCAGCATCTGCCGCAGCGGCGCCAGCAGCTCCGCTTCTTCAATAGTAGTCGCTACCGACCAGCCGGCAAAGGGTACAGCCGCGTAAAAAGCTACCTTTTTCTGTCCTTCAAACTCATAACGATATACGCCGGAACCGCCGCTTTGCATCCTCCGTCCCAGCTCTTGAATAGTTTCATCAGAGAATTCGCTAATACGCTTAGCCATGATAAAATCACGGCGCGGATGATAAAGAAAGGTGCCGTCTTTCGCGACAATAATTCCATAACCGGTTTCACCAACGCGCATGCTTTGCGCCATTTTTTCTACATAAGTCAGTGATATCCCGGTTCCCACCAAACCTTGGGGCTTGTCATTCTCATCCAAAATAGGCGCAACCGCAAAAATAGTTGGTTTCCCAGTCGTCCTTGAAAGGAGCGGCGGTGTTAACTGCGTCCCGCCGCCTGCCATAATGGACTGAAAATACTCTCGACTCCGTACGCTGCCGATATAGAGACGACCTTCGTTTCCTTCTAAATAAAAAGAATGGTATACGCCCTCCCGATTCACTGCGTAAATATCCAAAAACAAATCTGGGTAGTGGGCTTGTAAAAATTTTTTTCGATTCAAGTTCTGCGCATCAATTCGTGCAAAGCTTTCGTTAATAGCTTTCGCTGCAGGCGTCGCTGCAATGGTCTCCGGTTCCACTACTAACGTACGACACCACAATTCCAGACCAGCGGCCGCTTTTTCCGCTGTCGCCAGCATACTTTGGGTCAGTTTTTCTTCCACCACTTTGTGATTGTACCAATAGGCGCCAGATGCCAGGCCGACTAAGCCCAGAAGCAATACAGGCATAACCCATAGCAGTAATTTATCACGATACGAAATTCGATTCCACATAACACCATCAACTCCCGCCGCAAAATGCTGGACCGTTGTGCTTGTTTTCCATCGATTTTCTCATACTATAATTTCTTCATACTATTCCAGTTATAACCAAAAAGCTCCTGCTTTATTTTTACAAATAAAGCAGGAGCTTCAAAAGAATATGGAATACTTTCTTACTCAGCAGCCGCAAGAGAAACAGGCACTATCTGAAAAAGATCTACATCTACCAAGCCGAGATCGGTTAGCTTCCACCTGGGAATGACGGGCAAGCTCAAAAAAGCCAAGGTCATAAAAGGATCATGCTCTTTTTTCACGCCTAGCGAGCGGGCCGCCGCATGCAAGGCCTCCAACTGTCGCTGCACTTCCTCTAAAGGCTGCTCCGACAGCAAGCCCCCCAGAGGCAAGGCCAAGGAAGCCAGCACCTCGCCGTCCGCCACGGCCGCCAAACCGCCGCCCAAACGCTGCACTTCCCGGACCGCAGCCAGCATGTCCGCTTCACTAACGCCGACCACAATCAAGTTGTGCGAATCATGAGCCACCGTAGACGCCAGCGCACCCTTGCGAAGTCCCAAACCGCGCAGAAAACCAGAGCCAATACGCCCACTGCCCTGATGCCGTTCCCAAACGGTCAGCCGCACCACATCTTGCGCTGCATCTGCCGTAAAACAGCCCTCTTTTACAGGAAGCGCCAACTCACAGCCGCCTGTTACAATTTGCCCCGGCACTAAGTCAATGACCCGAGCCTTTTCGCCATGCGCTGGCACCTCCAGATTTGCGGACTCCAGCGACGCCAGCCGCACCGTTTGCCGCACCGCCGCCGCGTCTGTCTTCTTAACCGCAAATAAGGGCTGTCCTTTTTCCGCCGCCAACTGGCCTTGCTTCCACACCTGAGCAGGCCGCCAAGAAACCAGGTCCTCGAAAACCAGCAAGTCCGCCTGATACCCTGGCGCCACCGCCCCCAGCCGAGGCAGGCGAAAATATTGCGCCACATTCCAGGTCGCCATTTGCAAAGCCCAGGCAGGTTTAATTCCCGCCTCCACCGCTAGGCGCACCAAGTGATTAACATGACCTTGCTGCAATAAATCCGCCGGATGACGGTCATCCGTGACAAAAAGGCAGCGCGGCAGCGTCTGCGCAGTCACTGCCGGTAACAAATCCAGCAGATTATGCGCCGCCGAGCCTTCGCGCAGCATCAAATGCAGACCGCGAGCCAAACGTGCTTTACCTTCCTCCGCTGTCGCGCACTCATGATCCGAATGAATGCCTGCCGCCGCATAGGCATTGAGCGCCAAACTGCTTAAGCCGGGCGCATGGCCGTCCACGGGTCTGCCTTCAAAAAGCCGCAGTTTGTGCAGCATAGCCGCCTCGCCGTGCACCACTGCGGGATAGTTCATCACTTCTCCCAGCCCTAGTACCCGCGGGTGCTTTGCCAATTTGGCCAGGTCCTCCGCCTCCAGCCTCGCCCCCGCCGTCTCCAAGTGCGTCGCCGGCACGCAAGACGGCAGCATTACATAGACGCTGCAAGGCAGCCCCGCCGAAGCCTCCAGTAAGTATTCAATACCCGCCAGACCGCTCACATTGGCGATTTCATGAGGATCCGCCACCACCGCCGTCGTCCCTTGCGGCACTACCGCCCTGGCAAACTCGCCTGGCGTCACCATCGAGCTTTCCAAATGCATATGCCCGTCAATAAAACCAGGGGTAACATACCTTCCAGCCAGGTCGATCTCCTGTTTGCCCTTATACGCGCCAATACCGGCAATATACGCGCCGCAAAGAGCTACGTCGCCCGCTTCGAATTCACCAGTAAACACATTGAAGACTTGCGCATTCTTTAGAACAACATCCGCCTCTTCCCGCCCGGACGCCGCCGCCAGCAACCGCTGCATCATTTTTTCATCCATAAAATCCTCCTTATAAAAAAACCACCCGAGACCAAAAGCCCGCGGGTGGAAATATTCGACATTAAACCGGCAGAATCTGCGGCAGCAGACCCCGTTTCGCCAAAATGTACCATATTGGTTGATCCTTGGCAAAGACCGGTATGCGTTTAATCGTATAGGGAACGTCGCCCTCTTGGTAAAGCCCGTAATGCACGGAAAAGGCGCCGCAATAACCGGCGCTTTTTACCGCTTCCAAAATAGGCGGCGTATAAAAGCCCCCAGGGAACGCGATAAAACGCACGGGAGAACCCAGCCAGTTTTCTATATGAAATTTTGATTTTTCCACTTCTAAGATCGCTTCTTTTTCCGGAAGTTCATTGAGAAAGCGATGGCTTAGCGTATGCGAACCAATGCCCATACCGTACTTTTTCATTTCCTGAATCTGCGGCCAAGTAACTCGTTCCGCTTGCCCGACAAAATCGCTGATAATAAAGAATGCTGCCGTCATGCCCCTCTTTTGGAGTTCCGGAAACGCATGCTCGTAATTATCTGCATAACCGTCGTCAAAGGTAATCAGCACAGGATTTTCCGGCAATTGATCCCGTTTGCCGGACACCGCCTGATCAAATTGTTTTAAACTAATAGTGTTAAAACCTTGTTTTTGCAGAAAATCAAGATCTTCAACAAATCGTTGCGTCTTCGCCGTAATCTTGTCGTCCGAATCTCCAATCCGATGATACAAAAGAACCGGTATGGAGCCTGCGGCGGCAACGACAGGAACTCCTACCGCCATGGCGGCTAGTGATACACCACACATCTGCAAAAAGCGGCGGCGTGAAAGCATGCGGGACACCTCTTTATTCTGAAATCATGTTTTCCTTTTATTTTACCACTGCTTCCCCTTGCGACGCAATGGCTCTGTGCAAATGCAAAACGGAGCCTCATTTACAATGAGACCCCGTTCAGCCTTCGCCCGAGCGCTTTTTCAGCCGCGCCCCGTTCCTCAGCATTCTTTAACGCTGTGCTTGGGACCATGATGGCCGCGCAGCAGGTGCCCTAGCCCGGAAAGAACATACATAACCGGCGAAAGCAGGAAACTAACGAACAGATAGAGAACGTAAAGAGGGCTAATAATGGCGAAAAACAACGTTGCAAACACTCTCAATAGTAGTTTCATTCCGTACACTCCTTCCTCTTGTTGCGTCTCCTTATAGTGAAAGCCTTCACGTGAAGCGTTTCACTTTCCTTAGTTTTATTATAAGATTCATTTAACTAAAAATCAACTACTTCTATATGTTATTCTGTATACATGTTGTCTGTTTTTGTCGCATTTTGCAAGGAAGGTGTCTATGCGCATCTGGGAAATTGACGCTTGGCGCTCCTTGGCGCTTTGCTTCATGATTTTCTTTCATATTTTAGTGGACCTGCGGGATCTTTTTTTATACCCCATTGACTATCATCAAGGCTTTTGGCGTTTTACAGGCGTTTTTGCCGCAGTAAGCTTCATTTTGCTGGCAGGCGTTTCTTCCAACCTCAGCCGCTCGTCTCTGCGCCACGGCCTGCGCATTTTACTGGCCGCTGCCGCCGTATCGGCCGGCACTTGGTGGTGGGACCCCGACACCTATGTTCGCTTCGGCATTTTGCACCTTTTAGGCGTCTCGATGCTGACCGCTCCCCTCCTGCACCGTTTGCCTCTTATTTTCGTGGCAGCTCTTGCTGCGGGTACAGCGGTCTTGCCCGCCTTCTTACCTGCGTTCGCTTCTACGCCGTGGCTTTTACCGTTCGGTATCACCCCTCTTGTATTCACAACCCTTGACTATTATCCGCTGTTTCCCTGGTATGGCTTGTTTGCCGCCGGCCATTTAGCCGGGCGCGTCTTATATTCCGAACGGCGCTCCTTGCTGCTACAGCCGCCAGGAGACTCTCGTTTTTTGTGGTTTGGACGGCATACGCTGGCAATTTATCTGCTCCATCAGCCACTGCTGGTGGCCCTGCTCACGCTCTTGCATAAATAACGGGATTTTGAACAGGAGTAGAGGGAGTAAATGGAGGGTACGAAGAAGCTGACTTTAACAAGAGTCGCGGTGAGAATCGGAGGACAAGACTAAGGATTACAGCGGTAATGATTACATTTGAGACTTTCAAGGAGGTTGCCCCATGAATTTATTCGATGTTTTAGGCCCCGTCATGATCGGTCCTTCCAGCTCCCATACAGCCGGCGCCGTACGCTTAGGCCGTCTGGCCCGCCTTGTGCTGGGAGAAAAGGCCGCTCATGCAATGATCGGCTTACATGGCTCTTTCGCCCAGACCCACAAAGGGCATGGCACCGATGTAGCCCTTGTAGCCGGTCTTTTAGACTGGAATCCCGACGACGCCCGCATCCCCGATTCTTTTCGCTATGCCAAAGAAGCCGGTCTAGATTTTTCCTTCCAGCTCATTGATTTAGGCGAGCAGGCGCATCCGAATACGGCCCGCTTAGAATTAACCGGTCTTTCCGGCCAGCGTTCTTGCGTCACTGGCTGCTCCATCGGCGGCGGCCGCGTGCAAATCACCGATATCGACGGCTTTGCTCTGGAAATGGGCGGCGAACTGCCGACGTTGCTGGTAGTACATCCGGATCGCCCCGGCGCCATTTCCCAAGTTACTACCGTACTATTTGAACACAATGTTAATATCGCCGCCATGCGCGTTTCCCGGCAGCAAAAAGGCTCCACCGCCCTTATGGTATTGGAGACCGATCAACCCATCAACGACAACGTACTTCACGCGTTAAGCGCCCTATCATTAGTCGATGCCGTACGCCGCATCGATCCCTTATCGTAGGAGGATTGACTATGCCAAGAAAACTTTCGTTAACAACCTGGCTCATGGAAGCCGAGGAGGATGCCCTGTCTTTCGGAGACTGGTGCCTGCGCCAGCAAAGCCGGCAGTTGGACTGCGGCGAAGAAGACTTGCTCTTACGCAGCGGCGAGCTGCTGGATGTTATGCGCGCCGCCATTGACACCGGCTTGAGCGGCGTCCGTTCCGTAGGCGGCCTGGTTGGAGGCGACAGCCGCCGCCTGCAGCAGCAAACGCCTTCTTGCGCTGGCACCCCTTTACGCAAAGCCCTGATGTACGCCTTGGCAGTAGGCGAAGCCAATGCCGCTATGGGACGCATTGTGGCGGCCCCTACCGCTGGCGCCAGCGGCGTGCTTCCTGCACTGCTTTTCACCCTCCAAGAAGAACATGCTCTTCCCCGGCCGCAACTGGCTAAAGCTTTGATTACCGCCGGCAGCATCGGTTTGGTCATCGCTTCACGGGCCACTTTGGCCGGCGCCACCGGCGGCTGTCAAGCCGAATGCGGCAGCGCGGCAGCCATGGCGGCTGGCGCGGCGGTTGACGCCCTCGGTGGTTCTCCTCGACAAGTCGGTCATGCCGTAGCCATTGCTTTAAAAAACATGCTGGGCCTTGTTTGCGATCCAGTTGCCGGCCTGGTGGAAGTGCCTTGCGTAAAACGCAACGCCGGCGCGGCGGCCAATGCTCTAGCGGCGGCGGAGCTGGCTTTGGCCGACATCGCCAGCGTCATTCCCCCGGACGAGGTCATTGACACCATGGGACGCATCGGCGCACAGCTGCCCTGTTCCCTGCGCGAAACCGCTCAAGGCGGCCTTGCCACCACGCCTAGCGGCCTAGCCTGGGCGGAAGCCATTTTGGGCAAAAGCCGCTGAAGAAGGGACGCCGAGGAATACATTTAACAGGAGTAGAGTGAGTAGATGGAGGGTTCGACGGAGTTGGATTGAACATGAGTCGCGATGAGAACCGGAGGGCTCGAATGAGGGCTATAGCGGCAATGATTGATTATATCTGCGACAATAAAAAGATGCCTCCAGGCCACACCTGGAAGCATCTTTTTCCATATCTACCATCGTCCGCAGCCATCTTCGCCGGTTACTCCGGTTCTCTGGTTCGTTAAAATCGCGTCTTCCCTATTCAGTTCAAGCTGCTCTTGACCCCAGGCGTATAGAGCATCCAACGCGGGAATCAAGGATCTTCCCCTCGCTGTTAAGGAATATTCCACCTTCGGAGGAATGGTCGCATACTGAACCCGCTTTACAAGGCCATGGCCTTCCAGCTCCTGCAAGGATTTGGTGAGCATCATGTTCGTAACTCCCTTGACGCTGCGCTTCAGCTCATTGTATCTTGTGACATCCTTTTGAAACAGATACCAAAGAATGGGCAGCTTCCATTTCTGCCCGATTAAGTCCAGCGCATAGATAATCGGACACTTTGTTTCATAGACGTTCAAACCGGGAAGCTTCACATCATAGGTTTGGTGATTCTTCATACTTTCTCCTTTCAGTATCTTTTTTATACCAACACAGAAAAAACTGCATACTTGTTCATTTATGCCTTTGTGCTATAGTAATTGTAACAGGAGAAGTAACAAGAAGAAAGAAGGAATTAACTATGTACGTACTGGCAATCAACGGCAGTCCGCGAAAAAATTGGAACACCGCCACCTTGCTCAATAAAGCCTTAGAAGGAGCCGCTGCGCAGGGGGCGCAAACCGAGCTCATCCATTTATACGACCTCAATTTCAAAGGCTGCATAAGCTGTTTCGCCTGTAAGCGAAAAGACGGTAAAAGCTATGGAAAATGCGCCTATCACGATGATTTAAGTCCCGTTTTAGAAAAAATCGAAAAAGCGGATGCCATCATTCTTGGCTCGCCTATTTACTTTGGCAATGTTACTGGCGAACTGCGCTCTTTCATGGAACGCACACTTTTCCAGTATCTTGTGTACGACAAAGACTATTCCTCGCTGGCGACAAAGAAGAAGAAAGTAAGTTTTATCTACACCATGAACGTAACAGAAGAACAAGCCGCCGAATGGGGCTATCCAAAAACCGTAGGGACCATGGAGAAATACTTCGCCAAAATCTTCGGCGCTACGGAAGCGCTTTATGTCTATAACACCTACCAATTTCCCGATTACGCGAACTACGTCTCCACCGCCTGGGACGAAACCGCCAAAGCCAAGCAGCGCGACGAAGTTTTTCCGGAGGACTGCCAAAAAGCCTTTGCTCTAGGCGCACGCGCGCTGAAACCGAACAACAAGGATTGAACAAGAGTCTCGAGAGTCTCGTGAGGGTATGACTGAGGGCAAAATTCATATCAAAGTTAAAATTAAAGGCTGTGAAAATCTTTGCAACAAGATTTTCACAGCCTTTAATTTTATAATAATCATGGTCACCGTAACCCTCACTCGTGCCCTCCCTATACTCCATCTACTCCTGTTACTATTCTAGTGCTCCGTAACTTCTCTGTGTTCCGACTTCAATAATATTCTACCGTAAACCAGGTCAATTCCGCTTCGGTTTGGTCTTCCGCCAAACGGCGCACCAGCTGAACCTGCTTATCTAGAAACGCTTTTTCGCCGCTGACCATGGCCACCCCCAAGGTCGCCCGCTGCCAGGTTTCTTGACCGCCTACTTCAGCCACCGAAGCCCCTGTCCGCGCCCGCATCCGCTCCACCAGGCTTTTTACCACCTGGCGACGATCTTTACGGGAAGAGGCTTGCGGAATAAACATTTCTAAGCTGCATACTGCCACATACATCGTTAACGCCCCTGTACGACGACCTGGAAGTTGCGCCGCCGCGGTCCGTCAAATTCGCAAAAATAGATCCCCTGCCAGGTACCTAAAGCCAGTTTGCCGTTGACAATGGGTACCAGTTGGCTGCAGCCAAAAAGACTGCTTTTCAGATGCGCCGGAGAATTTCCCTCGCCGTGGCGATAGGGGAGTTTTGGCGTCAACTCCGTCAGCGCCAAGCGCAAATCGTGCAGCACATCCGGATCGGCGTTTTCATTAATGGTTACCGCCGCCGTCGTGTGGGGCACAAAGACCAGCGCCGTGCCTTCGTTTATACCACTGTCGCGCACCGCTTTCTGCACTTGTCCGGTAATATCCACAAAGCCTTCTTGCGGCGTTTCCAGACTGTATTGATACATGGGCCTTCTCTCCTTAACGCTGCCGCACGGTTTCCGGCCAGCAATTGACAAAGTTCAACGAATCCAGTACTGGCGCCGCGCCTAGATAGTATAAATCCAAAGCGCCCCCAGCGTTTTCCACCTGCACCGAAGCGCAATCTTCAAAATGACAATGCCGCACAAAAGTCTGCTCCATGGGCTCGGTATTGTCCTTCCAAATCGCACCGCCGCGCTGGGCCGTCCGGCAGTCTATAAAACGGCAATGTTCCAGCGTAAGCTGCATAGAGCCTTGCACCGCAATCGCGCCGCCGCCTTCCGGTCCTTCGCAGTCTTCAAATTCCGTATGCTGTATCAGCATCTGCGCGCCGCGCAGCATATACAAAGCTCCGCCGACTGCCTTGGCCCGGCAGCGACGTACCTGACAATCCTTCAGCCGCACCGATGCTTGCAACGCCGCATGAATCGCGCCGCCGTCTCCGCCTCGTCCATCCAAAATGCGGCAGGAAAACAAATGCAGCAGACCGCCTTCTTGATAAATAGCCCGCGCTTTGCCTCTGGCTTCAAAGGTGACTCCTTCCAGCTTAATACGCAGGCATTGACGCAACACCAGCATACTGGCTTCACAAACTCCGCCGGCTTCCAGGGTTGTCCCTTTCATGGAAAGGCTTCCGCCTTGAACGGTCAAGCCCGCACCCGGGCCATCCAAAACAATAGGTACTGCCCCAATGACCAGCTCGCCGCCAGCTTCCACGCGCACTGGCCCGGTCAGCTTAGTTGGCCGCATAATGCGTCGCACCACGCCTGCCGGCACCACAAAACCGCCCATTTCTTCCTGGTACGCCAGTTCCGGCCAAAAATACCGCAAGAGCAAGAAAGCCGGATCCAAGCCATTCTTGTAAGCGCTCTCTAAGGCAGTCTGCGCCTGTTTCCCTTGCTTTCGCTGAACCGCCAGGGCAAATTCCTGTACAAACCGAAACACCGACACCGGCACACGAAGCATATCGCCCAGCAAATCCAAGCCTTCCTTTTCTTCATTGACCGGATCACCGTCGACAAACACCAGCAGATGCGCTTCAATCAAAAAAGCGGTGCTCAAGTCTTCACCGCTAAGTAAGTTCAGTAATTTGGCTAACCCTTCTCCCTCCAGCGCTTCCGCCGCATCCTGCGCAGCTAGAAGATCTGAACTTTCCAGCCCCAAAGCTAAAGCGGACAACTCTAAAAAAGAGCTTTCCTGCGGCGTTAATGCTTTATCCACCAGACCCACCACCGCCAAACCCTGTAAATAGGCTTTGCGGACCTCTTTCGCCTCCGCCGCCAAGGGGTGCGTTACATGAAATATCTCTTGCTTAGCCTTTTTTAAGACTGCTAATTTCGACATGCTGCCGCCTCCTCACATACTTTATCTTCAGTGCCGCACTAGTCGCAAATGACGTTTGCGCTCCACTTTCTCTTTCAAGCTTTGTCCTTCTGCCTCCGGCTGCTCTTCTTCTCTCTCCGCTGCGCCTTCGGCAGCCACCACCTGGCGCCCGATATTCAGCAGCAAGCCCATCGCCGCCATATTCACAATCAGCGAGGTGCCCCCATAGCTGATAAAAGGCAAAGGCACGCCGATAACCGGCAGCACCCCTAGTACCATCAGCAGATTTCCTGCCGCTTGGCCCACAACCAATAACAGACAGCCTAGCGCCAACATCTGACTCAAGGCATCCGGCGCCTTACGCACAATCTGCCCTCCATAGACCAAGAGCAGCACAAAGAGAAAAATCAAAAACCACGCGCCTCCCAAGCCCCATTCCTGGGCAAAGACGGCGAAAGCAAAATCCGTATGCGCTTCCGGCAAATAGAAAAACTTGCCCATGCCTTGGCCAGGGCCGGTACCGGTAATACCGCCGGACCCAATCGCCAAAAGAGCCTGCACCGCCTGATACCCCTGATCCTGGGCGTACTGCCAGGGGTTAAGCCACGAAGCAATCCTCTCCGCCCGATAACCTTCGGCCATAACAAGCTTGGTAACGCCAAGGCCGCCAAGAAAAAGCAAAACAAGCCATTGCCAGCCGGCGACGCCGGCCACTAAATGCATCACCAAGGGCAACGCGATAATCAGCGCTGCAGTCCCCATATCCGGTTGGAAATACACGGGCAGAGCCAAAGCCGCCGCCGCCACCAAGGCGGGAGAAAAAATAGTGGTCAGACGCCCTCGTCTGGTTTGAATTCCCAAGGACGCCGCCGCCAAAAAGACAGCCGCAAGCTTGGCCAGCTCCGAAGGCTGCAACGTAAACGAAGCCAAGCGCAGCCAGCGGCGCGAACCATTAACCGTTACGCCGGAAACATGCACCAAAAACAAGAGAACCATACAGGCAACCCAAAACAAAGTCGCGCCAAGACGCATCTTCCCTTGATACTTCACTCTCGCCATAATAAAAAATATAACAATGCCTACAAGCAGCGACAGCAAGTGCCGTTTAAAAAAGAAGTAGCTGTCTTTCATTTCCTGCCCGGCCGTTACAAAGCTGGCGCTGAATACGTTCAGCGTCCCCAAGGTAAGGAGCAGCAGCAAAATTACCAGCAGCGCCTCATTATGATTACGCCAAAGGCGAGCCACTATATTCATGCCCAACCTCCTTCAAAGAAGCCCAAAATACTCTTTTTATTATAACAGAGACAGAGCCTCGCGTCTTCCGGCCCTAAGGCCTACATTTACCGTCATAAGCAAAGCAGGAAACGAACACAGAGTAAGCAGAGGAACAGAGAAAAGCCAGAGAATAATTTCAAACAAAAATCACGATGAGAACCGAAAGGCACGACGGCGGGAAACGGCGGCAATGCTTGCATTTGAGACTTTTTGGAGCAAGCCGGTCCGCAGGACGCAAATGCTAGCTGAGGAGGATCACAGTTTCGCCTGTTTGAGCGCAGCGAGTTAAGAAACTGCCGCCTTAGCCAGCATTTGCGAGGCGAGCGCAAACCTTGTCTCAAATACAAGCATGCCGTCTATTTTACAATAATACTTTCTTTACATAGCAAAACATAGCAAAAAAGCGGCCGCAGCAGCGTCCGCTTTTTTGCTATTCCAGCACCACCACACACCGACAGATCGGCGTGCCTTTGCTTGAAAATTTTTCTTCGTATTCCGTCATAATATTGTCCGGCCGCGCATCGGCAACCAAATCAAAGGTAACGTCTTTCATCGGCAAACCGGCCTCAGCAAACTGCTCCAGTGAAAAATCAAAAAGCCCTCGATTGTCCGTCTTAAAATGAATTTCCCCGCCTTTTTTAACCACCCGGCGGTACAGCGCCAGAAAGTCGACATGTGTCAACCGCCGTTTGGCATGGCGCTTTTTCGGCCAGGGGTCGCAAAAATTGATAAATAAACGATCAATTTCTCCCGGCGCAAAGAGCTCCTCCAAACGAGCCACATCGGCTTCCATCAGGCGCAAATTAGCAATCTCCGCCTCTTTGGCCTTTTCAAGAGCATAGTAAATTACCTCCAGCTCCCGTTCGATCCCCAGATAGTTCACGTGGCTGTCGCGCAAAGCCATTTGACTGACAAAACGCCCTTTGCCTGTGCCCACTTCCACATGCAATGGCGCGGTCCTGCCAAAGGCCTCCGCCCATCGCCCCTTATAGGTCGCTCCGTCTTCAAAACGCACCAGCCAATCGCTAAAATTATCCAGCGCTGCCGGTATCCATGATTTTCTGCGCAGTCTCAACGTCGTTCCTCCATTGCTTATAAATAAAAGAGAGTTGACAGGAGGATACCATGACACATTCCTCCTGTCAACCCTGCTTCTACTTCTAAAATTGCCCTCAGGCGCCGCTCTTGGTCAAGCCGTACTTTTTAAGGTACCGGTACAACGTCACCCGGCTGACATCCAGCATATTCGCCAAACGACTGATATTGCCGCCTGCCGTCTGCCAGGCCTTGACAAAGACCGCTCGGTCTTCTTTCCACTCGTTGCCGAACGCCGGCTCGGTCACCATTTTGATATCCCCAGGCTGAATTTCATTGCTTTCCGTATGGAAGAAAGCATGCTCCACCGCCACCTGCAATTGCTTGATATTGCCGGGCCATTCGTAATTGAGAAGCGCTTCAATGGCATCTTCGCGGAATGTTTTTTCCGGCAGATGATGCTGTTCCGCCAACTCTTGAATAATATGACTGGCAATAAGAGGAATATCTTCCCGCCGCAAACGCAGCGGAGGAATACGAATGGTGTGTTTCGCCAAGACTTCGTATAACTCGTATAAGAAGGCGCCTCTCTCGCTCAAGCGTTTTAGATCGCTGTCGCAAGAAGCAATCAGACGTACATCAAAGGAGCGGGGAATGGTTTCCCCGTTGCGGTGAAAAACGCCGGTTTGCATCGCCGCAAACAAGCGCTGCGCCACCTGCATCGGCATTTTTTCAATTTCATCTAAGAACAGCGTGCCGCCGTTAGCCAATTCCAGTTTTCCCGGACGTCCGTCTCCCTCGGGCGAGCCAAAGCCGAAGAGCTCATTTTCCAATACCTCTGACGGTAAATCCCCGCATTTTACGGAAATGAGCGGTCCTGCCGCCCGCGGGCTGGCTTGGTGCATGCCGTGCGCCAAACGTTCCTTGCCGGAACCAGGCTCGCCTTGCAGCATTACATGGTACGTATTGCGAGCCAAGCGCGCCGCCCGGTCTTTCATAGCCGTAAAGTTCACCGTCTGTCCCACCATGCTGGACAGATTGTATCTGGCGCTGAAACCTACTGCGTGCGCCACAAGGGTCCGCAAGTCTTCGATAGGCAGCGACAAAGCGACCACGCTGCCGACATCCTGCTCTTCGCCGCGCTCCATTGGCACAATGGTAGTAATATCTTCGTACGTTTTGCTGTTGGTAATCCAAGTAACCGCCTTGTTGTAAGACGGAATACCCTGAAAGCCCTTGTAAATTGGCGTATGTTTGTAATTCAACAAGACATTTTCCAAATTCGGCGGCTCGTCTTCTCTGGCCTGAATGCCCAGCTCGCCCAGACGGCTCTGACCCAACCGGTTGGCATAGGTCACTTCCCCGCCAGCTTGAATCTGGTACACCGCAAAAGAAGCTGCATCCAAAATCGCGTTTTTCGACGCCAAGCGATATTGAACCTGCAAATAGCTTTCCAGGGCGTATTTCAAGCCCAGCACGGTAGACACTAATGCATCATACGGCAACGGCTCGCGATCCGCCGCCACCAACGCTAGAATGTATTGCATCCGCCCGCCCGCCATGACCGGCGCCGAACAAGCATCGCTGTTTTGGCATTCCCGAATCCACATTTCCGGTCCGAAGAGCAAAAAGGGAACTTGGTGCTCATAGGCGATGCTAATGCTGGATGTGCCGATATCTTTAGGAGACAGCCTTGTGCCTGGGGTATCAATCGTAGAAATTTGATAAAAAGGCATAGCATAGCTACGCAGCACATAGCATTCTTCATCCAAAAGAAGCAGGCTTAGGTTGTGGTTCGTGAAAAATTCCCGCACCGTTTGGTAATATTCGTCTACATACTGAATAGCCGCTTGATGACGCCCCTGGCGCAAACGAAATTCCTCTTTGCCAAGGCGAGGCAACCCCTCCAAACGAGCTGAACCTACTTTCCAGTCGCGGCTTTTCTGCCAAGATTCCGCCACATAGGGATGCACATTGGCGTCCATAACGCCTTCTTCCATAAATTTACGATAATACGTTTCTAATTTCTCTTTACTCCGTTTTTCACGGATCATGGCTTTTCCTCCGTTTCACGCCTTTCTTGGGCCGCGCTGTTCACTTTACAAACAGCCGCTCTTTTCTGGCGGAAAAATCTAACAATTTACATTGTACAGTACTTTTTGCAAAAATACAAGCGTATTAGACGCCAATTCGTAACTTCAGGAAAAATCCCTACAGTCTTTTCCCCACAAACTATACAATTTAGAAGAAAAGCAACATAAGAGCAGCCTGCGCCGCAAAGCGCAGGCTGTTTAATCGTTCAATTCTCTTTAGCCAATTCCACTTTCACCAAAAAACAGGTGCCCTGCCGTTCCAGCCGGAAAAGGCGCGGGTATTTCTTTAGAAACTTGGATAGCTGCTTGCCCTGCCCTGCGGGCAAAGCAAAATCCTCCTGTTCTTCCTTGAGGCGCTGACCTAGCACGGATCCCCCTACCCAATCCTGTTTCGTTTCTTCCTTGAGACGCAGATACATATCGATGATCTGCGCCATGGGCCGCTGCACTTCCTCTGCCAGCTCGCCTACCGCCGTGCGAAGTTCTCGCCGTTCCTTGCTGCGTCCCGCCAGTTCCGGCACCGTCCGCGCCGCTACGGATTTGCTTTTTTTATCCGGCGCTTCAAAAAAAGCAGTATACGCACTGCGCAGGCTTTCTTTAACCTGCATGTGTCCGGCGCCATAAATCGGCACCCCTTTTTCCCGCACCCGCAACGCCAGAAAGCGAAAGTCCGAATCATTCGAAACGATAACCAGCGCATGCACATTGCCTAGGAATACTAGCTCCATAGCCTCGATCGCCAAGGCAATATCCGCCGTATTTTTACCGCTGGTTCCGGCGGGAGTATGCACAACTGACACGCCGTTTTCCATGGTAAAATTCCGCCATTCACTGCGCGTCAAATCCAGATGCGACCAGTCTGCATAAGCGCGACAAAGAATAACCTCTCCCAGCTCCGCCGCTTTTGTTAAAGCAAAGCGCGCTAAGTCCAAATGTATATTTTCTGCGTCAAACAGCACAGCCACTCGCTGCTGCCGATGCCGCCGCCACTGAAGCGTACTTGTTAGAACATTAATTCCCATTTCGGCCTTCCTCTCTTTTGGTGCCTTCCGGAACTATTATACCAGAGTACACCCGTTGAGGCTATGGAGCCGAAAAGTCTGCTACCATTCCGTATGGAAAAATCCTGGGCGATCCACGCGTTCATAGGTGTGCGCGCCGAAATAATCCCGCTGCGCCTGCAGAAGATTCGCCGGCGAAGAAGCCCGGCGATATCCGTCATAGTAAGCCAGGGAGGCCCCCATTACCGGGACCGCCAGACCTCTCTCCACGGCATCGCTCACCAGCAACCGCCATTCATGCTGGCCTCTGCCAAAAGCCGTCACAAAGCGAGGCGCCAGCAGCAAGTTTTTCAAATCCGGCTGTTCTTGATAAACCGCCGCAATATCTTCTAGTATACGCGCCCGCACAATACAACCGGCCCGCCAAACCAACGCCACTTTCGCCAAATCCATTTCCCAGCCGTACGCCTGACGCGCGGCTTGCAGCAAGGCAAACCCTTGGGCATAACAGCAAAGCTTAGACAAAAACAACGCTTCTTTCAAACGACGTCCGGCATTTTCGCCGTCCCCAATACCCCAGGTCCCGGTGCCTGGAAGCTCCTGCGCCGCAATCACTCTTTCTTCCTTCAATTGGGATAAATACCTGGCAAAAACCGCTTCAGTAATGGCTGGCGCCGGCACGCCCAGTTCCAAGGCCGCTTGGCTCGTCCACTGGCCGGTCCCTTTTTGAGCCGCCTTGTCTAAAATGAGATTCACCAGCGCTTTGCCGGTGTCTTTATCCTTGCGCCGCAGCACTGCCGCCGTGATTTCAATCAGATAGGAGCTTAGAATGCCTTTGTTCCACTTCTCAAATAGCTCCGACTGTTCTGCTTCCCCTAAATGCAAGGCTTCTTTCATATAAAAATAGCTTTCCGCAATCAACTGCATATCTGCATATTCAATGCCGTTATGAACCATTTTTACAAAATGCCCCGCACCGCCGCCGCCAAAATACGCACAACAAGGCGTGCCGTCCTCCGCCTGCGCCGCCATGCGCTTTAAAAGCGGAGCTACCGTCGTATAGGCCAACGCATCCCCGCCAGCCATCAAGCTAGGCCCCCGCAGCGCGCCTTCTTCCCCGCCGGAAACGCCTACGCCCAGATAGCGAATGCCGACATCGGCCATTTGCTCTTCCCGGCGCTGGGTATCCCGATAATGCGAATTCCCCCCGTCAATCAAAATATCGCCCTCATCCAAAAGAGGAGCGAGTTGATTCAGCATAGAGTCAACGGCTTCGCCAGCTTTAACCATCAGCAGAATGCGCCGGGGCCGCTCCAGCATACCAGCGAATTCTTCCAAAGAAGCCGCACCGCCTAAAGGAAGCTCCTCACCTTTCTCCAACAAAGCCGCCACCTTATCCGCCGTGCGATTGTATACAGCTACAGGTACGCCTTTGCCCGCCAAATTCAACGCCAAATTTTGTCCCATCACCGCCAAGCCAATCAAGCCCATTTGATACTTCATTTTCCCACTCCTCCTTTTGCCGCATATACTTACCCACTATTTCGCCTTTTCCCTTAAAACACCTTTTTTGTGATCAATCTCACAGCAGACTTTGGCAGGCCATGATATGCTAAAGTTATTTTCAAGCATAAGAGGGAGGTCTACCATGTCCAAATTACTCAGCCAGCTTCCTTTTCTCAAAAATCGTGTAAAATTCCCCGTAACACCGCATATCCCTGGCGGCTTAACAACGCCGAAACAACTGCGCGCCATTGCTGACGCAGCGGAAGCCCATCAGGCCGATCTAAAAATTGTCGGCAACAGCATTACCCTCTTAGGCGTCAAAATCGCCGACGGAGAAAAAGTCATTGCTGCTTTACATGTAGAAGGAGAAAGCTTCATCGCCAAAGCCGTGCGCGGCGTCACCATCTGTCCCGGCAAGCCCCATTGTCCCATGGCCCGTCAGGACAGCACTTCCCTGGGGCTGGAAATGGACAAGCTCCATTTCGGCCGTCCCCTGCCTGGCAAACTGCGTATCGGCCTCAGCGGCTGCCCCAATTGCTGCGCGGAAGTCTTTGTCAAAGACATTGGCTTTTATGCCGACGCCCAAGGCTTCCATCTCGTCCTGGGAGGCAACGGCGGACGCCAGGCCATTGTGGGCCGCGAAACCGCCAAAAATCTTTCCGCTGACGAGTGCCTGCACGTAACCGCTGCCATTCTTGATTTTTTCGAACAGCACGGCCAGGAAAAAGAACGCCTGCGCCAAACCATCGAGCGCGTAGGCTGGGATGCTTTCTTCCAGGCTGTACCGTTAGCGACTAAAAATTAAAAGATTCCGGATAATTTAACATGAGTACAGGGAGTAGAGGGAGGGTACGACGGAGGGTACGATTCGCACAGAGCAACAGAGGAAAAGCCAGAGAGAAGTTATCAAAAAGAGCGAAAATAAACAAAAGCGCCGGGCCTGGTATTTTCACCAGCACCTCGGCGCTTAATTTATTTTGGGTTCTCGAGTGGTTCAGGGGGACGGTTCTCCCGAGTCAGCCCGAGGCAAATTGGTTCAGGAGAACCGTCCCCCTGAACCAAAAAACCTCCTGCGTACCCTCACGAGACTCCGATTCTCCTGTTCAAAAATCCCCGTGCCCTCCCTTTACTCACTTTACTCCTGTTTAATTCATTTACTCAGACTTTTCTTTGGTTTCTTTTTTGCCGCCGCGGCTTACCCAGATATCTCCTAGTTCAAAAGGCAATTCTCCCACAGCCTGCCGCACTTCCGGCAGCACTTCCCGGAAAGCGTCCGCGCCATCTTCGCCTTCAAAACGCAGCCGTACATCCAGCGCCTTTTCGTCGTAATAGCGGAATACCACATCGACGGTCCCCATATTTTCCGTTTCCAGGCATACTCGCAACCAGGTTTCAAACTCGCCAGTATCCCGGCCTTGAGCGTCTTTCTGCTGCTGATGATACAGATGCCAATACATGGGATACGGCGTTCCTTGGGGATCAAAGAGCAAGGTGTTCGTAAACGTCAGCAGGCTGTGCTCTGTTTTGACGTCCGCCTCCCATACAGAGGGACGCTGCAAGGAGGAAGCCAATTCACGGACCACATCGGCCGACTTTCGTTGCGCCTGCGCAGGAAGCTCGTTCCATTCGCCAGCTTCCATGGTTTTTAAGAGCACCCAAAATTTCGGCAAATCCGGCAAATTGCTTTTCAGCGCCGTCTGAGCCACATCCGGCGGCACCTGCGCGCCGAATTGGCGCACGGCCCGCTCCAACAGCAAGGTTTGCGCCGGGTCTCCCTGCACCTTAGCCTGCCATTGTTGCAGCAGCTGCGTTAACTCGCCTTCCGCTTGCCCTTGGCGACTGGCCAATTGACTGATCAAAGCCAAGAGCCGTTGCGCCGTCTGCGCTGCACCATCTGCGCCTCCGGCTGGCGCCTGCGCTCCGGCTTGGCGTAAAAACAAAAGAGTTTGACTTTGAGGAGCTTCTTCGGACAACTGGGTAAACAAGTTCCCCATGTTGCGCAGTTGTTCTGCCGATCCATCCTGGGCTAAAATCTGTTGCACCAAGCGGGCCACTTCCGGAGGCAGCAGCTTAACCATGCGCCCCATGGCCGCTAAAGAGCGGTTGCTGTTCCCCTCCAGCCAATCCGCCGCCTCATTTAGCAGGTTGGCCATGCGAGCTGCCTCGCCGCTGTTGCCCAGCCGCTGCTGCAAGGAAGACAGTTCCTTCGGAACATCTGCAGCATTCGCGCTTCCTTCTCCCAGCAAAGCCGCCCACTGCCGCAGCACATCCGGCAGTCCTTGCTGCCGCGCCAGCGACCATACGCTCTGTTGCGCACTTTCCGGTAAAAACTGCACCAAGCTAAAGAGCTCGCCCAAATCCGGCGTTTCTCCCTGCGCCCCGCCGTTCAACCAAGCGGCAAGCTGCCGAAAGGTTTCGCCGGACGCTTTGAACTCCTGTCGATTCAAGCCCGCCGTCGCACCGCTTTCAACCGTCTTCAGCAAGGCCCATAAACGAGTACCTTCCAGCACTTGCCCTTGCACTCCAGAGCTCTGCAATTCCTCTGGCAATTGACTTTGAAATGCCTGAACCAGTTGCTGCAACACCGCTTTAGCACCTTCGCTCACAGCAGGACGAACCGTCGCCCCTCCCGCCGTTCCATTGGCCGCAGCTGCCGTCGCTGCGTTCGGCATAAGAGCATTAGGATTTTTCCCAGCCTCCTGCAGCGCCGCACCAATACCTTCTTCTTGCGTCAGCGCTTTCATCACTGCCAGTAGCGCTTCGTTGCTTTGCGCCATTTGCTTTAACGCGTCCGTTGCCGCTGCAGCCGATGTAATGGGCGCTCCTATTTCCGGAGCACTTCCCGCAGTTCCATTTCCCCTAAGCATTTTAGCAGTCAGTTGCTGCAACAGCTGCGTTAATTCTTTATCCAGCGGCCCCTGCCGCCCATTAATATCTTGAACCAAAGAAGCCAGCTTCGCCGCCAGATCTCCCGGCGAGGAGGGCAAGGTTTCCTTAAAAGCGCTCACCAAACGGTCTACCAGCTGCTTGACGGCTTCGCCGCCTTCTTCTTTAAGCGCCGCGCCTTCACTCAGCGCATCCGCCAAACGAGACAATAAATCCGCCGCCTGCCGGGGCGACGTCAGCATGGCGTTGATTCCTTCGGGAACAACTTTCTGCACCTGCGTATACTGTTCCAAGATGGCTTCCACCGCCTTGCGTACTTCCACAGGCAGCTCAGACACCTCCTGCAATTGTTCCTGCATAACGCCTTGCAACCGCTGTAAAGCCGCCTTCATTTCCCCGTCCGCCTGCATATCCACGCCGTCGGCGCCTACTTTAACACCGCTCCCCTGCAGCGCTGCGGCGGCCTTGGCAGGCAGCGCGTCCGTATTTCCTTTGACCTGAGGCAGCCAATGCTGCATCAGCCCTTGCAAATTGCGAATTTCCATGGAAATCTCTCTCTTTCCTACGACCTGCTGCAAACCATGCATACTATTTCATGAACTATATCGTACAAAAAAGGGCAAAGCCTAAACCGGCTTTGCCCTTTCTTACCATAATCACCTTATAGTTTTGAAAAATCCAAGGTAGCAAAATAATCCTCTAAGGTTTCCGCCCGACGGATCAGTTCGGTTGTACCATCAGCCTTCAGAAGAATTTCCGCGGAACGCAGCTTGCCATTATAGTTGAAGCCCATGGCATGTCCATGCGCCCCGGCGTCGTGAATCACCACAATATCGCCGATATCTATCTGCGGCAATGCCCGGTCAATGGCGAACTTATCATTGTTTTCGCACAGTGAGCCTGTTACGTCATACACATGGTCCAACGGCTGCTGCTCCTTGCCCACCACCGTAATATGATGGTAGGAACCGTATAAGGCGGGACGCATCAGGTTGGCCATGCAAGAATCCAAGCCCACATAGTTTTTGTAGGTTTCTTTCTTATGCAGCACCTTCGACACCAAATAACCGTAAGGTCCGGCAATCATGCGGCCGCATTCCAATGCCAGTTTCAGCGGCGCAAGACCGGCGGGCACGATAATTTCCTCGTACAGCTTGCGAATACCAGCGCCGACATATTCCAAATCCACTTGGTTGTCTTCCGGGCGATACGGAACGCCGATACCGCCGCCAAAGTTGATCATTTCAATGCGAATCCCCAGGGTCTCGTAGATTTCCTTGACCAAGGTCATCATCATCCGGGCGGTCTCAATGAAGTAGTCCGGATTCAGTTCATTGGAAATAACCATGGTGTGAATGCCAAAACGTTTAACACCTTTGTCACGCACAATACGGTAGGCTTCAAATAACTGCTCCTTAGTCAAGCCGTATTTCGCGTCTTCCGGCTTGCCTATAATCGTATTTCCTGCACGAGCGCTGCCCGGGTTGTAACGGAAAGACAGCAGTTCCGGCAGGCCGACATGCTTCTCCAAATATTCGATATGGCTGATGTCATCCAAATTGATGATCGCGCCCAGCTCGACGGCTTTTGCATATTCCTCCGCCGGCGTATCGTTAGATGAAAACATAATGTTTTCGCCGATAATACCTACTTTTTCCGCCAATATCAATTCGGCGGCAGAGCTGCAATCTGCACCCAGCCCTTCTTCTTTCAAGATCTTCAGCAAAAACGGATTCGGCGTCGCTTTGACGGCAAAATACTCTTTAAAAGCAGGGGCCCAAGAAAACGCCGCCAAGAGACGTTTTACATTCGCGCGAATGGCCGCTTCGTCATACAAATGAAAAGGGGTAGGATATTTTTGCAGCATTTCGTCCAGCTGCGCCTGGGAAAATGGTAGTTTTTTCTCTGCCATTACTATATAACCTCCTGAACCTGGTCGTAACACCATGTTTTCTTATTTTTTCATATCAGTTAACTTTCATTATAACAAAAATCATCCTCAGCTGAAAGACATTTTCAAGAATCGGACAAGGAACAATCACAGAGAAGTACGAGGTTTAACCAAGAGTCGCGGCGAGAACCGGAGGGTACCCTTGAGGGTTACGGGATATATTTTCTTGAACAAGACCTAAAAAGAACCGCCTACGCGGTTCTTTTCCTTACTTGTTCCAAAGTCCTTTTTTACCCTCACGCGCTTGACGCTGCGCTTGCACAAATCGCTCCTGATATTTGACATTCGGCTGGATGGTCATCACCTGGGCATACCCTTCTTGCACCAGCACCTCGTTAAACATCTTGCCGTCTTCGGTGTACACGTAGCGCAGCAACCGACCGTACTTGTCCGTATCGCCGGCATCCTTTTCTAAATACACGGTTTTGCCTGTAAGCATCTTCTTTGTATACTCGCTGGCCTCCTTGCCGTAGGCTTCCACCGGCGAATTAGGCTTCACCGTTTCCGGCGTATTAACGCCAATCAAACGCACCCGTTTGTCGTTGGCTAAGAGCAGCGTATCGCCGTCAACGACTCGCTTCACGACCGCTTTTTCATATTTAGAAGCATCAAAGCCTCCTGTTGTTGTTCCATTGCCGCCGCAAGCCGTTAAGAACAAACAAACCGGCAAAAGCAACAGCCAAATCCATCCTTTTCGCATCAAGACGCCTCCCCGAACTTACTTTCGCCTATTATAGCACAAACCATAGATTTTGCGCAAAAGGTTGCCATTTTTACGTACAGACAAGGCTATGCCTCAAACTGAAAGGAGTTGATTTTCAATGTTCATTTGCTTAGACCCCGGCCATAGCGGCCCTGCCGAACCTGGCGCTTGTTTCCACAACCTGCACGAGGCAGACCTCACCTTGGCCATCGCCCTGCAAACCGCCAAAGAGCTGCGTCAAAGAGGCGCCTCTGTCTGTCTTACTCGTACGCAAGACATCGACGATGACGGTCTGACCTGGCGCGCAGCGCTAGCTAACGAAGCCGGCTGCGACGCCTTTCTTTCCATTCATTGCAACGCCGCCGAAGATGATACGGCCCGCGGCATTGAAAGCTACTATTATCCTGGCTCCGCGCCAGGACTCCGCATGGCCGGTTCGGTACAAAACGAGCTAAACGGGCTCCTCTACTCCCTGGACCGCGGCGTGAAAGACGCCTTTTTCACGGTACTGGCTGCCACCTCTATGCCCGCAGTCCTTGTAGAATGCGGCTTCATTACGCAATACCAGGACCGGCAGATCCTGTGCGATCCCGCCTGGCAGAAAGCCATTGGTCAAGCTTTAGCTCGCAGTTTGCTCAACGTCTCTTTTTAAAGAAAGATGGATTGAACAAGAGTCGAGGGAGTCAAGGGAGGATGCGATTGAGGGTTACGGGATATATATTGGGGAACAAGAGTAAAGAGAGTAGAGGGAGGGCACGATCGATGGCCGTGATGGCGGTGCCATTGTGTTTGATATTCTTATAGAAACAAAGGAACCCAAGACTGACCGGAATTTTTTCTGGTTAGCCTTGGGTTCCTTTATTTTCAATGACTCTCTTCCAGCATGCGCCTCAGCTCTGGCACGCTGAGAAACTGCGGGTTGGCAGCGGAATTATAAACAAAACCAGCCGGCACCGCTCTGCCGCTCTCGCCCTGGGAATTCACAGCATATACAGAGTCTGCGACCAGCGCCGCGGGAGGCCGAAGCAAGTAATACCCGGGAAATTCCAGCACCAAGTGCGCCTCGTCCTCCGACCACATGGCTTCATGCAGCTTTTCTCCCGGACGCAGGCCGATGATTTCCGGCTCTCTCCCTGGCAAAAAGGCCTCTGCCAATTGCACAATGCGGCAGGAGGGAACTTTAGGAATAAAAATTTCTCCGCCTCTCATGTGACTGAATGCCTCCAGAATAGCTTCCACGCCCTCTGCCGGGGTCAGCCAAAAGCGCGTCATTTCCAGATGCGTAACAGGCAGACGTGTGCAGCCCTCCGCAAGAAGCCTACGAAACAGAGGTACTACCGATCCCCGCGAGGCGGCCATATTGCCGTAGCGCACCACGGAAAACTGCGTCACCTGTCCTTCTATGCTCTTGTTAGCCGCTACAAACAGTTTGTCCGAAACTAACTTTGTCGCACCGTAAAAGCTGGTAGGATTTACCGCCTTATCGGAGGAAAGGTCTATCACTTTCTTTACTTGGTTGGCGATCGTTGCGGCAATGATGTGCTGGGCGCCTAAAATATTCGTCTTTACAAATTCCGACGGATTGTATTCCGCAGTCGGCACTTGCTTAAGCGCCGCTGCATGCACCACATAGTCTACTCCCTGCAACGCCTGGTGCAGGCGTCCCTCGTCCCGCACGTCGCCAATAAAGTAACGCATACAGCGTTGCGGAAAATCCCGCTGCATTTCTGATTGTTTCAGTTCGTCCCTGGAAAAGACAATCACCCGCCGAGGCTGGTAGCGGCTCAAAATCGTCCGCACCAGTTGCCTGCCAAAGGTACCCGTGCCGCCGGTAATCAACAAAGAGGCCTCGTTAAACACGCTCCCACCTCGTCTCCGCGCCGTATTTCCTCTG
This sequence comes from uncultured Anaeromusa sp., assembly GCF_963668665.1. Lineage (NCBI taxonomy): Bacteria > Bacillati > Bacillota > Negativicutes > Selenomonadales > Sporomusaceae > Anaeromusa > uncultured Anaeromusa sp. Next base: position 1,770,320 of record NZ_OY764902.1, on the reverse strand, counting down.
CAGGACCGCGCCCTTCACTGCAGCACGACATCCGGAAATTGCACCGCAATGTCCGCAAAACTATCGGCCGTCTCCAAAAAGGCCTCCACCACTACCGGATCAAATTGAGTTCCCGCCGCCGCTTTAATAATGCGCACCGCTTCCTCATGCGACGCCGGTTCTTTGTAAACACGACGACTGACAATAGCGTCGTACACATCCGCCAACGCCATCAAACGCGCTGAAACAGGAATTCGTTCTCCCGCCAGTCCCTGCGGATAACCGTTGCCATCCCAGCGCTCATGATGATAGCAAGCCATTTCCTTGGCAAAACGCAAAAACGGCTCAGGCACTCCTAAAAACAGCCCCGCTTCTTCAATACTTTTCCGCCCCGCCTGGGCATGTCGTTTAACCAAAGAAAATTCAGCAGAAGTTAATTTTCCCTGTTTGCCTAAAACCGACTCTGGAATAGTCAGCTTGCCTATATCATGGAGCAGCGCCGATTTAGAAAGCAAAAAAATACTGTCGAGGGTCAGCTCCTTGGCAAAGAACGCCTTGGCATACAAATTGATGGCCAAAGCTCGCACATATCGGCTTGTGCGCTGCAAATGCGCTCCAGTTTCATAATCTCTGCTTTCCGTCAACAACGCCACAGCCATCATGGATACATCCTGCAACAGCCCCAGCCCCTGCAGCCGTTCTTCCACTTGCGCTTCCAAATAAGAATTACGCTCACGCAGCTCCTCCTGCGCTTGCTTCAAGGCCATATACAGCTCACTGCGGGCCAGCAGCAATGAGGCCGGACTGCTCTTGTCAATAAAATCACAACCGCCGCGCGCCAACCCTTCTGTTCCGTCCGCCAGTTCGCCGGATTCCAGCAAAAAAACTACCGGAACACTCTGCAAGATCGCTTCTTTTTTCAACAACGCACAAGCCTCGTAACCATTCAATCCCGGCATAGTCACATCCAATAAAATCAGATCCGGACGCTTTAATTTAGCATATTCCAGCGCTTCTGTCCCATTAGCCGCCGCCACAACAAAATACTGCGCTTCCAGATGCTTCGCCAGCTGCAGCCGCCATTCCACCGCATCATCCACAACCATTACTACCAGCTTGCTTCGTTTCATTTCCACGCCTCCTCTGAACAAACCCTTTTGATAATAAACGACAGAAAATTCTAATATTATTTTCTACATATTTTCCCAATTCCCTTTCGACTAAAAAAAGAAAACCCGCTGACGCAGTCCTTTAGAAGAGAACGTCACACAGAGTAACAGAGGGAAGCAGAGAAAGGCCAGAGGAGTAAAGCGAGGGATCAACGAGGCTGCGGCGGCCGCAATTGTATTTGAGACTTTTATTGGAGCAAGACGGTCCGCAGGACGTAAACACAGGGTAAGGCGAATGACATTTTCGACTGTTTGAGCACAACGAGTTAAGAAAAAAAACCTGCAGCAATGCCGCAGGCTCTTCCTTTACTTAAGTTCCGTCTTGCCGGCGCTTGGGGCCGACGTATTCTTGGCTCCAGTTGTCGTTTTTCCACTGCTGCCGTTCTTGGCTTTACTTGCACTAGAACTATTCTTACTCTCAAAACTAGCCTGCCGTTCCGAAGCCGGCCCTCGTTGCACTACCGCTGGCGGAGAGGCAACCCGAACCTCTCTGGGAACCGATTGTTTATACTCATTCGCCAGATTTTCCGTCTCCCGTCGATATCGCTCATCCATGGAAATTCCTTGAATGCGCGCCACTTTAGCCCGCAGTTCTGCAACATCAGGCAGCCAATAGCTTACATCCTGTATCCAAATGGGCGTACCTGTCACCCACTCCGTCTCCAGCCCCGCCTTCACCGCTTCATTAATAGTCGGCAGCAACTGCAGCATTTTAGCAGTTGGCATGTCGGTTTTTATGACCGAAGAAAACTCCTTGATCAATTCTGGCAGCTTGCTGAGCACTTGCGGGCTGGCCACCTCTTGAAAAAGCGCCTTTAGGAATTTCTGCTGCCGTGCTACCCGCCCAATATCGCCTTCCTCATCTCTATAGCGCACATATTCTATCGCCGTACGCCCGTTCAATTTCTGCACGCCCGGATAGAGGTCAATTTCCAGACCGCCATCGTCATCATAGGGGTCGGAATAGCGCATCCGTTTATCCACGTCGATCGTAATGCCGCCCACAGCGTCAACCATGCGCATGAAACCGCGAAAGTTAACGCTCACCGTATAATCAATCGGAATACCCAATAAATTTTCTATGGTTGTTTTAGACAAGGGCGCCCCGCCAAAAGCAAAGGCATGGTTTACCTTGTCCCAGCCATGTCCGGCAATCTTCACCCGTGAGTCCCTGGGAATCGAAAGCATGGTCGCCTTTTTAGCGTCATTATCAATGGTTACTACAAAGCTTGTATCCGAGCGACCCGCATCATCTCCCCGCTCGTCAACGCCAAGGACCAAAATGTTCACTTTTCCTCTCAACGGCGTCAGAACCTTGGCCATAGGCTGATCTTTCTCATTAAGCAACGCCAAACAAGCCGCCCCGGCTGATACCGCCAGCAGCAACGCCGCCACTATAACAATCCACAGCTTACTCACGTGTTTCTTCTTTTTTTTAGAAAGTCTGGAAAGCCGCGAAAATCCTTCTCGTCCATTTGTTTCCATCGCTAGTTCCTTCCTAGGCAAGTTTTACTACATCATAGACTCTTAGCGCCTTTGCTTAGGATAGTACTTTGAACAGGGTTTCGTCAAACGAAAGTTGCGATAGCAACAAATTTCTTTTTTAAAGAACGCCTTTGCTTCTTCGGGAACGGTTTTAAAATCGCTGCATCTCCGATGGACGAAAACGCAAACAAAGACTGGCTCCCGGCGCAAAATTCGTCCCGCCATGCAGCGGCAAGCGAGCCTTCCAAAGCAAGCCCCCCGCCCGCACTAGAACGCAGCAAGCGCCAATACCAGGCAGCACTCGTTCCACTTCCCCCTCCAACAAAGCCCAATCTTCTCCTAAAGCCGCTTCCTCTCCCGTTGCCAGTTGCAGCCCGTCCCCAGGCAAACAGCAAAAAGACGGCGACGCCCCCGCAAACCCGTCACAAGGGATAGAAAACGTTTCCGAAAGGCGCAGCAGTTGCTGATCACCGACCGTTTCCAAGGTGCAGGGAAACAGATTGTCCATGTCAACCAGGCGGGCCACCTTTTCGTTTACAGGCCGCCGCAGCAGCCTTTCCGGCTCGTCGTCCTGAAGAATCCGCCCTTCCAAAAGCGCTACCGCCCGATCTGCAAAATACAAAACATCGCTAAAATGATGACTTACCAAAAGCACAGCCATTTTTTTTTGCTTCGCCAACTGCCGCAGTTCCTCCAGCAAGGCGCTGCGGGTCGCCACATCCAACGCCGCAAAGGGCTCGTCCAGCAGCAGCAGCTCCGGCTCCGTCACCAACGCCCGCGCCAGACATACCCGCTGCCCCTCGCCGCCGGACAAGCACTTAGCCTGCCGTTCCGCCAGATGAGCGCAGCCAAAGACAGTCAGCGCCTGCGCCACTCTTGTTTGTATTTCTCCGGCCGCCATGCCGCGAAAACGCAGCGGCATGGCCACATTAGCAAAGACGCTGCCTTCCAGCAGCAGCGTTTCCTGAAAAACCATAGCCGTGCGCCGCCGCAGCGCACGCGCTTTGCCAGTTGTAGCGCTTTCCCCAAAGAGGCGGATTTGCCCCGCATACGGCTGCAAAAGATTAATCGTCTGCAGCAGCGTACTTTTACCGGCGCCATTAGGGCCCACAAGAGCCGCCAATTCGCCCTGTTTCATAGCAAAGGAGTCGATCTGCAGCACCGGTTCCTTGCCACCTCGATACACCGCAACCTCATTCATAGCCAAAATTTCCGTCATTTCTGTTCACTCTTCCTCTTGTGCTGCAGCCAGGTCAGCATGAAAACTACGCCAAAAGCGCCCAAGAGCAAAATCAAGCTGAAGGCGATCGCCGTATCGTAGTTACCCTTGCCTACTTCCATCACCGTCGCGGTGGTCAAGACCCGGGTTTGGCCCTTGATATTCCCCCCCACCATCATGGACGCGCCTACTTCGGAGATGACTCGGCCAAAGCCGGCCATGACCGCCGCCAAGAGTCCCAAGCGAGCTTCCCTAATGAGCAGCCGGCTAGCCTGCCAGGGAGTCGCCCCCAGCGAAAGCAGCTGCAGCCGCAGCTTGGGATTCACACTCAAAACGGCGGCAAAACTAAGACCGCCCACAATAGGCGTCGCAATAATTGTCTGGGCGATCATCATCGCCGCCGGTGTATACATCAGCTCCCATTCTCCCAGCGGCCCGTAACGCCACAAACAGAGACTGACGAATAGGCCCACCACCACCGGCGGCAGGCCCATGCCGAAATTCACCAGCGCACTGCACAGCTGCTTGCCGCGAAAATCCCGTAAAGCCAGCCACACCCCCAGAGGAATGCCTAAAAGCACGCTGCATAAGGTGGCGACGCCGGACACTTGGATGGTCATAGCCGCCACCGCCGCCACTTCGCCATCTCCCGCCAACAGCCAAGAAAGCGCCTGTGTTATTCCCTCGCCAACCATGCTGACGGCCTACAGCCCAAAGTCTTTTTCGGTTTTGCCGCCATCGGCAAAGAACAACGGCTGACCGTACTTATCCTTGCCAAACGCGGCAATCAAAGCCTGTCCCTCCGACGAGAGCAAAAATTCGCGAAAGGCTTTCGCGCCCGCTTGATTGGCTTTAGCAAATTTTTCGCTATTGACTTCCATAACGTGATAAATGTTTAGCAGCTTGGCATCGCCTTCCACCAGAATCTCCAGCTTGATGTTTTTCTTTTGCGCCAAATACGTAGCCCTGTCTGTGAGGGTATAACCCGCTTTTTCGTCCGCAATCTTCAGCGTCTGTCCCATCCCGGCGCCGGCTTCTTGATACCAAGGAGCGGCCGGCTTAAGAACGGCGGTCTTCCACAATCCTACTTCCATTTTGTGCGTTCCCGAATCATCGCCGCGAGAAACAAAGACGGCTTTCGCCTCGGCGATCGCCTGCAGCGCTTCTTGGGTTGTCTTGGCTTTTATCTTAGCTGCGTCAGCAGCCGGACCGACCAAGACAAAGTCATTGTGCATGACCAGCTGGCGATTAACCGCCGCGCCGCTGGCTACTACCTTTTTCTCAGCAGCCGGAGCGTGCACCAGCAGTACATCGGCTTCGCCTTTTTCTCCTAACGCTAACGCCTGCCCTGTGCCTACTGCTACAGTTTTTACTTTGTAGCCGGTTTTCTTTTCAAACACCGGCAGCAGCACATCCAGCAAGCCGCTGTCTTGGGTGCTGGTAGTGGTGGCCAAAATGATGTTGGGATTCGCCGGTTTGGGCGGCGCTTGCGGCGCGGCCGTGTCTTTACCGCCGCAGCCGGCGGCAACTAAAATCAGCGCCAATAAACCAAACAGAAAAAATAAATTTTTACGCATCACACAGTTCCTCCTTGAGGCATACGAATTTTTTCAAACTCCAGCTGTTCCATATCAAAATAAAGAATTTCATTCCTTAGAATCCGCCCCGTACCTGTCAGCAGCTTCACCGTCTCCTGGGCTTGCAAAGCCGCCGCCATCGCCGGCGTCGCCGCCGGATTGCCCAGCTCCGCTTCTACCCCTTGCTCCGGCGCTTTTTGCGTCAAAAAGACCGCCAAGTACGTATCTTCCGGAAAAAGGACCGCCACCTGGCCGGTAAAACCGGCAATCGCTCCGTGCACCACAGGAATGCCCAGCGCCCCGGCGGCCTGAAAGAGCATGCTTCGATCCCGCAGACTATCTAAGGCGTCTACGACAACGTCCGCTCCTGCCAACAAGGCTTGGGCCGTAGTCGTCGTCAGCATCTGCGCCACCGCCGTCACTTCCACTTCCGGGTTGACCGCAGCAAGGCGTCTCGCCGCTTCTTGGGCTTTGCTGCGCCCCAAATTTTCAGTAGTACATAAAATTTGCCGGTTCAAATTGTGCGCCGCGAAATTGTCGCCGTCAATCACTACTAACTGGCCCACACCCTGTCGGGCCAGGCATTCCAGCACATAGCCCCCCAGGCCGCCAGCGCCCACGACGACCACCTTCGCCTGCAGCAAGCGCAGCTGTCCCGCAAGACCAATCGTGCCGAGATTGCGCAAGTACCGCTCCGGCATGCGCCCGGCTTTGATTTCTGCCAAAGACGCCTCTTTCGCCATTCAACCGCCTCCTACCGGCGGAAACAGCCCTACCCGGTCCCGCTCCTTCAAGACGTGCGTTCCATCTACGCCGACGCCGTTGACCATGCGCATATGCACCTTGGCGGCTTCGATACCGAGACGCTCCGCCAAGGAATCTACCGTAGTACCCTCTGGACAGATGGCGCTAAATACGCCTGCCACCGCATCTGCTGGCGCAAAGGCCCGCAAGGTGGCAAACAGTCGAACTTCTAGTTGCACAGCCCCTCCTCCTTTGCTCCTTAATCCATTTTTCGCAGCCCCAGCATCACCCGATACGGTCCGGGCGTTCCCGGCGGCAGCAAGGCCACCCGATCCCCCGGTCGAATTCGGGCCTCCCCGGGGGAGACCGCCTTGCCATTAACCATGAACGCCTCTACCTGTGCCGCCTCAATTTCCAGTTTAGCCAAAAGCGCAACGCCGGTAATCTCCTCCGCCAAGGCCAACCACAGCGGATTCTCCCACTGCCGCGTCTTGACTAGTTCGGATAACGCCATAAAGAAGCGGACTTCAATCAGCCCTTCCATGCGCTTCCCTCCTTCGCCGCAGCCACTGTGCTTACTCATCTCTTCTCAAGAATTTCCTTTGCCAAGAATGTCGCCGGAACCGCTTAGGTCATAGCCGCCCAACGCCTCCACGTCCGCCCGGAACTCCTGCGAACGCAGCACCTCCAGCAGCAGCTCCAGGCGTTCATCGCAGGGTTCAAAATTGAGCAGCAAGTCGTATTGCTCCGCCGCTACCGGCAAAAATTCCAACCCCAGCGCCTTGGCCGCCGCCAAGACTCCCAAGCCAACATCCACTGTGCCGGACGCAACCGAAGCGGCCACCGTCATATGGGTGCCGACTTCTTTTTCATAGCCATTAATATCCGCCCCGGAAAGCCCCAGCTTTTTCAATTCATAATCAAGGAGCATGCGCGTGCCGGAACCGCGCTGACGGTTGACGAAAGTGATACCCGGGCGAGTCAAGCAGCTAAGCCCCTGGATATCCTTAGGATTTCCCGGGGCCACCATCAGCCCCTGCTGCCGCCTGGCCAAATGCACCAGCAGCCAGGCTCGATCCGGCAAATACGACCGCACCTGCTCTAGATTGTATTGCCCTGTAGCCTCGCTCAATAAATGAATGCCCGCCAAATGGGCTTCATTGTTGCGAATGGCCATCAAGCCGCCCATGCTGCCTACATTAGCGCAGGACAAGGTAAGTTCTCCTTGGCGTCGCCGCAAGTGAACGCCCAGCATCTCCAAAGACAAATCATGACTGCCCACAGCCAGTAAACTATGGGCCGAATTGCCGCCGCGCAGTCTGCGCACAGCCGCCGTCGAGCCGGCATTAAGACCAGCGCTGCCTTCGGGAACGCGAATCAGCCCTTGCGCCCGGGTCAGCGAGGAAATCAAGCCCGCTCCCCGGCCAAGAGGCGCTGCTACCATACGGCCTTGCACCTGTCCCAACGAAACGCGGACATACTCTTCTACCCCCACCGTAGACGCCAAGGGACGCACCACCACAGCCTCTTCTTCCGGCGCCTCAGCGTAGGGAAGCTTTTGCCGCTCTGCGAGAGCTTCCTTGACAAACATTTCCGCCGTCAACATCGATGAAACGGGGTAGCCAGGCAGTCCGACTACCGGCTTGCCTGCGCAAATTGCCAGCACCACCGGTTTACCCGGCTTAATGGCCACGCCATGCACCAAGACCTCCCCTAGACGGCTGAGCACATCAAAAGTAAAATCCTCCGTGCCGGCGGAAGTGCCTGCATTGACAAGGACCATGTCGTGACGCTGCAGCGCTTCTTGGACCGCCGCCTCCAACGCCTCTTGCTGATCCTTGATAATGCCGTAACGCGTAGGCTCGCCGCCCCATTGGCGCACTGCCGCCGCCAGCATATGCGAATTAACGTCGAGAATGCTGCCTGGTTTCAGCTCCCGGCGGCTGGCAACCAGTTCATCCCCCGTAGGCAAAATCGCCACCTTCGGCTTTAAAATCACCGACACCGTTTCCAGCCCCGCCGCCCACAAAGCCGCTATATCCACCGGCGAAATAACCTGACGCTCCGCTACCACAAGCTCATTAGCTACAATATCCTCGCCGATAATGCGAACATGCTGCCACGGAGAAGCGGCGGCGATAATTTCCGCTTCTCCCGCTGCAAAATGCACTTCTTCCACCATAATGACGGCATTGGTTCCCTCCGGCAGCACATCTCCTGTATCGACCACATAACAGCTGCCTTTGCTAAAAGGATGATCCTTAGACAGCAAAGTCAGCTTTACCGGCGCCGTTTCCTGCGCCTGAAAGGTATCCGCCGCCCGCACCGCAATGCCATCCATGGCGGCGCTGTTATAATGCGGCACCGACTGCGCGGCATATACCGAAGCCGCCGCCACCCTTCCTAAGGCTTCGTCTAGGGCCACCTCTTCCGCCGGCAGTTGGTCAAAAAAACCGCAGGCAGCCAAACGCTCCCGCCACAAGACTTGAGCCTGTTCTCTTGTGCGGCAGTCTAAATAGGCCTTGCTTTTCCCCACCTCTCATGCGCCCCTTTCCGCCCCAGCCGTCACCGGCTGGATCATTACAGGGTCTCCTTGATACAAGCCGCTCTTCGCCGCGGGAATATGCAACACCCCGTCAGCCTGAGCCAAGACGCCGATAAGGCCGGACTTGCCCAAAATGGGCTCCGCCACATAGCCTCCGTCTTGCGCCAGGATACGTACGCTGATAAAATCGTCCCGCCCCGGCGCGGAAGCGAGATTGCGCGATAACACCGCCGGCACGCCACGGACAGCGGGGGCTTGGCGTTCGCCGCCCAAACGCCGCACGGCGGGCGCTACTAATTGCCCGCATACCATAAAGGCGGCCACCGGATGCCCAGGCAGGCCAAAAACAGGCACATCTTGGGCCATGGCAAAGATCGTCGGCTTCCCCGGCTTAATGGCCAGACCGTGAAATAAAATCCCCGGTTTGGCCACAGCCCGCAAGGCCGGCACGGTAAAATCCCTGGCCCCTACCGAACTGCCGCCGGAAATGAGTACCAGTTGGCATGTTGCCGCCGCCTGGGCCAGGCATTCGCAAAACTTTTCATAGCTGTCCTTGATAATGCCGAAGCGCTCTACTTCACAACCCCAGCCGCTTAACAGGGCGCTAAGGGCGTAGGAATTCACATCGCGCACCTGGCCGCCGGTTGGTTGCACCCCAATCTCCACCAGCTCGTCGCCACTGGAAATCAGCCCCACCTTAAGACGTTTGCGCACCAGTACTTCCTGGCAGCCGCCCGCCGCCAAAAGGCCTATATGCCGCGCGTCAAGGCGCACCCCTTTTTCCACAAGCACCTCGCCGCAGGCCACGTCCTCTCCTTGGGTCAGCACATTCTCATTGGGCGCCGCTTTTTTTTGCACCAGCAGCGTCCGCCCGTCGGGCTGTTCGGCATATTCCAGCATCACTACAGCATCCGCCCCCACCGGCAGCATGCCCCCGGTGGGAATGGCCGCCGCTTGCCCCGGTTCTAGAGAAAAGCCCGCCTCTCGGCCCATATGTATGTCTCCCACTACTTCCAAGAGCGCAGCCGCAGCCTCGCTGGCGCCAAAGGTGTCGGCGCTGCGCACGGCATAGCCGTCAACCGTAGAGCGGGCAAACGGAGGCAAATCCTCTTGCGCCAGGATATCTGCCGCCGTTACGCGTCCCGTCGCCGCCAACAGCTCCACGACTTCCTCTTCCGCCACCGTCGTCAATGCCTGGGCAACCACTTCCTGCGCCTTTTGCCAATCCAGACATGCTAAAAACTCCATCGTATCCCTCATTTCCCTTGCCAAGACAAACTTGAAAACAGGCCTGGCCGGAACCCATCCGGCCAGGCTGTTTTTCTTTTTATTTAAAAATCAAAAACCTTGTTCAGCTCGTCCTTGGGCACATCAAAAACCACCTCATGAGGCGGCAGTTTTTCCGTGCGGAAGAAATCCGGCAAGTCATCGGAGCCTTCGGCAATACCGGCTTGCTTGTTGAAATGCCGTTCGTCCCGCAACACCTGTTTGCCCATTTCCAGGTAGTCCTCAACGCTCTTGTTCCAGCCGTAGCGGGCGTTGCACATTTCCACAATGCCTTCCAACCCTTCCGGAATGTCCAAAATGGCAAAGGCTACAAACAAGCAAAGCCCTGTGCTGTCCACAAAGGCCGTGGCAATCTGCAAATTCCGAGACAAATCGACTTGGCCCTCCGCCACCAACGGGTCAAGCTTGCCGCCAACATTCAGGATGTTGGTAGCTACTGCATAACCTGCAGTATGGTCAGCGCCCATAGGCGTTGTAGCGTACGTTACCCCTTGGCCTTTTACCGCGCGCGGATCATACGCGGGAATGGCTTGGCCCTTCACCACCGGCACGCGGCGCATGCCGAATACCTTGCCCGTTACCGCCGCTCCGGCGCCAATAATCCGCCCGAGCGGCGTCGCTTGCCCCACTTCGTGAATCAGGGAAATGGCCGCCTTGCTGTCTCCTGCCGTGAAAAGTCCGGCTTCCATCAGCACGCCTAAGGCTACGCCAGTATCGATGGTATCTAGGCCGTAATCGTCGCACAAGCGATTCATCAAAGCCACATCATCCAAATTATTGATGCCCAAATTAGCGCCCATGGACCAAACGCTCTCATATTCAAAGCCGCCTGTAAGCACTTTGCCGTCTTTATCGTGATAAATCTGGGAACAGCGGATGACACAGCCCGGCGAGCAGCCATGCCCTACCTTGCCGCCCCGCGCTTTGATGGTCTCCGCCATGGTCTCGCCGCCAAGATCATTCGCGCCTTCAAAGCGTCCTTCGCTGAAGTTGCGTGTCGGCAAGCCCCCGGCTTCGCTCAAAATATTGACAAGCACGTCGGTGCCGTACGCCGGCAGCGCCTGGCTGGTAACGGGATGGGTCAACAAAGCATTGGCCAATTTTTTTGCGCCGGCCCGATAGGCGTCTTCATCGGCATAGACAAGTTTCCCTGCGCCGCTGTCATCGGCCACAATGGCTTTAATGCCTTTGCTGCCCATAACCGCACCCAAGCCGCCCCGTCCTGCCTGACGGGTGGGAGCGCCTTCCATATCGGTAAAGCCCACGCAGGCTGCGGCCATCCTTTTTTCTCCCGCCGTCCCGATACAGCCAATCGCCGTTTTCGGGCCGTACTTATCTTGCAGCTTCGCCACGGTGTCATAAATATTCAAGCCTTTGAGCTCTGGCATCTCCACCAAGGATACGCCTGCGGCGGAAACTTGAATCACATAGGTTCCTTCCTGAGCCGGCAAGCCTTCCACAATAATGCCTCTAACACCCAGGCGCCCCAGCTTCATACCCATGGTCCCACCGACATTGCTCTCCTTGATACCGCCGGTCAAAGGGCTCTTAGCGCCAAGAGACATGCGACCGCCGTTAGGAGCGCCAGTGCCGGAAAGCAGACTCGTGACAAAAACCAGCTTGTTCTTCTCTCCCAAAGGATGCGCCGTCGGTTCCACTTCCTCTTCCACAAGGCGCGAACTCAAGGCGCGCCCCCCCAGCCCCGCATACTGTTCTCCTGCGTCCTCCTTAACCAACAAGTCCTTCATGTTAATTCGATAAAACATCCTTACACCGCCTTCTTTCCTTATTACACCTGATATTTTCACATTCTTTTTACAGCTGCCTCTTGCCCTTGGCACCGTCCACATAATCGGCTAACTCTCAACCGCCAATTTGATACATCTTGCGCGCATTATCCGCCCCCCAGCCTTGCTGCATATAGTGCCGCTCCGGCTTAGCCAAAATAGCCTGACGAAAGAGCTCCGCTACTTCTTCGATCCCTGCCTGACGGGAAAGGGCCGGTTTCAGATTCACCTCTTCCTTCCCAAACAAACAGCTCCGCAGCCGTCCATCAGCCGTCAACCGCAAACGATTGCAGGCCCCGCAAAAATGGTCGCTCATGGCGCTGATAAAGCCAACGGTCCCTTGACCGCCCCTCAGCTGATAGGTTTTGGCTGGACCGTTCCCCAACGGCGCTTCGCCTGCCACCAGCTCGTAACGAGCCGCCAGTCTTTCTTTCACTTCCTGCATAGACACAAAACGTTCTTCCCGGTAAAATTCCAAATTCCCCACAGGCATGCACTCAATAAAGCGCACATGAACAGGCATGGTTTTCGCCAAATACGCCAGCTCCATCACCTCCTGCTCGTTGATGCCCCTTAAAACAACGGTATTGATTTTCACCGGCCCAAAGCCTAGCTCCAGCGCCGCAGAAATAGCGTGCAATACACGCTGCAAGCCATCTGTGCCGGTAAGCTCTTTAAAAACGGCTGCGTTCAAAGTATCCAAACTGAAGTTGACCCGCCGCAAGCCAGCTTGCTTAAGCTCCTGCGCCAGCTCTGCAAAGAGTATGCCATTTGTGGTAAGAGCCACGTCTTCAATATGCGGCGTAGCCGCTATCTGCCGGATCAGTTGCACCACGTTTTTGCGCACCAGCGGTTCGCCGCCCGTCAGGCGTACGCTGTCAACGCCCACCATGGCCGCCGCCTGCACAACCCGGTGTATTTCTTCCAGTGTCAAAATATTGGCATGACCGAGATCAGGAACGCCGCTGGCAGGCATGCAATATTGGCAGCGCAAATTGCAGCGGTCTGTGACAGAAATACGCAGATAGTGAATGTTTCTTCCGTATGGATCAAGCAGGTTCCTCACCTCTTTTTCTATTTTCATTACTTCGTTGCTGCCCTATTTCGCGGCGGCTGCGGCGGATTCCTTCTCCCAATTTTCCCCTGCAAGAAAAACCGCTCTGCTCTCTAAAAGACCAAAAACAAAATCCATTATTCTCAATTGCGTTTCTTGGCAACCTCTTGCGGTCTTCGAATGGCTCGCCACAACCGTTGGCCCACTTTATAGGCCACATAGACCAGCGCCGCCGCAAACGCAACAAGCGAATGCCACGTAACATCCGCGGGATCATAGGTAATCATCCAGGCCAGCAAAATGCCTGCAAAGCTATATTCCGGCAAACCGAATTCTCGCTTCATTCTCTGTATCTGCGATTGTCGCGGCAGCATTTTTAGTTCCTTGCAATCACAGCCTGCCTCCCTTCCCTACTCTTCATTATAAAATAGAACGCCTTGTTTTACACTCTTAATTTACTGAAAATTCACTTCTTGTTTTTTTGTACCCTTCTCCTGTAAATTTACCGCTCTTCCTTAAAGGAGGTGCTTATCTTTTTGTCGAATCATAACGATGTAAAAACAAAAGCCTAATGAGCCAGGTAGTAGTTCCCCTCATGCACAATATAAGTACTTAGAAGGGAGGCTGTCACTATGACTCGTTCGGAAATGGACCTGCAAGCCTGGGCGGCCGGATACAATGCTGGTGCACAAGGCAAAGCCCCTGTAGAGGGCGCTTACGACAGCTACAGCTTTCACTGCGGCTATGATGAGGGCGCAGCTGACAGAGCCCAAGCGGTAGACAGAGAAAAAGCCGTTCTTTCCTTCATTGAAGAAACCTTTGAGCCAGATTTAATCAAAGTAGAAGATTTTGAGCTCTTCACCCACGGCAAACAAGTCATGGACCGAGAAGGAAAATTCATGCTGGTCTTCTTCGATTTGCTGGCCGACGATGTACAACAGTTGTTCCCTGACGAAGTTCTTCACTAGCCGCCCCTAGTGTTCACCCTTTTTTTAACTAAAACGTACTAAAAACCCCGCTGCAATCGCGCCGATAAACGCGCCTTACAGCGGGGTTTCTATATAACAACCAGACCAGCACGCATTTCAGCAAGAATTTTCTTCCTGTATGCGCTAGCATCTACAGGCATTGATGGCGTCTTCAAAGATTTGAAACGCCGAGGCCAATTGCGCTTCTGTCACAATCAGCGGAGGATGCCATGTAATACAATTACCAGCTGACAGTTTAAAAGACAAGCCCTTCTCCAGACTGTAGTAAAGAATTTTCTCCGCCAAAACGGTGTCTCGTTCTTTCGTCGCGCGATCTTTCACAAGTTCAAAGGAAATCATCAGCCCCCAAATGCGAACATCGCCAATACACGCATAACGCTCAAATAAGCTGGCCGCCGCTTGTTTCGCAAAAACGCCCTGCCGTCTGCAATTCTCCAACAATTGATACTCATTTATATAACGAATCGCCGCACAAATTGCAGCACAACCAGCAGCAGGCTTTTCGTGCGTATAATGGCCTAAGGATACGTCCGAACACCGATCATAGCGTGTCTTTACCAATATTGCCGCTTGCGGGACAACCCCGCCCCCCAGGCCTTTCCCCAGAACCAGCACATCCGGTTCCACCGCGAAGTTTTGATGCACGTAAAATTCGCCGCTGCGCCCAAGAGCGGTCGGAATTTCGTCGAAAATCAATAACGCTTGATAACGCGCGCACATTTGCTGCAACCGCTGAAAATAACTGCGAGGAGGAACATGCGTATCGGTCGCCCGAATCGGTTCCAAAAGCACCGCACCAATGTCCCCTTCGTTGTGAAATATATATTCCAGATAATCCAAGCAAAAATCAGCCACTCGCTCCGGACTAGAGCTGTTCAGCAAATTCCGGTACGCATTGTAGGGAATACCCTTGATACATCCCGGCAAAAGCGGGCCTAGCTCCTTGTTAAATACATATTCTCCCCCTACGGAAATACAGTCAAGGCTCGCCCCATGAAAGGCTTCCCATAACGAGATAACTTTATGCTTTCCCGTCACCTTGCGGGCAATTTTAAGAGCAAGCCCCACCGCAGCAGTTCCTGACGGCGTAAACAATACTTTAAAATCTTTTGATGTTGTTTTCTCAATCAACGCCTTTGCTGCTTGCACCGCAATATCCGCCGTATAGCGGCGGGGGATAAAGGGCAGCGCGCCAAGCTGTTCCACCACTGCTTCCAGCACGTACGGATTGCGATAGCCTACTTGATGCAGGCTGTTGCCGTGAAAATCAAGATACGCCTTGGCATTTTTATCGAAAAGATAACACCCATCCGCCCGCACAATGCTCTGCAAGCAAGGAGTGGACATAGATTGACGCATAAACACGGCTTCGTCTTCCTTCAAAGACTTTATGCTTTGGGAATCCAATCCTGCCAGCCATTGCTCGCGCAGACTGCCGCTATTGATGTCGCCTTCCCGAATCAAGCCTTGGTTAGGTTCCATAAGGACGCGCACCTTGGGCAATTTTCTCATTAATATGTTCAATCAACGTCGGCAGTTCGCCCAACGTCGAAATCACAAAGTCCGCTCCAGCTGCTTTAAACTCCTGCGCAACCGCCGCAAAAGCTGCGTTTTTTTCTTTTTCCTGCAATCCTTGATACCGCTCGCAGGATAGGCCTAGCTGCGAGCTGCCCGCCATCACCCCGACCGACCAAACGCCAGCATGAACGCCTTCGCGAATATCAGCAATCGTATCGCCGACTTTAACGGTCGTCCACACAGCATGCAGTCGTAACGCCTCCATATTGCGAAAAATCATATAGGGATAGGGTCTCCCATAAGATTGCGTTGCATCGGGCGTAATCCGAAAATCAGGCGCATACCCTTGTTTTTCAGCTTCTTCGGCAACCACATCCATCATCAAATCCGTGTACCCCGTCGTCGAACCAATGCGAATTCCGCTTTGTCTTAGCAAGTTAACGCTTTCCACCACACCCGGCAAAGGCTGCGCATACTGCTCTAACGATGCCATCAGCAAGGGCTCAAAACGCTCATACAAACGTTCAACATCTTCTGCTGTCGACGCTCGGCCCTTTACTTGCCGCCAGGCTTCTTGCAAGCGCTCCATTTCCAGCATCGCGCGAATATGATCTCGTTTTAGCATGCCCATCGGCTTTCTGGCTTCCGCTACAGTCGCCGCTACGCCCGTTTCTTGAAAAATCTGCAAAAACGCCTCCACTGGCGCAAAGCAGCCAAAATCGACCGTAGTTCCGGCCCAATCCAAGATTACGCCATCAACTTTATCCATGTCGTTCTCCCTTGCAATACCTTGTTATGACTTCGCACAACTTGTTGATATCGCTTTCATAAATTTCGCCGATATTGCCTATACGAAACGTATCCGCATCGGTCAGCTTTCCTGGGTATAATACAAACCCTTGCTGTTTAACAAAATGATAAAATTCAGTAAACTGAAAGTCTGCGTCAGGATAGCGGAAGGTGGTAATAATCGGAGACTGCACTGTCTCGACAATATAAGGCGCAAATCCCAACGAGCTCAGTTTTGCACGCAGTAGGCGATTATTCGCTTCATACCGTTTCTGCCTAATTGCTGCGCCGCCTTCTATTTCTAGCTCATCGAGAGCTTGCGAAAAAGCCGCCACTACATGGGTCGGAGAAGTAAAGCGCCATTTCCCGCTCCCCTCCATATGCTGCCATTGATCATACAAATCAAGAGAGACACTGCGAGAATTATCCTTACATGCCGCCAGCGCCGCCCGCTTGGCTATGACAAAGCAAAAGCCAGGCACTCCTTGGATGCATTTATTGGCACTGCTAATCAGAAAATCAATTCCTAACTGTTCCACAGAAATCTCTATACCTCCAAAGCTGCTCATAGCGTCGATGATCAAGGTTTTGCCGTACTTTTTCGCCAGGTCAGCCACCTCATCCAAGGGGTTTAAAATTCCTGTAGTCGTCTCGCAATGCACCATAGCGACCTTGGTAATAGCCGAATCGCTTTCCAGCATGTCGCGAACAACCTTAGGATCAGGAAGCTGATCATACGGGAATGAACAAATCGCATGAGCCAAACCCAAACGCTTCGCCATCGCAATCATTCGTTCGCCATAGGCTCCGTTGCTTACAAAAAGGCACTTGTCCTTTTCGTTCATAGACGTAGTCAATACCGCTTCGACGCCGAAACTGCCGCTGCCTTGCAATAAAACCGCCGTATATTCTACTTCTGAAACCGCCGCCACCGCTAACAGTTGGCGGCGAACTTTTTGCGTAATCGTCTTATACTCTTGGTCCCAAGTGCAACGGTCAAAGAGCATTGCCTCTTTGACCGTTGCACTGGTAGTCAAGGGACCAGGAGTCAAAAGCTTATAGGTATTCATCAGCCTTCCCTTGCCTTTCCGGTATTATGTCATTGCATTGCTGTTTTGACAAAATTTTGATGCTCCGTCAGCAATTCTACTGTCAGAGGTTTGGAAAACACCTTTGGATTGCCTGGTTTATTGGCATCATTTACAGTTTCTCCTTGATACAATACAACCGGATAGTCTTTCAGCAAATCCGTTCTAGCTTTACTAATGATAACCTGGGCCATTTCTCTGGCCAACTGAGTGGTTGCTTCGTCCGGTTTGTTAACAACGGCAATTCCTTCTAAGAGCGAATAGTTGCCTTCCACCGGATCGACGAAATCGATCGGTTTACCGGCAGCCTTATCGGCCACGGCTTGATGCCTCAGGCCAAAACCAACAGCCACTTCGCCTGCCCGAACTTTTTTAATCGGCCCAGAGCCTGATTTTTCCACATGAGGCCCGCAATTCTTTATAAGCTTACCTAAAATAGCTTTTCCTTCTTCTTCACCGTATTGGCTGATAATAGCCTGCACCATCAGCCAGGATGTGGAGGAGCTGGAGATATCAGGAATGGAAACCAAGTCTTTGTACTCATCTTTCGTCAGGTCTTTAAGCGATTTAGGCATAGGTAGATTTTTGTCTTTCAACACCTGCGTATTAACAATAATAGCTCCTACATTTCCCAATATCGGCGTATAAAACGAAGGATATTTTTCAAGAGCTTTTGTTTCAAACTTCAAGTCTGCAAACATTTGATTTTTACTTTGCGCACTATCCAAAAAATAAGAGCTCATTGTAATCAAGTTGGCTTCAATTTTATTCCCTTCCGCCATGAGCTTACCGCCAAGCTCAGAAGTGCCAAAGGTTTTCAAAACATATTTCCCGTCATAGCCGGCCGCTTTCAAGCTCTTTTCCATAGCTTCCGCCGCTTCTTTGTCAGCATTTGTGTAAATTACTACTTGTTTAGCGCTTTGCGCAGGTTGTGAGCCACTGTTCCCGCAGCCTGCAAGCCCAAATATGCTGAGCGCCAGCAGCGCCCACGCGGTCCAAAGCATCGTCATTTTTTTCAATTAATACGCCTCCTTGTAATTTGCTTTTCTTGTTTATCTTTTCATCTCACCTTCAGAGAGATGACATTTTTTTATGGGCATAGTCACACCCTATTTTCACCAGCATGTTCGTGATAAAAATCAAAATAGAAAGAATAAAAATCTCATTAAAGTTAGCATAATGCTGTAATTCTTTAATTTTGCTGGTTACTACCGACGTCCGCGCAGCCACTAAAAAGATAATAGCGCTAATGGTTACCATGGCGTTGATAAAATAGTAGCTGAACATCTCCACAATGGTCGTGCCGGAATTAGGAACAATAACCCTCAGCACGGTTTTCAGCCAAGTATCCCCCATTAATTCTCCTGTTATTTCCCATCCAGAATTCAATTTCCCCAAAGAATTCTTGGCCATTAAATAAGGGGTCGCAAAAAAATGGACTATATTACAGGCGATGATAATAAAAAAGGTTCCCTTTATAACACTATCATTAAAAAGCAATAAATAGGCTAAGCCCAACACCATGCCTGGCACCGTATTGGTCGCCAACGCAATCAAGTCCAGACTCATTTTGGCTTTTTTATTCATGGCGGTTCGCACATTTATAAGGGCCGCCCCATACGCTCCAATCGTTCCTGCAACAGCAGACGCTACCGCCACAAGCAGTGAGTTTTCATACACCTGCAGCAGAGACTGCCCTAAAAGAGCGCTTTGCAAAAACTGCAGACTAAAACTCATATCATATGGAAAATTTTTCACCAGCGGAGCCACAAACATCACTACAAAAACCGATAAGACCGCCACTACCGTCAATAAAGAAAACGAGGCGAAGCAGGCGTCACGCAGCATATTACTCGGCAATTCTCTGTCTGTAAGAGTTTCATAGTGAAAGTTGAACTTTTCCAGATAGCTAAGCACCAGTACGCCCGCTACTGCTGGCAACAACATCAGCATGGCAATCACCGCTCCGCCTGCAAAATTAGGAACAGCTCCCAGCATGACCTGATACAAATCAGTAGCAATTACATTGAAGGCGCCTCCTAAGGAAGCCGGTATGCCAAAATCCGTAAAGCTCAAAATAAACGAAACCACATAGACTCCGCCCAATGCCCCTAGCAACGGCTGCACAATGGTATTGCAAAAACCGCGCCAAAAACTATCTCCCATCAGTTCAGAAACAATAATAAACTTCTTATCGATATAGCCAAAAGCATTATTCAGCAGCAAAAAGGCGGGCGGCAATGTATAGATAACATACCCCAGCAGCAGTCCCCAAATTCCGTAAATGGAAAACAGCTCGCCCCCTGCCAACCGTGTTAACAAGCCCTGCTTACCGAAAGAATACATGATCGCAAAGCCATATGTAATCGTAGGCAGAAGCATCGGCAAAACAATACCTGTTCTAATCAATCCTTTTAAACCGCGATGGATATTGGTGCAATTCACGGCGTATGATAAAACAAAAGCCAACACGGTTGTTATGGCAGCAGCCAACGCGGACACAACGATACTATTCCGAATAGAAAACAAAATGCTGCGCTCTTGCAGCACCACTGCATAGTTGCTAAAGCCAAGCCCCTGAGTTGTTTGTAATGAATTCATCAGCAGCACGCTTAACGGCGCCATTAAAAACACGACAAAAAACAAAACAACACCACAAAAGATCCACCAATGCTCTCCTTGTCCTTTACGCATGACATTCCC
Organism: uncultured Anaeromusa sp.; assembly: GCF_963668665.1. Taxonomy (NCBI): domain Bacteria; kingdom Bacillati; phylum Bacillota; class Negativicutes; order Selenomonadales; family Sporomusaceae; genus Anaeromusa; species uncultured Anaeromusa sp. The sequence goes on along the minus strand of NZ_OY764902.1, from coordinate 1,750,387 downwards.
TAAACAAGCGGAAAATATTATCTCGTTTAATTCTTAATTGGCGCAGAATAAACTCTTCTACAAAGTTATTCTCCGGCTCGTGAACTACCTGTTGCGGCGTGCCATACTGCGAAACCTTCCCCTGATCAATAATCAAGACTTTATCCGACATAGTCAGCGCTTCTTCCGGATCGTGCGTAACGATAATTGTCGTCAATTTATATTTTTTTGTAATAGCCACAATGCGTTCTTTAATCGTTTCTTTGATAACTCCATCCAGGGCGCTTAACGGCTCATCAAGCAAAAGCATTTTAGGCTTTGTAACCAGCGTTCTAGCCAAAGCCACACGCTGCTTTTGTCCGCCTGACAATTGATGAATCCGTTTTTCCAGATGCGGACGCAGCTCAAGATAATCGATCAACTCCTCAATTTCTTCTGCAGTAGCCATATCCGGTTTGTTTTTCAGGCCATATACAACATTATGATAGGCATCCAGATTAGGAAACAACGCATAATCTTGAAATACGATATTAAATCCTCTTTTTTTCATCGGTACTTGCGTAATATCAACACCGCCAAAAAAGACCTCCCCTGCATCCACTGCTGTCAGTCCCAAAATAATGTTCAATAATGTTGTCTTGCCGCTGCCGCTCGGCCCTAACATGGAAACAATTTCACCGTTTTGAATCTCCAGATCAATACCATCCAATACCACTTTCCCGTCAAACTGCTTGTGAATGTTTTTTAATATCAACATGGTTTCACCTCGCTAAGGCTGTTGCATTCTCTCCGCTCTCAGTATACAAACTCACAAGGCGTATCTTGTTATGCTTTTGTTAATAAATTGTTAACATGTTATTGCAATTTCTTTACAACTTTTTCCTTGTTTTTGATCAATTCATGTATATATTGCGAAATTTTCATTAAGCTTCCTGACCAACTCCTTGTATATTGCCACAAATTCCCGTACACTCAAAACAACAATACTAAACTAGGGAGTTACAGCATATGCTAGCAAGCGAACGACAGAAAGAAATCTTACGTCTGCTTTCCGCCAAAAACATCATTACCATTCCCGACTTTGTAGCCGAGTTTCAAGTTTCCATCGAAACCATCCGCCGGGACCTAACTTTGTTGGAAAAACAAGGATTTATTCAAAAAGTTTATGGCGGAGCCCGTTTGGCGGAACCCCTTACAAGCGAACCCGCTCTGGCCAACCGAATGATCAGCCATCTATCCGAAAAAGAAGCCATCGGCAAAAAATGCAGTGAATTTATTAATGACGGCGACTGCATTTTCTTGGACAGCGGCTCCACGACGTATCAGATCGCCAAAAATCTTTCCACAAAAAAGAACCTTACGATTTTAACCAACTCTCTTTTCATAGTAAACGAACTACTCCCTACTGATTTCGAACTCATCATTATTGGCGGCAAAATCCGCCACGACGAGCGTTCCGTGGTCACCTACGACTACATCTTCAATTTTTCCGAACTAAACATTCAAAAAAGCTTTCTTTGCGCTGGCGGCATTACCGCCGAAAAGGGAATTTCTGATTTCAACATGCACGAAGCAGTTACCCGAAAAAAAATCATTGAACGTTCCAAGGAAATTTTCATAGCTGCTGACAGCAGCAAATTTGGCCGTGATGTAACCGTCAGTATTGCCCCTCTGGAAAAAATCAATTACCTCATTACCGACAACAACTTAAGCACTTCTGATGTAGTACGTTTCAAAGGCACTTCTGTTTCTCTTGTTTTGGCCGACTAAAGCAGCTTTAAAATTGTTCACCATTTGTACACAAAACCGCCAACCTCCTGTCATCTTCGCCACTTATACTAAAGACATCAAGCAAACAGGAGGGATTCACATGATCAAGAAGCGTTTAATTGCCACTTTGGCCACGGGAGCCATTTTAGCCTCAGCCGCTTTGGTTTCGGCTTCCCCCGCAGAACCGGTTCCAGGCGCCGGTCCAGGCCCCCGCATAGATCGCCCCTGCATGATGGACAGCGTCAACTGGACCGCCGAGCAGCGTGCACAGTTTCAGCAAGATATGCAGAAGCACCATGAAAAAATGATGGAACTGCAAAAAGAATTCATTAAAGAAGAAGTGGCCAAAGGCCTCATCTCTCAAGACTGGGCGGACCAACATCTCAAGCGAATGCAAGAACGCATGGACTGGCAAAAAGCCCATCCCGGCGAGCATCCTGGTTTTCAACATCGCGGCATGACCCCAGACGGCCCGCACAAAGCCCCGTCGGAACAAGGATTTTAAAAGAAGGAGCCCCAACATTAGTTGGAGCTCCTTTTTCTATTCAAATGTATACGTAAACTGTCCATGTGCGCCGTTTTCAGCTATAGAGAAGAAAGTAACTTCTTCCCAGCCTTTTTGTCCGGCATATTGGCCGCCTTTACCATAGTACTGAAAATTCATGGCTGGATTAACGAAGAAGCTGATATCCGGATCGGAAAGGTTAGCGTTCGGATCGCCCTGCCAAACTCGGCTCTTCGAAAAAGCATACAGCCAGAGCACTTGTTCCCAATTGCCATAATGGTCAATCGTAACTGTTGCGGATGTATACGGTTTTAGAACTACCCAGCCTTTGGTAGAATTACTGTTTCGCACAGCGTCCCAAGCCGTATACGTCACTTTTAGTGTTTCTTCTTTGTTGTTGATTAGCTCTAAGGACGCCGCCTCGGCCAACCCTTGCGTCGGAAGCGCCGCCAACAGCGTCATAATCAAAAACATCCCACATAAGCTGCGCACCAAGCAGCGTTGCCAGTCTCTCATTTTTCCAGCTCCTTTATTTTTTGCATTTTCCTTAACAGTACAGTAAATCCCTTGTTTTAGCAAATACAGGAAGCCTCCTCCCTTGCCTTGTTTGCGGCAAGTTAGCTTTTTTATCTTTCCTTACCCGTCGCAATGTCATATAATTTATAATATAGGAAATAAATTGCAAGGAGGGTCTAACTATGCCGGTAAAAAAAATCCTGGTTGCTTTTGACGGTTCCAAGCATAGCCGCAAAGCTCTGGAGTGGGCGTTAAATTCCTATGAAGCCGGAACTGCCTCCATTGAAGTTGTTACCGTGGTGGAACCTATTGCAAACTATTCCATTCCCGAAGCATTCCCGCTGGAAGTAACCGCCTTTCACCAAGACCAGCAAGCCATGCGGGAGGAAAAATTGAAAGAGCTGCGCCAGGAGTGGGCGGCCTGCGGCAAGGAGTTTACCACTCATGTTCTCAACGGCAATATCGTCGAAACCCTGCTCGATTACAGTATGGAAAGCAAGGCCGACTTGCTGGTAACCGGCACGCGCGGCGCCGGCGGCTTTAAAGGCCTGCTTTTGGGCAGCGTAGCGCACGAGCTTGTGACCCATGCTAAAATGCCTGTAGTTGTAGTGAAATAAGTTCCAAGAAAACCAGAAAAAAGAGAGCTGTGCCACGGCGCAGCTCTCTTTTTGATATACCAGAAATTATAAAACGAACCGCGAAATACAGGAAAGACATTACCCTTACTTCCCGGCCGCCGCAATAAGACTGACAAATTCCTGCCAAGGAAACGCCGCCCCGGGACAATCGGTTCCCTCCGTCACTGCGCGATGAGGCTTCACGTTTTCCAGCGCAACATGATATTTCTCCATCAATTCCCGCGTCAAATTCGCCGCGCCCTGGAGTTGCGCCATGGGTGGACGTTCTTTACTGAAATCCCCCACCAGCACAATGCCCAGACTGCGCTGATTAACTCCAAGAGCATGCGCGCCGACCACGTTCTCCGGTCTCCCTTCGGCCGTCTTCCCGTCGGCAAATACCAACTTATGGTAACCGATTCCAGCCCAGCCATTGGTCAAGTGCAAGTCTTGAATATCTTCGCGCGTCGTCGTGAGCGGCATCGCCGCATGATGAACGACAATCAGCTCCGTCTTCTTCCTTTTCAGCAGCGGCTCTGAAAAATACAGCTGCGGCAAAAAATAATTGTCGCTCTTCGTCCACGCCCCCTCGGTCGGCGCTTTCACTTCGCCAGGCAGACAAGAACTTTCGGTTATCTCAAATCCCTTTATTTCCGAGTGCATGTTAATATGTGTTTTCCCATCGCCAACGACAAAAAAGCGAACCCACCGCTCCGCCTCCGCGGTTTTACCAATCCGAACAGCCAACTGCGTCCGCGGATAGCTCGCAAGAAGAGCCGCCAGGCTGTCTGTTCCCGTAAGAGCCGCCTGCAACTCCGGAAAGTATTCTCCCAAATGGCGAATCTTCAAGTTCTCTTCCAATAGCAGCGTCTCTTTTTGCACTCGCTCATCCGAGCCGTACTCCAGCCACAGGGTTCCTTTTTTCCCTTGCGCTAGGATAGCATACCCATAGGCTTTCGCCGGAGACGGCTTCGTTTTTAGGCTTTCTCTCCACTCTTCGCCGCTCTGAAAATGGAGTTTATCTTCTTGCACCACATAGGCTGCACCATACTGCGTTTCTACTGCGGCCTTAGCATCTCCAAGGTGCGGCAGAGCGGCCGCTTGTACGCCGCTCATTCCCATAACGATTAATGTCCAGAGAGCCAGTACGGCCCCCAAGGTTTTTTTACCCCGAATCAGCCCCTCTATCACTGCCATCGCCAACCTTTCCTTATAACTATGCCGTTCGTGTTCTCTAGTCCTCCATTACTATTTTCCCATACAGTTTATCATAAAACAATTCCTCCGGGAGGGATTTATTGGAACCCATAGAATATGTATTGTATTTGAAAAAACAAAGATTTCTTTATTCGACAAAGGAGGCCCCCATGAAAAAACGCTATCTTTTTACTATTTTTCTGCTGCTATCTCTAAGCCTATTACCTTTAGCAAGCAATCTAGCTTATGCAAGTTCCGCCCCGTCCCTCTCGAATGTTAAAAACCTGATTCGCGTTCCGCTGACACGCCAAGACACAGACTATACCTGCGGCATCACCGCCTTACAATCCATTCTTGGCTACTACCAAATTGACAAGCGTTTGGATATGCTGGCCGCGGAAATTAAACCAACTTCCCAAGATGGCACAAGTTACCTAAATATGGCTAACTATGCCGCCTCTTTGGGCTTGAAAGTTTCCATGCGTACAGGAATGACCTTAGAAGAACTCAAAAAACATATTGACCAAAAAGAACCTGTACTGCTGGCCATTCAAGCTTGGTCCGACACAAAAGGCAGCTATGGTTCTTACCAGAGTGAAGACGGTCATTATGTTGTCGCCGTTGGCTATGACGAAAACAACGTCTATTTTATGGACCCTTCTACCCTAGGGCATTACACCTATATTCCTATAGCAGAATTCATCACCCGTTGGCATGATTACGATTCCTTCGAAAATACACCCATCAATCGCTTCGGCCTGATTTTGACCAAACCGCAGACGGCCCCCTACAATCCCGAAGTAATTACACCGCTTGATTAAGTTCAAAAGGAGCTGACACCCATGCCAAAGTTTAAACTTTCTCAGGTCCAAGCGCTTTGGTTCGCCATTCTCTTGGCCCTGTTTCTTGCACCTGCCGATGCGTTAGCCAATCCGGCGGCGACAGTCGATAAAACAGATCGTCCATCGGCTGTCGTAGAACGTTGTTCTTCTATCATCGTCGGCAAAGAAGCCACCAAGGACGGCTCCGTACTCCTGGCCCACAACGAAGACCTGGCAAACTATTGCGCGCATCACTACGTGTATGCGCCTCACGCCAAACACCTGCCCGGCGAAACCGTAACTCTCTTTGGCGGAACCATCGTCCCGCAGCCTGCCGAAACCTACGGCTACTCCGCCACCAAAATTTTCGACAAAGCCTACTCTCCTGGAGATATTACTAGCGGCGTCAACGAGCATCAAGTAGCCATTGCCAACAATATGTCCTACCGCCGCGAGGCCCCCGCCACGCTGCCGACAGAAGGCCGTATCATCTGGACGGAACTGACGCAGCTGGCCCTGGAACGAGCAACAACAGCCCGGGAAGCGGTGGAAATCATCGGTGACTTGGTGCACACCTATAAACTGGGCGGTGATTCAGGCGCCATGTTCGCCGTCACCGACGTCAAGGAAGGCTGGTGGGTAGAGGTAACCTTGGAAGGACAATGGGCCGCCCAACGAGTGCCGGACAATTCCTTTGGCGTCAGAGCCAACATCTTCCGAATCGGCGAAATTGATTTTGCGGACTCCGAAAACTTCAAGTATTCCTCCGATGTTGTCAGCTATGCCCAAAACATGGGCTGGTACAAAGAAGGAGAACCTTTTCATTTTGCGAAGGTGTATGCCGCCCCGGAAAAACTCAACGACCCTTACAACACCCGCCGTCAATGGCGCGCGGAAGAACTGCTGGCGCAGCAGCCGAGACAGCTGACCCCAGTCTCGCTCATCGCCATTTTGCGCGATCATTACGAAGGAACCCCTTATGATTTGACCAACGACTATAAAAAAGGCTCCCCCCATCAGACCGACGAGCGAACCCTCTGCAGCGCCAACACCGAAGTCAGCGTTGTTTGCCAGACAAGATCCTGGCTACCGACGGAAATCGGCGCTATCACCTGGCGAGCCATGGCCACGCCTTGCACCAGCGTCTTTACGCCCTGGTATTACGGGAATCCAACCATTCCGGAAGCATTTAAAAACGGCACCAATCTCTATACCGAAAACTCTGCGTATTGGACCTTCCGCGATCTGTCCCGTTACGCCGACGTGCGCTACCAAAGCGTGAGCAGCGCTATTCACAAGCGCATCGCGCTCTTTGAGCAAAAAGAGTTTGTCGCCCAGCCCCAATGGGAACAAGAAGCCCTGCGCCTCTACGGACAAGATAAGCAGCAAACCATTCGCTTCCTCGCAGAAACTACCAACAACCTAGCCACGCAATCCGTACAGCTAGGCGACGCCTTGCGGCGTCAATAACCGCGATACTCTATGATATATTTCGACAAACACCTCTACAAAAAAACAGCCTGGCTGCCAATATTGGCAGCCAGCTTCCTGCTTCTGGCCTCGGCAGAAGCTTCGCCGCTCCGAATTACGGGGGACTTTTCCACTACCTATGAAAAAGACTCCTATAGCGACCAGCCACCGATCTCCGGCATCACGCATACTTTGCGGCTTATGTTCGAAAAAGACCTGTCTTCAAATTGGTCAGCTTATACGCGTCTTGGCTGGGAGTACACGTCGCAGCCCGCCCTGGCTGATTTCAATACCGCCAATGACGCCTACGGCCCAGACCGTCAGGCGGTAACAGCGTTGGATCAATTCGGTCTCATTTACAAAACACCGAATCTAACCTGTAAAATCGGCCGTCAAGAGGCAAGCATCGGCAAAACCGAGTTACTCTACAGCCGTCCCGCCACGTATATCGGACGCACGTATTTTGTCGACGGAGTCACCGCCGCCGCGTCTGCAGGAAAGTGGGAGTTCGACTTTGTAGCGGCACGCGAAGACAACCCAGGCAGACAAACAAATAAACTATACGCCCTGCGCACAGGCTACCATCCCGCCCCTGGCGTGAACTACGGCTGCACCCTAGCGCAATACCAGTACAGCAATGGCCAGCGCACCCAACACTGGGCGGTCGATGCCGCTTGGCAGCTTGGCAAAAACACCTTCTCCGCCGAGTATACCCAGGCCAACGCCGTTTCCGACAACAAAGCCTTAGCGGCTAGCTGGGCCTATGACGTTGATGACAAAAACACGCTCTGCCTTACGGCTTTTCACGTAGAACAAAACAGCGACATGGGTAAACAGACCGGCTTCGACAATGACTGCCGAGGCGTCTACTATGGTCTTACCCGCAAAATTACAGCCCGCGATTCTTTGGATATTTTATATGCCAATCAAACCTATTTGAGCACCGGACAGAAAAAGCGCAAACTTGTCGCCACCATCAGCCATTCATTTTAATGGAATCTCTAGGCGTCATGGAAAAACCGCTTCACCAAGAAGCGGTTTCCATGACGTTTTTTATTTGTTCCTCCGAAAGTGTTTTCACCTTCAACAATTCCTCCGCAACAGCAATAATATGCCGCTGCGTCATGGGCGCGCCAATCGTGCTAAAAGCCATCCGGCATACGCTGTCATGCATTTCATCTTTTTGCTGCTCGCCCATTCGCCCCAGAAGACGCTCAAATCTCTTCAAGTCCTCCAGCGCACGCGACGCTTCCGGCTCAATCCCCAAAATCAAATTTTCTGCCGCCAGCCCGGCTGATAGAATCACGCCTTCCCGGAACAAACGCTGCCCGTTTACCTCTTGGGAATCCTCTAAGTCAAAAAGCAGCTCGCCATTATTACATTCGCTCAGAATTTCGCCCCGAGGCGCGATTGTAACATATTCGACCTGCCTCCCCCAGAGCACCGACGCCACCGCATGCCCTGCTTCATGAACGGCCATAGCATATAAATCCACGCTCCAGCCCCCCCTTTCATCCGTTTTTCACGCCGTTTGGCACATGCCCCGTAGGCACCACCTTCGAGGCGCTGACACAATATGTTTGTTGATCATCAAAAAAGATATGCGGATTAAAACTTTCCAACACAGCCGCCTTATCCAACCCGCCCAGGAAAAACGCCTCGTCCACACTGATACCCCAGGCGCGCAGCGTTTTGATGGCCCGTTTATGCGCAGGAGCGTCCCGCGCCGTAACCAGAGCCGTCCGAATGGGTTTTTCTTTCTGATCGGCAAAAATTTTTTGCAAGGTATTCAGCGCCGCCAGAAACGACTTAAACGGTCCCGCCCCCAAGGGTTCTTCGCTTTTTTCCGTCTCGTGCCGCTTAAAAGCCGCCAGCCCGCCTTCTTGAAATACCCGCTCCGCTTCATCGCTGAAGAGCACCGCATCCCCGTCAAAGGCAATTCGAATTTCCTCCGTATCATCCAGTTGTTCAAGGTACGAACCTTTGTAAATCGCCGCACTGGCATGGCCGTTTTCAAGAGCCAGTTTTACATCCTCTGCATTGGCGGATAAGAACAAATCCGCCTCAAAGGATTGCAAGTATTTATAAGGCGTTCTGCCACGTGTAAAGGCGGCGCGCGTAATCCCCAGGCCATATTTCTCAATCGCATTGAATACGCGCAGCCCGGTATTGGGATCGTTCTTAGAAATCAGAATGATTTCTACCAGCGCCTCGTTCGTTTTCGGATGCCGCAGCTTCAAGAGACGCTTGATTAAAGGAAAGGCTACCCCTTTAGCAAGGGCTTCGTTCTCATGCTGAATTTGATACTCCGCATAGGCGGCTTCTCCCTCCTTCTCAAAAACCAGGTTGCTCGCATCCAAATCAAAGAGCGCCCGTGAAGATATAGCAATAACTAATTTTCCTTCTAATGATACGGCCATCTTCCGCCTCCGTATTTCTTTATTATACCTTTATCTTTGAAAAAGCAATCGATAGCTCTGGATAACCACAAGCGGCACAATCGCCAAAGCATAGATTATAACATGTTGAGATGAAGTCAAGACTTCGATTTCAAAGGCTCTGGCCAAAGGAGCGTAGTTCAAGACGATTTCCAAAAGCAAGCAGCCGCAAGCCGCAGCCAGCCAAACATAAAGGTTACGGAAAACTCCCAGCGCCCAAAGCGACTCTTTGCCTCTACAGTTAAATCCATGAAACAGTCTGGCTATACACAAGGTGGCAAAGGCCATCGTACTGGCAACCGCAGCGTTTCCGTCCGCCAGCCCTATATAAAACGCGGCCATGGTGCAGATGGCAATCAGCAGGCCCTCCCCGAAAATATGAACTGCAAACGCTTTGTTAATCATCGATTCACGCGCCTGCCTTGGCTTTTCATCCATAATGCGTTCGTTATGGGCTTCAAGTCCAATGGCTATCGCTGGCAAGCTATCTGTAAGAAGGTTGATAAACAAGAGGTGTACAGGCGCGAAAGGCACGGGCAACGCCGCCACCGAGGCATATAGGACCGAAAGGATTCCTGCGGTATTGCCGGACAATAAAAAGCGAATCGAGTTCTTTATGTTGGCGTAAATCGCTCTGCCGTTGGCAATGGCTTTCACAATCGTAGAAAAGTTATCATCCGCCAGCACCATGGCCGCCGAATCCTTGGCCACTTCGGTTCCTGTAATCCCCATCGCAATGCCAATATCCGCCTGTTTCAAAGCGGGAGCGTCATTTACGCCGTCTCCCGTCATGGCAGCCACATCCCCGCGGCTTTGCCAGGCGCGTACAATTCTTATTTTATGTTCCGGCGACACCCTCGCGTAGACCGCTACGTGTTCTACTCGCTCTTTAAGTTCCGCTTCGCTCATGCCGTCCAGCTCAAATCCCTCTAACGCTTCCTCGTTCCCCCGCAAAATACCGACCTGCCTCGCTATGGACATAGCGGTTATCTTGTGGTCCCCTGTGATCATTACCGGTTTGACTCCAGCTCTTACACACTCCTCAACTGCGCCTAACGTCTCTTCTCTTGGAGGATCCATCATCGCAAGGAGGCCTAAAAAGCTCAAGCCGTTTTCATCTGCCGCGGTAATGATCTGTCCTTCTTCGAGTTCTTTATACCCCAGCGCCAGCACGCGCAAACCGTTCGAGGAAAAATTATAGATCGCATCGCGTATTTTTTTCAAATCCGCCTCGCTCACAGACCTTTCGTCAGAAGCAACGGCAATACTCGTAATTTTCGAGAGCAACACGTCGGGAGCGCCTTTCGTAATCATCAGACATTTGCCCGCAAAATCATGGGCCGTACTCATCAGCTTGCGCTCGGAATCAAAGGGCGCCTCGCCTGTACGCGGAAAGTCTTTGCGCGCCTCCAATTCATCCAAACCATAGATTTCTCCCAGGCTGACCAACGCCACTTCCGTCGGATCGCCGATTTCCTTGTCCTTCATCGTTACCGCGTCATTGCAAAGCATCGCCATAAGAACCAGCTTCTTTTCTAATGGCCGGCTTAGCTCCAGCTCATCAAAGGAACGAATCGTTTCATCGACAAATACCTTTTGCACCGACATCTTATTTTGCGTAAGGGTCCCTGTTTTATCCGAGCAAATTACGGTAATGCTGCCCAAGCTTTCTACGGCATGCAAATTGCGAATAATCGCCTTTTCCTTGGCCATTTTTTGCGTCCCTATAGCCAGCACAATGGTAACAATCGCGCTTAACGCTTCCGGAATGGCTGCAACCGCAAGAGATACCGCAAACATAAGAGACTCAAGGAAATCGTTGCCGCGCACAAAAGTATTCAAGCCAAAAATAACAGCAGAAATAAGAAGAATCACAACGGCAAGCTTCTTACCGAACTCGTCCAGGCTAACCTGGAGGGGCGTCTTTTTCCCCTCCGCTGTTTCCAATAAATTGGCGATTAAGCCAATCTCCGTAGCCATGCCGATCGCCGTAACGACAACCACAGCCCTGCCATAGGTAACAAAGCTTCCGGAAAAAACCATGTTTTTCCGATCTCCCAAGGCGACATGATCTCCGTCGATCACCTCTTGCGTTTTTAAAACACTCTCCGATTCTCCCGTCAAAGAACTTTCATTGACTTGCAGACTGAAACATTCAAGGATTCGGCCATCGGCGCTTACATAATCTCCTGCGTCTAAGAACAGAATATCCCCCGCCAACAGTTCGCGCGAGGCAATTTCCACTTTCTCGCCGTTTCGCATTACTTTCGCCTTAGGAGACGACAAGGCTTTTAAACTCTGTAAGGATTGTTCAGTCTTAACATATTGGATAGTACCCAGCAGCGCGTTTAGCAAGACCACAATCATAATGACAATCGAGCTCTCCCATTTCCCCAGCAAAAGAGAAAGTCCCGCTGCCGCTATAAGGATCAGAACCAAGACGTCTTTGAACTGCTCCAGAAACACCTCTACAAAACTCTTTTTGTCCGTTTCCAACAACTCATTAAAGCCTTGCTCCTGCCGCCGCTGAATTACTTGCGCATCTGTCAGCCCCTGGTCGCTTATATCCAGGCTAGCCAGCGTATCTTCCACAGATTTTTGATAGTAACGATCCATTTCGAACGCCTCCTTGCAGAGTCAATTCAACCGCCAAAATTGATAATTCAAGTACGCAGCAAAACAAACCCACCCCAGATAAGGAGCCAACAGTACCGCCGCCACTTTAGATACGCGACGGCCCCATAACATAGTTGCCCCTATGGCCAAGACTAAAAAGGCAATTACCACAAGCCCGCCCCCTGGCGAGTGAAGTCCAAAAAACACCGCAGACCAGGCTATATTGAGCAGCAGTTGCACAACAAACATCGCCAGCGCCAGCCGCCTTCCTTGTCTCCGCTCGCTTATTAAAAGGCGATACAAGGCGATGGCCATCAAGAAATAAAGAACATTCCAGACAGGCGCAAACACCCAGTTTGGCGGCGAAAGCTCCGGCTTAACTAGCTGCGCATACCAAGTGCTCAACGAACTTTGCGTCAGTACGCCGCCAATCGCTCCGGCGCCAAAGCAGCTGAGCAGGGAAAGAATAAACTTAGAAATGCTCTTCACCTCAAGCCCTCCTTCTTTAAAGCAAGCAGTTTCTGCGTTTACTTGCGAAAATGAAGTTCAGCGCGCACAACATTCTCCAAGCTACGAAAAATGATATTTTCAATCTCAAATTTAAAAATCGCCATACGCGGATCGGTATATCCAGCAAAAAAGTCCGCAGCGCCTGGCAGCTCTTCAACGATTTTACGACGCACCTTTTCTTTTTCTTCTAAAGGAAGCTTCTCTTCCCCCACTAACTTGCCCTGCAGCCGAAGAACATTGCTGTTTTCATCAACCGCACATAATTCAACCGTATTATTAGCTTCTATCTCTCTTGTTTTTTCAGTATCTGTATAACTGATGAGCCAAACGGTTCCCTCTTCACTAACAAACGGACGCATAGGCCGCACTCGCGGCACATTGTCGTGCGAAGTCCCCAAAAAGCACACCTGGGTTTTCAATATAGAAATCATCGCAGAATCAAGCATAGTTTCCTCCTTTGTTAGCATACAATTTCCAATCCTGAGTCAGTATGCAAATCCCATAATTTCCTAATGGATTACATTCTCTCTGTCACCAGGCAATCCTCTTTTTATTTCCAAAATAGAGGTTACCTCCATACATTAGCTGCGGCCATACCGCTCTGGAGATTTCCGCTATAGACTATGGTTGAATAATTTGCTGAATCCACTCCTGCCAAATTCTAAAGACGAATAAAAAGTAAAAGTTCATTAGAACCAGCCCCTTTGCCAACGTCGAGTAGCCACACGACTAATTAGCAAAAAAGACTTGTCCAATGAACTTTTTGCTTACCCGTAGTAAGCTCATTTTCATTTCACGTAAGGGAAGTAATCATTATCCTCTTGCAAAATATGTCCAAAAATAAAGTCATCAATAAGAAACGAGAAAAAAATTGCGGGTCTCAGCCTTCGTTGGGTATAGGTTTCTCTAAGGTTAAATGCAATTTCAAGCAATCTATCATGAGTTTCTTTGTGTCGCAAAAAACCGGGATAGCCTATTTGGAGCAACAATTTCTCTTCATACTCAATATGCTCTGCAAGATACTTCAACACTCGGTCTAGTTGCTTTAATACGGTCTTGGATTCAATACCCTGAATTGATAAATCATAAAGCAGTTTTCCCATCTCAATCAATTCACGATGCTGTTTATCAATACCGTTGTGACCACTTTCCCACTCTTCCTGCCACTTCGGAGGATCAGCTACAACCGAACGGAGTTCTTGCTTGTCTGCAATTTTAACACAATTCCGCCCGTTGTCTTTAGCTTGATACATAGCACCGTCTACCCGCCCATACCAGCTATCAAATGTTTCCCCCTCAATATGTTCAGCCACGCCAATACTAACTGTAACTTGTCCTACTATCGGATACCGATGCTGCTCCAAAAGAATTCGGATCTTTTCTGCCGCTCTGGCAACGTCATCGCCATTCGTCTGCGGCATAACGATTATAAATTCCTCTCCTCCTAAGCGAACCAAAAAATCCGTTTTTCGAATCAAACCTCGAATAAGTTGAGCCAGTTCTTTTAGTACCAGATCTCCGACCGGATGGCCCCATGTATCATTAATTCGCTTGAAATAATCCAAATCAAGCATCATCATGCTTAACGGTTCCTGGTATCTCTCTGACCAGGATATTTCTTCTTCAATTCTTTTTTGAAAAAAGAAACGATTAAAGGCTCCCGTCAAAACATCGCGGTGACTTAAATACTCCTTGTGTTTCTGCTTCTGCCAGGCTGTTGTAATATCGCGAAAATTGATGATTACTCCCGTCACTGCACGACTTTTTCCGATTGCAGGAACGCAAGTCCCGGCGATATATCGTTCCGTGCCATTTTTATCGATTAACACAATATCAGCAGGAGCATGGCTTAATTTGCCTGTTTCCAATACCTCCTTTACTGGATTGATCGTACTTTCTCTTGCCGCTGCATGGCGCAAATGAAAAACTTCTGCAAATTCTTTATCATATGCTTCTTCGCTTGACCACCCGGTTAAGTTCTCAGCACTTTTGTTCATTAAAAGGATTTTTCCTGCTGCGTCTGTGGTGATGACGCCTTCGTGCAGAAAAAAGAACGTAGTACTAACTCTTTGCAGCAGCTCTTTATTTGATTCTTGAACAAGCTCCTCTTTAGGCGCCACGAAAGATGACTCTATACGATCCATACCAAACAACAGCCACCTTTCTCCAGATACTCATAAACTAGACTCAATACAAAAAAGAGTCAACGTTCTCCCCATGAAAATATTGATAATTACAGTGTTTCGCCAAATTAACACGATCTGCAGTATCTAAATTCACTGCTATACACTGCAATGAATATTTTTGAGCCTTCTGAGGAGCTGCGAAAATTTGAACTAGAGACGCTGTTTGAAAATCAACCCTAACAAAGTCCGCTAACTTTAATAATTTTGAATGTCCTCGCTTCAAAGCATATTGATCAACAACAATCAAATACCCTTTGTTCTTCAAGAGCTTACACGCTAACAACATTTTTTTACATACTGATTTAAATTCACAACACGTCACTAAAACTTTTTCCGGCGGATATTTTAATACTTCCCCCATTTCATTTAAGAGATCACCCACTTTAATAATCACTCTCTTGCCTGCAAAACAGCTATTAAATCCGAATTCCAGAAACAATTTTACAAGGCCGCTATTTTCTGTTTTCCACAAAGCATTAATTTCAAACGGCGGACCGGTATACGTTGTTAGCTCATATGCAAACACCGAATTTTCAGCATCATAAACTTCCTTTTTTCGCATACAAACATACTCTTTCCTCATCGAATTCTCCTCACGAAACTACTTACAACTTAAATTGGTTAATGGCCAATTGCATGTCTTGAGCCATATGAGCTAGGCTTTGACTAGAAGATGCAATTTCCTCAGAAGAAGCAGACTGCTCTTCTGTAATAGCCGCCACATTTTCCGCCTCTGAAGAAGCTTTTTTACTTAGCGAGTCTATTTCGGCAACGGCAGTGACAATCTGCTGACTTCCCTGCGCCATATGTTCAATAACCGTTGACATCTCTTGCATTTGCTCTGCTACATGCCCTACAATGACCTCAATATTTTGGAAAGCATTCCCCGCACTAGTAACTACATCCACGCCAATCTCAACTTCTTTTGTTCCACTTTCCATAGCAGCAACCGCTTTGGCAGTATCTCTTTGAATTTCACTAATTAATCCAGTTATTTTTTTAGCGGCATCTTGCGACTGTTCCGCTAAATGGCGAACTTCCTCTGCTACCACCGCAAAACCGCGCCCCTGTTCTCCAGCTCGTGCTGCTTCAATGGCAGCATTAAGGGCGAGCAAATTAGTCTGAGCAGCGATCCCCGATATAGCATCAACAATTTGCCCAATTTCCTGGGAACTTTCGCCAAGCTTATCGACGACTTGCGCCGAAAAAGTCACCGTCTCTTGAATATGCTTCATTTGAGAAACAGCTTGGACAACGGTTTTGCCTCCTTCATTCGCTGTTTGCGAAGCTTGAACCGATTTTTCGGTAACCTCTTGCGCACTAGCTGCAGCTTCTTCTAGACCAGCCGAAAGGGTTTGAACTGTAGCTGATGTTGTATCAATCGCATGTGTTTGCGATACAGCGCCTTGGGCCACAGAGGTAATGGAATGCGCAACCTGAGTAGAAGCAAGCGAGGACTGCTCTGCACTCGCGGTCAACTCTTCTGCGGAAGCAGCCAATTGTTCCGACGTGTCAGCAATATTTCGGATTAAATCACTAATGCTTTTATTCATTGCAGAGATCGCTTTGGAAACAACTCCAAATTCGCTTTTGTCTTGCATATTTTCCTCAGATACTTTCCGAGTAAAGTCGCCATGCGATACGGTCTCCATAAACACAACCACATCGTCTAAACGTTTGGTAATCCGCTTTATAATTAAATAACTCAGAACAACGCCTAGCAAAATAGACGAAACAATAATAGCAATAAAAAGCGCATTCGCAAAGGCAAAGTCTTTCTGATTTTGTTTATTCATGTCTTCCGCTGATTTTTTGGTTTCTTCCCCTAAAACAATAAACTTCTTTATAAATTCATCTGCAAACACTTTAGCCTTTTGATTATATACGGCATATGCTTCAGCGTTCTTATTCTGACTCGCAAGTGCAATCACTTCGCTACGTGCATCTCTATATTTTCCTAATACGGCTCTTATTTCTTTCACTTCTTCGCGCGAATGAGAATCTAGCGGCATTTTTTCAAAGCTAGTCAAGTTTTCATCAAAAGTTTTCACATTGGCATTAATTGTCTCAACCAGTGCTCTATGTTCACTTTCATTTGTTGACAACATTAAGGAAAATAAGTTTGCTTCTACTCTTCTTGCTAAAACACGATTATCATTTATCAGTTCTAACGCAATTATTTTTTCATTGTACATCTGATTCAGAGAATCATTGGTTTTACTAAGGAAGTAATACCCGACACCGCCCACACATACTAGCGCCACCATCAAAACTGTCGTTAAGAGCATCAACTTTTTAGCAACCTTTAAATTATTTAACCAATTCATTTAACATCCTCCTCAAAATTTGGTTTAGTTTATGTCTATCACATAGAGCAGACTACTATTTCAATGTCCACTTACTGATTAGATACAAGAACGTCATGCGCCCAACCCAAGGCCTCTCGGTAAGACTGGCAAAGGGCCGCCTCGTTAAATTCATACGCCACAATGCATTGTTCCAATTCGCCCCAGTTCGCGCGTTCATACAGTTGAACAATTTTCAGCACCATGGCTAATTTACTTGCACTTGTTCTTCCCACTAGGGCATTTTTTATTTCTTCATCTAAACCTATCTCTTCTAAAACATCAGTCATACTTCTTCCCAGCAGCGCATCAATATGCGAAAGCATTCCCATCAGAAATGCGTCTGCTGATATATGTAGCCACTTATTGGTCTTGGCAATTTGTTCGGCAAATTTAGCGCGAATAAGTGAATTTAGCATTAACTCATCCGGTTTATCTTGGCCCATACATTGCAACGAAATCAGTGAAATCCACTTTATAATTTCTTTTTGACCTAATAGCGCTAACGCTTGGCGCAAGGAGCTAATATTGTTTTGGAATCCGAATACAGGAGAGTTGATAAAGCGAAGCAACTTATAAGACAACGATACGTCTTTGCGAATAATTTCTTCGATGCATGAAAATTCTACTTCTGGCCGGTTAAGCTCTTGGAGAATATGAAAATAGCTAGTCTTATAGCCAGGTAAATTTTTTGCAGCTACAATAACTGGTTTACAAAAAAAATAGCCTTGAAAATAAGCAAACCCCATGTCTAATGCTTCAGAGAATTCTTCTGGCGTTTCAATTTTCTCCGCCAGAAATTCTACAGAATAAGCGGCTTTGCATTCTAATAGTTTTTTCCGTTCCTCATAAGTAGTAGCTCGATAATCAACTTTAATAATATCCGCTAAGAGAATTAATGGCATATAACTTGGACTAAAGACGAAATCGTCCAGAACAATGCTATAGCCTTTCTCTTTAAGCTCTTTACAACATGTAATGATTTCTTCAGTCGCTTCCACAGACTCCAAGACTTCAATAGCTACTAAGTCTTTAGGTAACATAAGCGCCATATTGCGCTTTAATGCATTTTCAGTAAAATTAATAAACGCTTTCTTATCCCCTGATATCTGTGCAATGCCAATGACCAAAAAACTATTACTTATCACTTCCTGCGTTGCAAGATCTCCATCTTCTCCATCATACAAATTTATACTGTTCTTACCGCGAAATAACAATTCATATGCCACTACGTTTTGCTTCCGATCAAAAATCGGCTGACGCGCAACATGAACTTCTTGACTATTTTCCACAAAGATCTCCTCTCACTTCTATCGATTAAGCTATGCTGTTTGCAGTTACTATATTTAAGCAAATCCCATGCCATTAATCTCATTTTTTCTCTTTTGTTCCATTTTCAGGATAATAGTCTGCTGTTTTTTCAAATTAATCACTCTTTTTTTGAGGCATTTTAGTTTTCCATCTTGTAACCATAAAAAGAGATCGACAAAAACTTCCCACATGAGAAGTTTTTGTCGATCTCTTTTCTTAGAACGTCATTCACAAGTTGTTATATACCGCTTATCCCTTTCCAATCAGGCCCTGGCGGAACCCGCTGCAAGGTACAACAACGCTTAATATATACAAGCAATAATTTATCCTCCGGGCAACATTCCTGGCATTTCCGAAAAGTTTTTTCCGCTTGTACAAAATCGCCATTTTTATATAATTCCAGTCCCGTCATAAACAGAGGGGTATTTTCCTTTTTAGCCTGTCTTAATTCCTCCGAATCACCGTCAAATACTTCATACAATTTAATTGGTTGATTTTTCCCTTTAACTTTTACCGTATCAATTTCTCGTATATAAAATGCTTCGGGATGCAATAACCGACAATATACCGGTTCTGAAATCAAAATATCGATACCATACACCTTAGTTGCGCTTTCCAAACGCGCGGCTAAATTTACAGAATCTCCAAGAACAGTAGTCTCCATACGCGTGAGTGTTCCAACCGTTCCTAACGTCACACTGCCAAAATGAATACCCGCGCCAATAAGCAAGGGTTCTTCCTCATGCTGCCAACAACCCTGAGGCAATTTTTTACGCAGTTCAATAATCGCCCGCAATGCATCATCGCTAGCACTAGGAAAAAGCACCATAATTGCATCACCAATAAATTTGTCAATAAAGCCATTGTTAGCCGTGATTACGTCTATAGCCAACTCTAAATAACAGTTAATAAATGTAAACAGCTCCGCATTTTCCATTTTTTCCGAAATTTTTGTAAAAGAACGGATGTCACTAAATAAAATGGTGATTTCTTTTTCGACATGATCCCCAGGAGAAATTTCTAGGATACTATGTTTTCCTAATATATCTAAGAATGCATACGGCACAAAACTCGCTACAGCCTTTGTTATTTCTTCTTCCTGTTGGCGTAATTTTTTTTCATTCTCTGCCGCTTCTCTTTCAAAATCAAATTGTTCCTTGACCTTAGTTGACATTTCATCGATCCTTCGAACCATTTCCCCGACTTCGTCCTGACGAACTATCGCTATTTTATTGCTAAAGTCTCCTTCTGCAATTTCCTTTGCGACTTTGGTAGCCTTTACGATCGGGTCAATACTATATCGGGCAACAGTTGCCCCTATAATCAATGCGAAAAAGCTGCCAATAACCATTAAAATGTTCAATTGGTTAGAAAAAGCACTTAAGCGTTCTCGCAAGTCTTTCTCCGGGATCAGAATTGCACTGCGCCACTGCATATCTCCTTGTATGGGATTCATATACAACAAAAAAGTTTCTCCTTCAAACTGAAACTTACATTCTACCCCTTGTTGAAGCAGTTCGAGTGTGACCTCTTTTTCTTTCAACTCCCTCAAGCCCTGGTTCAATACCGGGATATCACGGGAATGAAGCAAGCTAGTCCTTTTTTCGCCGCTTACTGTCGGCGCATTAGAAGCTGCAATAATTTCTGCATCCTTTGACAAAATAAATACCATTGAGTGCTCGGTAATTGATAAGGAATCCAAAAATTTATTAAACCAATCTAAATCAACAGCACTCATAAGTACCGCCAGCAATTGATTATCCTCCGAATATACCGGACATGTTTTTGCAACAATGACTCCCCCGCCAGATATCGAAGGATAGACATTGGTCCATCCTTGTTGCTTCGTCTCAACTGCTTTTATATAAGGCGGCCGCTGGAGCGGATTATATCCAAGTATACTTTTTACCTTCCCTTGACGGCCTTGTTGTTCATCATAGAGATAATACTCTAATTTCTCCTTGTCACGGTCATAATCCCAAACGAAAAATCCTCTATCTCCATCTCGACTGGCGCCATATTGTTCACCAGTTGCTAAAACAATGTACGTATTGTTAACTCGCTTAAAAATTTTAAGCATTTCCACAAAGTATCTATCTCTCTGAACCTGATCCAACATATCAATTTGGCGGCCAACAAACACACTTTTACTAATTTTTTCTAGTTGATACGACTCTTCTAAATAATTTGAGACTCTTGTTTCAATGTCATTATTCACAATAACAGAGACTTGCCGTGTGCTGTCTTCTATCGTTTGCAATTCACTGGCATACAGCCCATAACTAAGTATGGCCAAAAACACTATTATACCGCCAGCAAACATCAACATAATATAGCTTCTTACCGCCCTTTGTCTTAGAAATCTTGCCAAATTATGCTGCATGAAGCCCTCCATTATAATAGCGTTTTTACTTAGTCATACGTATTGCTTTTCTTCCCAGATTCGGCTCTGTTTAAATAAGCGAAGTAATTCACCATCTAGTTTTTCAGCATTCGCCATTTCTTCCATAATAGCAAAAGCCCTTTCCTTAGGCAGCGCTTTCTTGTATGGCCTGTCTTGAGCAGTCAGTGCATCATAAATGTCCATAATTGTTAAAATCCTTACCGGCAAGGGTAGTTCATCTGCGTGCAAATTTTGAGGATAACCGCTGCCATCAAGGAATTCATGATGAGCGCATGCCCACTCAGGAACCTTTACATATTTCTCGCCAAACGGGATTTGCTCCAGCATTCTTTGAGCAATCCCTACATGGTTCTCCATGACTCGCCGTTCCAAGTCAGTCAAGGTTCCACGAGGAACTTGCAAGGCTTCTACCTCTTCCGGCAGTAGCCAATTTTCTTCAAACCCCGACGTCCCCAACCAGGTACGGTCCGCTATTTCACGAATTTCCTCCCGAATTGGGTCGTCAATAAAACAATTCGGACCATTCACCCTATCAACAAATTCGTTGATATGATCCATCTCTTTTTGAATCGCGGCTACACGGTCCCATAAATCAACAATACTATCTTTTGTTCTCAACGGTTTTTCTTGCTGTAGCATCTCTTTAATAGCTTTCACTTTACGCTGTTCGCAAATTGCAAACAGCCTGTTTTTCACCAATTCATACCGTTGCCCCAAGCGGCTTGGCTTATCCATGATACTAAGCGGCACTGCAATCTTGCCAATATCATGGAGCCAAGCAGCCATAATTAACTGTTCTACATCTTTATCGGATAATTCCAAAGCCAACGCTTTGTCTTGTTGTGTTTTAATGTAATTTGCAAACTTACCCGTAAGCGTGGCCATGTTGCGAGTATGGTTGGCATTGTAAGAACTACGTTCATCAATCGCAATCGAAATAACCCTCACAAAAGACTGCAGCATGTTGTCAATTTCTTCGACATAACGCATATTGCTTATCGCAACTGCAGCTTGAGAGGCTATTGCACGAACTACCGGTTCCAAATACGCAGCAAACGGAATCACGGCCCCTTCTTCGTCCTGAGCATTTAGCAACTGTAAAACCCCGATAATGGCTCCCTCATGGTTCTCCAGCGGAATCACCATCATAGAAATGGTATGGTACCCAGTAAGCGCATCATAGCGTCGCGGACCCGTAAAATCAATACCACTAATTTCAGGTTTATAAACATCAGGAATATTAATCACCGTATTATGCAAAGCGCAAAAACCGGCTGCAGCCGTTTCCGCAATATCAACGGGAGGCAACTCAATCGGTTCTCCTTGCCCTCCCTGGTGAATATTCAACGTATCATTTTGGATGATTTCAAAGCTTAGTTTTCCCGACTTTACTAGATATAGTGTACCGGCATCACAAGCAGTAATTCGGCGAGATTCACTCAAAATACGTTCCAGCAGTATTTTGTAGTTTTTTTCGGCGGAAAGAGCAATTCCTATATCCAGTAGTTCGCGCACCGCAGCAACTACTCCCGGCGAATAAACACTCACAATACCAGTTCCAGCCCTTCCCTGGCGGCGATTGTCGCCCCAAACTTCAATTGTGCGGCTTTTTCAATCAAGGCCTGCTCCCGATCTGTCCGGGCGGCATCATGATGAAAAAGGCACAGTTTTTTCACATCCGCTCTTTGAGCCACCATCACGCAGTCTTCCCAACACGCATGGCCCCAGCCTTTTTTGGAAAATCCGCCCACACGACCTTCGTATTCATCACGAGTATAATTAGCGTCCATAATTAGCAAATCAACCCCTTGAACAAACCGTACCAGCGAATCAATAAATTCCGGTTTCTCCGGGGCGCATTCCGTATCGGATGCATAACAAACCGTACGCCCGTCACAGGAAAACTTGTAAAAACTTCCTCCGTTAGGATGCTGATTCGGCATTGTATCTACTCGAATATCCGGAGTCCGATATGCTCCTTCGGTTACTTCCTTCCATACATCTTGCAAATTAAACGACGCACCCGGCTCATGCGTCTTAATGATATTCCGACTTTTTAAATCATCGAAACTAATCGGAAAGTTTGGGTCCCGCATCACGTTGCGCAAGGCGCTTTCAAAATCATAGGACCGGCCATTGACACCATGAATGCAAAAAACATTATCACTTTGGTACAAAGGCTTGAAAAAGGGCAACCCTAAGATATGATCCCAGTGCATATGGGAAATAAACAAGTCTGCCTTTTTGGCTTGTCCCAGAAAAGATATATCTTTCATAAGTTCACAAATACCGCTGCCAGCATCAATGATCATCTGATGCTGACCGAAACGCACTTCTACGCAAGCAGTATTACCGCCATATACCAACGTATCCCGACCTGGCACAGCGCGCGAACCACGCGAACCCCAAATTTTCACTTTACATTCCATTACAAGCCTCCCTAATGAAGACAACTATTTTATCTAGCCCTTGCTAATCGTTGAGAATTGCGCGTATTTTAAGTCAGAATCCGTGGTGTGGTTTTTTAACCAGTCACTCAAAAAATCTAACAACTCAAACGTTACCGTAATCTCTTTTGCTCGAAATTTCTCCTGTATCTCCAGGGCTTGTTGCGTTAAAAGATCATGTTCTTTTTTATGCTCTTCATATCGCGGATACTCCTGGGCCAAAAACAAACGTTCTTCTGTTTCAAAATGTTCTACCGTATACTCAATCAAATCGTCTAAAATTGCGCCAACTACACTCTGATCCGCCCCCTCAACCACCGCTTGATGCAGTTGATTGACTATGTTAAAGAGCTGTTCATGTTGTTCATCTACCTCTTTAAGCCCCAGCATATACTTATCGCACCATTCCATAAATGCCATTTTCATCATTCCTCCATAAATTATCTTCCTAGGCGACACTTCTTGTTCAGGGAAAATAGCCTCTGCGGTTTCGCTCCGTCAACTTATCATTAACATCACGCAATTTACGGCTCAACGTGCTTAACAACTTTAGGACCACCGCAAAATTACTTTGTAAAAAAAGTTGAAACTCCATTCTTTTTAATGAAATTAATATACTATCTTCTACTGCCTGAGCCGAAGCCGAGCGCGGACTTTCATCAAGCAAAGCCATTTCTCCCAGAATATCGGCTGTACCCAATGTTGCCAAAACGGAACGATAACCATCTTGGTCGGTTTTATATACCTCGATCTTACCTTTAATAATCAGGTATACGCTATCACCTGCTGCGCCTTCTTGAAATAAAACATCACCAGCTTTAACATTTACCCCTTCACCAACCGAGGCAATGAATTCCAGCGTCCTATCATCTAAGCCTTCGAAAAATGATATTTTACGCAAGATCTCAATAATATGTTTTGTTCTCAACTTATAAACCTCCTTGTATTTAAATCCCACTGATTCCTTGCCAGTCAGGGCCCGGCGGAACTCGCCTCATCGTTCCGCACCGTTTAACATATACCGTCAGCAATTGATCTTCAGGACACTGTTCCTGGCATTGCCTAAAAATTTCCTCCGCCTGTTCAAACACGCCTTCCTTATACAACTGCAATCCTTCTTTAAACAAGACTTCTATCTTTTTTTTGCATAGCTTTAGTTCTTCAGAATCACAATCAAATACTTCGTACAATTTGATGGGGCGGCTCTTGCCCTTAACTTTTACCGTATCAATCTCCCTGATATAAAAATTCCCAGGATTTTTCAACTGGTAATACGCCGGTTCCGAAATTAAAACATCAATCCCGTATACTTTAGTTGCGCTCTCAATCCGCGAGGCTAAATTAACAGAATCGCCTAATACCGTAGTATCCATACGCGTATATGTCCCCACCGTACCCAGCATAACATTACCGAAATGAATGCCCGCCCCAATTTTTAACGGCTCTCCCTTATAAAGCAACCCCCGTCGCAGTATTTCTTGACGAATTCCAACAATGGCCTGCAATGCATCTTCACTACCGCCAGGAAACAACGCCATTATTGCATCACCAATAAATTTATCCACAAAGCCATTGTTTTGGGTAATCACATCTACCGCCAAATCAAGGTATCGATTTACGAATTCAAAAAGTTCCACACTGCTCATTCCTTCGGAAATTTTTGTAAAAGAGCGAATGTCCGTAAATAAAACAGTAATTTCTTTCTCGATACGATCACCTGGTACGATTTCTGAAATATTATTTTTATCAAGCAAATCAAGAAATCCATACGGCACAAACCTGCCTATAACCTGATGCATTGCCGCGCCGTGTTCTCTCAGCTTCTTTTCTACACTCGTCGCTTTTCGTTTTAGCTCTAATTGACACTTCAATTTTTCAGACATCATGTTTACAGCATTAGACAGTTCGCCTATTTCGTCATGATACTTCACCTTAATTTTACTGGAAAAATCGCCTTCGGTTATTTTTTTAGCTGCTTCCTCAACCTTGACGATCGGCCTAACAATATAGCGCGCAGCCAGCAAGCCAGCAACCAACGCCAGCACACAGGCAATTACCGTACTCCCTATTACCTTCTTCAGTAACGCATATAGCGGATAGAGCAAGTCATTTTCCGGTATAATAACCACGTTGGTCCATTGCAATCCATGAGCCCCTGTAATCGGAGCCATGTGCATATAAAATTTTTCTCCGGCAAAAGAAAACGATATATCTTCTGCTCCGTTAGTCTTAGGTTCTACTGACTCTCTTTCTTTTAGCGTTTTTAACCCTTGTTCCAGCAAAGGATACTCATTCACGCGAGTCAGTACGGTTGCTTTCCTCACTGAATTTCCCTTTTTATCAGAAGAAGCTATAACCTCGTCACTATTTGAGACAATAAAAGCTACGGCATTTTCCGTCAGCATTAATGATTGCAAAAAGCCATTAAACTTATTTAACAATATAGAGCAACTATGAACTCCAAGCAGCTCTTCATTCCCGATATACAGCGGGCAAATTTTAGTAATTACTAATCCCCTCCCAGTGGCAGAATAATACACATCTGTCCAGCCTGGGTTCCGCATCGAAGTCGCTTTTAAATACGATGGTCGCTTTATGGGATTATAATTGGTCAAACTTTTTACATATTCAGTCCGTCCGAGTGTCTCGTCATACCTGAAATAATCAAGAACCTGCCGCTCTTGATCACCGCTCCAAACAAGAAAACTGCCGTTATCTTCCCGGCGAACGCCATACTCATTACCGTTAGCCAACACAAGCGCCGTGTTAGTTACCTGTGGAAAAGCTTTAAGTATTTCAACAAAGTATCTATCCCTTTGCGCTTGATCTGAATAGTTCAATTCCTTGTTCAAAATCATATGTCGATTAATCTGTTCCAGCTGATAGGGTTCTGCCACGTAATCCAACACCATTTTGGTAACATCATCACTAGCTACACTCGCAATTTGACGAGCATTTTCTGTTGTGGTTTTAAGACCGCTCGTATAAGAAAGAAATGCGGCTAACACCGCAAATAACAAAATTTCTCCGACAAACGCCACTGCAAGCAACCGATGAAGGGAGCTTTTTTTTATAGAGTCAGCTATAGTGACTTTCATCTCTAACCTCCATTGGTTCCAGTTTGCGGACATTAGCACTTAAATTCTATTTTCGAAGGCGCAATACGTTAATTTCCATTTTTGTATATTTCTTTCAAATGCCCGTATATTCCTTCCTGTCTTTGCCAGCTAAGCACATTTATGCTAATAGCCTGCTATTTTTCAAATTTATTTTCTGTTTCTCATTTCTTCTAAACGATACGATAACGCCCGGCGTGAAATTCCTAAGTATTGTGCTGTTTTCGATTGATTTTGGTCAAACAGACTTAAGACTTGCAAAATAATATCTTCCGTATAATCCTTTAGGTTATATCCATTTTGCGGAAAAGGAAGTTCCAAGAAGGTTTGCTTTGACGCAACGCTTCCTTCCTCGATCTTTTGAGGTCTGCTCTCATGCAACTGAATAAAACCGTCTACATGGGAGGGAAGTAATTCTTGATCATTATACGCAAATGTTGCATATTCGATTAAATTTTGAAGCTCACGAATATTACCCGGCCATGAGTAGGCTTCTAATAGGCTTTCTGTTTGAGCGGCAACCCTTATAAATTCCTTTTTCTTTTGCTTTGAATATTGCTGCAAAAACATATTGGCCAGCGGAACAATTTCCTCCGTCCGTTCCCGAAGCGGCGGCATCGAAATATGAGCTACTTTCAATCGATAGTATAAATCCTTGCGGAATTTACCATCGGCAACACTTTTTTCAAGCGGAACATTGGTCGCACAAATAATGCGTACATCGGTTGGTATTTTTTTTAACCCGCCAACGCGAAAAAATTCTTTTTCTTGGAGAACGCGCAAGAGTTTTCCTTGTAATTCCAGCGGCAATTCACCAATCTCATCTAAAAATAGCGTTCCTTTATTAGCTAAGTCAAACTTCCCTTTCGCTCCTCGGCCTAAACTCCCAGTAAAAGCACCGGCTCCATACCCAAATAATTCACTTTCAAAAAGACTGGAAGTTAAGGCAGCGCAATTTATATCTACAAACGCTTCTTCAAAGACGCTATCTTCTTGAACTCCATAGTGAATCATCTTGGCGACAATTTCCTTGCCTGTTCCAGTTTCCCCCTCGATCAAAACAGGGATAGAACGTTCCCCATTTAAAAGTGACGCTTGTTGCATAATTTTTTTCATTTTTTCAGAGTAAATGCCTACTTTTCCCATAATGCTTTCTGCAACCAAGCGTTTCATCGTGCTAAGTTCACGCTTTGTTTCCTCTGTTGCGGCATCTACCTCTTCATCAAAACGTTCCGTCAAAACTTTGTTTTCCCTAAGCAGTGCCTGGTGTTCTGCTACTCGCTCAATAACTACCGTCAGCTCTTCCACATTTACTGGTTTTTCAAGATAATCATATACACCCGCCCGCAGCGCTTCTACTACCGATTTCATATCACCATGCCCGGTAAATAGCACCACATCCGTTTTCCAACTATCCGGTATTTTTTTTATTTGTATTGCCAACTCAATCCCTGAAAGAACCGGCATTTTCAAATCAGATAAGACCATTTCATATTCGTGCGGCGAATATACACGCAAAGCCTCCTCACCATCAGCACACTCCGTCACGACGTGATTAAGCTTTTTCAAGATCCAAAGCATAGCCTGCCGACTACGCTCTTCATCATCCACCAGTAAAATTCTCATTGTTTCTCCTCCAATTTTTCCATCTCAACTGCGGGCAACGCAATCATGATGGTTGTTCCTGCCTCAGTTGAAGAAGCAACCTCAATCGTTCCTAAATAAGCAGCAATAATATTATTTACTATCGCCAGCCCTAAGCCAAGATTATCGTCTCCTTGTTTAGTTGACGTAAATGAGTCAAAGAGGGTTTCTTTTATCGAAGCATCAATGCCCGGGCCATTGTCACTAATCCTCAACACGACGTTGGCATCACGATGAAACGTCTCAATACAAATTACTTTTTCAGCTTTATCTACTGTGTCTAGCGCTTGGATAGCATTAACTAATACATTAACAACGACTTCTTCCAAGC
Source organism: uncultured Anaeromusa sp. (assembly GCF_963668665.1). Lineage (NCBI taxonomy): Bacteria > Bacillati > Bacillota > Negativicutes > Selenomonadales > Sporomusaceae > Anaeromusa > uncultured Anaeromusa sp. The sequence goes on along the minus strand of NZ_OY764902.1, from coordinate 1,722,164 downwards.
CAATCATGTTGGCATTCACCAACGAAATATTTTCCTGTATTTTCTGCTCAACCCTTATAGCACTAGTAGACAATCGCTCTTTTAATAAATCCACCGCCAGCGCAACTACCTTATTTATGTCACAAGGAGCTGTTTTGCGCTCCCCTCGTTTAACAAAAGATCGAAGATGTTTAATAATGCTTGTTATTCGATCTACCTGATTTGATATCTCTTGCAGACTGTCAATAACTTCTTTCTCATCAATTTGTTCCCCACGTTGAATCAAATATAGCAAACCGCTGGAGACAACCTTTATAGAGTTTAACGGCTGATTAATTTCGTGAGCAATTCCCGCTGCCATTGTCCCCACAAAATAAACTTGCTCCGCCTTCACTTTTGCTTTTTGCGCTTCTAAGATTGCCTCTCTGGCTTTAACTTTTTCCGTTATATCTTGACCAACGATGAGATAATGCATCTTTTCACTGGCATCATCCCTGATAGGAATAATAGAAATTTCATCAACATAGGAACGACCATTTTTCCTTTTTGCAAGCACCTCTCCATGCCACTCTTTGGCATTTATTAAATAGTTTCGAATCTCTTCCACTAGCTCAGGAAGATTGTCTTCCGATAGCAGCATCAAGACACTCTTCCCAAAAAGTTCACTAACTTTATAACCTGATAAAGCCTCAAATGCTTTGTTGCCCCACCAGATAGTTCGTTGTTCGTTCAAAATCAAGACAAAACTATTACTATTTTCCAACCCAGACGTTAACAATTTTATTCTCAAGCGTTCATCATTCAACCGACGAACATACTGTTCTAAACTCTCAGACATTTCGTTAATGGTATGAACCAGCTCACCAACCTCGTCATTACGAGCAATCTTTATCCTGCTTGAAAAATCGCCATTCGCAATTTCCCTGGTCCTTTGATTTACTTTTCGCAAGGGCCTAACAATATACTCTGCCGTAAAAAAACCAATAACGCTGCCAAGCAAACAGGCTATCAACGTAATAACAAGCAACTTATCACTAAAAGCAGCCATTTGGTACATTAAATCTCGTTCAGGAATAACGATAAAGCTTAACCAATTGAGCCCGTTTACTCCCTCAACGGCATGAACCTGAAGCAAAAACGATTCTCCGTTATGATAAAATTTAAAGCTTTGATTTTCATGAATATTTTCTAGCAAAAACCCATTTACCCGAATTGACACCTTGCATTGATAGAAGAGAGGGTCATCCTCTTCTTTTAGTTCATCATACCAATACTTACTTTGTCGAATGGCATCATTAGTAGAAGCAATCACCTTGCCCGTTGGCTCAACAATATAAACCGACGAATGCTCTGTGATTTGCAGTTCTTTCAAAAAATCATCTATCCAGTTCAACAAAAGCGAGCTGCCTAATACCCCTACCAAGTGTTCATCGGCATATATCGGGTACACGGAAGTGACAACAAGGCCTCTTCCCGTAGCAGAAGCATATACAGAGGTCCAGCCTGGTTTTTTCAATTCAGCCCCTTTTTTAAAGGGAGGGCGTTGGCGTGTATCATAATCTAACAAGCTTTCTATATAATTCATTCGCCCGATTTTTTCTTCATAAGTGTAGTAATCAAGTGTCTTCTTTTCAAGATCGCTATTCCAAACTACAATGTTTCCGCCATCTTCTTTTCTCGCCCCGTATTCATTTCCATCCGCCATAGAAAAATACGTATTAGTTACCTTTGGAAAATCTTTCAGCATACTTACAAAGTATGCATCTCGTTGTTGCTCATTTGAAAAATCAATCTGTCCATTTCGAATAATATTTTTATGTATTTTCTCTAGTCGATAAGGCTCTTCTAAATAGGCGGTTATATTTTTCGATATCTCATCATTTACAATCGAAAAAATTTGCTGCGAATTATCTTGAACCGCATTCATCCCACAGTAATATGCTAAACAGCTAATCAGCATTGCAAAAACAATGATCTGGGCAGCAATAATACTTACAATTAACGTACGAATCGAGCTAGTTGGCGACCAGCAAAACTTCATATTAGCACCATTCTCCTCAACTATGTTTCTCTAAACAAGTTCACATATTTAAACTTTCTTCTTTTCCTATTAAAAACCTGCCAATATTTGTATCTCTTTTGCAAAGCATATTTATTTGCTCACTATATTTAGTTATTATCATTTTCATATTGTGTTCTATACCATATAAAAAAGCCGCCCCTACCGGCGGATAGTGACAAGGAATGTTCACAAAAGCCATCGCACTCCGAAATAACTAAGCGCTTTTTCTCAACTGTTGTTGGATTTCGTTGATAAGCATAGGATTTATATAAGAACGCCCGCTAGACCAGTCCTCGCTATATTCGATAAGATAGCTGGTCACTAGGCGAATGTAGGAATCCATACTTGGGAAAATGCCTACGACTTTAGTGCGACGGCGTATTTCCCTGTTTAGCCGCTCCAGAAGATTGGCGGATGCAATTTTACGAGCGTCAATTTGCCGGAAATTGAAGAATTGAAGGGATTCTTCCAACCCTTCTTCCAAGGTGGCAATGGCTTGCGGATATTTTCCTTCATACTCGTTCATGAGCCCATCGGCATATTTTGTAGCGCTGTCATAGTCTAGTTGGAGCCAAATCTGTTTTAGCTTTTCTGCAAAGTATTTCTTATCTCTACTGGAAACACATCCTAAAATGTTACGCATAAAATGAACCTTACATCGTTGCCAAGAGCAGCCGACAAAGGACTCGCGGGCCGCTTTGACCAATCCCTTATGAGCGTCGGATACCACTAGCCAAACCTTCTTTATTCCACGTTCCTTGAGGTTTTCAAATAGTTTAGTGTAAGTAGCAGTTGACTCTTCATACATCGGTTCAACAGCCAAAATGTCGCGCTTGCCTTCTGTATTATTAAATACATCGTCCCCATTCGTGTGTCGAAGCGGCGAACCCGATAGCCGGAGCGGTATCCTTGGCGGTCTTCACTACGCTCAGATTTTTCAGCGCCAAGCTTTCCTTCTACTTCGGCTTCCATAAGCCGTTCACAGAGCCATTTGAGCATCGATAACATGGGTTCTTCGTCCAACACAAATTTCATTAGCATTTTTTCGAAAAGTACGGTAGAATTTTGGTAAGCCATCGATTACACACTCCTTTGGGTTTGCTAGCACTTACCTTTTCGGAGCTTTCGATGGCTTCTCCTTTTTCACTTTTGCGAGTTTAATTGTACTCTATCCTGGTAAGACGGTAGTTCATGATTATCAAAATGGATAGCATCATGCCGATATTTAATCCATTTCTAAACATAAATTCAGTCCTTTTAGTAATGTTAATTAATTCCTATCGGAAATGCCGAGAAATAGACCATATTTCAGAAGTGAAGTACACAAAAAAATACTAACAATATTAGTTAGTATTTTTTTGTGCATCAATTTTGCTTAAAATTCATCCACATTAGGATTAAGTAATACTTCCATTATAGCCGAACCATCTTGTTCTCCAAATCCCCGTTTTGCAGCAGCTGCATAAAGTGCAAGCATATCTTCAAGAATCTTAGTGGGTACGCCTAATGATTTCGCAGAATTAATTGCTGTGTTGGATACAGAAGTAAATGCGTCAACAGATGCCATGCACTGACTATAGTCTCTTGCAAACATATTGGGAAGTATATATTCTGATCCTGGGATTGCCATTTGAATCCCACGTTCACTGATTTCCTTTGGAACATTCAATTTTGTAACGAATGCAGCTGCATAAGCTGTTGCTACACTTAAAAACATAGAAGATAATAACATTGGTGCCTCAGCTTTTGAAGCATCACCCATTTCACCAACGCGATGTGTAGAATCACCAATACTAAGAAGAATTTCTTTCCAGAATACTTCATCACTAGCCTTACACCCTAAGAGGAACTGTCCCTTTCTATCTCGCAGTTCTTCAGCTCCAATCATAATAGACATTTCTGCTAAACTACCACCTGCTTCTTCTACTTCACGTGCAATTTTCACGATTTCTTCGGGATTGGTTGTTGATGCATTTAAAATTTTCTTTCCACTAAGAAATGGACGTATTGCATCATTTAAAAGCAGATCACGGACACCACTTTCATCAGCAACCACAAGAATTACAGCGTCAGCAATCTCAATTGCTTCGGCAGGTGTAGCTACCGCCTTTGCACCAAGGGCCACAAGTGCTTCTGTTTTAGAAGCGGTACGATTGTAAGCGGTTATTTCATATCCAGCCTGCATTAAACCTTCGCCTAATGCAGCTCCCATGAGTCCAGTACCTAAAATTGAAATTTTCATGTTAATTCCCTCCATATTTTTTAATTATTTCTTTATTTGTAAATTATACTCAATATCAAAAACGAAAAGATAAGTATATCCCCACTTTCAGTGCAACACCGATTAGAAATATCAATATATTCTTGAAAATCATTTAAATTAAGAATATGAATATCTAGTAAGTTTACTTTACTATTTTGATGAATCTTCTAAAGCTCCGTATAAGAAGAATTTTTCAAGTACCTCTTCTATACCGTTAGAGGCTATTCTTTTTCTTTTTTCTGCATCAATCATTCCGCAAATAACTGATATAAATAACTCTGATAAAACAGCTACATTAAAATCAATTTTAAATGCTCCTTTTTTTTGTCCATTCAGAAAGAAAGAATCAATTGCCTTCATATAAGGAACCCAGTATGCATTCTCAATACTAGAATGCATACCACATGTAAAAATTAGATATTCTTTATTTTCATAATGTATATTGACTAAGTGTCTTATACCGTCCTGGTAACTTTGATAATCTTTCTGTGCGACTTTGATGATACTATCTAAAGATTCTCTGGATTTTTCTGTCAAAATCTGTTGCAAATTTTCTCTTGTTCCACAAAACCTATGCAGTGTTGCTTTGCTGATTCCTACAGATTCAGCAAGTTCTTTGATGGTGCTTCTTGGCTTTTCGACAATTGTTGCTGCAAGCTGTTTTAATAACTGCTCTTCATTAGCTGTTGTATTCATGGATGTTCCTCCTAATCTCTGTTACACAATGTAAGATACTACAAAAAATCACATGAGTCAATAAAGTCTCATATGATTCAACAACACGTCAAGAATTATCTATATAAGTTGAATTAAAGAATGATCGTTTTTATATCATACAGCACAGACGCTGTATGATGGCTTCTGGATTGGCGTTTATTACTTCTAAAAAATCAGTTACACTTTCCCTAAGCGCAGACACCGTCTTATATGATAATTCGTTGCTTTCCACGCGCAAACCAAGTTTTATGAATCGCTTGGTAGTCGCGAATCATAAATTCGTCGACAATGAATATTCTTGTGTGACAGTACCAGCATTCCGGTAAATTGGGTGCCATTATTCCGGCGTTATGATGCCATATAAAAAAAGCCGCCCTCACCGGCGGCTCAAACACTCTTTCAATATAAAAATAGCTTTAAACTATCTGTTCCAGGGCCTCTAAAAAACTTTTATTTTTATTTACATAATCTATTTTGCGTTTTCATATTAATTCTAATATAAAGCATTTTTATTCACTATTTTTTCTCCTTAAAATCCATAAGGGACAAAAACAAAAAAGCGGGCTCCCACAAACCTGGAAACCCGCGAAATTACTGGAGCCGATAATAGGATTCGAACCTACGACCTACTCATTACGAATGAGCCGCTCTACCAGCTGAGCTATATCGGCGCTACGGAGATAATTTTAGCTTCTCAGCGCCCAAAAGTCAAGGTTCCAGCTCTCATTTTCTGCACCGCTCCGTAAAGAAATGTCTTTTTAACGCCTTTTTTACTATTTTATTGCACAAAGCCTCAGCCGTTCTGCTACAATAGAAGGGATGTTTTTATTGCTTAGTTTGCCGTGCAGGAGGTTTGTCTGTCATGCTTTCGCGTCGTCGATTTCTTCGTCTTTGCGCTACCACTTTGGCTGCCACCGCAGGCTGCAGTCTGCTTTTTCAGTCGCACAGCAGCATCGGCGTTGCTGATCGCATCATCCCCATCTTGCTCTATCATCGCGTGGGCTACACTAATGACGATCTAACCATCACGCCCAATCGGCTTGCCCGCGATTTGCGCACCCTAAAGGAACTGCAATATACATCTATTTCCTTGGAGCAATTTGAGCAGTTCTTATTCAACCAAAAGATTGAACTGCCGGAAAAACCATTGCTCATTACTTTTGACGATGGCTATTTAGATAACTACGAGAATGCGTTTCCGATTCTGCAAAAAAACGACATGCTGGCTTCTTTCTTCATCATCACCGGCATGCTGCCCAACGCCGATCGCATAAAGCCTGCTCAAATCCGCGAGATGGCCGCTCACGGCATGTCCTTCGGCTCGCACACGGTCACTCACAAAGCCTTGGGAGATCTGACAGAGGAAGAACGGCGCATGGAGTTGAGCTACTCCAAGATTGCCTTGGAAGATGTTTTAGGAAAATCCGTCAATTCCATCGCCTATCCCAAAGGCAGCTATGATGAAAACACCATCCAAATTGCTCAGTCCTACGGGTATAGCGAAGGATTCACGGTAAAACAAGGGCTCTGCTCGCAGATTTCCGCCAGCTTTCACCTAACTCGCATTCCTGTCTTCGGGTTCGACCCGGATATCCGCGAAGTGCTGGACAAACGGCATATTCCCAAAGCCGGGGTCTAGGAAGTACGGAGCGAACGTTGAACAGGAGTCGCGGGAGAACCAGAGGGTACGAATGAGGGCTGCGACGGCAGCCATCGTATGAGACTTTTATTGGATCCAGACGGTCCAGATAACGAAAAAAACAGCCCCGGAGCGGACAACATCCGCGCCGGGGCTTACTTATATCCAGATAGCTCTTTTTACAAGGTAAACATACCACGGCGCCAAAGAAGGGCCGCCGCCAAAACCGTCATGACCCCGGCAATACCGGAAATGATCAGAAAGCCCTGCTCATGCTCCGCCAGGGGCAACCCGGCAACATTCATGCCGAAGAAGCTGGAAATCATAGTAGGTATGGCTAGAATAATCGTCATGGATGCCAAAAACTTCATAACGATGTTGAGATTGTTCGAGATAATCGAAGCAAAGGTGTCCATCATGCCGTTCAAGATGTTGCTATACATCTCCACCATCTCAATAGCCTGCTTATTCTCAATAATGACGTCTTCCAGCAAATCTTCATCTTCTTCATAGAGTTTGATGAAGGTCTGCAGATGCGTGCTGGAACGCAGGCGCAACAGTTTTTCCAATACCACTCCATTGGACTTCAGGGAAGCGGCAAAGTAAGTAAGACCTTTTTGCAGCTCCAAGAGTTGAAAGAGTTCTTTGTTTTTCATGGACTTGCGCAGTTGCTTTTCAATGTCGTTTGTTCTGCGGCTGATGTGCTGCAAATAGCGCAAATACAAGGTCGCAGACCGATACAACAGTTGGAAAATAAAACGCGTCTTTTTAAAGGTACTAAACAGTCTGGCATTATGCGGATTAAACTCTGACAATACGTCATTGTTCTCCAGGCAAACGGTTATAACATAGTCCTTGGTCACAATCATGCCCAGCGGCAGCGTATCATACATGTCTTTGCCCCGTACCACCGGAATGTTCGTAATAACCAAAATGCAGTTATCTTCGATTTCCGTACGGGAACGTTCTTCTTCGTCCAAAGCCGCTTTAAGAAAATCCATCGATACGTGCGTAGCTTCCGCGACAATCTCCAGTTCCGACGGCGTAGGATTGATTAAGTTAAACCAAGTTCCTTTTTCCGCCGTATCCACGGTCAGCTCCTGCAGTTGTGCGCAGGCTTCGCAAACGCTTTTATATACTTTTAACATATTCGTTCCCCCTTGGACTCCAAGAGGAAAGCAACCGTTCTTAAAACCGCCGCTGTTTTATGCAAATTTCACGTCAAATAACAATGGTTTTGCGTCATCTAAGGCAGGCAAAAAGAACGGGCCTTGCTCCGGGAGGTACTTCATCTTTCACTGCACTTTCCTTCAAACTACTAGGTCGATCGGCATCCATTCTTTTCACCTGCTTTCTCTGGCTATTTTTCATCATAGAAACCCACGAATAGATATTACTCTCCCCTTACACGCGAGTCAAGGCTCTTGCTCGCGATTCCGCTTATTTAACCAATAAATAACCTAGAAACAGTTTTCAAGAGGTTCCATGAGAAGATTTCTGATTTTCCCATTGACAATACCCCGCTAATCCTGCTATAATTTGGTTCGTATCGGACACGGAGGGGTGTCCGAGTGGTTTAAGGAGCCGGTCTTGAAAACCGGTGATTCCGCAAGGAACCGTGGGTTCGAATCCCACCCCCTCCGCCAGACAACCTTACGGTAATCAAGACACACGGAGTGGTACTCAAGTGGCTGAAGAGGACGGTTTGCTAAATCGTTAGACGGGGTAACCCGTGCGTGGGTTCAAATCCCACCCACTCCGCCACGCAAGCAATCGCGGCTATCGAAATGATAGCCGTTTTTTTGTTTTCTGCACCACTAGCGCGGTCCAAAGAAGAGAGCGTCGCACAGAGCAGTGAAAATATTGAACAAGAGAACCGGAGTCGCGAGAGGGTACGACTGAGGGGTAGAATTTTACAGGAGTAGACAGAGTAAAGAGATGGAGCGAATGAGCCTGCGGCGGCCGTGACTGTATTTGAGACTTTTTGGGAGCAAGCCGGTCCGCAAGACGCAAAAACAGGAGGCGACGGAGGAAAGTTCCGTATGTCTGAGCGCCAGCGAGTTCGCGGAACTGCCGTCGACTCCGGTTTTTGCGAGGCGCGCGGAAATCTTGTCTCAAATACAGTTATGCCGCCGTTTATACAGAAGCTCCCATCCCTTGAAAACCCTATGGTTTTCAGCCGTAAAAACTTATAAATTCTGGCATAGCTAGTAAAACAGCGAGATGACCGCACTGGTCACCCCGCTGTTTTCTTTTTAGTAGCCTACCCACGTTACTAAGTACAGCACAATGGGGATGGTAATGAAAAAAATGCCGATAACATCTAAGATAAAACCTGCTTTAATCATTTTGGTAATGGGAATATAGCCGCTGGCATAGACAATGGCATTAGGAGGCGTAGAAACCGGCAGCATAAAGCCTAGGGAAGACGCCAGCGCAATAGCCACCGCTACCGGCACCGGACTAAGGCCTGCCGACATGGCGACCGTAATCCCCAAGGGTCCTACCATATTGGTAGCCGCCGTATGAGACGTCAGCTCCGACATGAGCAAAGAGAAAACTGCGAAAGTCGTCACTAGCGCCAGCTGCGAATGAGCCCCGGTAGCATCTACAATGAGCACGCCAATCCACTTAGAAAGACCTGTCACATACATCATGCTCCCTAACGATAAGCCGCCGCCAAAGAGCACCAGCGTTCCCCAGTCGATGCCCTTGACCGCGTCCGGCCAGCTGAGAGTAAACTCTCGTTTGCTCCAGTCCGTAGGCAGCAAAAACAGCAATAGCCCGGCCAGCATGGCTACGACGGCCTCGGACAAATAGGAATTATAGGCTTTCAGCAACGGATGATCCGCCCCCAAGGCCATCGCCATAAATCCCGGAAGCACCCACAAAGTCACCGCTACGGCAAAGGCAATAACCGAGTTGATTTCTCCCGCTCTCCAAGGCCCCAGTTTGGAACGCTGTTCACGGATCATCTCTTCGGCGCCTTCAATGTAGTCAACATCGGCAGGAAACATCTTCTTAATTACGACGAACATAATCACAAAATAAGCAACCATCGCCACGCTGCCCCAAATCATCCATTCGAAAAAAGACACCTTTACCGCGCCCAGTTGCTCTAAAAGTCCAATCATAATCAGATTCGGAGGCGTTCCTACCGGCGTCAGCACCCCGCCTACGGAGGAAGCGTAGCCAGCCATCAGCATCAGACCGGTAGCAAATTTATATTGATGCAAATCCAGATCGCCCTTGCCGGCCGCTGCATGCATGTCTTTAATCGCCAACAGCAGCCCCATCGCAATGGGCATCATCATCGCCGCGGTGGCCGTATTGCTCACCCAGCCGGAGCATAACGTAGTTACAAGTCCCAGGGCGAGCAAAATGCGCGTCGGGCTGGAGCCAACCCATTTCATAGACAAAATGGCATAGGCAAAGCGTTTATCCAGACCGTGGCTCATCATCGCTGTGGCCAGCATAAAGCTCCCCATAAACAAAAAAATCAAAGGATTGGCAAAGGGCGCGAACGCCTTAGCCGGAGAGATAACGCCAAACAAAATAGCCAATACCGGCCCTAAAAGAGCGCTTACAGGTATGGGAACCGGCTCAGTAATCCACCAAGTCGCAATAAAAGCAATAATCGCCAACAGCCGATGGGCCTCCTCCGGCAGACCGCTCAACGGCAGCGTATAAACCAATATCCCCAACGCCGGCCCTAAAAAAAGGCCCAGGTTTTTCCTGCGACGGTCAAAACAGGCCTCTGCTTCACGAATTTTATCCCCCAATTCGTCACTATGTAACACTTTTTCCTGCACGATGACTTCCTCCCCCGACCTATTTCTCTCTAATTATATATTCGTTATGCATAAAGCTTTATATTTATTCCCGTTACACTGTCAAAATCCTGCCACTCGAAATCTACGCCTTCATGTATACTTAAAAACAATTTCAATACAAAAAGAGACAAAAAAATACCGAAACCTACGGTTTCGGTATTTTCAACGCTTCCTCAGCGCCTCGCCAAGGCAATCGCTAAAAAGCTAAGCACAAAGCACCCTACCACTTCTTTGATCAAAAAATCCAGATAGCCGACAAACGGCCAAAAGCCTAGCGGCTTCAATACCCATGCTACTAGATAGCCCGCGCCAAAAGCAAAAAAGAACAAGGCCACAATGGCCAATAAAAATAGCGGACTTCCCAAGGCCATAAAGATCTGTAAAAACACTCTTCGCGCCCCTGTTTTCTCGTTCATGTCTGCCTCCTCTTCCGTACAAGTTTACTTTATCACTTTCGGTTTGGCTTTATAAAACTCCTTCCCACACTATGTATTGTTTTATAAAAAAGACGGATTACAAAATCAACAGGATCCTTCGGGATAACGCTTAAGGTGCATCAAAAAGAGAACTGGAATTACTCATTCTTTCGTAACTCCAGTTCTCGCAAAACCACCTCTGAAACAACACTTTTGAGTCGGTTTATTACTCCTTCTTCTCCGTTTCCAAGGACATACACATTTTTTCATCATCGCAGAGAATCCGTTTGCCATCTTCTACATAAAAGACGCCGATGCGCAGACTTTGTGCATGAACCACAGTGTCTTCCGAAATTTTCAGCATTTTGGCCACTTCCGCGGGGCCCACAGGCGGCGGAAATTGCCGTCGCGTACGTTTGCCAAAGACGCGCAGATTATACTGCTGCCAAATCAACATAATCAAAAACGCCGCCAAGGCTACCCAGCCCACAGTAAACAGCATACCCCAGGATTTCTTGATATAAGCGTCCGCCAGAATCTGTTCTTGTACATAGAAGCCGGATCCTACCCAGACAGCCAGGGTAAGCACCGCCAAAATCAGGATCAAAAGAACGGTCAGCACAAATTTAAGCATTCCTTCTAACGTCCGCTGCCCCTTGGGCTCTAATTGAGGCACAAAGATAATGGGAAGTTCATTTTTGTTGCGCATCATGCGTCACCGCCCTCAAGCCGCGATCTGGACTGGCCCAGATCGCCGCCTTGCCAAATTTTTTGGTCAGCCCCCGAGGCGTAGCCACCAGCACCGTCATGGCATTGAAGATCCAATAGACAACCGGATACCAAATGACCCAGAAATACGTAAGCCACATACGCTTATCGTATTTGTTGTCCACCAGCAGGCTGACGGCAAATTGCAGCATACACGCCACCGCAATAATCGAGCCGTTCCATAGAGCGACCGGATTGCCCAGCTGGGCAATGAAAAACCAATCGCCGCTAAGCTGGCCATAACCCCAAAAGAGCATACAAATCAGGAAAATATGGGCCCAAACAATACTGAGCACATAGTCGATATACAGCGGCCAAATGCGCCGCTGCCGCCAATCGGCCCAAACGTTGCGATGCCGGCGGATAACCTCTACGCCGCCCTGGGCCCAACGACAGCGCTGCCGCCAAAGCCCCCAGAAGGTCTCGGGTACCAGCATCCAACCGATCGCCTTGGTTTCATACCGTACATCCCAGAAGCGTTTTTCCA